>CAWFMB010000038.1:0-313567 GCA_963816685.1 uncultured Prolixibacteraceae bacterium | reverse complement strand
GAGTCATACAGTGGAATTTCAAATCGACTCTGCTTTCCGTTTTTACTCCATTGCGTCTTTTGAATTTCAAAGATTGCACCCGTCATTAAATCCACCCAAACCGGATGTTTAAAATTCAGGTTTTCAAATGTAATGTTTACTGTTTTTGTTTCGAATGAATTGGTGGCATTTTCACCATCCAACCATAGCGCAACCAGTGGCGTTTGGGTTGGCTGATGCTGATAGCCATATACCGACATTGATTCTTCGCTTATGCTGGTGTACTTAAATTCAGGATGGAGCACCATGTTGTTATCGAAAATTGCCGCAAGATTTTGAATTGCATAATACGCCACTTTTGGACGAATTGCAGCCATTGTAATATCCGATTGTATCAATCCTTTTGTATTTAAAACAGCACGGTCGCCCCAGTTGTAATAAATATCGATGATGGTAAAAACGGAAGTTTCAATGTCGTGACCCAAATCACCCAGCATGCGGCGCATGTCATATTTGGCCTGGGTATATTCGGTCCAGTAGTATTCCGATAATGCAAAACTGGGAATGTAGGTAGAAGGAGCTCCGTTTTCGCCCTGTCGTAAAAGGATATTTTTTGAATACTTCTCAATGACCGACCTTAAACCGAGTACCCTTTTTTCAGTATATGCATCTTCAGGTCTCATGGTATAACTGTGGTAGGAAATCCAGTCGAATAAATCAAGTTTTCCTGCATCTGCAATTATATTCAGAAAATTGTCGAGATAAACTTTATCGCTGTTTGATGTATAGGCCAAACCTGCAATTTTTGCATCTGGTTGTATCTGTTTAATTATTTCAGCCGTACGTATATTCAAATGTGCTGTTGTTTCCGGAGTGATATTCTGGCCGGGATGATCTGGTTCGTTCCAGATTTCCCACTCCTTAACCCGGTCTTTGTAGCGCGTAACCAATGCTGCCACCCACCGGTCCCATGCCTCCCAGGCTTCTTCCGAAGTCATTATGCTGTTTAAAAGATTAACCCCGCCGCCGCCGGGATATGCAGGATTTCCATATGATGTTTGCACCCACGGTTCCAGGTCGTTGGCAACAGCATAATCAATAATTTCGTCTAACCATTTCCAGTCGTAAACCCCTGGTGTTTTTTCGCATTTTGCCCATCCTGCCTGCAGGCGTATTTTTTTCACACCAAGTGGTGGTAAATAATCTTTGTAATTGTCCCAGACTGTATGGTCGCGATCCAGGGTTTCGCATCCTACCGTTAAACGTGACGAACCAATTTCTTTGGTACTGCGGGGTTGAATGGTGCCGATGCGCTTCATATCCACTTTTAAAGGCGTTCTTACCCTGTCGGGGGCGGTAATTATAAACTGGGCCGATAATGTCTGTGTATACAAAATAAACAGTAAAAGAAGATTATTTAAAATCAGGTGATAACTTTTCATTTTCAATATAACGGTTTATAAATTAGTATAGGATTTCATCCTGCTTACCCGATCTGAATAGATTTGGCTTACTTTATCCATACGTGCTTTGAGTTCCGATTCTTCTTCCGGATAATTGGTCCAAATTTCACGCAGGCGACTGGTAATTTGATCTCCGTTGGTTTCTTCAATCTCAAAAACAGAGTCATTAAAATTCAAATCGTAATACATTTGTCCTTTAATTGTGTCTTCGGGCTGACGCAAGTATAAAAATGGTGTTCCGTTGGCGGCAGCTATAATTGGTGAATGACATTCAAAACTTATTACTGAACTGGCTTTTGAATAAATTGAGGCAGCTTCATCGGGCAGCCAATACCCATGCTTTATCACAAAAGGTTTTACATTTTCGGGCAAGGGATCGATGAGCAACTCATCCATGATATCAACCTGATAGGTCATCTCAGGGCATACAAGAACTTTATTACCCGTTTCACGCACCCATGCAATCATTGCTTCCCTCATTTTTGCATGATCTCTTTCCCCATTCTTTTTATTGGTTTCTTCAACTGTCTTTATTCTTTCACTGTCCCAGTTGTTGGATTCAGGATAAATCAAATGATACGGAGTATAACGAAGCCGCGGGATTACACACATAAACTTTTTATCCTCCAGGTGGTTCGAATCCATAAATTGTTCGGCTTTTTTATCATCCTGAATGTTAAGAAAGAAAGTAGCATCAGGAGCAAAATCAATATGCTCCCCTTCAATTCCGGCTTTTTTTAGGTGCTCTATTGAATGGGTTTCGCGTGTGAAAATGAAGGCTGCCTTTTTTAACAACTCCTGATGATATTCATTCGGATTTTGCAATGTTACACCAAAAACACCGAAAGGTTTGCCCGTGTGCTTAATCCATGAAGCCACATGATCGGCTCCAACAAGCAACGGCCCGGAGCCGTGGAGCAGAATATCACTTTCCTTGAATACTTTTAACAATTCAGGATTATCCACTTCTTTTTGCTCATTCACATTTCCGTAGAGTACATTTACCTTTGGGAAATTTCCACTGTATATTTCGGAGACTTTCTTGTTATAACCGCTTTTCTTCCACAAAATCAATTTAGCTTCCGGAAGAAATGTTTCAAGTACATGCAATAATCCGGGAGTATGGGCAATATCTCCGATATTTACATCCTGCCAGCCTGAAACAAGCAGTATGGTTGGGTTCTTCTTTGATGTCCGGGCTGTAAGCAGGTTAGAAAGTGCAAGTCCGGCTGCAATTATTCCTGTTTGCTTTAGCCATTCCCGGCGGTTTAAATGATTATTTTCTGTCATAAGGTAAATTCTAAGTATGATTGCACAAAATATTCAATTTTCGCTGATTTCAATCTTTTTTTTAAACGGATTTGCCTGTTATTACATTCAATTGGTTCAATACTGATTAAATCATTATCTATGGTATATTCCATTAATTAATTTCGGGAAGAAACCGGTAGGTGTTTATCTGATTTTTATTAAAGGACACTGAAATGTTATCATTTGCCGGTTTTAATTCTTTTTGGTTTGTTTCTATATGCGATGTTTGCCAGGCCCTTTTAACCGGAGTATTTAGTTTTATCAAAGGACTGACCGGTTCATTTTTAAAATTCCAAAACCGGGCGATTATTCCACTTTCTATTCCTTCTTCCGAGGGTTTAACACTCCAAAGCAGCACATTCGGATCGGAAACCGTTAAAAGTGAATATTGAAGTTGATTTGAAGCAGATTCATCACCGGATACTTTGCCTGTTATTAAGCGATTTTGATGCTCAAGAGAAAACTTCATTGGGGCAACCGGATCAAAATTCATTTGATGGCTGGTTATTGCAAAGTGATAATGGAAGCTGGTTTCACCATTCTGATATGGAAACCCCAGAAATCCGCCATCTTCCCGTTTTTTATCCACCTGTCCACCAGCCAAAGCATTTAGTTGCGAAGAATTTTCCTCAAGTGAATACACTGAACTTTGACCAAGTTTAAAGAAGCTGCAGTCGAGATTTGAGATGGTTATACCATAATCCGCTTCGCTCATGTTGGCAAAATGATTAAAAGTCTGCCAGTCGTATCGGGCATTCTGAGAGGCATAATGGCCGCCGTTGGTTTCTAATCTTGCTGTCAGAATTGCTCCAAGTTCCTCATATCTGGTTGTTTGATTCTTCAGGTCCAGAGAAAAGGCCCATGTTTTTACATCACCAAAATTTGCATCGATACTGTTTTCAATTTCAATGCGCGGGCTGTTTGCAAAAAGTGTTACCCGTACAGTATGTTTTACGGGGTCATCTGAAACTGCCTTCAACGTGACTGAAACAGGACCGGCATTTTCCACCTCAATTGGCTTTCCGCTATCAACATTGCCACTTCCAAGGTCGTTCAGGTATCTGCCTTCAATAAATTTCACCAGTTGCCGGTTGTTTGCACGCTTATCCGTGATACTGGTTATTGCGCCCGATCGGCTAAGTTTTAAACTGTAAAATGAATTACTAACTGTATCTCCTGAAATGCTGATTTCGTTTTGAAACCGGACTGGCTTCCCTTTCCTGATTTCATAAACTTTATAACCGACAGAAGGAATATTTTCAGCAAAAATACGCAGGTAATTTTTGCCGGATACTGTAATAAGCTGGCCTGGGACCTCGACATTATTGTAAAGGTCGACCACCTTAACCGGGTACTCACCATTCCAGGGAAAATCAGCCACATCATCTCTTTCCCAACTTAAAGGATTAAAGACGAAAAACCGGGGGTTTTTTGCTTCTTTTATCTGGCTGCCCAAAAATCGTACGGACAGGTTTTGCAATGAATCAACGTAAGTGGATAGATTGGTTTGAAGTCTGATTTGCCAATCCGGCCTTTCCTCCCGGGCCAGTTTACTGTCGCCGGTCCAGTCGTGCTCCCAGTAATACCCAAATGAATCCCAGGCTTTGTTTCGCATGCTTTTCATTTCTTCCGAAAAAACATCTTTTTGAATGCTACCTTGTGCTTTTTGCCCTTTGCTCTCAGCCCTCAGCCCTTTACTCACAATACTCGCCACTGTTGCCAATGCCTCAGCTCCCCGTAATTTCTCAGTAGCCCTTCTCATTTTTGCAGTCGTTTCATTCATTGATGCCGGGTACAAATCCCATTCATTGCCATAAGTCACTGATTCGGAGGGTAAGTTGGAATAATTCTTTTCAATATCTTCAAAGAAATCTTCCGCTATTGAAACCCTTACCCTTCGGGTGGATGTTGTCAGGTTTTGTGCTACCTGTATAAATTCAGGTGACAGGCAGGTTGTTAAATCATCATGCCCGTATCCAATTGCAGCAGCACTATTAAATGGATAATTGGAATCAGGAGAAACAGTATCACACATTGCATCAAGACGGGGAATCATGCTTCCGATTTCTGAAATGGCATCTTTTGATTTCATTGTTGTGCGCAATTCGGCGTAACTACCCAGGGGAGCCGTTGTTTTTTCATTGTACATATACCATTTCATCAGCACCGATGAACCATCCGGTCCTGTGTAATTATACAACTGGTGGCGGCGGTTGGCGCGGTACTCATAGCTCATCTGGCTTGCATAACCACCTATGCCGTTCCAACTGTATCTGGCTCCTGAACCTGCCCAGATGGAGCTCATTCCCAGCGGCAGGGTATTGTTTTCCATCGTTCCGGCCATCCGGAAACGCAGGTCATATTTTCTTTCGATTTGTCCGGCATAATACATTCCGCGAATAGCTGCCTCGGTAGGCATTCCGCCGTAGCAATTAATCAGGGCATGCAACGGAACGCTGATATGACCTGATTTGATTGCAGCAATTAATCTTTCAAACTGTTTCGGTGAACGATGACGCTGATAAGCCTGCATCCAGTAACTTCCATCACAGTTAAACCGGGACTGAAAATCATCGGGATTCGATTTTGTTGAATCAATCTGGTCAAGGTAATAGTCGAGCATTTGCACAAACGCTGAGTCGTAACCAGCTTCGTTGGCTGTCCACATAAAATCGGTATGGTCGTCGATTCCGATATACAATCTTTTAACCGGCTGTGCACGAAGGATTCCTGTACAAAGAAGGATGAACGTAATTGTTGCTAATCCGTAAATAATTTTTTTCCTCTTCATTCTACTTTTTTAGGTTAAAAGAACAATAGCCAGATTTGTGGTTGATTTGACCCGGAAATGCATCGGGTACTGTTACCTGCTGGAACTCATTTGCTGATAAAAATAATTTAAAGAGAACAATTAGCAGAATTATTTTAAGAATTCATCTGTTTATTGTTTTTTATAATTTGATCTAAAATACTTATTGTACATTTCCTCTATATAATTTTGTCTCGAATTTTTAATAATTTGCAGAAGAAACTACAAGTTTACTAATTTCCTTACAAATTGTGTAAATCAAAAAAGGGAACAACGAGCGATTACATTATTTTTGCTTTTTATTGAATCAGATTTGCTTATTCGATAAATTAATAGAATATAGATGGTAATAGGATTTATGTTTTTTGGGAATATAGTGAATTCAAGAATAGACTTATTCGATGGGATCAATTAGCTGAATGAGATTTCATGCGACATTATTAATATCAAATGCAGATGAAACATTTTGAAACAAGCTGGAAATCGAATGACGGATTAAATATTTTCGCGCAAGGCTGGGAACCTGGCATGGGCTCAAAAAAGGCTGTGGTTTGTCTTGTACATGGAGTAGGCGAGCATACTTCGCGCTATGAAAATGTGGCCCGTGTTTTTACTGGGAGCGGATATATTTTGTTTGGCGCCGATTTGCGCGGGCATGGCCGTTCTGAAGGGATAAGGGGCCATTTTCCTTCCGCGGATGCTGTAATGCAGGATATCAGCATTTTGCTTGAAAAAGCACGTACACGCTATCCGGAATTGCCGTTATTTCTGTACGGGCATAGTTTGGGGGGAATTCTTGTGTTGATATTATGCATTAAAACATCAACCTGAAGTTAAAGGAGTTATTTCCACCAGTCCGGGATTACATACCAGGCTTGAAAATCAGAAGATAAAGGTAGTTGCTGCAAAAGTACTGGGTTCCTTGTTTCCTAAAGTAACCCTTTCAAGCGGATTGGATTCGAATATGCTCTGCCGCGACAAAAAGGTGGTAGAGTATTATCAAAATGATCCGCTGGTTCATGATAAAATTTCGCTTGGATTTGGAAAAGTTATGCTCGGGATAAATAAATGGACGCTCAATCATGCTGCGGAATTTCCGCTTCCGCTTTTGCTGATGCATGGAAAGGAAGATAACATTGCTTTTGTTTCGGGGAGTATTGATTTTGCTGAACGTACCGGTGAAAATTGCAGGTTGGTGTTGTGGGAAAATGCCTGGCACGAATTACACAATGAACCGGAACGGGACGAAGTTTTTGAAACGATGCTGAGCTGGATGAATCTCCTGACTCCAACTGCTACGCCTGGTTGATGATTGATTTGTTCAATTGTAATTTATTTCAATAAGTAGTAAGAAAAGTAGAACTATAATTTTCCTTGTTTCTTTTATTCCAAATTTGTATTTCTTTTTATTTGAGCATTTGAAATCAGGTAATGTTTGATATCCAGAATGTCTTGTTTTGACAGCCTGTCGTTGAATTTTGGCATTCCTTTTCCTAAATATGCTCCTTCTCCGACAATTTGGTAGAAAATTTCAAAAGTCTCCGGTCTGGAATATATTAAACCGGGAATTGCTCCACCAGTGCCACCCCCATGACATTTCGAACAATAACGATCCAAAAGCCTGCCGCCGTTTTCCAGCTGTTCGTTGGTTGCAGTAAATTCGAGATTTACCGGTTCCGGTGGAGTTTGAACTGGAAAATCAGGAGCATCTTTTTCTCCTCCTATGGCAAAAGTATAAACGCCACCAGGATTAATTTGGTTGGTATATTTTACCCATGTAGCCATTCCGCCTCCCCACCCGGCAACAAGTGTTACATACTGAACGCCATCAACCAAATAAGTTATTGGTGGTGCCACGATTCCTGTTTCAAGCGGAAATTCCCATAACTTTTCTCCGTTTTTTGCATCATAAACCACAAAATCACCCTCTCCGGCACCTTGGAAAACAAGTTCTTCAGTGGTTAGTATTCCTGCATTCCAAAATGATTTTTGGTTTACGCTCCACACTTCCTTTTGGTTTACCGGATCCCAGGCAATCAGTTTTCCATTCCATTGATTGGCTAACGAATCTCGCTGGACCGGGTTTTCAGGGTTGTAACTTGTTCCTGTATTCCACGTTCTTGCATCATCAACAAATTTCCAGTCCTTTTGCTGACCATATATATTTGAGCTTTCCTGCGCAGGAATATAAACCAAACCGGTTGATTTATTGAAGGACATTGGGTGCCAGTTGTGCCCTCCAATGGGATGAGGGGCAATAACCGAATTTATGCCTTTATATCTGCTGAATCGTGTTTCGATTGGTCTGCCTGTTTTATAATCAATTTCTTTAGCCCAATTCGTATAAACAAATGGCATTGCTGAAATAAATTCACCGTTGGTTCGGTCAATTACATAGAAAAAGCCATTTTTGGGTGCCTGCATCAGTACCCTTTTGATTTTACCTTTTATTTCAAGATCAGCGAGTATTATATGTTGCGTGGCTGTATAATCCCAGCTGTCACCGGGAGTTGTCTGGTAGTACCATTTTAGCTCACCGTTATCCGGGTTTAGGGCAACTATTGACGACAGGTATAAATTATCTCCGCCACCGGGACTTCTTATTTCCCGATCCCAGGGAGAGCCATTACCTGTACCAACGTAAAGTAATTTCAATTCAGGATCATAGGCCATTGCATCCCATGCAGTTCCTCCGCCGCCATATTTCCACCATTCACCTGTCCATGTTTTTGCAGCATTCTCCATTGCTTTCGATTCAAATCCATCGGCCGGATTACCCGGAACGGTAAAAAAACGCCATATTTTACTGCCTGTCAGCGCATCGTACGCCGTTATATAACCGCGTACTCCGTATTCTGCGCCCCCATTTCCAATAATGATTTTACCGTCAATAATCCTTGGAGCACCTGTTATTGTATAGCCTTTATTTTGATCGACAGTAACTACTTCCCACTTTTTTGTTCCGGTTGATGCCTCAATTGCAATAAGTCTTCCGTCCAGGGATCCAACGAATACCAAACCTTTGTACAATGCAACTCCCCGGTTCACAACATCACAACATGCTCTTTCTCCATATTCCCGGGGAACCTGCGGATCATATATCCAAATGATTTCTCCTTTCCTTGCATCAATTGCATATACAATGCTCCAGGGGCCGGTAATGTACATGATTCCGTCAACAACAACCGGTGTAGCTTCAATACCACGGGTAGTGCCTAAATTTATACTCCAAACCAATCCCAGTTTTTTAATATTCAATTTGGTGATTTGATTTAAAGGGCTAAACCGGTCTTCCTGGTAATTTCTGCCATAGGATAGCCAGTCGCCGGGAGTTTCGTCAGTTGCAAGTAACCTGTCATCATTTACCTGTTGGGTAACTGCATTGATATGCTCTGTTGTTCCTGGTTCCGGGATTGATTTACAGCTTGCAATAATCAAGATAAAAACTCCGAAAATAATGAGGTATGAAAAGTTATTCATAATTATTGTTTTATTTCGTTAAGCGGAAAAATGAACTTATTTCAATCTGGCATTGGATAATTTAATATCGGCCTTGGTCCAGTCCGTTTTCAGCTGTTCCAAATTCCATCCAACCGCCTGCCAACATGATATTATGAAAAAAAGAATGTGTATTTTTTCAATGCATGAAGAATGAATGAAATTAAATATTATCCCACAATCAGCGGCGAATGATGTTCATGGGTAATTTTCCATTCACCGTTTACTTTTACAAAGACCAGCGTGGTTGAACCCCATATTTGTGCAACATCTTCTCCGATTGTAGGGCGAAAATCGGCATGGAATGTAACCACTGCAACATCGCCAAAAACATTGATTTTTAAATCACCTAAAGTGTAATCGAAACCTGAAATTGCACCTACAAATCCTCTTTCGTATTGTTCGTTTTCTTCAGAATTGAACCGTTTTTCGCTGTCTCTGAATTCGGTAAATTTTGGACCATAAATGTGATAGGAGATGAGTTTATCTGCATCATTTTCCTGGATGCTTTTAAATATTCCGTCAAGAACTGTTTGTATTTCTGCCTTCGATTCAGTGAAATCATCATTGATAAGATCGATCTGCTGTGACTCAATGGTATTATCATCTTTTTTATCGCAGTTTGTGAATGCAAAACATAAGATGATAACTACTAAAAATGTCAATTTTGTTTTCATGATATTTAATTTTAAATGATTATTGAATTGGTTCAATATTTTGATTAATATGAAAGAAATTGTCCGGATCGTATTCTTTTTTAATTCGGGTAAGCCGTTCATAATTGGAGCCATATGATGCCTTAATACGTTCCTGTCCTTCTTGCATCATAAAATTCACGTATGCCCCACCTGATGAATGGGGTTCCATGGCCGCATAATAATCCTTGCACCATTTGGTTACTTTTTCAGCATTGGCAGGGTCGGGATCAACACCAACTATAACCTGTACCCATCTTGCTTCACGGTTTGCCCAGGCAGTTTCATCAGCGTCAACTTCATGTACTTTCCCGTCGATGGGATAAAAATGAGTGGTGGAGTGTATCGTCGGAACAGTTGAACCATGTTTAACTGCGGCCTGAATGGCGTCTTCGGATAATTCCTTCAGGTAAATTGATTTCCAGTACCACTGCATTCCGGGAGGATATAATTCATCGAACATGCCGTTGAGTGCAGGCATCGGGATTTCTCCGACGAAATCGAGAATAGGGGGACCGAATTCACGGATGGGTTTAAAAACTTCCTCTCTTTTTTCGGCAGGACCTGTGTAACACCAAACCGCTCCACATACGTTTTTATTATGCAAATGTTCAGGAAACGGCGGCCCGGGAGGAACTATCAGAAAAGCAAAGAAGCCATACAAATCATTCGATGCATTTTTAGTGAAGTCAGAATAAAACTTCATCACCTCAGCAGCTTTTTCCAGGGGCCAGAACATAGGACCGGCATATACATTTTTTACCGGAACCAGATTAAAAGTAAAAGAAACCACGACTCCAAAGTTGCCGCCACCACCTCTAACCGCCCAAAAAAGTTCCGGATGCGAACTGGCACTTGCAATTACCTGTTCTCCATTTGCAAGCACCACTTCTGCTTCCAAAAGGTTGTCAATGGTTAGTCCACCTTTGCGGCTCAGGTAACCTATTCCACCACCAAGCGTTAATCCTGCAACTCCTGTTGTGCCAATTATTCCCGAAGGCAGTGCCAGACCATATTTATGTGTGGTTTTATCCACCTCTTTAAGCAGGCTGCCTGCCTGGATTTTGGCAATTCCCTTTTCATGGTCAACCTGAATTTCATTCATTTCAGAAAGGTCAATCACCAGTCCGTCATCCACCAATGCAAGTCCGGCGCCATTATGCCCGCCGCTTTTAATTGAAACCTCCAGATTGTTTTCCCTTGCAAAATTAACACCTGCGATAACATCATCGTCATTTTTACATTTCAGAATGGCCGCCGGTTTCTTGTCAATCATGGCATTGTAAATGCTCCGGGCTTCATCGTAATTGCTGTCTCCCGGAAGAATGACTTCTCCTTTAACCTGATTTTTTAAATTGCTGAACATCGTTTTTATGTTTAAATTTTACTGATTGTTTTGCATTTCTGCTACTTTTTTCAACACATGTTTAGTCAATTCCTCCATTTCATGTTCAGGACTAAAATCTATTAACCGGCTATCTTCAACCACAATTACAGTATGTCCGGGTGGCATATAAAAAACCCCACCAGCCTTAACAACTACTTCATTTTTGTTTTTATCGATAATACGTATTTTCCCTTTTTCCAGATAGCCCCAGTGCGGAACCTGGCAAAGATCATCTTTCAGTCCAACTAAAAACGGTGTATAATCGGTGCCGGCAGGTGGTTCATTTATAGCCACAGTAAGCCCACCCCATCCACCAACCAAATTTACTACGTTCCCTTTGGGGAAATCTTCTTTTGAAATTTGAATTGGACCGGTGTATTCATGTGGATGCAGCACCAGTTCATGCGATTCTTTTTCCTGTGTTGCACCGGGTAAACTTAAAAAAAGTGCAGCCAGAACTGCCAGTGATTTTAATGCTTTAATTGTTTTCATGATTATTGAATTTAAATGATTAAAAAATGAAAGTTTGCAGTAACATATTGATAGCGTTAATTCTACAAACCAAAGATATTGTCAATAAAAGAGTAAATCCACCTTTATTAATTCAATAACTATCAATTTTCATTCATCCGAAAAGAGGGGAGAGAAGTAGTGCAGAAAATTTATATGGCAATTGCGGAAGGTTTAATTCCAAATTTATCCTGAAAGCATTTGGAGAAATAGGAAGGACTGCTGTAACCAACTTCAAGTGCAACTTCAGAGATGTTGTATTTTTTTTCCTTAATCAGCGAAAGGGCTTTGTTCAGACGGATGTCGCGAATAAAAATCACAGGTGAACGTCCGGTAATTGCAATTACTTTCCGGTACAGTTGTGGCTGGCTTACGCCTAAATCCCTGCTCAGGCCATCCACACCAAAAGTAAATTCAGAAAACCGGTTTTCTGTAATATCCAAAAGGTTGTCTACGAAATCCTGTTCTGAAAGATTTAATGTACGGTAATTGATGTGTTTCTTAGTTTCTTCACTGGAGCTGCAGAGTTCTTCAAACATCCTTGAAGTCATTATTTCTTTGTTACCGGCAATAAGGCACAGCCTGTGGCTTGTTTTTATGGCCTTTTCAAAAAAACCTTCTTCTTCAGTAAGAGGTTGACCTACACTAATTCCTATGTTAAATGTGATATCGGTTTTTTCTGAGGCCGGTGAATTGGTATATTTTAAAAATTCCCTTTGGATTTCATGGGCACTCTTCATTGCTAAATCCGGTGTTTCAAAAACGGCAACGATAACATCAAAACCGACTGTCTTAACTTCTTTTCCTTCGCATTCAGCAATAATCTGAAGTGCCTTGTTTTTTGGTTTCTGCGGGAGTTTAAGCTGGCCGAAGTCTATTGTATTTGAGCTGGCAGTTTTTGTGATAATATCAAGAGTAAGAATATAACGAAATCCGTTGTCAATTTCCCCGTTATTATGCCGCACCGGTCCATGGTCCACCTGCTGATTTTCGCCCATAAACAAGTCATACATGCCACCCTCCACTTCTGTAATCTGGCAGGCTTCAAATCCATTGGCTTCCAAATGTGTAGCCGCGCATGATTCCTTGTCAGGGCCTTCCATCAGGCAATAAACAGTGCCTTCTTTTTCGTTAAACCAGTACTGGTGGTATTTAACACCATACTTTTCCTGGACTGCCAAGTCCTTAAGATGAGCGAGACGGGTATCTTCAACTGAAACCTCACCAACAAAATGTATGTCCATGAACAATGGCATTGTATTTTTTATTTTAAGTAGAAACAAGATACACTTAAAATAAATAGCATACAACATTGTCTTGATTTATTTTATCGCTTATTTAATTAGTATGTTGTTAATTACATGAATTAATTCTGCAAGTACCTGCGAAATCTATTGGTGTAAATGTTCAAAAGACACTGTTCGATGAGTCATGAAAAATTGAAGATTTCGTCCTGAAGATTCCGCAATAAATAATTTATTGAAAAACAAGGATGTATTAATAAAGGGATATTAATTTGAACTTTTTTAATCTGAACAGCATTAATTAGCTTCCCGGCACCGGCATGGTTTCATGAACTTCTATTTCACAGGCGCCGTCCCACATCAGGTGAGGATGACCTTTCATGAGTTGTTTGGCTTCCTCCAGGTTTTCTGCCTCCAAAATGGAGTATCCGCAAACTCCCCTGGAACTTCTTTCTGTCGTTCCATCTGGTTTTATTGCCTGTCCGTTGACCAGCGGATTTCCCAAATCAACCAGTTTATCGCCACATTTATGTGCCCAGTCATACCAGGCTTTCATTCCCTGTTCCATCTCTTCCGGGGTAGACTGCTGACTTTGCTGTGTCAATTCTTCCGGTGCATGATAAATTACAATGAACCTTTTCATTTTTAGCTGTTTTATCCGATACGTTATAAAATTTCTTCAAGTTAATCAATAACAGAATAACATACAATAGGGTATTTTATTTGGCGAAAATGAAATAATAAAGCAGCAGATTTCGAAATTATTACAAATACAGAAGTTCACTAATCTTTTCCATTGCTTCGGTTGCTTTTGCCTGAATGAAAATATCGGTAATTGTATTCGAAAAGTGAGATGGACGTATATTTATCTCTATAATCTTTGCATCGCTTTTTTTCGCTCTTTCCGGAATTTCTGCTGCTGGCAATACTTCGGCATTTGTGCCAATAATCAGCAGCAAATCAGCTTTTTGTGCCTCTTCCAATGAACGCTTTTTGGCAAAATAAGGAATCGGTTCATTAAAGAAAACCATGTCCGGCTTTAATATTCCCTTACAAACAAAACAAGTTGGAGGCAGATAATTCAAATTGGCAAAACTAATGTCATATTCCGAACTGCAGGAAGTACAAACCAGTTGTTTGTAGGTCCCGTGCAATTCGTACACATATTTATTACCTGCTTTTTGGTGAAGGTGGTCGATATTTTGTGTGATAACCGACTCCAAAAAACTTCTTTCCTCCATTTTTGCCAGCACCTTATGTGCGAGATTTGGTTCTGCGTCCCCCAGTTTATCGTAAAAGATTTTTTTTATTTTAATCCATGATTGCAATGGTTTTCTTTTGAAGAAATCAATTTCGAGAAATATTGGGTGAGTGGTTGTCCACAATCCGTTTTCACCCCTGAACGGCGGAATGCCGCTTTCTACTGAAATGCCGGCCCCGGTAAAAGCAACTACATACTTTGCCTTTCGGATAAGTTGTACTGCTTTTTCGATATTTTCAATGTCCATTCTATGCGTTCAAAAATTTCCCGGCAGGGAAATTTACTTCGGTTGCCGGGAATTTAATATTATTTCTGCAGATAAAAGTATTTATTCGTCTGCTTCAGTTAAATCTTTGCTCACAGTCACCGTACCGTCTTCATTAAAACGGATTTTAAAATTAAGCTTCCTGAAAACTGAAATCATGGGTTTGTTATCCCTGTGTGGTTTCAGCCATTAACTTTTTGATATCTCTTATTTTTGCAATTTCGAGGCAATATTCAGTCAGCATGAAGCCCAACTCTTTTTTCTGCCATGCATCTGTAACTAAAATGGCATATTCCATCACTTCCACATCGGGATCGGCAATTAAACGGCCAACACCAATCAGTTTTTTCTCCCCTTCATCCTCTATTTCAGCAACAATTGCGATTTCACGGTCATAATCGATGAAACAAAACTGTGTTGCCACCTCATGTGAATCGTAATAGAAATCATATCTGAAACGGTGATAAATTGACTCTTTCGAACAACTTGCCAGCAGTTTCAGCCACATTGGTTCGTCTTCCGGTTTTATGGGGCGAAGAACTACAGGTGAGCCATCTCTTAAATGAGTATTTTTAATCAGACTTTCAGGATAAGGACGCAGGATAAGGTGAGAGTAATCTTTAACAGGTTTTGCCATTACTTCCTGGTCGATAACAATGCGTGCATCAAGTGCAATTACATCCGTTGGAGTAACAATCAACGGGTTAATATCCAGTTCTTTTATTTCAGGATAATCAGCTGCCAGATATGACATTCTGATAAGCACTTCAATAAGTTTATTTATATTTTTTGGTGAATCGCCACGATATCCTTCCAGCAGCGGATAAATTTTAAGAGACTCCAGCATTTGCCGTGCAAGTCGCTCGTTCAATGGAGGAAATTCAAGCCTTTTGTCTTTAAACAATTCGGCAGATGTACCGCCCATTCCTACCAGCATAACAGTTCCGAAAACAGGGTCCTTCTTTGTTCCGATTATCAATTCAACTGCTCCTTTTGTATCCACCATTTTTTGAATGGTTACTCCGTCAATCCGGGCATCAGGCCTTTTTTCAGAAGCAGTTTTTATCATATTTCTGAAAGCTGCCCTTACCATTTCCTCATCTTTTAGATTGAGGGCAACGCCTCCAACATCAGATTTATGTGTAATATCGGGTGAATAAATTTTCATTACTACAGGAAACGCTTTTTGTTTGGCCAGGGCAACTGCTTCATCTTCAGTTGCTGCCGGAGCAGGGTGTGTGGTGTCGATGCCATAATCATTAACAAGCATTTTCGAGTCATCTTCATTCAGGATTTTGGCTTTTGGAAACACATTCTTCAGGTATTTTTTCCGAAGTTCATTACGGTCGTACTGAAATGAAACCGGCACTTCCTTTGGTGTTTCATAAAGCATTTCAAGATTTTTAGAATAATGCGAAAGCGTCATAAACGCCCGGATGGCTTGCTCGGGAGCCTGATAGCTCGGGATTCCGGCCTGGTTAAAAACCTGAACTCCCTTATGCATACTTGCACCGCCCAGCCATGCTGCCATTATTGACTTCGAAGTGTTGGAAGCCAGTTTTGCAATTGCCTCGGCAGTTTCTGTGGGAGAAGTCATTGCCTGCGGAGTTAAAAGCACCAGTACTGCATCAACCTTTTCATCTTCAAGAACAATTTCGGTTGCCCGGGCAAAACGTTCAGGTGTGGCATCTCCAAGCACATCAACAGGGTTTCCGTGCGACCAGAACGGCGGCAGATATTCATTTAACTTTTGCATTGTTTCTTCTGAAAGCTGAACAAGTTTTCCGCCCCATGAAATAAGTGAATCTGTAGCCATAACACCAGGGCCACCGGCGTTTGTAACAATGGCAAGCCGGTTTCCCTTTGGAATCCGGCGCCGGCCAACGAGATCAGTAAAATCAAATATATTTCCGAAATCATAAACACGCGCCAGACCAGCTCTGTGAAATACTGCATCGTAAATAGAATCCTCGGAAGCAAGCGCTCCTGTATGGGAAGCTGCTGCTGCAGCAGATTCAGGGAACCGCCCTGATTTATACACAATAATTGGTTTCTCGCGTGAAAAGGCACGCGCTGCCGACATAAAAGTACGTGCATTGGTCAACGACTCAACATAAAGTACAATGGATTTCGTATTTGGATCCTGGCCAAAATAATCAATTAAATCGCCAAAATTGACATCCATTGAGTTACCGATGGAAACAAAGTATGAAAAGCCAATGTTGGAATCGTAGGCCCAGTCAAGAACAGAGGTACATAATGCACCCGATTGCGAAATAAATGCAACATGTCCTTTTTTGGGCATGCCATCTGCAAAACTTACATTCATGTTTTGACCCGGTACAAGAATTCCAAGACAGTTGGGACCTATTACCCGCATGTCGGGATATTTAGCCTTTTCAGCTTTCACCTGATTCTCAAGTTGTTTGCCTTCTTCACCTGCTTCCTTAAATCCTGCCGACATGATGATTATTCCATTAACTCCGGCTTCACCACATTCACGAACCAACTGGGGCACAGATTTGGCCGCAGTCATAATCACAGCAAGATCAGGTACTTTGGGTAAACTTTTTACATCGGGGTAACAGGGAATACCAAAAACAGCCTCACGTTTTGGGTTTACCGGGTAAACTACACCGTTAAATCCACCGCCTACCAAATTCCGCAGTGTTATTCCCCCAACACTGTCCGGATTGTTTGAAACTCCGATTAAAGCAATTCGCTTTGGTTTGAAAATACTGTCTAATTTCTTGATGGCCATTGGGATACAATTTATTTAATATTATAATTTCGTCGAGCAATCTTGTAAAGGCGTAAAATTGATTAATTTCAGCTATAAAAATCATGAAAAAAAATCATGTAATGAAATTCTTGACAATAGAAATAAAAATTCAATTGAAAGGTTAAAGTTGATTTAAAATCAAAGGATTAAGACGAATGTTATTCACATAATCTGTAATAACATGTTAAATAACATGTAAAAAATATCCGGAATTATTCCTGTTTAAAAACACAAAACATTTAAAAAGTAAAAAGCACCCTATAAAAATGGAGTGCTTTTTACTTGTAATCCTGTTTATTGCAGTTATATTCTTTTTCCGATTGGAAGTATAGTTTTACCCTGTGTTTCGTTAATAACTTCTGCCATTGCAAGGTAAATAGCCGACAGTCCGCACAAAATTCCTTCGAAGCCTGCAATCATTCCAACCATCTTTGAACCTGTCCAGTCACGTATTGCAAGTAAAAAGAAAAGTATCCAAAGTGTGAGAAAGATGATTTGGAGTGCACGGTTATTACCGAAAGTGGCAATCCACATTAAAAATGTAAACAGCCCCCACATAAAAAGATACCATCCCATGAAAGGAAGGGGTGGGGCTTCAAGCCAACCCAATTTCGGAAAAACAATAAGAAATACAAGGGTCATCCAAAAAAGGCCGTAGGATGTAAAAGCTGTTGTGCCAAAAGTATTTCCTTTTTTGAATTCCATTATACCTGCAATAACCTGGGCAATTCCGCCATAGAAAATACCCATTGCAAGGATCATCGAACCTAACGGGAAAAAACCAGCGTTATGAATATTCAGGAGTACTGTTGTCATACCAAATCCCATTAAACCCAGTGGAGCCGGGTTAGAAAGTTTATTTTCCATATTGTTTAAATTTTGGTTTATAAATGATTGAGAAAAAATTTTAATACTACCGTTTTACTTCAACTTTGGCGCCGCTGATAATTTGATCTACAACACCCGGATCGAGAAGTGTAGAAGTGTCTCCAAGATTTGTGGCATCTCCTTCCCCGATTTTGCGTAATATACGCCTCATGATTTTTCCTGAGCGTGTTTTTGGAAGACCACTTACAATTTGAATTTTATCGGGCTTGGCTATCGGACCAATGAATTTTGTAACTGTAGCCCGTATTTCATCTTCAATTTTTTCCATTTCACTATCCGTCAGATCTTCACAAATTACATAGGCATAAATACCGGAACCTTTTATTTCGTGCGGATAACCAACCACTGCCGACTCAACAACTTTACGGTGCTGATTGATTGCATCCTCAACTTCTGCAGTTCCGATGCGATGGCCTGAAACGTTGATAACATCATCAATACGGCCAATGATGCGGTAATAGCCTTCTTCGTCACGTTTGGCGCCGTCGCCGGTTAAATACAAACCTGGGAAAGAGGAAAAGTAGGTTTGAAAACACCGTTTGTGATCCCCGTAAGTTGTGCGCAGCATTCCCGGCCATGGAAATTTGATACACAAAATTCCTTCCACGCTGTTCCCCTTCAGTTCTTTCCCTTCCGGATCAACAAGTATGGGTTGAACACCAGGCAGCGGAAGTGTTGCAAACGAAGGTTTTGTGGGAGTAATACCGGCAAGTGGTGTAATCATTATTCCACCGGTTTCAGTTTGCCACCAGGTATCCACAATGGGGCATCTTCCTTTCCCAACCAGATCATGATACCAGCGCCAGGCCTCCTCATTAATGGGTTCACCAACCGTACCCAAAACCTTTAACGAACTTAAATCGTGTTTTGTCACCCATTCGTTACCCTGCGCAACCAATGCCCTTATTGCAGTTGGTGCTGTATAAAACTGGGTCACTTTATATTTATCCACAATGTCCCAGAACCTGCCTGCATCGGGCCAGGTGGGTACTCCTTCAAACATTATTGAGGTTGCTCCGGTTAGCAGCGGCCCGTAAACGATGTACGAATGACCCGTTACCCAGCCAATATCGGCGGTACACCAGTAAATATCTCCATCATTGTACTGAAATACATTTTTAAAAGTATATTCCGCGAAAATCATATATCCTGCGGTAGAATGTACAACGCCTTTTGGCTTTCCTGTAGATCCTGAAGTATAGAGAATGAAAAGAATATCTTCGGAGTCCATTACTTCGGCATTATTTTCGGTGCCAACACCTTCAATTAATTCATGCCACCAGATATCGCGTCCATTTTCGAATTTAATAGTGTCGTTTGTACGTTTTAATACAACAACATTTTTTACAGAAGGACAATTCTCAAGTGCTTCATCTACAATTCCTTTCAGCGGAATAGATTTTGTTCCGCGGAATCCTCCGTCGGAAGTAATTACAGCTTTTGCTTCAGCATCAATTATTCTGTCGGCAAGTGCTGTTGCAGAAAAACCTGCAAAAACAATTGAATGAATTGCTCCGATTCTTGCACAGGCAAGCATCGCTACTGCAAGTTCGGGAACCATAGGAAGATAAATAGCCACCCGATCGCCTTTGCCAACACCAAGTTTTTTTAAACCGTTGGCAAACTGTTTTACTTTATCGAATAATTCGCCATAAGTTAATCTTATTTCTGCCTCTTTCGGATCGTTGGGTTCCCAGATGATAGCAACCTGGTCCTTTCTTGAATCCATGTTGCGTTCAAAAATGTTTTCAGTAATGTTCAGTTTGCCGTTTACAAACCAATTCACATCCGGGGCATTTTCGCCCTTAAAACTCCAATCCAGAACGCGATCCCACTTTTTTTGCCAAAAATAGTTTTTCGCAATACTTCCCCAGAATCCTTCAGGATCATCCACACTTTCCTTGTACTTTTGAAAATATTCCGCAAGGCTGGTTATTTTATTTACCATAACTTAAAAATTTTTGAAATTAATATTAATTGTAAAGAATTTAGTCTGATTCTTACTAACAATTAAAACCTGAAAATTCCCGATGATCTCTTTTGACTTGTGGAAAAACGGTTAAAATCAGATACAGATATAATTGTTTCGTACGAACTTTCGAAGGAACAGCAAATGAAAATGTATGGTAAATCAAAGTAATACAAGCTGTTTAATTTAGATTCAAAATTAAGTTTCATTTAACAGCTTTGAAATTACTACAAAAAAATCTTTTTTTAAAATGATTTTGATATATTATACAACACGTCTTTGAGATTAATAAAATATGAAAAATTATGTTATTATATGCATACTTTTTATTAAATTTAGATGCTTCGCTTTTTACCTTCAACTGTAAAACGCCTTGAAAAATGAATATACTTGTACTTAATTGCGGGAGTTCCACTGTTAAATTTCAACTGTTTCAAATGCCTGGAGAACAGTTGAAAGCACATGGATTTGCAACAAAGAACAGAGCCGGTAAACTCGAATTCAACCTGCAGGACGGAAGTAAAAAAGTACATCAGATACCGGATGATTTTTCTTTCACCAAAGTTTTAAAACAAATATTAAACGAGCTTCAAAATCCTGAAAACAAGATATTGTTATCATCCGGTGATATTGATGCAGTTGCCCACCGGTTAATTCACGGCGGCGAAAATGCAGAAAACTGCGTGGAAGTTACAGGTGAACTCATTGATGAAATGAAATCAAATATTTCCCTGGCCCCTTTGCACTATCCTGCCAACATCGAAGGAATAGAGGCAGTTAAAAAGCTGCTCCCGGATGTTTTGCAAACCGGAGTTTTCGATACTGCTTTTCATCAGACCATACCTCCGAAAGCATTTTTATATGGTATTCCATTAAGCTGGTACGAAAAGCATAAAATAAGAAAGTTTGGTTTTCACGGCACTTCACATAAATATGTATCACAGCGGGCATGCGAGTTAACCGGAATGTTTTTCGGCAGGAGTAAAATTATATCGTGCCATTTGGGAAACGGCGCTTCGGTTGCAGCAATTAATAACGGAAAGTCAGTTGACACATCCATGGGGCTGACTCCGGTGGAAGGTTTACTGATGGGAACCCGCAGCGGCGATATTGATGCAGGATTGCTTGTTTACCTTCAACAAAATTTCAACCTTTCAACTGATGATATTCAGCAACTTGTAAACAATGAAGGTGGGTTGCTTGGATTATCCGGTATTTCTTCCGATTACCGCCAGGTGGAAGAAGCTGCTGTTTCAGGGAACGAAAAGGCAAAAACTGCACTTAAAGTTTACTGGTACCGGATTAAAAAATATATCGGTTCATACCTTGCTGTTTTAGGAGGGGCAAATGTAATTGTATTTACCGGAGGCGTCGGCGAAAACAGTGCATTAACCCGCGAAATGGTTTGTGAAGGCCTCGAAAGTTTCGGGATCAGAATATCGAAAGCACTAAATAATGAAATGAACGGAAAAGAAGCCGTTATCAGTGAAACCGGTGCGAAAGTTAAGGTGGCAATTGTTCCGACAAACGAAGAATTGTTAATTGCACGTGAAACTTACGAACTGGTAAAATTGAAACAGAACAAATAAATGACTGCCTCGTAAATTGCTCATTGTTATTGTTTTAAAGGAAAATATTTTGCAGTATGGTATAAAACATATATTTAACTGAGAAAAGTTACCTTATGGAAAATAATATTCCATTAATTTCGAAAAAAAAAGAAATGGCAATAAAAAGCTTTGATGATTTACTTGATGTAGTAAAAAAGCAATCCGAAAAAAGGCTGGTGACAGTTAATGGTGTTGATGAAAATACATTGGAAGCATTGGATGAAGCTGTGCAACTTGGTCTGGTAACCGGCATTTTAACCGGTAACCAGGAAAAAATCGAGGAAACCTGTGGCAAGCTAAATATCGATCCGAAAAATTATACAATTTTTCATTCCGTTTCAGAACGTGAGGCTTCAGAAAAAGCAGTGAGTTTAATTCACGAAGGAAAAGCCGATTTAATCATGAAAGGAATGGTTTCAACGGATAAATTTATGAAAGTACTGTTGAAAAAAGAATATGGACTTGTTTCTTCAAAAGGTATTTTAACCCACGTGGCGCTGATGGAAAGTGCCAACTACCATAAAATGCTGTTGTTTTCTGATGCAGGCGTCATTCCGTATCCTGATTTGCAGCAAAAAATACAAATGACAGAATATTTGATTCAAACTGCATTTGCGATGGGAATAGAAAATCCGAAAATTGCAGTAATTGCACCAACCGAACAGATAATTATTTCAATACAGTCGTGCATGGATGGCGCTACCATTGCAAAAATGTCGGAACACGGACAAATTGAAGGGGGTATAGTTGATGGCCCAATGGCGCTTGATGTTGCAATAAATAAAGAATCGGCCCGGATAAAAGGATTTACGTCAACTGTTGCAGGCGATGCAGATTGTTTGCTTTTCCCAAATATCGATGCCGCAAATGTTTTTTATAAAACAAACTCAAAATTGTGTAAAGCGAAAATGGCCGGAATTATTGCCGGTGCAAAAATACCTGCAATTGTTTCATCACGCGGCGACAGTGAAAATACTAAATTAAATTCTATAGCTTTGGCTTCATTAATTAGCTAAAGAATTGCCGGATGCCTAGAATTCTTGCCATAAATCCCGGTTCTACTTCAACCAAATTTGCTGTCTATTTTGGTGCTGATTGTGTGTTGAATAAAACCATCCGTCATTCGATGGATGAGTTGATGCGTTACAAAAACATCAATGATCAGTTCGATTTTCGAAAAGGTTTTATTATCGATGCTATTGCTGATGAAGGAATTGAAGTGGATTCAATAAAATTTGTTATCGGGCGTGGCGGGTTGACTTATCCCCTTGAATCGGGAGTCTACAGGGTCAACCATCAGATGATAAAGCATGCACGTGAAGGAATTTTCGGCCAGCATGCGAGCAACCTTGGTCCGCTGCTCGCTGATTATATTGCCCTTCAGATTCCAGGTGCACAGGCATTCATTGCTGATCCGGTTGTTACCGATGAAATGGATGAAATTGCCCGTTTCGCCGGCCATCCAAATTTTGAACGCCGTTCAATTTTTCATGCGCTTAATCAGAAAGCAACAGCGCGGATTCATGCAGCCGGTATAAACCGGAAATATGAGGAACTGAATTTAATTGTTGCACATTTGGGTGGCGGGATTTCAGTTGGGGCGCATAAAAATGGCCGGGTGGTAGATGTAAACAATGCTTTTGATGGCGAAGGGCCTTTCAGCCCCGAACGCTCGGGGACACTTCCCGTAGGCCAGTTGATAGAAATTTGCTTTTCTGGCAGGTATTCAATTAACCAAATAAAACAAATGGTAGTTGGCGAAGGTGGTTTTGTTGCTTATCTGGGGACCAACAATGCACAGAAAGTGCAGGAAATGGCAGAAAAAGGAAACCTTAAAGCACAGCAGATACAGGAAGCGCTGTTTTACCAGGTATCCAAAATCATTGGTGAAATGGCTGTGGTACTCGAAGGAAAAGTGGATGCAATTCTTCTTACCGGCGGCCTGGCTTACAACCGGCATCTTGAAAAATACATCAAACAAAAAACAGCTTTTATTGCCCCTGTTTATACCTATCCGGGCGAAGATGAACTTGAAGCGCTTGCAATGAATGCTTTACGCGTAGCCAGTGGCGAAGTGGAACCGAAAGAGTACGATAAATAAAGCTCCGGTCGCAAAACAACCGGAGCTTTGTGTGAATTGTCAGCGTACTAATCATTGTCTTTTCTTTTCAGCAGATAACCTTCGTCCTGATTATTTCAAATCCCAAAAAGTATTATCAACCATCCAGGGTTCAACTTCCAATTAAGGTTCGTTTTCAATCGAATGACATTGTTTAACCTGATGTACCAATTCATAATAATCGTTTATCTTTTTCATTTTAATATCTGCCAGTTCCTCAGGATATTTGTTTTTAGCTGGTTGAATTGTTGCCTCACCTGACCTTGAGTTTTTTGAAATAAAATAATCGGGAATCTGAAGTTTCAGTTCTTCCTCAATTACCTTGTATTCTTCCATCTGGCTAAAAATTATTTCAAACTTCAGCTTTCATTTTTTTTTGACTGCTCTACAAAACAAAATATGCAGAAATTGTTCTCAACAAACCGGTAAACCTTTTCAGTTGAATGAGACATTTTATTGAACCTAAAACTCCGGAAGCAGAGAAATAAATTACCAGCTGCCACTTCCACAGGCAGTCGGTAGCAGGCTTTTGTCCCGCATTGTTTTTATCTGTGCTGTATATTATTAAAAACCTTATCGGGATCTGCCAGGTCTGATCATGCAGGAAATCCACAATTGAAGTTAATAACTGCAACTGAATTCTGTCATATGGTGGCTGGGTTATCTGCAGCGATATGTTTCAAAACTTCCGGAGGAAGGAAGCCTGAATCAAACCTCTGACCGAAGAATATGAACCACATCAGGTGTTCCTAGTGGCATTTAAATTTTTGCAGGTTTTGATGAACATTAATACAAAGCCCTAATATACCAGCATTTAATTGGGACTTTCTTCGTAGTATCTTCGTAGTTTCTTCGCAGTTCATTCGCGATTTCGCGAATGAACTGCGAAGAAACTACGAATTAATTGCGACTTTACCTTGTATTTGCTCAGGTGAAAATATGGACAGAAATAACCTATCCAAAAAACATGAACAGAAAATCAGTTGGGTAAATAAATTATTTTCATTTGATTTTTTTTAAACTAACTTTTTAAAATACGGGAGTGCTTTTTTTTAAAGAAGACATTTTCAGGGCATGCAGAAAATCAACAGTATTGTTAATTGTATCGAATTTTATTTAAATCCGTGGAAAGAAATGACAACATGAAAAGAAGTTCCTTAGGACGAACCAAAAAGGTTCAAAAAAGGAATATATGCAGGGCACGATAAGATGCACTGAGTCTACGACTCTCAATGTGCTGGCAGGTGCGGGATGAATGGATTAAGTTCCTTTCTTACTAAATGTACCGAGCCTACGGCTCTCACTGTGTGTTGTGGGTTTGCATGGTGGATGGACTTAAGTCCGTCCTTACAAAATGCACCGAGCCTACGGCTCTGAAAGAATGGATTAAAATCCTTCGCTATAAAATGAAACCGAGCCTCGACTCTGAAAGGAATAGTTCCGTAGGAACGATAAAATGTTGTAACCATGGATTTTAATCCGCGGAAAGAAATGACAACATGAAAAGAAGTTTCTTAGGACGAACCATAAAAGTTCAAAAAAGGAATATATGCAGGGCACGATAAGATGCACTGAGTCTACGACTCTCAATGTGCTGGCAGGTGCGGGATGAATGGATTAAGGTTCCTTTCTTACAAAATGCACCGAGCCTACGGCTCTGAAAGAATGGATTAAAATCCTTCGCTATAAAATGAAACCGAGCCTCGGCTCTGAAAGGAATAAGTTCCGTAGGAACGATAAAATGTTGTAACCATGGATTTAAATCCGTGGAAAGAAATGACAACATGAAAAGAAGTTCCGTAGGAACGAACCATAAAAGTGCAAGAAAAAGGAATATAAGCCGAGCTGATAAGATGCACTGAGTCTACAGCATTTCATTTATCTAAATCACTCTTTTTCAAAAAATTAGTTTTCATTTTAGTTTTAAGTTAGTAATTGAAGTGCAAATGGATTGGACATGATGACGTTAAGCCGGAAGTGAACCGGTAAGTAATGAAGAGGACTCATGGTATATTTAAAGTTTTCATTGAAGGGATGATTTTTTATGAAGAAATACTTGCCAAAAACTGTTGTATAATTAAAGTCTCTGGGTTTTGCACCGGTTTATTTTTTATTCAGTATTGACATGTATTACTTTTTTTAATAATTTAGTGCAATCGATTGCAGAAAATAATGGAAAAAGCTTAACCAATGAATAAAAATATCTGCAAAGTATCAGTTTAAAAAGGTATGATTTAAAATGTAACAGTTAAAAATATAAAAATTTCCTAATCCAATTGCAGGATTGCAATGGATTAAGAATCAATTATTTATAATCATTATTTTTTAATAACCTTAAATTTACTTTTTTATGAAAAACAAAAATGGAATTAAAAAGGGAGTTAGCTTTTTAATGGTCGTTCTCTTTTTCGTTATGGCAGCCGGCAGCGCATTGGCGCAGCAAAAAACTGTAACCGGAAAAGTTACCGACGAAGAGGGGCTGGCTTTACCTGGAGTATCTGTTGTTGTACAAGGTACAACCACAGGAACAGTCACTGATTCAAACGGAGAATATTCTGTTTCCGGTGTTAGTTCCGGTGCAACACTTGAATTTTCATTTGTTGGTATGGCAGGGAAAGAAGTACGGGTTGGTAATCAGAACATTATTAATGTAACTCTCGAAACTACCTCGATAGGATTGGAAGAGGTAGTAGCAGTTGGTTACGGAACCATGAAAAAATCGGATCTTACTGGTTCTGTTACTTCTGTTTCTTCTGAAGAACTTGCTGCATTTCCTACACAGGGATTAAACCAGGCGATTCAGGGACGGGCGCCGGGAGTGCAGGTGACCAATATAAATGGGGAACCTGGTGCAGGCAGCAGAATCCGTATCCGGGGTGGTACTTCTTTGAATGCAAGCAGCGATCCATTGTATGTTGTTGATGGTTTTGCAGGTGGCGCAGTTCCTCCACCGGAAGATATCGCATCTATAGAAATTCTTAAAGATGCTTCTGCAACTGCTATTTATGGTTCACGGGGAGCAAATGGTGTAATCCTGATTACTACAAAATCCGGTAAAAGTGGTGAAACAAAGATTGAAGTGAATACATCTTATAGTTTCGAAACTGTGGCTAAAAAACTTGATTTGTTAAATGCATCTGAATTTGCAGCATTTATGAACGAAGTGTATGCAAACAGCGGGCAAACCACAGTTCCTTATCCTAATCCTGAAAGTTATGGTGAAGGGACCGATTGGCAGGATGCAATTTTCAGGAATGGAAATTTGCAGAATTACCAGGTTGCTGCATCCGGTGGAAAAGAGGAATTAAAATTCTATACTTCTGTGAATTATTTTGGACAGGAGGGGATAATTATCAATTCGAATTATAAACGTTATTCTGCCTTGTCGAATCTTGATTTCTCTGCCGGCAAAATTGCAAAAATCGGCACACGCCTGTATTTTCAAAGAGGTCAGCAGAATGGGGTTAAAACACAGGAAGGTTCAGGGGGGACTACCAATACAGGAGTTATCGCCGGTGCTTTGATCATGGAACCCATCACCCCGATTTATAACGAAGACGGAACTTACACACTTTCAGTAATTGGTGACCCGAACGATAACCCGTATGCTGTGGCAACAGAATATGTGGATGAAACTGTTTCTGATCTTTTTCAGGGCAGCGGATATGTTGATTTGGAGCTTCTGGAAGGCTTGAATTTCAAATCAACGGTAGGTGTCCAAATTAACAACAACCGTACAGGAACTTACAGTCCGACAACTCTGAATGCAGGTAAAAATGTGGGTGGCAGCGCATCAATAAGCGCCATTAAAAGAACTTCAATTTTGAATGAAAATTATCTTTCGTACAACACAGTTTTAAACGAAGTGCATAACATTTCGGCCATGGCAGGTTACTCTTATCAATCGTACAGAAACGAAGCCTGGAGTGCCGAAAATAATGGTTATGTCACCGATACTTATTTATTCTGGAATCTGGACGGAGGTGCCGATTATCGCCAGCCAAGTTCAGGACTTACCGAATGGGATCTGGCATCTTTTTATGGCCGTGCAAATTACAACTACAACAACAAATACTTGTTTACTTTTACCGGAAGGTATGATGGATCATCAAGGTTCGGGAAGAACAATAAATGGGCATTTTTCCCTTCCGGAGCTTTTGCATGGAACGTAAAACAAGAACCTTTTATGAGCGATGTTGATTTATTGAGTCACCTGAAGTTCAGGGCAAGTTACGGAGTTACAGGGAATACTGACATTGGTATTTACCGCTCCCTTGCAAATTTCTCTTCAACACAGGCAATTATAAACGAAACAACTGTAAATGCTGTGGTTCCTTCAACAGTTGCAAATTCAGATCTTTCATGGGAAAGTACAAAACAGACGGATATCGGTCTTGATTTTGGATTCTTTGAAGAACGTCTGATTGTTACCGCCGATTATTACTACATGTTAACGGAAGATTTGTTGTACGAAGTACCACTGCCTCAGTATTCGGGATACAGCAGCAGCCTTAGGAATATTGGTTCAGTTGAAAATAATGGTTTTGAATTAGGTATCAGTTCTGTAAATATTGACTCAAGGGATTTTAAATGGACAACTGATTTTAATATTTCTACGAATAAAAATGAAGTTGTTTCATTACCAGGTGGCGAATTGATAAGTTCAAGAAGACCGGGTCATCTTATTGGCGATGATACACATATTTTAACGGAAGGTGCGCCGGCAGGTTCTTTTTATGGATATATTTATGATGGAGTTGACAGTGAAGGTGCGCCGGTTTATCGGGATATTGCCGGACGAAATGACGACAATGAACTTGTTATGGAGCCCGATGGTGTTGTAGACAGCGATGACAGAACCATCATTGGAAATCCGCATCCTGATTTTACCTTCGGTTTAAATAATAGTTTGATGTACAAAAATTTTGATTTGAATCTGTTTATTCAGGGAGTGGTTGGAAATGACATGATGAATTTTACCCGGATGGAACTTGAATGGGTGAATGGAAAAGGTAACCAGATGGCATCAGTTTTAGACCGCTGGACACCAACCAATACGGATACGGATATTCCGAAAGCTTCAGGCTCATACAGTTCCATCTCTTCTACCCGTTGGATTGAAGATGGTACATACTACCGTTTGAAAAATGTATCACTCGGATATAATATTCCAAATTCAGCAATCGAACGTATCGGAGTGGAAAAATTGCGTGTATATGTAAGTGGTCAGAATTTGCTGACAATTACCGACTATACAGGTTACAACCCGGATGTAAGTTACAGGGACAGCAATACAAGCCTTGGATTGGATTATGGCAGTTACCCGAATACAAGATCTTACACTCTTGGTGTTAATATTATTTTTTAATCATTTAAAAATCAATTGAAAATGAAAAGAAATCATTTATATATAATTAAAGTACTCGCTTTAATTTTTCTTGCGTCCTGCACCGATCTGGAAGAAAATCCGGTAGGGCTTTTAGCGCCCGAATCCTATTTCCAGTCTGAATCTGATGTGGAAGCTGCAGTGCTTGGAGCTTATTCGTTTTTTGCTTCAGAATCAATGTACGGAAGAAAGTATACCACTGCAGTTAACCTGCTCGATGATGCATGTGATATCGGAGACATTGGAACACCTGCACGTCGTATTCAAATGAATAACCTGAATCCGGATGCAAACAATGGAATGATTACAGCTTTCTGGCCACAGTTTTATGAGGCAATTGGTGCTGCAAATTCTGCAATTAACGGTATTGGTTCAATCACAATTACCAATCAAACCAAAGTGAATCAGCTTGAAGCAGAAGCCAGAATAATCCGGGCACATTGTTATTATCAACTTGTTCGCCTGTTTGGAGATATCCCTTATGTTGGCGAATTTGTTACCGATCCTTCTTCTGTTTCAGATATTTCGAAAACTCCGGTTGAGGAAGTTTATCAGCATATTATCGAAGATTGTGAATTTGCTGTAGAAAACCTTCCTGATCAGTATCCGAATGATATCAGAAGCCGTCCGACAGCCGGTGCGGCCAAAACCATGCTGGCTTCTGTTTATTTGACCATGCACCAGTACGATAAAGCTGCCCAGTATGCAGAAGATGTTATTAATAATGCATCAACTTACAACTATCAGCTTCTTGATGATTTCACCGAATTATGGATAGCGGATAACGGGGATACAAAAGAACATATCTGGACAGTTGATTTCCTTGGTGGAATTACCGATGATCTTTGGTCTCCAATGTCTGGCGTGAGGAATGCAGATATGCAGGGATGGAGTGTTGTTGTACCGTCTCCCGGACTTTACGATGTTTATGCTCCGGGCGATTACCGCAAAGAAGTTACATTTATTCTTGAAACTCCTGTAAATGGTGTGATGACTCCATATACCGAATGGACGTGGCCACGCATTCACTTCGGTAAATATTCATTGTATCCGGGTGAAAAAGCCAACAGCGAAGGTCGTTACAGTGGTCGTAATTTTCCGATTTACCGTTTTGCAGAAGTCTATTTAATTGCTGCAGAGGCATTAGCCGAAGTAAACAATGGGCCTACTCCAAAAGCATATGAATACATTAATAAAATCAGACAACGCGCACGGTTTAACGGAACCGAACCAACGGATGTTCAAAGTGGTTTGTCAAAAGAAGCATTTATCGATACAGTGCTCAGAGAACGGTTACTTGAATTTCCGCTCGAATACAAACGCTGGTTCGACATAAAACGCAGAACTTTGGGCGAGCAGGTTTTTAACGGACCCAATTCGCTGGAACCGCACAGTTTTAATCCTGCAAAGAATTACCTGTTGCCGCTTCCACAGGCTGAATTGGACCGTAATCCAAATTTATTGCCTCAAAATCCGGGATATTAATATTAGCGGGATATATAAATTTAACAATGGCTGGCTTTTGTCAGCCATTGTTTTTTGCTGATTATTCTAAACTTTTTAAAACTTTTATAAATTGCAGTTGCTAATTTAAATGTGAAATAAACCAACTGAAAAATGAAATATTTTCTTCTGATTATTACTGCTTCTTTATTTATACTGAATGATGTTCATTGCGCTGATTCTGACATTGAGCTGATAAAGCAACGAATAATGACTGAATTGTTGGAGCATCATGTGGATGATGCTGAAATTGAAACGCTGATAAACACCATCAGAGACAATGGAACCTGGCCGGAAATCAATTATGAAGATGTGTCAAACGAAGGTTTTGAACACCGGATACATCTGGGGCATATGGTTGATCTGGCACTGGCGTACAGAATAAAATCTTCGAAGTATTACAAAAATAAAAAAGTGCTGAATGTAATTGAATCTTCACTCAAAAATTGGGTGGAACACGATTACATCTGCGACAACTGGTGGCACAATCAAATCGGCACACCCGGCGCATTGGTAAATGTAATGTTGCTGGTTGGTGATGCATTGCCCGAAGATTTGGTGAAAAAAGCTCAACCCATAATCGGGCGTGCCAACATTAATGCTCCCGGCGCGCGGCCTGGCGGCGACAGGATTAAAATTTCAGGAATAGAGGCAAAAAACCTCCTTTTTACGGGCGATTATGAAATGTTTGGCGAAGTGGTAAAAGTCATAGAAGGCGAAATAAAACGTGTTCACTGGATTGGAATGGATTACGGTTTTGGCTATCGGCGGATTGTTGGTGGCTTTGAAAACAGAACTTCAGAAGGTCGTGGTATTCAGTACGACAACAGTTTTCATCACCGGACCGACGGGGTAAATAATACCCTTTCCTACGGACTTGGTTATGCCGAAGCTTTCGTGGAATGGGCGGTTTACACAGCCGATACAAAATATTCATTTTCAGAAGAAAAGCTGGAGGAGCTGATTGACTACTACCTCGATGGAATATGTAAAATGGCAGTGTTCGGAAAATATCCCGATGCCGGGGCGAAGAACCGGAGTATCAGCAGACCGGGTGCATTGCATGCCTTTAGTCCGGAAACTCCTAAACGATTGCTGCTAACCACTGATTACCGCAAAAAAGATATACAGGAAATTATTGATATCCGGGAAAATAGAATTCAACCGACGCTTTCGCATGCTACGTTTTACTGGAATACCGAACATTTTAGTTATCAACGTCCTGATTGGTTTACGTCTGTCAGAATGTATTCCACCCGTAATTACAATATGGAATGGCCATACAACAGCGAGGGTTTGCTTAATCATCACCGGGGTGACGGCGCAAATCACATATCCCTTACGGGCACTGAATATAACAACATCTGGCCCATCTACGATTACCAGAAAATTCCGGGAGCCACCATCATGCAAAAACCTGAATTGCCGGCGCCTGATGAAATACAGAAATTGGGTGAAACCGATTTTGCAGGGGCAGTTACCGATGGAATTTACGGCGCTGCGGCTTTCGATTTTAAAAGTCCGCATGACCCGCTGGTTGCCCGGAAATCATGGTTCTTTTTCGATGAAGAATATGTTTGCCTTGGAGCAGGGATTTCATGCAGACAGGATTTGCCGGTGGTTACTACTTTAAATCAGTGCCTGTTGCGCGATGTTGTAACTGTTTTTGGTAACAATATGAAATCAGTAATTCCAAAAGGGGAAAATAAATTTGAAGCTATAGATTGGGTGTATCAGGATGGAATCGGATATGTGTTTCCGAAACCTGCAACTGTGAATATAAAAAACAGTGCCGCAACGGGTTCATGGTGGCGGATTAACAAACAAAGTGATTCGCCCAAAGAAGAGGTCTCACTGGATGTATTCAAAATCTGGCTCGACCACGGCAACCGCCCGTCGGATGAATCGTATGAATACATTGTGGTTCCGGCAACAACCATCGACGAGATGGAACGGGAAGTTTCAAAAATCAATGTAAAAATTTTATCTAACACTCCAGAAATTCAGGCGGTAAAAAATACCGAACTGGGAATTTGTCAGGCGGTGTTTTATGAAGCCGGTGAATTGAATGTCTCCGATAATTTTAAATTGGTTACCGATAATCCCGGAATGGTAATGCTGAAAATGGATGGCGACAGGGTAACCGGAATTTCGGTTTCTGATCCCAACAGGGAACAGGGTTATTTTCATCTTGCCATTTCACAAAAAGTTACAAATCCGGGGCAATATTTAAATGCCCTTTGGGACGAAAAGGAAGGAATGACTCACATCACCATACGTTTGCCGCAGAAAAACTATACAGGTTCAAGTGTAACCATAAAACTGTGAAGCAAAAATCAATGCAATGAATGTTGGGTTGCAGGGGTAACATTGCTTTAGGCCAAAGATGGCAGATATGAATGATATGAAACATGTTACTGAAAATATTATAATTTATTTAAATGAAAAACTTTATTTATAAATCAATACTTGCCGGAATTTTTGGTGTAATATTATTTTCCTGTCAGAACAACAAGTCGGGTCATCCACGGATTTTAATGTTGGAAGGGGAAGAACAAATAATAATGCAGCAGATTGAAAACAGTGCAACCTGGGCAAAAATGAATCAGGCTATCATCGATGAAAGTGAAAATATATTAAAACTGGAACCGCGCGACCGTATTAAAATCGGCCGCCGGCTGCTTGGAACTTCAAGAGAATATTTGCGTCGGATTTTTTATCTTTCATATGCTTTTCGAATGACCGGCGACGACAGGTTTGCCAAACATGCCGAACAGGAAATGCTTAAATCTGCCGGGTTTTCTGACTGGAATCCAACTCATTTCCTGGATGTGGGTGAAATGACGATGGCTCTGGCAATTGGTTACGACTGGCTGTTTGATGAACTTTCGAATGAAGCGAGGGATTCCATCCGGAATGCAATTGTAAAAAAGGGCATTGAACCTTCATTTAACCAGGATTATAACTGGTTTCTGACTGCTGAACACAACTGGAATCAGGTGTGCAATGCAGGTATGACTTACGGAGCGCTTGCCATTCAGGAAGACTATCCGGAGCTGGCACAGAAAGTTATCGATCGGGCTTTTAAATCAGTTCCCAAAGCGATGGAAAGTTACAAACCCGATGGTGCGTATCCGGAAGGTTATGGCTACTGGGGATATGGAACATCGTTCAATGTGATGTTTTTGAGTGCCGTGGATAAAGCGCTTGGTACTGATTACGGATTGAGCGAAATGGAAGGTTTTCTGGAAACAGCATGGTTTCTTGAAAATATGATGGCGCCTACCGGTGAATGTTACAACTGGGGCGACTGTGGCTCAGAAGGAAGTTTAAAACCAGCCATGTTTTGGTTTGCTGAAAAAAAGAATGATCCTTCACTTCTTTGGATGGAAAAGCAATATTTGGAAAGCACTGATTATTCTGAATTTACGAATGATCGTTTGTTGCCAGCCATCATGATCTGGGGAAAAAATATTACCCTGGAAGAAATTGAACCACCGCAATCGAAAATGTTTGTCGGACAGGGGGCAAACCCTGTGGCGCTGATGCGTACTTCATGGACTGATTCCGATGCGGTTTATCTTGGTTTCAAGGCTGGTTCGCCATCAGTTAATCACGGTCACATGGACATCGGATCCTTCATTATGGAAGCAAACGGCGAACGCTGGGCAGCCGATTTGGGTTCGCAAAATTACGAATCGCTTGAGTCGAAAGGGATGTCAATTTTTGGTCGTACACAGGATGCACAGCGCTGGACCATTTTCCGGCTGAATAATTTTCCGCATAATACGTTGACAATAAATGGTGAACTCCAGCGTGTTGATGGTTACGCAAAAATTGATAAATCATCAGACAACGAAGATTTAATGTTTGCTGTTTCTGATATTTCATCAGTGTACAACGGACAGTTGAAGAAGGCAGTTCGCGGAGTGGCTGTAAAAGATCAGATATATGTGGTGGTTCGCGATGAATTGGAAACACTGGACAAACCGGCCGAGGTCCGATGGAATATGCTCACCCCTGCAAATGTGGAATTGGACAAAAATGGAGCAATTTTGACAATCAATGGTAAAAAGTTACTCCTGAAAGTAAATGGTCCGGACAATATTAAAATGAAAACGTGGAGCACAGCGCCAACAACAGATTATGATGCTGAAAATAACGGTACAATAAGAGTTGGTTTTACTTATGAAATGCCGGCAAATTCTGTACAGGCTTTTGAAGTGACGTTGGTACCGGAAGGTATTGCAGAAAAGGCAATTTTTGTTGATAAAAAATTGGAGGAATGGTAATGAGAACGGCAACCTATCTGTTGTTTTTAATGCAATTAACGAAACGAAAACTGTATTTGAAATCAATAAAGTTAAATACATGAAGCTACAATTCTTAGTTGCAATAATTCTGTTTGTCCTAACTTCTTCTTTTCAGATAAAAGAAAGCAATCCGAGATTAGGAGGCTGGGATTTGGACTGGATGCACAAAGTTAAAAACGACCTGAATTCCGGTGGCACATATTTCCTGCCTGCATACGGGCAGTTAATAAAAGATGCTGACGATGCACTAAACGGAGGTGTTTATTCAGTAACATTTAAAGAGCTGGTACCCCCAAGTGGGAATAAACATGATTACCTGAGTATGGGACCTTACTGGTGGCCTGATCCTGAAAAGGAAAATGGTTTGCCTTATATCAGGCGGGATGGTGAAGTGAATCCCGAACGGGACAAACTGGATAGTTCCCAGAAAAATAAAATGATTAATGCTGTCCGAAATCTGACGCTGGCCTGGTATTTTTCGGGAAATGAAACGTATGCAGAGAAAGCTGCCGAATTGTTACGGGTTTGGTTTCTCGATGAAGAAACATTGATGAACCCACACCTTGAATATGCACAAGCCATTCCGGGAAGAACACCCGGCCGTTTCATCGGAGTAATTGATGCTGCATCATTTCATACACTGGTTGATGCCATTGCGCTTCTTGAAACCTCAGGAGCAATGTCGGCCGATGAAAAAACAGATATCCGAACCTGGTTTGAAAGGTACTTCCGCTGGCTTATAGAAAGTGATCATGGGAAAGAGGAAGACAATTATAAAAATAATCACTCAGTTGCATACGATTTACAGTCATCAGGGATTGCCTTTTTTATTGGTGACGATGATTTTGTTGCAGGAAAAGTAAGAGAATTACCACGAAGGAGAATCGACCTGATGATTGAAGCAGACGGACGTCAACCGGAAGAACTTATTCGTACTAAAGCATTTGGTTATTCAGTAGCCAATTTGGGAAACCTCTTTCGTGTCGGCGAAAAAGGACTAAATGTTGGTGTGGATATTTTTGAATATAAAAATGTAAAAGGAGGCTCTTTGCGAAAAGCGCTCGATTATCTGATTCACTATATTGGAAAGGAAGAAGAGTGGCCATATCAACAAATTTCTGATTGGGAACATACGGAAGACAACCTTGGACTGATTGTGCGAAAAGCTGCCCGCATTTATAATGATGAAAATTACCGGAAGTTATGGAAGGAAAAATTTTACGAACGGCTTAAAACCGACTGGAGTTTGCTGGTTGTTCCTGAATTAAAAACAAATTAAATTATGAAACATTTACTCTGTGTTTTCGCATTAACTATACTTTTTTCATTCGGCTTTTCTCAAACAAATTCAAAAAAATCAGTTGTTGTCGATGAAACCGATAGTGGAGAAACAATTGTCCGGATGATAAAGATTGATAAAGTGTGGGCCGGGCATCCTGTCGGTTTTTGTTTGCTTACTCACGGAAGCCGTCAGTATGTTGCATTTTACAATGAGAATCGAAATTTGGTAGTTGGCCAGCGCAATTTGAAGGACGATAAATTTGAACTGCATGTTATGCCTCCAACCACAAGAGAGGAAGCCGGGGGAACAAGCACAGTGCTAGGCTGGGATAGCCATAATTCGGTTACCCTTGGAATTGATAAGGAAGGTTTTATTCACCTATCAGGAAATATGCATGTTAATCCGCTTACTTACTTCAGAAGCACTAAACCAAATGATATTTCAACGCTTGTTCAGCATATGGAAATGGTAGGTGAAAATGAAAAGAGATGCACTTATCCACACTTTATGCTCACTAAAGAGGGAGAATTGCTTTTTCATTACCGCGATGGAGGCAGCGGCAATGGAAATGAGATATACAACATTTATGATACAAAATCTGCAACCTGGTCACGGTTACTCGATACTCCCCTGACAGACGGACAAGGATTGATGAATGCATACCAGTCGCAACCTGCATTGATGAGAGACGGCTGGTATCATGTATATTGGGTCTGGCGGGATACACCTGACTGTTCCACCAATCACGACCTTTCGTACATGAAAAGTCCGGATTTGAAAACCTGGTACAATGCTTTCGGCGAACAAATTCAAATGCCAGCCACTCTCGAAGACAAATCGCTGATTGTGGATCCGATTCCTGTGAAAGGCGGAATTATTAATCTGGCGGCCAAACTGGTATTGGATGAGGAAAATAATCCCGTTTTTGTATACCACAAATTCGGGCCAGATGGAAATACCCAGTTTTATACTGCCCGCCTTCTGGGTAAAAAATGGATTTATAACCAAATTACCGATTGGAATTACCGCTGGTATTTCTCCGGTAACGGAAGTATCAACAGCGAGATTTTGCTTAAAGATTTCAAAAAGCGGGACGATGGAAATTACGAGGTGGATTACTGGCACATCAAGCATGGAAACGGTTCAATTTTGCTCAGCAATGAGTTCGAAAACATTGGTAAAGTATTGAAACCTGAACCGTTTAAAGAGCAACTTAAAGTGGAAGGTGATTTTCCGGGATTACAAATTCAAACAGCCAGTGATTTGGGCGAATCGGAAGATGGAATCCGGTACATTTTAAAATGGGAGACCCTGAACCGGAATCGCGATGACGCCCGTCCGAAACCATGGCCTGAACCCAGCCAGTTGTATTTGTATAAGCTTAAAAAGAACCAGCCCTGAAAAGGTATGACAGGCGCCACTTTTGTATAACATCAATTAAATGGATTGAAAATGAAAAACTTACTTTTCCTTATAACATTGAGTTTATTTTTAACGGGAAATCTTTCAGCTCAATCGGATTGGCAAAAGATAACAACTGTAGAAGATGTGGTGGAAGCTTATCCCGAAGTGATAAAAGACATGCTTGGCCAGTTCAACCTTGATTATACGGGGCTGGAGAAAGTAAAAGAGGCATATGAAAAAGGAAATATTGAAAAGGCATGCATCGAACTGCTAAAGTATTACAAAAATGGAAATACTGCAGAATATCTTCGTCGGGAACAACCCGTCCAAAGTGAGCAAACAGTAGCTGCTGCGGATACGATATTAAAAAATGTGTTTGAAATTCAGAACGTGAAAGGACAGGTTCCGTACCTCGAAAACGGTCACCGCGACTGGTATTATAAGGGCCCGAATCACGATGAGGAATGGGCCTGGCTATCGAACCGGCACAGCCAGGTAGACGAAGTATTGCAAGCTTATTTCAATACAGGAAATCCAAAGTATGCAAAATACATTGATTTGTTTTTAAAGGATTTTATTATTGCAAGCATGCCATATCCGGGAAAAAGAAGCAGTACTTCCATCTGGCGTGGACTGGAAGTTGCTGCACGTGCAAAAGTCTGGTCAGGTGTTTTTTACGGTTTGATTAACAGTGAATACCTGTCACCTGCCACAGAACTTTTAATGTTGGGAAGTTTGCCTGATCATGCACATTACAACCGGAATTTTCATGCGCAGGGCAATTGGCTGACCATGGAAATATCAGCCCTTGCCACAGTTGCAGTAAACTGGCCGGAATATAAAAAGTCGGCTGAATGGCTGGACTATGCCGCCAAAACAATGACCGAAAGCATGAAAGAACAGGTATATCCAGATGGTGTACAAACTGAATTAACTTCACACTATCACAATGTGGCCATGCGGAACTTTGAACTTTTCGAGGAAATTTGCGGACATGCCAATAAGCCATTATCAGACTATTTTAAACAAACAATTGAAGATATGTACAGTTACGTTGCGCACCGCGTTCGTCAGGATGGCTGCCGGCCATTGAACAACGACGGTGACCGTGGCAGCGACCGCGAACTTATTCTGGAGGGCGCTAAAAAGTACAATAAACCTGGTTGGGAATATATTGCGACAAATTGCAGTTCCGGGATAAAACCTGCAGATGGGCCGTCTTATTTTTATCCCTGGGCCGGACAACTCATCTCACGAAGTGGTTTTGATGAGGATGCACAGTGGTCATTTTTCGATATAGGTCCTTGGGGTAGCGGCCATCAACACAATGACAAACTGCATATTTCTGTTTCTGCATACGGACGCGATTTGCTTGTCGATGGTGGTCGTTTTGCCTATCGTGGTGAAGTCGCAAGAAAATTTCGAAATTACGCTGACGGTAGTCAAAGCCACAATGTGTTGTTGATTGACGGAAAAGGACAGGCTCCCGGACCACGCATAACGGAAGAACCGTTAACAGATAAATACTGTAAAATCACAGATGATTATGATTACGCCAGGGCAACTTTCGATAAATTTATTGATCTTGAAGGTGAGTGCAGGCATATGCGGCAGTTGTTTTATGTTCGTGGCGATATGTGGATAGTAATTGATCGAATTACCACTGATCGTCCTCGCAAAATTGAAGCATTATGGCATTTTCATCCGGATTGTAAAGTAATACAGGAGGGCGAAATTATTTCAACAGACAATGAATACGGAAACCTGCAAATCATCCCTGTGGGAAACCAAAACTGGAGTATCAATTTTGTAAAAGGTCAGGAAGAGCCTGAAATTCAAGGCTGGTACAGCGAGGAATACAATAAGTACGAGCCTAACACAGTCGCTATTTACAGCGCAAATGTGAAAGGCGAAAGCAAATTTATCTGGGTACTGTTTCCGTCGGAAAAACCGACAAAAGATATTAAAGCTGAAATAGTTTCTGAAAGTGATGAAGCACTAAAACTGCGCGTGTATAACAGTAATAAAAAGGACGAGTGGTTTGTAGATGTTCCACGTTAACTGAAAATGGCTGGAAAGCTGAAAAAATTGTAAATATATTGTATTCATCGCAAATGAAAACGTAATTAAAAAATGAAAAATGTTTTTAATACAAACCTTACTTAATCCTGTTAAAAGCAGGAACCTTTTCAACCGCCTGCCGGTGGAGAATAAAAAGGGGGTCAGAAGACTGGCGGAAAATTCAAAAAGTGGTCTTAATCCCGATCTTGATTTTATCGTCTTTTCAAATATTCTCCCAATCCCTAAATAATGTCAAAATCGATGGTTACCGGCCCATCTGGTTCGAACTTAATCAAAAATATCCAAATGGTGACAAATATTCCGGTGCTTTGGGAACTTACACAGCCAAACATATTCCATTGGCCATTTATGACAAGGATGTGGATAAAACATTTTTTGTTTACGGCGGTACAACCGCTGCTGGCGAAAGGCACCTGCTCTGCATGATTGGAGAGTACGACCATAAATCCGGTATGGTATCGAAACCAACCGTAGTTTACGATAAACAGGGTGTTAATGATCCTCATGATAATCCGTCGCTGCTGATTGACTACGACGGTTACCTGTGGGTGTTTGTCAGTGGCCGTGGAAGAACGAGACCGGGTTTTAAATATAAAAGCAAAAATCCTTATGATATTGATGAATTTGAGCAGGTTACTGAGGAGGAAATGACATATCCGCAACCCTGGAAAACAAAATGGGGATTTCTGCACCTGTTTACCAAATACACAGGAGTACGACAACTCTATTTTGAAACCAGCTCTGATGGTGTGCACTGGACAGACGATAAAATGCTTGCCGCCATTCCTGTTCATGAGGGAGAAAAATCGGGCCATTACCAAATCAGTAACTGTTACAAGGGTGAAAAAGTGGGGACGTTTTTTAACCGTCATCCCGATGGAAATGTGGATAAACGCACCGATCTGTATTATGTACAGACAACCGATTTTGGGAAAACCTGGACAAGTGCCGGTGGTGTCAATCTTGATCTGCCAGTTACCGATATGAATTCACCGGCGTTGGCAGTAAATTACCGGTCGCAAAACAAAAATATATATCTGAAGGATATCGGTTTCGATGAAAATGGAAATCCGGTATGTTTGTATATTCGAAGTAACGGACATATTCCGGGCCCTGAAAGCCAGCCGTATGAATGGTGTATTACCAAATGGGAGGAAAATAACTGGCAGACTTTTGTTGTTACTGAATCGGATCATAATTACGATATGGGCAGCCTTTTTATTTCAGAAAAAGAATGGAAAATTGTTGGACCGACAATACCAGGTTCGCAAAAGTGGGGTGTAGGGGGAGAACTTGCCATTTGGCAGTCGAAAAATAAAGGAGAAACCTGGAAGAAAACAAAACAACTAACCAGAAACAGTGAATACAGTCATTCATATGTACGTCGTCCGGTGAATTACAATCCGCCGTTTTGCTTTTTCTGGAGTGAAGGGCATTCACACGAATTCAGCAAATGTGAACTCTGGTTTGGCAACTTCAAAGGAGATATCCGGCAGCTACCATATGAAATGAGTAAAGATCATCAGAAACCTGTAAAAATAAAATAACCAATTAAAACGATACATCATGAAAAACATTCTTCTTGTTCTGTTATGTATAAGTTCTTCATTTTACTGTTTCTCAGTCGAAAAACGTGATATTCTGCAGAAAGAAGCAGAACAGGTTAATCTGGCTGGTACACTTATTAAAGATTTTTCGGAATTGAATTTTCCCGGTTACAGTGACCGCAATTTCTGGGATAATCTTCCTTCCAACTTAAAAGAACAATATGTGCAGGAAGCCGAAGCATATTTGGAATACGACTGGCCCGCAGTAAAAGCCACAGATTACTTAGAAATTATCCGCTCCGGTGACCGCCGGCAGGAGTCATACGCTGCACCACGGGGAGCTTTGATGGCGCTGGTCATGGGCGAACTGGCTGAAGGAAGGGGACGTTTTATTGACCAGATTGTAAACGGCGTCTGGTTTTACAGCGAACAAACCTGGTGGGGCTGGTCCGCACACCTAACCCTGCAAAAGGCACCCCATGGCTTACCCGATGTAAATGAACCGGTTATTGATCTTGGTGTTGGTGAAATTGCCAATATCCTGTCATGGACATGGTTTTTGTTTAAAGATGAATTCGACAAAATCCATCCGCTGATAGCCACACGATTGAAGGATGAAATCATGAAAAAAGCTGTCGTTCCTTATTACGAGAGGGATGATTTCTGGTGGCAGGGACTCGATGGCAGCCGTTCGGTGAATAACTGGAATCCCTGGACCAACCATAATATACTGACGTCGATACTGATATTGGAGGATGACCAGCAACAAAAGGTAAAAGGCGTACAAAAAGTAATCCGGTCGCTGGATTCTTTTTTAAACGACTATCCGGATGATGGTGGTTGCGATGAAGGCCCCTCATATTGGGGCAGGGCAGGGGCTTCCCTCTACCAGAACCTCGATTTGCTGAACCTCGCAACCAACGGAAAGTTTGATGTTTTCGACAACCAGCTGATAAAAAATATGGGAACGTACATCTACAAAGCGTACATTGATTATCCGTATTTCCTGAATTTTGCCGACGCCGATGCAACTACTGGTAGTCGTCCTCAAATTATATACAGCTATGGAAAAGCAATCGGCGATTCAACCATGAAGGAGTTTGGGGCATATTTGGCGGAAAAACAGGATTGGGGAAAAGAAGTTCCGGATGGTAAAATCGACGAACAAATCATGGAGCTGATGCACCTGGATGAAATTGCAAATGCTCCGGCTGATAATGCATTAATCAGCGATTTCTGGTTACCCGAAACGCAAATTGCCGGTGCCCGTGATCAGGCAGGATCTGCACAGGGATTCTACTTTGCCGCAAAGGGAGGTCACAATGCTGAAAGCCATAACCACAACGATATCGGCACATGCGTCTTATATTTCAACGGCAAACCATGCATCATCGATATTGGCCGCGAAACCTATACTGCCAAAACATTTAGCAACCGCCGTTACGAAATCTGGACGATGCAGTCGCAATACCACAACCTTCCCAAAATAAATGGTGTCGATCAACATGAGGGACTCGAATTTCATGCTCAAAATACAACATTCAGTGCAGATGCGAAGAAAGCAGTCTTTTCAACCGACATTTCGGGAGCGTATCCTGAGGAATCCGCAGTTGATAAATGGGTGAGAAGTTACCGCCTCGACCGCAATAAAAAATTCACAATAAACGACACTTATCAGTTAAGTGAAGTGAAGGATGTACCGACTACTTTAAATTTCGTAACCTACAGCAAAGTTTCTGAAGCAGGACCGGGTAAAATTAAACTCGAAGGGGACGGATTTACATTGATGATGAATTACAACCCGAAGAATGTAACGCCTGATATTGAGTTCAATGAAGTGACCGACCAGGGATTAAGGAGATATTGGCCCGAAGGAATTACGCGGATTGTATTTAAGCTGAACAATTCAAAACAAAAAGGGAAGAATGAAATAGTGATTACCAAAACTGATTAACCAACTCTAAATCATATTTTGACACCTCTGAATTGTAAAAAGATTCAAATCAGGGGTATCAGTTTTATTGATGCAGGAAATAAATTCTTATGAAAGATTATATTATAAATTAAAGAGAATGAATTATAACCACAACTTGATGAAACTGCAATTTAATTTTGCCGGATTACTTTTTTTGATTTTGTCAATAACATCCTGTTCTGAAAAAGAAGATGAAGTGCCTTATATTTCAATTGATGAACAGAATTACATCATTGAAACAGCAAGAGGCTTTCTCGACAGTTTGCCCGTTACAGTCACTGCCAATGTGAGCGAACGAAGTGAAGGCGGCTCTCATGATTTTTATTCTGAAGGTGATTACTGGTGGCCCGATCCTGAAAATCCGGAGGGGCCATATATTCGCCGGGACGGGCAAACCAATCCTGGAAATTTTGTAGCACACCGGCTGTCTATGATTCGCCTGAGCCGGATTATTGGAATGGAAACCTCAGCCTGGTTACTAACCGGTGATGAAAAATTTGCCAAAGCTGTTGACAATCATTTAAACGCGTGGTTCGTTAAATCTGAAACCAGGATGAATCCAAGTCTGAATTACGCTCAGGCGATTAAAGGAAGAGTAACCGGCCGTGGCATTGGAATTATAGATGCCATTCATTTAATTGAGGTAGCTCGTTCTGTGGAAATTCTCGAAGCCAATAATGCGCTTCCTGAAAAAACGGTTGAAGGTACAAAACAATGGTTCTCGGAATTCATAAATTGGTTAACCACCAGTGATTACGGAAAGGATGAAATGAACACCAAAAATAACCACGCCACCTGCTGGGTAATGCAAGTCGGTGCTTTTGCCCGTTTAACAGCAAATGATGCGGTGCTGGATTTGTGCCGCGACCGGTTCAAAAATATTCTTCTCCCAAATCAAATGGCCGAAGACGGTTCATTTCCGCTGGAATTGGAGCGCACCAAACCATATGGTTATTCCTTGTTCAACCTCGATGCTTTTATGACAGCAGCTGAAGTTCTTTCAGATGAAAACCATAATTTATATGCTTATACCACGCCTGATGGTAAGAATCTTGAAAAAGGGGCACATTTTATGTTTCCGTATGTAAAAGACAAATCGGAATGGCCTTATAAACACGATGTCATGTATTGGGATGAATGGCCGGTACGACAGCCCTTTTTAATCTTTGCCGGTAGAGCATATAATCATCCGGAATATATAGAGTTATGGAAAACCCTCGACGGTTATCCCGAAACCCGGGAGGTAATTCGGAATCTGCCAATTCGAAACCCGGTCATCTGGTTAATGAATGAACCGGTAATTAATCCATAACCTCGGGTTTGCCGGTACTTTAAACTGTCAGACTTCCAGTTTATCGCAAAGCTTCATAAATTCATCTTTAAAATCGGGAAGACGAGGCAGGTTTAATTGTTTCAGCTCCCGGTTTTTGCGTTTGGCTGTTTCTGAACTTAAATCGCTTAAATAATTATCTTTCACTTCGCCTGCAGTGTTGTAATTATCATGAAAGCGCTTTTTTTCATTCTCAGTACTTCGTTTTATATCCTTAAATTTTGATTTCTCGTTATCACTGTGAAAATCACTTTCCTTTTTTTTCAATATAGGATTAAATGCTTTCTGGTCTAAAAACCGAACCAGCTTTTCTCTTTTTTCCTTATCTGATGCCATAATTTTTAACTTTTTGATTATCGTGATATATCCTAAAAATTCTGTGCCAGTCATAAGCATACTTTTTAAATTTTCTGATAATGAGTGGAGTAGTGGAATGTAGCAGATGCGCGTTTATTCCAGGATGTAGATCAAAACCACAGGAGTGGAAAAATAATTCAACAAATTTCCTCTCATTTACACCGGCTTCACCAAATGATCTTTAGTAACAATATTCTTCTTCAGGCAGGTCTGTAAAATGGCAAATTTGTCAGTATATCTTTGTTATGCAAGTCAAATCAACCGGAATAAAACCTTGGATAGTTTTTTGATCCATCTTGTTTTTCGCTTAATTTTGAATGAGACAACAGAGTTATGACTAATAAAGAAATTAAAATAAGATACGCCGAAATATGCGAAAATCTTGCAGGACGTAAGTTAAAACCTGCTTTCGATTTAATTGAAAAGCTGATTATTGAAAACAGTTTGGGAATATTTACGGATGAATACCACAACCTGGAACAAACCTACCATTATATGTTACAGTATACTGTTGAGGGAATTCAGGATCCGGAACGCCAGAAAGTTTACCGGAAGCTAATTGTTCAGGTATTTGAACTTGCAGATAAAATAAACGAAGCGTTATGTTTAAAATATTCATCTTCTATAGTTTATGAAAGAAAGCGAACTTTTAAATCCAATTATATTACGGATTTTGAAAACTATCTTTCAGAACTCGAAGATTTTTACCTGAGCAATGAATTAAGATCGCTTGTGGAAAGGAATAAGTCTGAAAGTCCGGAGGAACTGAAGGCAGCACGCGAACATCAACAAAAGATTTTTAACCTCTTTTATCACATCTGGTTTCAGGATGAACTGGATTCGCAGGAAATAAAATTTCTAAAACAGTATTTTGCCAGTTCGCTGATTCTGAATGCATATAAATCGTTTATTGTTACCGGATTGATGCTCAGCCTGCAGCGTTATTTTGATGTCGGCAAATTCAATTTACTCTTTGAATTGTACGATGTTGAGGAGAAAAGCATTAATCAACTGGCACTGGTTGGTTTGCTTATCAATTTTTACAGGTACGATGCACGAATGCCTTTTTATCCCGAAATTACCGGAAGGTTGAAGTTACAGAACGAAAATCCGGAGTTTAAAAGGAACCTTGAACGAATCATTGTTCAGTTTATCCGGAGCAAGGAAACAGAAAAGATTCAGCAAAAAATCCGCGATGAAATCATTCCCGAAATGATTAAAATCAGTCCGAACCTGAAGGATAAAATCAACCTCGACAGTCTGATGGACCAGGGTTTTGGAGACGATAAAAATCCGGAATGGGAAGAAATTTTCAAAGATTCACCCGGATTAATGGATAAAATGGAAGAGTTTTCGGAACTGCAGATGGAAGGTGCCGATGTGTTTATGGGCTCATTTGCCATGCTGAAAATGTTTCCGTTTTTTAATGAACCGGGCAACTGGTTCATTCCCTATTTCCCTGAAAACCCTGAAATAGCATCAGTTGTTGATGTTTCGGAACAAACCAACCGCAATTTTGTTAAAACCATTGGAAGTGCCCCTATTCTTTGCAATTCAGATAAATATTCATTCTGTTTCAGCATACAAAACCTGCCGGCAGAGAACCGTGAATTTATGGCGCAGGGAATGAAAGCAGAAATGGATCAGTTCAATGAAATTGAAAAAGATGAGGAATTGACTTCACCTGATAAAAAGGCTGAATTTATTACCAATCAATACATTCAGGATTTATACCGGTTTTATAAACTGCACCCGCGGAAAATGGATTTCGATGATGTATTTGGCTGGAGGTTTGATTTTCACAACAAACTGGCGCTGGGCGATATTTTAAAAGAGGATGAAAAAGTATTGCGCAGTATAGCGGAATATTATTTTGCAAAAAATCATTTTGTGGAAGCAGCTGAGATTTATAATTACCTGCTTTCGAAGGAAAAAAATGGTGAATTGTACCAGAAACTGGCCTTTTGTCATCAGAAGCTGGGCGATTTCGAGCTGGCACTGGAAGAATACAAAAAAGCTGAATTGTATGATTTGAACCGGTTGTGGAACCTCAAAAAAATTGCCTTGTGTTACCGCAACCTGAAGCAACCCGACAAAGCACTGGAATATTATAAGGAAGTGGAAAAGCTGGATCCGGAAAATCTGAATAACCAGTTGAATATTTCGAACAGTTTATTGGAACTGAACCGTTACGACGAGGCGCTGAAGGGATATTTTAAAGTGGAATACCTGTCGCCGGGAAACAAGAAAGTCTGGCGGCCCATTGGCTGGTGCTCTTTTGTAACAGGAAAGCTTGAACAGGCTGAAAAATATTTCCAAAAATTACTTGACGATGAACCCAATCAGCACGATTTAATGAACATGGGGCATGTGCAGTGGAGCCTTGGAAATCGTAAAGAAGCGCTTGAAAATTACAAACGCTCCATTTCGGAATCCGGTTTTTCTGAAAAAGCATTCCTCGAAATATTTGAGGAAGACCTGCCGCATTTACTGGAACAGGGAATCGACAAAAACGACGTACCCATTATGTTGGATCAGCTTCGATATTTTGTGGAAGGGTAAATTAACGGTACTTTTTTACCCGGTCATCCTGAATTACGCCGCTCCAGTTTAAACCAAAAGCAAAGTCATAACTGTTTCCCTCTGAATCGATAAATGGTTCCATGTCGCGCGGAACGTCTTCGTATTGTTCTTCAACAGGTTTCATGCTGACCGGCATCTGCATCGGAAGCAAACCCGACGGTTCTGTTTTTCCGGAAACAATATCCAGCACTGCCTGGTCCTGTACACCAAAAGTGACCAAAATCGCAGCGGCCTGTTGTTCAAACTCAGCAAAAACCATGGGTTTTGCTACGTTTATAATCACAACAACCGGTTTGTTGCCCATCTGCTTTTTTGTATTCAGAATCAAATCCAGATCAGTTGAATTCGTTGCGGTTACCGATTTCCCTTTGTACGAACGGTTAGTGAAATCTTCAAGTGGATCGCCGCCTGCAAAACTTGTTTCCCTTGCATTATTTGCCTTGTATTTTTTGTATTGCAGTGTTATGGGCACATAACCGTTTCCCCCGTTTTTTACTTCTTCCGCATCGTACCCACTGCCGCCATTGGGGCTGTCGATGAAGACCAGCGCGTAGTCCGCTTCGGCAGGATTATCAGTCATACTGAAATATTTTTTAACAATATCCAGGTTCACCGGATAATCTGTTCGTTCTTCCGATTGGCCAAATCCAAACATGCCGCGGCTGGCAGGAAAATATCTTTTCGGAATAAAAACTGTTGCTTTATCCCTGATCGGCAATACATTTGCAGCATTCTTCAGCAGGACGATTGATTTTAACTGTGCTTTGAATCCTTTTGCCATAAAATCAGGATTGCCGACAACTTCTACTGTTTTGTCCACTTCGAGGTATGGATTTTCAAACAGGCCTGCATGGAAAATATTTCGAAGAAGGCGAACGGCAGACTGTTCAAATCGTTTACGCATAAAATCTTCGCCATGTTCTTCCACTCCCAGTTTGTAAGCTTCAATTACCGGACCCATTTCATTGTTTCCGCCAAACTGGTCTACTCCGGCCATAATGATTTTGTAATGCCGTTCTGCCACCGAAAGATGTTCGGCGCCCCACGAAGTTGTTCCGAATGAGTTAACTGCTTTGTTATCTTTAGTAACTCCCCAGTCGGTGCAGACTACACCATCATAATTGTATTTTTCCCGCAGTAATTCATTTATAAAGAATTTGCTGTAACTGTTGCCCACGTCTTCATTGTAAACGCTGTCGATGTTAAAAGAAATGGTATAATAAGGCATTACTGCCGATGCTTTACCTGTCTTCCCGTTCAGGTTAAAGGCGCCTTCCGTAAAGGGCACAAGATGTTCCTTCAAGTTATTGCCCGGATAAACAGCATACTTTCCGTAAGCATAATGTGCATCCCTGCCACTTTCTCCTGAGCCTCCGCCCGGCCAGTGTTTCACCATGGCATTGACGCTGTTGTAGCCCCAGCCATCTGAAATTTCAGTTTCACCTTCCGAGGTTTGAAATCCGTCAACATAAGCGCGTGCCATGTCTGCATCCAGGTGCGGATCCTCGCCAAAAGTGCCGCTAAAACGTGACCAGCGGGGTTCGCTGGCCATATCGATTTGTGGCGAAAGGGCTGTGGAAATTCCCAATGCACGGTATTCTTTTGAAGCGATATCGCCAAAATTCCGGACTAAATCAGGATCAAAGGTCGCCGCCAGTCCAAGCGGCGATGGCCACATCGAAATATTGCCGCCGGCGCCTGCATTGAATTCGGCATCAGCCATTGTGCCATGCCGCGGGTCGGAACTTGTGTTTCCTGGAATTCCAAAACCAATTCCTTCCAACAGCGCCTGCATGTTGTTGTTCCATTGTGCTGCCACGGCAGGCGATTCCACAGAAGTGATCAGAACATGCCGCAAATTATCATCAGTGAGGAACCGGATTTGCTGATCGGTTAAATCGCCGGCTTTTGCCCCGCTTTCGTCCAGCGGCTTTCCATTGTAGGTTCCGCCACCAAAAGGTCCTCTTCCTCTTGATGGAACCGACTGGTGACCACTGTACAACATCAGTCCTGCGATTTGTTCAATGGTCATTTTGGAAGCTAAATCCTTTGCCCTTTCGTCAAATGATAAGCGCCAGTCTTCATAATCATCCAACTTGCCGTTTTTGTTTAAATCCTTAAATGCGAATCTGTGGTCGGTTAATATTTTTATACCCGATTGTGGCGAATAACCCAAATTTTGACCGCCTTTGTTTTTCACCAGAATAAAATCACCGGCTTGCTCTTCCGAATAGTTGGGGCCGCATCCGGTAAAAGCTACAAAAACCAGTGCAACCAGAATAAGATTAATTTTTTGTATAAGTTTAATTTTCATTTTCCCTGCATTAGTTGTTAATTCTTCATTCAACCGGTTCTTATTTTTTTGTGAGTTTATCGAACTCCTGATTCGGAACAAGCGCCTTGCTTACTTTCCCGGCCGATAATTCTTTTTCTATGGTGAAAGTGGTTTGTTGTTTTATGTCCTTGGAAGATGAACCAACCATTAATGTATATTCTCCGGCTTCAGCAATCCATTCTGAAGATGCAGTGTTGAATGAAGCCATATCTTTTGTTTCGATGGTGAATTTCAATGTTTCGTTTTCGCCGGGTTTTAAAACCTTTGTTTTACCAAATGCAATGAGTTCTTCTTCCGGTTTTTCAAGTTTCCCGTCGGGAGCGCCGGCATAAACCTGCACCACTTCGCGTCCGGCAACATTCCCAGTATTTTTAACATTTACTGATACTGTCAGTTTTCCGTCAAACTTTTTATCGCTGATTTTTAGCTTGCTGAATTCGAAACCGGTATAGGAAAGTCCGTATCCGAATTCATAAGCCACCGGAACATCAAATGTGTTGTAATACCGGTAGCCCACGTAAATATCTTCTGAATAAACCACTTCCCATGGAACGCGGCGCATGAATGAAAATCCCGACTGATCCGGTGTGTTATCTTTTTGACCTTCCTGTTTAATCTCATGTCCTGGAAAATGTTTTGCTGTCGGCGTGTCTTCATATTTCAAAGGAAAGGAAACCGCCAGTTTACCGGATGGATTTACCTTTCCTGTGACCACATCCATCACTGCATTTCCGGCTTCCTGCCCAGGTTGCCATGCACACAAAATTGCATCCGGAATGCTGCGCCAGTCAGCTGTTCCTATTACGCCGCCAATGTTTAGTATAACTATTGATTTTTTATCTTTTGCATGAAATTCATGAGTTACATTTTGAATCAGGTTTTTCTCCGTTTCAGAGAGATAGAAATCTCCGGCTTCGGGTTTCCTGTCGCCGCCTTCACCAGAATTACGGCCAATGGTTATTATTGCAACATCTGCGGTTTCAGCCATTTTTGTTATGATGTCTTTGGGTAAATCCATTTCTTCTACCGGTTCAAATCCACCCATCAATGCAGCAAGGAAATTGCGTGGCTTAGGATGTTTGGCTCGGGTTTCAGTGATATAATTTTCGTAAGTTTCTTTTAATTCAGGATTAATTTGAAATCCTGCTGATTTCAACCCATCTGTTAATGAAACTGTGTAAGCTTCATTTACATCACCACTGCCGGTTCCTCCTGAGATAAATTCGTAGGATGTATTTCCAAAGGCAGCCACATTTTTTACATCATCTGAAATCGGAAGTGCGTTATTTTCATTCTTAAGTAAAACCATTCCACCGGCAGCTGCCTGACGTGCAACCCCGGCATGTTCTTTTAAATCAGGGTTATTGGAATGACTGTATCCTTTATAGCGAGGTGTTTGTTTCATTATTGTAAAAATCCGCGCGATGTTTTTATCCAGTATGGCTTCATCCAGTTGACCACTTTCCACCGCTTCAATAATGGTTTTTATTTGCTGTGCCTGTCCGGGCATAATCAAATCGTTACCGGCTTTCATTTGTGCCACCACATCACTGCCGCCACCCCAGTCGGTCATCACATATCCTTTAAATCCCCAGTCATTTCGAAGGATTTTTGTCAGCAAATCATAACTTTCAGAGGTGTAAACACCGTTTACTTTATTGTACGACGACATGACCGTCCATGGATCGGCTTCCTTCACTGCAACTTCAAAACCTTTAAGGTACAGTTCCCGGAGGGCTCGTTCGCTTACAACAACATTTGCCGACATGCGGCTGGTTTCCTGATTGTTGGCAGCAAAATGTTTAATTGAAGTTCCAACGCCATTCGACTGAATACCCTTTACCATAGCCGCTGCCATTTTACCGGTAACCAGCGGATCCTCAGAATAATATTCGAAATTACGGCCGCAAAGCGGATCCCGCTGCAGGTTCATTCCCGGCCCAAGAATTACACTTACACCATATTCCCGAACTTCTTTTCCCATGGATTGTCCAACCTGATTTACCAAATCCGTATCCCATGAGGAGGCCAGCATCGTTGCAATCGGAAAGGCGGTGCAATAATAGGTTTTATCTGTGTTTGGACGGGTAGGGGAAATGCGCAGCCCGGCGGGGCCGTCGGCAAGAACCTGGCTGGTTATTCCCGGCTCCGGATAGCGGGCGGTAAATCCGGCTGCACCCGGAACATATGCCCGTATTTCGTCAACCATTTTTGTATAAACTGTATCATCATTCGAAGGCTGATTAAACATCCGCATCCGGTCGCGCAGTGAATCGGGTAAAGGAAAATACATCCCGGTCCCAATTACAAGCCCGGCTTTTTGCTTCAGCGTCATTGCCGATATCATCTCTTCAACCGTTTTATCTTTTGCACCTGCGTTTTGACAACGGATACCTGCTGCAAACAATACCATCAAAATGATGACCATTGTTCTTGATGCCGGAACTTTTCTCATGAATTAAATTTTAATTGTTAACATCTTGATTAATCGTATCTTTTCTAATGTGTCGTTTTGACACAATAATAATTCTTTTTTGATTTATAATCAATAAAAGTGAAGTTTTTCTTTATTTTGCAGATTCAATTTGAAAAAGAAACTTGAAAAATGATGGGATTTAATCCGGAATATTTTTTGAATCATATTTCACTGGATTGTGTGGTTTTTGGATTTCATGATAACCAGCTTAAAGTCTTATTGTTACGGACAAAATTTACACACGAATGGGCATTGCCGGGAGGATTTGTGGAGAAAAACGAATCGCTGGAAACGGCTGCATCACGGGTGTTAAAGGAACGAACCGGTCTCGGTAACATTTTCCTGAAGCAGTTTAAGGTGTTTAGCAATCCGCAGCGTTCGGTGTTAAACCCGGCAGTTAAGGATTTGATTGCATCAGGGGCCGGAGAAAATACGAATTGGTTTAACCAGCGGTTTATTTCAGTTGGCTTTTATGCGTTGGTTGATTTTTCAAAGGTTGAACCTGCACCTGATTTTTTTTCCGATAAATGCGAATGGAAAAATCCGGATGAGATAGAATCATTAATGATGGATCACGGCGAAATTCTTGAAAATGCACTTGAAATGCTTCGCCGGCAGTTGAATGATCAGCCCATTGGATACAACCTTTTACCCGAAAAATTTACAATGCCCGAATTGCAAAAACTGTACGAAACCATATTGGGCAAAAAGCTGGACCGCCGAAACTTTCAACGTAAAATACTATCATATAAAATTTTAAATAAACTGGGCGAATTAAAAAAAGGCAAGGCCAATAAAGCGCCGTTTTTGTACGAGTTCAATGTTGAGAATTATCAGAAAGCTTTACAAAACGGATTAAGCGGGAATTGGTGATTGTTTAAAATTCAATAAACTAAATCATGAAAAATCAAATCAACTTCATTGTCCTTTTTTTAATGATTACTGGTTCTTCCTTTGCACAAAACATTCCCGGATACAACAAGGAAAAATGGGTGCAAATGGCAGAAAAATTAAAACCCATTCTTTCGGAACAAATGATTAAACCCGTTGGGATTGTGGAGTTGGTGAAAGATGAAAGTGCTTTTCAGGGCTGGACGACCAGTACCATTTCACCCGTTGAGAAAGTATATGAAACATCTTTCAAAAAGTTAAATACTGTTATTGTGGACTTTGGCAACCACTATACCGGATACTTTTCCATGAAAACCGTTTCGACGGGAAGCACTCCAGATGGACCGCTCCGGTTTAAACTTACATTTGCTGAAGTTCCGGGCGAACTGGCACAGCATTTCGATCCTTATCCGGGGCAGGTAAGCAGGGCCTGGTTACAGGATGAGGTGATTACAGTAATGGATCCGCTGAGCGAGATTAAACCGGAGCGCCGGATTTCTGGAAGGTACATGAAAATTGAATTGCTGGCAAGTTCGCCTTATTTCGATTTTGTCCTGTCGGACCTTAAGCTGACTGCCGTTTCTGCAATTAAACAAATGCCTGAACCAATTGCCGGATCGGCCGATGAGATAATAAAAAAGATTGACCAGGTTGGATTGAATACCCTGAAAGAGTGCATGCAAACGGTGTATGAAGACGGGCCAAAACGCGACAGGCGACTATGGATTGGCGATTTATATCTCGAATCGCTTGCCAATGCAGTTTCTTTCCAAAACTTCGACCTGACAAAACGTTGCCTTTATTTACTTGCCGGACTGGCCGATGAACGTGGTATATTGCACGGAACAGTTTTCGAATCCCCTGAACCCCATCCGCAGAGCGGCCAGTTTTTGTATGATTACGCGCTGTTGTACAATGTTGCGCTTAAAGAATATCTTGTTGCCACAAATGATACAGAAACTGCCTCAGAGCTTTTTCCAGTGGCAATACGTCAGCTTCAGATCATAAACGATTACGTTCAACCCAACGGATTAATCGATTATGATAAAGCCGGGAAAGAATGGTGGTTGTTTTTTGACTGGAAAGCCGATTTGAACAAGGAAGCGGCATTGCAGGGATTATCCGTTTTTGCCCTTCGCGAAACCTACCGGCTGGCTGAACTTCTCAACCGTCAGGATGAACTGGACTACGTGCCGGATTTGATTGAAAAAATGACAAAAGCTTCAATGAATCTCTACAATAAAAAAACCGGACTTTTTGAATCGGGAAACGACAAGCAGGTTTCGTATGCTTCGCAAATCTGGATGATTCTCGGTGGTGTGCTTTCAGAAAAGGAAAGCCGGAAAACGCTCCGGGCACTCCTGTCGTATGAAGATGCAGTGCGGCCCGGCGGACCCTACATGTATCATTATTTTATTCAGGCATTAATCCATTCGGATATGAAAGCCGAAGCAAAAGAAATGCTGGTGGATTACTGGGGAGGAATGGTCAAAAAAGGCGCCGATACCTTCTGGGAAGTATATGATCCGGCCAATGATTTTCTGTCGCCCTACAATTTTTACCCGGTAAACAGTTATTGCCATGCCTGGAGCTGCACACCCGTTTATTTTATCCGCAAATATCCGGAGATTTTCCAGAATTGAAATCGTTGGTATTTAACTGTCCTCATTTAAATCTGTAGCTACCTGTAAGTGGATGACGGCCGGTAATTGGCGGCTGTTCTCATACTACACGATTTTCATCGCGCCTGTTGGCACTTTGATACCTTTGGTTAAATTCGAACTTCTGAAACAAGATGATCAGGCATAAAAAATAGTACAGGAATAAATTATCAATGGAAATTCTCCACTGTTGTTTTTGAAATAATGTTATTTACTGATAAATTTAACCTGAATTACAATCTGATTTCCGATGTTCATTTGAATGAAAAAAACGGTGATCGAAAAGATGGAGTCATGGCTCAGTGCCGCCACGATTTCATTTCTTCATCCGGATTCCGATTTACAGAGTGTCTTTTGGGTTCAGATGCGAAAAACTGCAGTTAAATAATGCAGCAAAAAATCAAAGAATCAAACAAAAACCAAAATAGTATGAAATAAATCTTCACCTCCGTTTTCATGCTTGCCTGTTTCATAACAATGGCACAAAACCCGCCATTGGATGATTTATTGAAGTTATACAATGCACAGGATTTTAAATCAGCAATTGAAAAAACAAAACCAATGCTTGAAAATGAACCGGGAAGGGTTGATTTAAACCTGATAATTGGACGTTCATACACAGACCTTGGAGAATACAAATCGGCACTTGCCTTTCTTGAAACCACAGTGACAAATGACAAAAAAAATTCATGGCAAAAAGCATGGGCCCTGAGCTACCTTGGAACCTGCTATTTTATGTTGCAGGATTATCAGAAAGCAGAATTATCGATTGATGCATCTATTAAACTCAACGCAACCCGGAATGCAACCAACAGTGCCATAGGAAAAACTGTGTTTTTTGGATTTGATAAATCATACACAACCTGGAAAACTATAGAAACTGATAACTTTCGTTTCCATTTTCAGAACATGAACGATGCGGAAATTGAAAAATATACAGCATTAAGGGAAATAGCATTCAAAAGGATAAATGGATTCTTTAACAGTTCGCTCCCCAAAAAAACAGATTTTTATGTATGGGAGTCGAGGGAGGATGCAAAGAATATTTTAAGAAGAAATTTAGGCTTCGCAGAACCGGAACTTTGTATTGTTCACACCTGTTTTCAGCAAACAATCGGACATGAAATGACTCATGTGATTTCACATTACACATCAGCTGTTTCAGGTAAAACAAGATTTATAAATGAAGGTACAGCGGTCTGTTTTGACCAAACCCGTCAGGATCGGTTGGAACAGGTAAAAAGCCTTACTACGGCAAGGAATGAAAAAATCGGGATTAAGGATTGCTGGGAAAACGGGGATAAATACCCGGAAGAAATTTTATATCCATTGGCAGGGCTGTTTGTAAAAGAACTTATCGACAATTTCGGGAAGGAAAAATTTCTGAAGTTTTTTAAAAATCAAACCTATGACAATGCCAGATTGCTGTTTGGGGAAAAACTGGATAGTATAATACTTGATTTGGAAACCAGGATAAACGGCTAAAAACAGATCGTCCGGTGACATGACATATTATACTGCCGGTGCGGAGGTTGTTTCATTCGCAGTTTCCCGCTTCAGTTTTCATCTTCGGTAGCCGAAAGCTCTCTCCAAAAACCTGTATGAATATACAACCTATGCATTCCCCTTACGAAAATCAGGCCTGCACCGGGGAAAAATCTGAAAAAAACAATCGCCGGCAAATCCGTGACTTTAACAGCTTCATCCAGAAGGCCAACCATAATTGCAGAATCCCGGCTGATGATTTTTACTGCTGAAAACATTTATTCTGTATTTTCTTGCAGTAGCTCTGCCGCAGGGGAGAAGCAATATCCATGAATCCTTTTTTCTCTTCTGGAAGAAAACAGCCCCGGTTCTGCAAAATCCACATTAAAACAAAAATAACGTAAAGGTGTACAGGATTTTTTTCGGTAGCCCATCAACATATTTGCGCATGTACAAGTCTGTATTTTCTTCGCAGTATCTTCGCAGTTTCTTCGCAGTATCTTCGCAGTTCATTCGCGATTTCGCGAATGAACTGCGAAGATACTGCGAATTTAATGCGAATTTAATATGGCGATGATCCTTTGTTGAAGCGATGATTTACTATGGAAATTAGGGGAATAATTTACCTGCAAACCTTCCACAACAGGAAGCTTTAACCTTGTAAATTTATTGAGGATAAGTCTGATTTACAGGAGCCAAGGGAAAAAATTGCGAAATGCAGGCATCAATGATTTTCTGATGTTGCAACATTTAAGTACGTGTGGGGTTGCACCTTAAATCCTCCCGGTCAGTTTTGTGCGGTATTTTCCTTCAGTGCGTAAATATCCAACCCTTCGGGAATACCTTGCGGAAACCGGGAGAATTTGGCCAGCTCATCCCATGTAACGGCATTTGGATACTCAATAATGTAAGTTCCTGCCCTTTGAGAATCTACAATTGGTCCCGCAATAAGTAAATTAATTGGTAAAGTCAAAATCAGGAAAACGCCGTGAGTCAGGGTAAGAAATGGGATAAACGTCGCACCCTTTAATTCTTCAGGATGGTCTGCTGTTAAAGAAAGCTGTAAAACTGCACTTTGAATAGTTGATTTTTCAATTGTTTGTACATTACTGTTCAATGGAAGTATAAAAGCCTGTTTTTCATTTAAGGCAAGTAGTTCACCGGATTTGGTTGTTTTATCAGTTAATTTGCATTCCAGCCACATTCCTTTCGTATAATAATTCATTTCATAAGGTTTGGGCAGATATTCCTTAGTTTTACAAGCAACAAGTAAAAAAAATACAGCAGCTATAACCTTTAAATTTTTCATTTTTCCATTTATTGAACTGTTTCTAATTTCGAATTCCAAAATAATTCTTCCATTTGACTTTCGTGCATTTTATATTCTACTGCAAGTTCCCTCCAGGTTTGTTTATCATTTAAAAGCATCTGTTCGAGTTTAGCGGTATTTTTCCCTTCCAGCCAACTTTCGCGAATCCATTCCAGATAATAACCCTTCGATGAAAGAAAAATCTGGTAACCCTGATTCTCAGACGTTGTTTGCGGCAGATTGAAATAGAGGTCGAATTTGTCTCCTGGAAAGGAAACCAGATAATTTTCATCATCGCAGGAAACCATCTGCATAGATTCAAAATCCGGTAAATTATTTTTCTTTAATTCTGAAAGAGAGATAATTTCAGGGATAATCTCATAATTAATTTCAGCTAAAGCCGCATAATCAATCCGCCACATTCCACGGGTCATTTCCAGCTTTATTTTGATTTCGGATTCCTGATTTGAAAAATTTGTAAGTGGCACAAACTGAAGATTTTTGGCAATTGGCCCCGTTTCATATATTTCATCGGTAAAAATCCATTTCTGTTTTTTTTCGTCATAATAATAAACATTGATTCCCCCCATTTTTTTAAAAGGATTCCCAAGTTTTTTCCTTATTAACGAATTTGTTTCAATTTTAGAAAAGTAGTCGCCAACTTCATCACCCATATACGACAGGCCATTATAAAGCAGAAAAGTTGTTAAAAGTGTTTGCCGGAAATTTACTATCAATCCCAAAGCATCAGTCGGTTTATTTTTAAAACCAAGGATGATCTCTTCCTTTTCCCACAAGTTGGTTGAATCGGAAAGCGAAAAATATTCTGACTCGTCGATATCATTTATCTGGGATGAAATATTTATATCATTAACGAATGCCTGGTTGCAACCGGTAACATTTTCAACCTGGTAAAATCTGTCGTGTATGCTGTGATATACTTGTTTATCTTTTGGAGTAGCTGCAGCAAAGATTTGAATTTCGTTTATTGCGTGGGTTTCCAATGCTTCGTTTTTCATGGTCAAATGCAAATTTTGGCTATTGGTCCAAAAGTTGAGTGCATCTATATCCCTGCTTTCCAATGAGGGAGAAATAGAATTTGAAAAACCTTCGGCATTTGCAGTAAGAACATTTTCATTATCATTTAAATAAAACGTGGGGCACGACCCAAAACAGGCTTTTGGAACGGATATACAAATTACTCCAATTATTACATCTACCGCAGTGAGTATGGTTAAGGCAGAAACTCTCTTATTTTTTCTGTCTTTTATCTGATCCAGTTGATTGGTTTCAATTATCGCAATTTCGTTTAAAGGAACTTTAATTTCTCCTTCTTTATCCACCTCTCGCCGAATGTTGAATAATTTACCATTTCCGGATAATGTATCTTCTGATGGATTGAGTTCCCAGTTATTGAACACACTTACAAAACCATTTTTGTAATGCACTTTTAAATAATTGGTTTGGGTATCATTCGCATGCAAATAGGTATTGTAATCACTGTAAACACTGCGATACGAGGAATTCATCCGGATGTTGCAGGACAACACAAAAAGGATAAATAAGCCTGCTGCAAGAAAATGGTAGAATTTATACTGAATTTTCATCTGTACTTATTATTATATTACTCACTAGTTGTTGGTTAAACTTTATCTCTTTATCCACTTTTTCACCCGATGCCCGTCTGACCATCGGGCAGGGAACTCACATGTATTTTTGTTCATGGTTGTTTGTATTTATCTGCAAACATGTTCGTTTCGTAAGACTGGAATTTGGTTAATTCAGATATAAGTTACGCACAAATGGAGTAATATCCAACAGCCTGTTATTTTGAAATCCCGACAGAGATGCTTCAAGGATTTGCCGTAATGTTTTTATCCTTAGCAGATATGCATTACCAATGTTAATCATAAAGCAGGATTAATGGGCTTTTAGTCCTAATTCCATCTTGTTGAATGTCAGTTGTTCCATTTCTATTCGTCACTTAAAGGGACGGTAATGGTTTTAACCCTGACGGGGCTTTGAGCCCCGTCAGGGTAGTTGACAGAACATGGCTTTTCTTTTGGCTTTTCAACTGAACAGGACTAAAGTCCGGGGTTGGTTTCCATTGCTGTCCGTCGCTTAAAAGCGATGGCAAAGGATAGGCTGACAAAATCAACCTGCTGGAATTTATCTCTTTTCCGTTATCTTTTTATCCTTTGCCGTTGTGCTTCAGCAATTATTATCCTGCAAGACTTCTACAGTATTTCGCGGCCTTCCCTGTCGGGATCGTTTTTTACTTCGCAGACATCACTGAGAATCATTGTTTCGCCGTTATCTGCTGTGAATGCCGGCCATTCGGGTAAACCGCCGCCGTTAGGATTTCCGCTTTTCATGAACTGCAGCAGTGCTCCCGACATTTTTTCCGAAAGTTTCCGTGGCCTTGAGCCTCCGCCGGTGTGGGTGAGCATCAGGTCTGTATTTGCATACCAGAAACAGATATCCAGGCAATGGAAAGCACGCATTCTTCCGTTAAACATAGGAGGTTCCCAGCCAAACCAGGCGACATAAACCGGTGCTTTCTGAACTGATTTTGCAGTTGCTGTTTCAACCACTCCCTTGCGGTTGCTGGCGACGAGTGTCATTATTTCTATCGGTTTTTTGCCGGGAAATGCTTTTGCATAAGCATCATAAACTGCAGGAGCCTTATCGCCCAATCCTCCTCTGAAACCGGCTCTTTCTTTCAGCATTTCCTTTGCTTCAGCTTCAGTGATTTTTTCCATTTCAGGCATATTTCTTGACATTCCCCATTCGTGGAAAGTGCTGCTGATAAGCATTGGCACATCGGAAGAAACACCATTTTGGTCACTGTAAAAAGTTCCTTTTGGAATGTTTATTCCATCGGCCACAGGTGAAAACCCTCCCCGCATTCCTGCAGTTCCCAGCTCCGCATTTGCCTTACGGGCTGCATTATTTGCCAGCAAAATATAATCTTTCCACGGCATTTCCTGTAACTTATCAATTTCTGAAGGTTGCAGGCCTGCTTCCTTCAGAATATACTCGCCTAATTTTTGGGAGTAATTCTGATCAAGCGCCTCGGTTGAAGAACCACTTAACGGTACTGCTTTATGGATTAACCCCTTTGCCTTTGGCATTGCAGCCAAAACACAAACTTTTGCACCGCCACCAGATTGTCCCATGATGGTGACATTTTCCGGATCGCCGCCAAAGTTTTCAATATTTTCGTTTACCCACTGCAGCGCAGCAACCATATCCAGCGCTCCGGCATTTCCCGAATCCCTGTATTTTTCTCCTCCAATGCCCGATAAATCAGAAAAGCCAATGGGTCCCAGCCGGTGATTAATTGAAACAAAAACAATATCGCCTTTCCGGCTAAGGTTTTCGCCCATATATCCATCCTGTTCAATTGCATTTCCATTTGTATACCCACCGCCATGCAACCACACCATTACCGGTCTTTTTTTACCGTCAGCAATGGCGGGTGTCCATACATTCAGTTTAAGGCAGTCTTCGCTCACATCGTCATAATTCCAGTGATCGGCATAGGATGCCCAAACATTTGCATAGCGGTTATCCATAATTTGTGGTGCCGTATTACCCCACCAGACTGCCGGACGGACTTCGTCCCACGATTCCGGTTTTTGAGGAGGCATAAAACGGTTTTTACCTCCTGTATCGGCGCCATAGGGTATCCCGCGAAACTGGTAAATCCCGTTGAGAACAAATCCCCTGACTTTTCCGTAGACCGTTTCGGCAATGGCAATGTCATCGCCGATGAAAAGAACCTGATCATCGTTTTCCACTTCGGGGTTGCCGGTGGCTGTACAGGCTGTTAACGGAAGAGCTGAGGCCAGTCCAAAGCCGGCAGCTCCGGCTCCCATAGTTTGAAAAAAGTTTCTTCTGTTCGTTTTCATCATTTTAGTTTTTAACAGATTTAAAAGAATTTATTTAAGCACGACTTCTTTTTTAAGTTTGATATCTCCTGCTGAAGCTCCTACAAGTATTTCTATGTTGCACAAATCATCGTCCCACGCATGAAGCGATTCATTCCAGTATCTGAGATTTTTTACGGGTATTTCAAGTGTAACGGATTTACTTTCGCCTGAATCAAGCGGCACTCTTGAAAAGGCCTTAAGCTCTTTGTACGGCCATTCAACAGAAGGATTGATGCGGTGTACATATGCCTGAACAACTTCGTCTGCTGCCGTTGATCCTGTGTTTTTTAAATCGAAGGTAACTGCAATAACATCATCCTTTCCGTACTTATCCTTACTGGTTTGCAGGGAAGAATATTCGAAATCTGTATAGGTAAGGCCATAACCAAAGGGATACATCACCGGAAGGTTTTTTGTATCGAACCAGCGGTAACCAACCAGCGACTCTTCAGAGTACAGGGCTGTATTCGGGTCATTTTTTACTGCATTTTTTTGATTTTCACCGGCTGTATTCCCAACTGAATCTGTTTCTGAAACAAGATCGGCAAACACATCCGTATTTTTTTTGCCCTGCGGGTAATTTCCCAACGCAAAAGCCGGAGAATCTTCCAGTTTAACCGGCAATGTAAACGGCAGCCTTCCGCCGGGTGAAATATTTCCAACCAGAACATCTGCAAGTGCATTTCCACCTTCAGAGCCGTTAAACCACGAGATGAGCAAAGCTTTCGAAAGTGGTTTCACCACATTTAAATCGTTTGGTGCACCACTTGTCAGAACGGTAACTATATTTGGATTTACTTCTGCAATTTGCTGAATCAATTCATCCTGACCCGAAGGTAGTTTAATATCTTTTCTGTCGCTTCCTTCGGTTTCCACCGAGCGGTTATCACCTCCCATGAACAGAACAATGTCGGCTTTTGCTGCTGCATCCAGCGCTTCTTTTGTCAGCTCTTTCGTTTTTATTTCTTTTTCGCGGGCTTCTTTCTCCAGTTGTTCAGGCGATTTTCTTCCCCACGTAAAAACAACCGGCACATAACCCTGCGCATACACTATTTCGGCTTTGTCTCCGATTTTGTTTTTTAATCCTTCCAGTGGAGTTACTTCGTACAAGGTTTTCACTCCTGCGCCTAATCCCCCGGTAGCCATAATTTGTGTGGCATTGGCGCCAATTACCGCAACAACAGGTTTTTTGCTTAAATCGAGCGGAAGGGTGCCATCGTTTTTAAGCAGGACAATGGATTTACTTGCCACATCGTATGCAATTTTTTGCTGTGCCGGTTGCGAAGTGACTTCTATATTGGCTTTTTCCTCAGGAACGGGCTCAATAGCCATCCTGACCCGTAAAATTTCACGAACCCGCTGGTTAATGACATCCTCTGAAACCAAACCGGCCTTTACTGAATCAAGCAATGCCTGTCCCAAATATTTTTTATCGGGCATTTCCACGTTTAACCCGTTGTTTACTGCGTCAACTGTGCTGTGGGTGCCGCCCCAGTCTGAAATTATCATTCCTGCAAATCCCCATTCATCACGAAGGATTTTATTCTGAAGCATGTCGTTTTCGGAACACCATCTTCCGTTCACCTTGTTGTATGCAGCCATCACACCGTATGCATCCGCTTCAACAACAGCTGCTTTAAAAGGCGGAAGATAAATTTCACGCATGGCACGTTCGCCAACTTTTACATCAACAGTTCCACGGTTATTTTCCTGGTTGTTCAGGGCATAATGTTTCAGGCAGACTGCTGCATCATTATCCTGAACTCCTTTAGTATATCCGACTGCAAGGCGCGAACTTAGAAACGGATCTTCGCTTAAATATTCGTATGTGCGACCACCGGTAGGAATTCGCTGAATATTGATGGCAGGTCCGAGTATCATATCTTTTCCTCTCAGACGGGCTTCACGTGCCATTCCTGTTCCGTAGGCATATGCAAGTTCGGGGCTCCAGGTAGCTGCAAGCGCCGAACCTGTGGGAAAAAAAGTGGCTTTATCATTTTCCAAACCAAGTGGCGCCCAACTGTGGGGCTGCAATTCTTCGCGGATTCCAAAAGGCCCGTCGGCATATTTCATGTCAGCAACACCAAGCCGTTCCACTCCGGCAGAAGCAAACATCGTTTTTCCGTGAAGCATTTCCACTTTTTCTGCCAGCGTCATTTGGTCAATGATGTTGTTCACCTGTTTGTCGTACTGAAGCAATGCGGATTGATGTTTGTTTTCAGTTGTGCAATTGGTTAAAAGAAGGGCAGTAATTGTAATCATTAAAATGTTGTAAATCTTCATTTGCATCCTGTTTATTTCTAATTTATGAATTTTTAATTATTTATTTCATCCAGAAACTGTAATTGTTCCCTGTAGGGCAGAGGGACAGATTTTATATTGTCGCCAAACTGGATAACCCGGGGATTATTTACATCGTAGGCCGGCCAAATCGGGAGGATGTCTCTGTTTGGATTTCCTTTTTGTGCGAAATAAACCCAGTAACTGCTCATCATCTCTTCAACCTTATAATCTGTTTTGATAAACGGGCGATTCCATTGATACAGGTTATGCAGGGCATATCCAATTTCTGCCGAATGAAAAGCGCCGTAATCGGGTTCTCCCGGCGGTACTCGTTTAAAATAGTAAAGATATGATTTTCCTCTTCCCTTTTCGGAGTGAAGTTTTGCCCATGCATAGTTATTCCAGCCAAAGAAAAGCTGGTTCATTAATTTTTGTGAATGAGCGGCTTCTTCATCCGAGTTTGCAGGAAACAACTTCAGAAATGATTCGGTTTTTTCTCCATACCGGCGGGCTGAGTTTTCCCTGAACTGAGCAGCTTTTGCAGGTGTCCCGAATGAAACACCGTCATCTGCATTCCATCCTGAAATCAGCGGTACATCATTGTAATTCCCGGTTTCGAAACTGGTAAGAATCGGTGGAATAACAACATCATCGATTGCAGGGCTAAACCTGCCCTCTGTTTTTAACAGGGAATCAGCCGGAAGGGCACGAAGTTCAGCAATCGAATTCAGGTTCAGGTTTTTAAAGACTTGTTTGCCGTCTTCCTCTGCATCTTTCAAAGTTTGTCCGGGCGAAAGGCGACTGAACATTCCACCGCTTTCTGCAATTGCTTTATTAAAAAGTCCTTTTGCAAGGGGTGAAACCATAAGAATATTCACACTAAATGCCCCAGCTGACTGGCCAGCAATCGTCACATTGTCAGGATTGCCACCAAATGCTGAAATATTTTCTTTTATCCATTTTAGAGCTGCTATCTGATCCAGGATTCCGTAATTTCCGGAGGTTTTCAGGTTGCTTTCGGCCGATAATTCAGGATGTGCAAGAAATCCAAAAATGCCAAGCCGGTAATTAATGGTTACAAACACGACTTTTTTTCGCGACATGGCTTCTCCGTCGTACAGCGGAACGGTTCCTGAACCACCTGTGAATCCGCCTCCATGAATCCAAACCATAACGGGCAGTTTGTCACCGGCTTTTTTTGCAGTCGTCCATATATTCAGATAGAGGCAATCTTCGCTCAATGGCGATTCGGGTGCCATAAATTCCTTTGACCAGCAATAGAATGGCTTTGGAGTTGGTTGCATTGCGGATGCAGGAGGGGTGAAACAGGCCTTTGTTCCTTTCCACGGAACAACAGGCTGTGGAGCTTTCCAGCGCAATTCACCCTCCGGCGGAGCTGCAAAAGGTACGCCCATGAATATTTTCACCGCCCTGTCATTTGTGGTTTTACCGGAAACCTTTCCGGCATTTAACTCTACCGAATTTACATCAATTGAAGCCGATTTTTGAAATATATTGCATGAAAAGGATGTAAAGGCCAGAAATAACAGGGATAATATTTTCATATTTCTAAAATATTTATGCACCACGGAAATCTTTCATTACAGTAACCGTTCCCACATTTCCCTCTCTGTTTTAAACCGGTCGTTCATCACTTCACATTGTGTATCGATTCGCAGGGTTGGTCTTGATTTTAAATCATACACAGGCCATTCGGATTGATTTTTGGCCTCCGGTTTTCCGGATTGGGCAAAACTTGTCCACAATTGCGTCATGTTCTTTGCAGCTTCGAAACGATCGGGTTTTGTTCCGGGCATTCCCGATTCAACATTATAAAATTTAAATGGAATATCCAGAGCATGCATGGCGCCGTATTCAAAATCAGTGCCGGGAACTTTATTGTTTGATTTATACCCGAAATTATACAAATAAGCCGGAGCCCCGTCCTGTGCCGTTTTTCGTTCGGCAATCCGGATGGAACCCAATCCCATAAACATAATGGAACGAATGGCAATATATATTTCGGAAGAAGTTTTATGCGGATTTGCAGTTTTATAGGTATTGTAGATTACATCTGCATTTTCAGGGAACTCATTTTTTAACCGGGATTTTAATTGATCTTCGGTGAGGGAAAAAGCTTCCTTGTCGCCACCCGACATGGCAAAGAATATGAATTCATCTTCGTTCCAGCCAACCATTAGAGGTTTGTTTTTCGAAATTTCAGGAGCCGCCGGTTCAAACGGATGATGGGGCATAACAACTCCATCAACAACTGCACCGAAACTTCCCACACCTGAATTGCCTATTCCATGAAATCCAAGTGCATCAGGATTTGATTTTTTTGGAATATTTTCCTGTGCTTCAAGAATTTTACCTGCCGGAATTTCAAGCAATTTCTTCCAGTTCCTGGGTGAAATATTCAGGTATTTCAATATGGATAATGTAGTTTCCGCTGCAGTTTCGGGTGAAATCAGTTCCACTCCCGGACCGCTTTCAATGGATGCTTTATTGAAATATGGTGCCGCTTCGGGCATGGCATACAAACATGAGGTTTTCATTCCTCCTCCGGATTCCCCGAATATCATTACATTTTCAGGATCTCCGCCAAACAGTCCGATATTCTGATTAATCCATTTCAGTGCAACTGCAATATCCTGTACGCCGCGGTTTCCCGAACCTTTGAATTCTTCGCCGGCCAGTTCATCCAGATAAAGAAAACCAAGCAACCCCAGACGGTGATTGGTGGCCACTACCACCACATCATACATACGTGCCAGGTTGGCGCCATCCTGAGATGTACTTCCACCTGAGCCTGTTCTGAATCCGCCGCCGTGACTGTATACCATCACCGGGCGTTTTTTACCATCATTGGCGGGCGTCCAGATATTGAGGACCAGGCAATTTTCTGCCGGTCCCGGTTCATTTAACCCGTAGGTTTGATTGGGAGGCTGAATGGAAGGATGTCCCAGTTGCAGTGCATCCCGAATACCTGTCCATGGTTGAACAGGGCCGGCTTTCTGAAACCTTCTTACATCCGAAATATCACCGGCATATGGAACGCCTTTGAATATATTTACATCGTTTTCCCGGTAACCACGAAGTTTTCCATATGGTGTGTCAATCATCCTGTACTCCGTTTCCAACGGATTCAATGCACGGGTTATACGCGGTAAAAACAGTGCCGGTGCTGCAAGTGCAGAACACCCGATAAACTTTCTTCTCGACAGGCTGCTCATGTTGTTCGTTTTTTATTGAAAAAGTTGCGGGACAAATTCCGACAGATAAACGCGCCAGTTTTTCCAGATGTGTCCGCCATCCGTTTCACGATAGGTATATTTCATCCCAAGGCTGTCGAGCTTTTGCCGGTATTCCTGGTTTGCCTTATAAAGAAAATCCTCTTTCCCGATGCCAATCCAGTACAACTTGTACCCGTTTTCTTTTTGCTTGTTTAATGTTTCATCAAAGTTCTGATATACTTTATGAGAGGCATTCTGATTGGGTAAAATGGCTGCGGAAAATAATCCTGCGTAGTCGAACATATTGGGATAGTAACGCGAAATGTGCAGCGAGTGAAAACCTCCCATTGATAAACCTGCGATGGCCCGGTTCTCCTTGTCAGCTTTTATGCGGTAGTTGTTTTCCACAAATTTTATAATGTCAGGAAAAGTTGCTTCATACGTACCATCCATTGTTTTCGGCACCATAAACTGCGGTTTGTAAAAACCTGTGTTGCCTTCACCTGGTGCAGCATCCTGTATCACATTCCCGTTGGGCATTACAATGATCATTGGTTTTGCTTTTCCCTGTGCAATCAGGTTGTCCATAATTTGTGCAGTACGTCCAAGGGTGATCCAAGCTTCTTCGTCGCCACCGGCACCGTGCAGTAAATAAAGCACCGGATAGTTGTAGTTGCTGTTTTCGTATCCCGGTGGAGTATAGATGGTCAGCCTGCGGTCCATATCCAATCCTGGCGAATCGTACCACCTCCGGCTAACTGTTCCGTGTGGAATATCATTTACCTTGTATAAATCAGCTTGTCCACCCCCAATGATAAATATATTCATGATGTTGGCAACATCTCTCACCAAAAAAGGATTATTTGGGTCGGTCGTGCGGAATCCATCAATTAAAAACGAATAACTGTACAATTCCGGCTGAATCGGGTTTGTGGTATAAGACCAGACTCCCTTTTCATTTTTTTCCATTTTAACTGAACCAGGTGTCCATCCCTCTGCCGGCATCCAGTCGCCGGATAGTTTTACTTCCCTGGCATCGGGTGCCAATACCCTGAAGGTAACTGAATTATCCTCATGTACCTGCGGGGAAACGATTTCCTGTCCTCCGAATAACGATTGCTGTGCAAAACCTGAAACCATTGTCAAAATTAATAGTTGAACTGTTAAAATTAGTTTTTTCATATTTTTTGAATTTATATTTTTTGGTAACATGAAGGAAACTTTTCCCTTGTTACAGAGAATTATTTCTTCAATCATGACTGAGATGATTTAAATTGATTTCCTTTTTATATTTCTGTAAAAATAAGGATTGAAATGAGAAATATAAAATATTTGTGTTAAAATGACACATTCATTGTAAATAAAGAGATATTGTAGTTGTTAATCACTTAATTCATCCTTCAGGATATCGCTTATCTGAAGGTAATTGTTTTCGAGTTGCACCATATTTTCGATAAAGAAATTAAAAATTCCGGGCCACTGTTTTTGCCGGTGAAGATCGACATTTTCCAACGTGGTATAAATCCGGCATACCTCCTGGCCGCTGTCTTCGCGCTGGTGGTAAAATTCCCAGGTTAGTCCGTTTTCAAAGCTTTCCTCAAGAATTGATTTGTAACGTTCGAGAATTTCAAAGGCGTGCAACCGTTTATTTTCATTTTTCTGACTCAGTTCAAGAATAACCATAGCCCGCTGCCGATCCACATCAAAACGAAAAGACACCCCTTTAATTTTTGTATGGTGCAGTATCCATTTTTTATTTTTGTGCCGCAACAGCGGGTGTGCCTCACATCGCCGCCCAAACTGTTCCCAGAATTCAAGCCTTAATTTTTTCGCTTCTTCTTTCGTATACATGTAAAGTCGCTTTCCCAATGGTTTTCGGGAACAATAATAATGCTTACTTTTGAAATAAGTCTAAATTTACAACCGTTTTCCTAAAAAATGAAGATGCAAAAACCAGTAGTTCTGCTTTTGTTTATTACCCTTTTTACCCAGGTAAACGCCCAGCTGGTAGAAGTCCGTGCCGATTATACTTCCATTGGCGATGTGCAGTTTTCAGCCTATAATAATTCAAAAGCGCCCTTGTTTTTAAACATTGATTTTGCCGATCTTGAAAATACAACTTTCGATGAAACACTGCCGTACATTAAACAGCTTGAACCGGGTTTTAATTCACTGTTTATGTTGCAACGCTATCTCGATGCCGATGTTCCGCAGTTCAATTACCAGATAAAAGTATTCCGGTCGAATCCAATGTCGGTTGTTGACCTGGATTTTCCATATCTGATTCCGCTGGAACCTGGAACAGAGGCCGAAGTTTTTGATGTAGAAAGTATTGCCGGATTTTGGGGGCAGGAAGAACCGGAATCCTGGAATGTTACAGGTTTTAAAGTGCGTCCCGGCCAAAAGATTCTTGCCGTCAGAAACGGAACGGTGGTTGAAGTGGTGGCCCAAAAGCGCAGCGGTGAACCAGTCAGCTGGTATAACACATGGAACAATTCCATAACGGTTTTGCAGCCCGATGGCACGCTGGTTTGTTACCGGAATGTGGTGGATAACAGCCAAAAGTTAAAAGTGGGAGATAAAATTTACGCCGGCCAGGAAATTGGTGAAATTGTTTCCGGCGCCGAAGAACTCCTTCTGCTTATTTATCAGCAAAGTTTGAATTCAGAGGATTTGCGCTTTATTATTCCACAATTTGTAACCGGCGGCAATCAGCAGGAGCTGCTGTTGTCATCCAAAAAATATGTTGTTGTGCATCCGGCTGAAGTCAGGGGAAAAGAAATGACCAATAAAGAAAAGCGGAAAATTTTAAGGTGAATATTTTTTGTTATTCAGGACAGAACAGGATGTCTGTAACAGGTACGGCATTTAATTTACGAAACCTAAAATCAAATAAAATGAAGAATATTATTCTGCCGCTGCTTTTCATGCTTTTATTCGCACATTTAATGTGCTTTGTTTCTGCTCAGAACCAGCAGGTGAAAGGTTCAAAACCGAATATTGTTTTCATTTTGGCAGATGATATGGGTTGGGCCGATTTACCATCCTACGGAAATATGTTTAATGAAGCGCCCAATCTGGATAAACTTGCAGAAGCAGGAATCCGTTTTACCAATGCTTATGCTGCGTGTCCGGTTTGTTCGCCAACCCGTGCAAGCATTCAAAGCGGCCAGTATCCGGCAAGGGTGGGAGTAACCGATTTTATTTCAGGACACTGGCGGCCTTACGAAGAAGTTATTGTTCCCAAAAACAGGACGCAGTATTTACCCGGTGAAATTGAAACCATTGCTGAATCTTTGAAAAAAGCCGGTTATGCTACAGGGTATTTTGGCAAATGGCATTTGGGCTGGTCGGCGGAAACTGTTCCCGAAAATCAGGGCTACGATAAGGTGCATGTTTACAATGGCGGCGGTTATTTCTCTCCTAAATTTGATCCAAAACCTGAAAAGGAATACAAAGGCCGTTTAAGTGAAATCCTTACGGATATGAGCGTTGATTTTATGGAAGAGAATAATCCGGAGAAAACGGGAAAGCCTTTCTTTTTGTTTCTGGCACATTATGATGTGCACGTTCAGCTTGATGCAGATAAGGAATTGATAGATAAATATTTAAATAAGGAACGGAAAGACAATTATCCGGGAAATGCGGTTTATGCTGCCATGGTAGAATATGTTGACCGGAGCGTTGGAAAAGTGCTTGACAAATTACAGGAACTGAATCTCGATGAAAATACAATTGTACTGTTTTTTTCTGACAATGGCGGTTTAATCGGCAGGTTCGATAAGGTTCCGCTGCTGGCAGATAATAGTTTACCAGTTTATGAGAACAGCCCGCTGAAGTATATTGCCACTTCAAATGCACCCCTGCGTGGTGAAAAAGGATCGGTGTACGAGGGTGGAATCAGGGAACCGCTGATTGTGCGCTGGCCGGGAAAAATAAAACCGGGATCTGAAAGCGGGGCAATTGTTTCAAGTGTTGATTTTTACCCTACGTTGCTCGAGCTGGCCGGAGTGGAGAAACCGCATCAGGTTTTGGACGGAAAATCAATAGTACCGGAATTGCTGGACAATTCATTCGATCCGGAGCGGGCCATTTTTTGGCATTATCCGGTGTACCATCACGATGTGCCGGCAAGTGCTGTACGCAAAGGTGACTGGAAATTAATTCAAAACCTGGTTACCGGCAAGGTGTATTTGTATAATTTGCGCACCGATATCAGTGAAGCAATGGATTTATCGGAGGTATATCCGGAGAAGACAGCAGCACTGCTTCAAATTTTAAAGGAGTGGCAAAAGGATGTAAATGCTGAATTTCCGGTGCCGAATCCTGAATTTAATGAAGCAAAAAGATATGAATGGGGAATTCATCCCGACCGCAAATAGCAGGTTGCATAGTGAATGTTCTTCCAGGATTTATACAAGCGGGTGCAGGTTGAATAAAATAATTTAAAATATGAATGTAATGTTGATGACAAAAACAGGAATATTTCAGTTGCTTTTTCTGGCAATTGCATTTAACAGTTATGCAACTTTTTCAGCAACAGAATTATTGGGAGATACCGTCACTTATGAATTTGAACCTGTTTCTCTTAAGGCAATCGGTAAGAATTTTAAAGTACATTCAAATGTAACGGAATACCAGGACAAAGCTGACATGGGAGGTAATACGAGCGTTCGCAATGTTGGCAGTGATGGGTTAAAATGGAAATCACAGGGTTATTTTCAGCGAAACCGAGACCTGGGGCAGGTGTTTATTCCCAAAAAAGATACATGGGTAAAATCGATAGTGGTGAGAACCGGTCCTGCTGAAAGTGCAGTACTTTATGATACTCCGGGTTCGAAAGTGTTTTTGCAGTTTTTTGAAATTTTTGGCGATCCGGTAATTAATGATAACGGAACTCCTGCGGGCACAAAATCAGCACATGGGTTTAATACAAATCACCGAACCGACGACTTTATTGAAGGAGTTGAATATAAAAGCCTGCCTGTAATTTATACGGGTGTTTTTCCCGAAGATGCTCCTGCGACGAAGGATAAAGAAGGTAATTTCAAAGGAGATGAAGGTTGTTTGGTTTATATCAGGTGGAGTTTTACGGAACCTGTATTTTTTAAAGCAAATCACCGGTATGGTTTTATCATAGGATTTGCCGAAACAGGTTCGGAGCAGGGTTTCACGCTTGCCAATGCCAACAGGGCAGCAGTTGGTGATGCACCTGATCTTGATGATCAAAATACACCATACAAAGGAGGATGGTCCTTCAGACGGGAGGGAGACGGAACTTTGCCCCCAACGATGATTCCAGGTGAAAATCCTCCGGAATCTTCCCGTCTTGTACAGCAATTAAAATCCGAATCACTGTTTTTTCCGGGCAACGACAGATTCAACCTTTCTCCCACCTCCGATGGTTTTCCGGATGTGGATACTTACCGCGCACTGGAGTTTTATATTGAAGAATAGCAACCATTCTGTAATTGAAGAAACGATAAAACTGCATCTGTACATTCAAAAACAGATGCAGTTTTATGTTTTGCTTTATTTTCCGGAAGAAGGATAGAAAAGTTTAAATATCTTCCCCATACTGCCAGCCTTCCCGCATTGGTTCTTTAATATATTGATCCATATCGGGATGGTTAGTTACTTTCATATTTTCTGAATCGAATTCGATGCGTGTATTAAAACGTTGTGCCAAAACGCCAACTGCAGCCATCTCTGTTAAGCGTGAAGCATAATCGAAATTTGAGCCGGGTTTGGGGCCTTCACCTTTTATTGCGCTGCAGGAATTCCTGTTGCGGTCCACCTTCTACACGTGGAATTGTTGGTTCAGGCATGTCATTTTCCACCCAATTTTCCCATTCTTCTTTGGGCATCATTAGCTGGGCATTGTTTGGACGGCCACCGGTAATAATATTTTGTTTCTCACCCACCATTATCATTCCTGAACCGGGAAGTTCATCAATTCCCCATTCCGGACGATTTTCCGGTTTTAAACCTCCCTCATGCCAAAGCAGCGTAACAGGTGGTTTATTTCCACGTGCCGGAAATTCAAATTTAATGATGGATTGATCGGGTAAGAATCCCTGCGGAGCATCAGAGGTGAACAACGTTTCGGTTGCTGAAGGTGAACCCAAATCGAGTGACCAAAATGGGGCATCGAGTGTATGGCATGCCCAGTCGCCCAGTTCACCATTTCCGAAATCGTAAAATCCTCTCCATGACTTTGGCTACATAAACATGATTATAAGGTCGTGGATTTGCCGGGCCAATCCATAAATTCCAGTCGAGTACCGGCCGGAATGGCTTCTTCGGCAGGTGGAAATTGTTCGGGTTTGGTAAAATATTTGTCAGGCCCGAATTCAGGTCCATCGAACCAGGCAAATACCTCGCGAACATCGCCTGTTATACCTGCATCGTACCCACTCTTTTACGCGGCGGATGCCATCGGTGGCATGACCCTGATTTCCCATTTGAGTGATGACATTGTAATGATCCGCTGCTTTTCGAAGCGTACGTAATTGCCAGATGTTGTGTGCAAGTGGTTTTTCAACATATACATGTTTGCCCAGTTGCATGGCGGCCATTGCAGCCGGAAAGTGGGAATGATCGGGCGTTGAAACCAAAACAGCATCGATTTCGTTTCCCATTTCATCAAACATTTTGCGATAGTCTTTATAGCGCTTTGCATTGGGCACTGTATTGTAACCTTCACTTGCCCGCTCATCATCCACGTCACACATGGCAACAATGTTTTCGTTCAGGCACTCGCTCCAGTTTGCTTTTCCGCGTCCTCCAACTCCTATAACGGCAATGTTGATTTTTTTAGATGGTGAACAGCTGATTAAATTCGGGATAAATATCACTCCTGCTGAAACAGCAGAAGCCGACACTAAGAATTTTCTTCTTGATAATTTTGACATAATACTTAAAAGTTAAGTGGTTTAGATATTTACAAAAGTAAAAGGTTTTCCAAATAAACCTAATTATTTTGTGATTCTTTAGCGCTGAATTGTTAAATGAAAAACCTTTCAATCATGTTTTGCACATGTTGAACTATTGAAGAATTAGCCCTGATTTATTCAAAGAAAATTAAAAGTGTTGTGTTAATGCCGAACGCCACCAGCTGTAATGTTTCGATTCAAGTTCCTTCACTGAAGGAAACGGATAATAGAGATACCTGTCGTGTTCGCCAATGAAAAAGCCTGTTTTAATTGTCCGGAACGAAATTTCGCCGCGCACTAACCGCAATACAGTTTTGGTGACTTTGCTGTGCGTTTCATTCAATTTTATAAGGCATTCGCGCAGTTGGTCAGGATTTGAATAGGGAAGGTTGTTTAGCGGAGCATTAACATCCCAGGCGAGTTCATTTAAAAGCAATTCAACAAAAAACAATTTAGGGGTGGAAACCGGTTTTGTCGTGTCGGTTAAAAACTGCACAAATTCATCGGGCGATAATTTACTTGCTACACGAGTTGTGATTGGATTAAACTGTTGATACAGATGAATTTCTTCTGATTCCTTTTCTTCAAAATCCGAAGATTGCAACTCCAGCACCTTACCGTCATCGGTTGCCAGATACAAATTTTTTAATGCTGCCAGTGGAGTTTTTTCCAAAATCCGGTATATTCCAAAATAGACCGAACGTTTTGGTTCTCCATTGGGATAAGGAACGAGTTTGCTTGTAATGTAATCATGCGGGAGATTGTTCATTTTCTCCGGATCGATTTCAAAAAATATATTTTGTCCGTGGGTGCTTTTTTTAGTGCCTACCGACAAATAATTGCCAAATTCAAAGGGTGGCAGGTGCGAAGCAATTAACGATTCGGGAGTAAAAACCAGGTAATAATAATTTTTCATTTTGGTTGATTTTATGCGAAAGTTACTGAAAATAGTGCTACAAGTCAATCCTGTCGGGTTTCTCTTTTTCGGATAAAAGTAAATTGCTATCTTCAGGAATTTTATAATTGGATTATGCAGGCTAAACGAATTGAATCAATAGATGTGATGCGGGGTTTAACCCTTTTTCTAATGCTTTTTGTTAACGATTTATTTACTCCAAATGTGCCTGCATGGCTTACACACACCGATGCCGGTTTCGATGGAATGGGACTTGCCGACTGGGTTTTTCCCGGGTTTTTATTTATGGTTGGAATGGCAGTTCCATTTGCAATTCAAAGCCGTCTGAAAAAAGGGCAAACTACTGTGCAAATTCTTTCACATATTATTATTCGAACCATCAGCCTGCTCTTTATTGGCGTTTTAATGCTGAATGCATCACGGCTAAACCCTCAACTGTCAGGGATCAGAAGAAACCTGTGGGCAATTTTTATGTACATTTCCGTCTTTCTGGTTTGGAACCAGTACGGAAATTTGAACAGGAACCTGAAGTTTATTCTGAAAGGAATTGGTTTTACCGGATTAATTGTACTGCTTGCACTGTTTCGCAGCGGAACACCCGAAGCGATGACGTGGATAGAAACAGGATGGTGGGGCATTTTGGGATTAATCGGCTGGGGTTATTTTGTAACAGCACTTGTGTACCTTTTTGTAAAGGATAAACTGTTTTTAACCGGATTGATCTGGTTGTTTTTTATATTGATGAATGTATTTTCTCAATTGAGAATGCTCAGTTTTCTTGATTTTATAAAACCTGTTTTTGGTGTAATCATCGACGGAAATACACCTTCGATTGTAATGGCCGGCTTATTTTTTAGTTTGATATTCAGGAAGCTGCATCAAACAAAAACATTGAAGTTTGTTGCAGTTGGTTCTGTTTTGGGAGTTTTATCCTTATTCGCCGGATTTATTTTCAGGAACTGGTTTATTATTTCAAAAATTCTGGGGACACCAAGCTGGGCAATGATTTGTAATGGAATCAGCATCCTTCTTTTTATCCTTCTTTTTATTATCATTGATGTCAACGGTAAGAAAAAGTGGAGCCGGATTTTTAAACCAGCCGGACAAAATTCATTAACAACATATCTTGCACCGGATATTTTGTATTATCTCATCTGGATGTTAAACCTCCCGCTGCTTTTTTACAAGCATCTTGAAAGTTCAGTTCTTGTCGTTGGAGGCTCGTTGATTTGGGCTTTTGCAATGATTGGTTTTGCTGTTTTTTTATCTAAAATTGGCATTCGCCTTAAACTTTGAAACAGCTAATTTTTTTTACCTTTAACTATTATTTTAAACTAAATTTAAATTTATGAACCGTTATCTGATACTCATCGGTTTACTACTCCCGGTTATTTTTACCTCATGCAACAAACAAAAAGTAACGCTTGAATCGTTGCTCAACGAAATGACCAGCAAGACATCGTTAACTTATTTCCCTGAAAATAATTATGAAATTGAGCAGTTTAGCAGTTACGACAGAAAGAGTACTTCTCCTGATGAAGAGGGATGGTGGGCGAATGCCGATTACACGCAGTTTATCAGGGAGGAAGAAAATGAGGGAAGGCGCGAATTTGTAATGTTTGATGTGGATGGACCAGGAGCGGTTGTACGTTTTTGGATGACATTTGCCGGCGAAGGGGCAACAGAAGGAATTTTACGCATTTATATTGATGGAAATGAGCAGCCGGTGATTGAAGGTAATGCACTTGAAATTCTTAGTGGTGGTGTATTGGCAGCGGCACCTTTAAGCGCCTCAGTTTCACCGGAGACAGAATATGAGAGGAGAGGGCATAATTTATATTTGCCTGTTCCGTATGCACAACATTGTAAAATAACCATTGAAAACGCTGCCGTTAAATATGAAGACAACAATTGGCGGCCAAGCATTTACTACAATATTAACTATAGAAATTATGCTCAGGGAACTGAAGTGGAAAGTTTTTCGAAGGAAATACTGCACAGGGTTGAACAGCAGATTAACCGTACCAATCAAATGCTGGTAAATCGTCAGGAAGTTGAAATTCCGGAAGTTCAGTTAAAAAAACTGGCTGCAAACGAAGAGTGGGTTATCGGTTTAAACGGGATGAAAGCCATTTCAGAAATCCATATGAAACTTAATGCTGCCGGTATGAACCAGGCGCTTCGTTCAACAGTACTTTCCATTTCATTTGATGATGAAGAAACAGTCTGGGTACCGGTAGGCGATTTCTTTGGCACAGGTTACCGGATTTTTCAATCTGAAACTTTTTATACAAGCGTATCTGAAAGTGGGTTGATGAAAGCATTCTGGAAAATGCCCTTTCAGAATTCAGCAAAAATCCGGCTGATAAATTATGGAAATCAGGAGGTAGAGGTAGAATTAGGTGTTGCAACCGAAGATTACAAATGGAAAAATAACAGCATGTATTTTGGGGCATCGTGGCATGAATACAACGGGATAAATACTGCGAAGGATACAAGCACTGACTGGCATTTTGATGTAAATTATGTGGATATTAAAGGGCAGGGGGTATATGCAGGAGATGCACTGACGGTTTTTAACACTGCCGATGCATGGTGGGGCGAAGGTGATGAAAAAATATTTGTGAATCATGAATCTTTTCCATCCTGTATCGGAACCGGAACGGAAGATTATTACGGATATGCGTGGTGCAGGCCTGAAAAATTTACGCATCCCTTTATTGCCCAGCCAACCGGCGCAGGGAATTTCCATCCTGGAATGACGGTGAACATGCGCTACAGAGCATTGGATGCCATGCCTTTTACCGATGAATTGAGTTCGAATATCGAACTTTGGCACTGGACAAAAACAAAAATCAACTATGCAATGACTGCTTTTTTCTACGTCAGGCCGGGTTTTGAAATTAATATAAAACCAGATACTGAAATTGTTAAGCTGCCGGTTGCAATGAAACGCTCCGATATATATGAACCGGCTGTTGATGAAAATGGTAAGATTGAAGGTGAATATCTTGAGGTAATGGTTTACGATTCAGGTGATATAAGTTCGCAATCAGGAAACTTTGGATGGAGTAACGGAAATCAGTTGTGGTGGCGGAATGCAAAAGCAGGTGATGAACTCACAGCTAAATTCATATTGGATAAAACAGGGAAATACAAAGTTTCTGCACAGTTAACAAGAGCAGCGGATTATGGAATTATTCAGTTGTATTTAAACGGAACCGCAATTGGAAATAAATTTAACGGATACATTGAAAATAGTGTAAAACCGGTTTTGGTTAATTTGGGAACTCATAATTTAAGCGAAGGAGAAAATATTATTTCAATTAAAATTTTAGGTTCCGACAAACGTGCAAAACCTGGACATATGGCTGGTATTGATTTTCTTGAATTTCAGGAGCTAACTCAAAATTAAAAAGTTTGGCGGATTAAAAGGATTTCATAATCCAATCCGGTGAAATGATATTTCTGGTAAATTTTTTTTTATTGATATTGTTTTGATATTCAAACATTTTTAAGAATTATTGTTCCGGTTGTTTAAAATAAATTCATCAAAAAAGGCATAATTAATTATCTTTGGGCGGCATCAGCCTTTACGGATAAAAATGGAAAATTTTATTGTCTCTGCTCGAAAATACAGGCCCGATTCTTTTGATACGGTAGTTGCTCAATCATCAATTACCGGCACGTTAAAAAATGCAATTAAAAACAGCCAGCTTGCACATGCGTATCTTTTTTGCGGTCCGCGCGGAATTGGAAAAACAACCTGTGCCCGCATTTTTGCCAAAACAATAAATTGTTCCAATCTTTCGTCACAAATAGAAGCATGTAACGAATGCGAGTCGTGTAAAGCATTTAACTCAAGCCGTTCATTTAATATTCATGAACTGGATGCAGCTTCTAACAATTCTGTCGAAGATATTCGTTCGCTCATCGATCAGGTGCGGATTCCTCCGCAGGTTGGAAAATACAGTGTATATATTATCGATGAGGTGCATATGCTTTCATCGCAAGCTTTTAATGCATTTTTGAAAACGCTGGAAGAACCACCCAGGCATGCTATATTTATTTTGGCAACAACTGAAAAGCATAAGATTATTCCCACCATTTTGTCGCGTTGCCAGATTTTCGATTTTAACCGCATAAATGTTTCTGATATTGCTGCTCACCTTGAATTTGTTGCTAAAAAGGAAGGAATTTCAGCAGAGAGTGAGGCATTGAATGTTATTGCACAAAAAGCTGACGGTGCCATGCGCGATGCCCTTTCTATTTTTGACCAGGTTGTTAGTTTCTCTGGAAAAGATATCACTTATCAGAATGTAATTTCCAATTTAAATGTATTGGATTATGACTATTATTTCCGAATGGTGGATCATTTTTTGAGAAATGAGGTTGCAGATGTATTACTGATTTTCGATGATATTTTAAACCATGGATTCGATGGTCATCATTTTATTACCGGTCTTTGCAGTCATTTACGTGACTTGCTGGTAAGCAGCGACAAACAAACGGTGCAATTGCTCGAAGTTGGAGGCGAAATCAGGGAAAGATACAAGGTTCAGGCAACAACCTGTACTGCCGATTTTCTTCTTAAGGCTTTGGAAATAAGCAATGAATGTGATTATAAATATAAAATAAGTCAGAATAAACGGTTGTTGATCGAACTCGCTTTAATCAGGATAGCACAGCTCACCTTAAAAAAAAAATAGCTGACGCAGAGCAACCTGAAGATATCCTTGAACCGATTTTTGATACACGGGAACCTTCCGGAGATTATAAACAAGATTCAGAAATCAAATCATCTCCACCATCTGCGCCAAAACAAATTGTTCCGGAAAAAACACCAAAGCGGTTATCCCAGAGGGTGACCGGTCCGTCGATTAAAGATGCACTAGCCGGGAAATTTAAGGAAGACAATATAACTGCCAAAGAGCAGCACGAAATATATACCAAAGCAGATGAAAAGGAGGAATTTTCACAGGAGGATTTGGTTGAAAAATGGAACCAGTTTCTTGTGCGTCTTGAAGAGCGTCCAAACCTGAAATCAACACTATCACGAATTCCTGAAATAAAGGAAAACTACCAGCTGTATCTTGAAATTGAAAATAACGTGCAGGAAAACCTTATCAACAGTATAAAGCCTGAATTGGTTTCATGGCTGCGGAAAGAACTTAAGAATTCTTCCATTCAGCTTTTACTTCAGATTACAGAAAAAATCCAGTCGAAGATTATTTATACTGACGCTGAAAAGTACGATGAACTGTTGAAGAAAAATCCAAAACTTGCGCTGCTGAAACAAAAATTGAAACTGGATTTCGGTGAATAACCGCAGTTTCAATTATCAAATGAAACGTTGGTATTTTGTATTCAATTTATCTTTCTGTTCAAATCGTTGACAGTATCATGGGGCGAGTCTTTTAATTATCCACTTATCGTCATGTTTTTCGTATAAAATCCGGTCATGAAGCCGGTTTTCACGGCCCTGCCAAAACTCCATTCTTACTGGTTTAACACAATATCCACCCCAAAAATCGGGACGGTTGATTTGTTTTTCGCTGAATATGTGTTTGTACTTTTTAAATTGATTTTCCAACTCTGTTCTGGATGCTATTTCTTTACTCTGATCAGATGCCCAGGCAGCAATCTTGCTTGCTTCGGGCCGTGATTTAAAATAGTTGTCAGAAATTTCAGGTGCAACTTTTTCGGCAAAACCTGAAATCCGAACCTGCCGTTCGAGTTCAGACCAAAAAAAATGGAGTCCAACTGCCGGATTATTTTCAATCGATTTAGCTTTTTCACTTTTGTAGTTAGTGAAAAAAGTAAATCCTTCATCATTGAGAAACTTGAGCAATACAATGCGCGAATCAGGAAAACCTTCTTTCCCGATGCTAACTACCGACATTGCAGTTGGTTCTTTAACATTCGAATTTAAGGCTTCATTTAGCCATTTTTCAAACTGTTTTAAAGGGTTTTCATGGACAGAAATTTTACTTAAATCGGCATATTTGTATTCTCTTCTGATGATGTCAATATTCATTTCAGGTTATTTTATCTAATTATTGTTAATTGAACATTTTTTTTCTTTCAATTGTTTTAATTCAGACAAAAAAGTGTTTATTCAAACCTGTAATCTTTGTAACGATGAAAAAGATAATGACTTTTTTAATGATTTTGGCCACCGTTTCTGTATTTGCGGCAGACGGAAAGAGTGCTATGGAGATTGGAAATAAAGCGGTTTTAACAACAATTGAACTGCTTGACGTGTCGGGAGAGAAAATATCATTGGAAGATGTAAAAAAAGAAAATGGTTTGCTTGTATTATTTTCATGCAATACGTGTCCGTTTGTAATGCAGTGGGAAGGACGTTATCCTGATATTAAAGAATGGGCGGATAAAAACAATGTTGGAATGATTGTTTTGAATTCAAATTATCAGAACCGTGAAGGTGCTGATTCTTATGAAGCTATGCAAAAGAAAGCCAAAGAAAAAGGCTACAATTTTTATTATGCAGTGGATGAAGACAGCCGACTAGCCAACGCTTTCGGCGGAAAAACAACACCTCATGCCTTTTTGTTCGACAGCGATATGGAACTTGTTTATAAAGGTGCCGTTGACGATAATTACAAAAATGTAGAGGAAGTAAAACATGCCTATTTGAAGGATGCAATTAGCAGCCTTGGTAATGGCGAAAAAGTAGCAATAGCGGAAACACAGCCGGTTGGTTGCAGTATAAAACGCAAGTTAGATTAACAATTGCACATTCTGAAAGGCTCCTGTATTTTGTACAGGGGCTTTTTTATGCGCTGAAGAAACTAAAATTTACTTTACCGTATTTTCTTAATTCCTTGAAAGAAGCATGTTTTGAAAAATTAAAACTTTTAGGATGTTCAAGAATCAATATTCCATTTTCGTTTAAGATTTGTGCATTGATTACAACATCAGGGATTTCCGGCAATTTTTGTAATTCATAAGGTGGATCGGCAAAAATAATATCGAAGCGTTGTGGGCTTTTTTTTAAAAATTTAAAAACATCGTCTTTTACAATCCATGCATTTGTAATTTCAAGGTTTTTTAGTGTTTCCTGAATAAACCGAAAATGAGTGTAATTATTTTCAACCATGATTACATTTTCGCATCCGCGGCTGATAAATTCATACCCCATGTTTCCAGTTCCGGAGAATAAATCGAGTATTTTCTTTCCCTCCAAATTGTACCGGTTTTCAAGAATATTGAATAAACCTTCTTTTGCAAGATCGGTTGTGGGGCGGGCTTTAAATTTTTTCCCCGGATTAAAAATCCTCCCTTTGTATTTTCCTCCAACTATTCTCATTTAGGCTAACAGAGTAACAAAACGATGTATGTCAAAAGTAAAGATATCAGAATTGAAATTTACGGCCGATTCGGGTTTCAGGTGTACTATATCCTTGAAATATACAGATAGATTAGCTTCTGTTTCATCGTATTGTTTTGTCAGTCCTGAAAGGAAGAGCCGGGTTTTTTGCATAGGAATTTCCAATTCTTTCAGGGTTGAAAGCAGATAATAAACGACATCGTTTAAATGAACGAAGGTATAACTGTTTGCCAGCAACATTTTATTTCCTTCAGAAAGTAAAAAATAGTAGCTGTTTTCGTTAAACAACAGAATCAAACTATACTTTTCGAAATTTAAACCTGAAATTACTTTTGAAAGAATATTAACCGGATGTAAAACTTTGCAGTTGGCGAATTTTTGTTGAATTATATTGTACAATAATTTGGGAATAGCAAAACAGAGGTAATAGTCAGATTGTCCAACCGGATTTTCCAGAATTCTATCATCAACGGTGTTTCCGAACAACTGCTGAAAAACTATGGGTATTTTTTCCGGATTAAAATATTTTTTCGGAATCAGAGTAAATTTATTTGTGAAGAAAATAACTTCAACCTGCCTGTAATTTTTCAGAAGAAGTTGTTCTGTTTGCAACCATTCTTCAAATCTTCGGGCGATAAAATTTTCGCTGCTTATTTTCAGGGGTGAATGTTTAAAGGCAGCCAGTTTATTTTCGGTGGTTACAATAAAAAAAGAAAATCCATCCAGGCTTACCTGGATGGATAATTTATATTCGTAAATATTATTAAGATCGAATAATTTATCTGTAACTAACTCAGACATTTGTTATTCCCAGTTTCCTGCATTGTTCACTGTTTCCTGAAGTGAACCAACACGCAGGCCAGGGTATTTTTCATTTGTCCGGCGTTGTTCGTTCAGGTTAATTACGAACTGGCGATCCAGTCCCCGAAGGATAATATTGTTATGTGCTTTCGCTTCAAAAACAGGCACCTGAATTCCTGAACCGGTAGTAATTACAGTAGCTCCAAGACTGAATTCAGCAACTGTATCAGGAACAGGGACATATTTAAGTTGTTCGGGATCAATTGTTCCGCCAAAAACCGCATCTGCCACACTTTCTTTAATTGTATCACGAATAATCAGTCCCATTTTTAAAGCTTTTTTTTCCGTCAGACCTGCTTCAATCATGCTATCGGTTAATTCGCCAATTTTACGTACATTTTTAACTGAATCATTTTTAACAAAATCAATAAGTGTATCCCAACTTCCGGTAAAACGTCCGTATACATCTTTATACGCCACCTGAGCTTTTCTAATTTCTTTTAAACGTTCAATAGTAGCATTATATCTGGCTTCTTTTGATTGTTCAAATTTAATAGGCCGCTGAATTCCTTTGTAGATTAAGTAAGTCAATCCTAAAGCGACAATTATAAGCACAACTTGAATTACGGTTCTCATTTTTATAGTTTTAAATAAGTTTATTTGACGAATGAATGCAAATTTATAAAAAAAAATAAATTACTTTCCTTTACAGAATGTTATTTTAGCAAGTATGATTAAAAATCATGTGAGTGCATTGTTGAAACAGAATCTTTCGTTTGCCCCAACGCGAGGGCAACTCTCTCTTATTGAAGGAATGTCGGAATTTATTTCGCTTGATGAACAGGATGAAATAATGTTAATAAAGGGGTATGCGGGTACAGGAAAAACAACTATGATTTTTGCGTTGACGCAAACTTTAAATTCACTGAAGATTCGTTCGGTTTTAATGGCGCCAACCGGAAGAGCTGCAAAAGTAATGGCAGGGTATACCGGTATGGCAGCTTTTACTATTCATAAAAAAATATACAGGCAAAAAACATCAGCCGATTTAATGGGTAAATTTGAACTTGACAAGAATCTGTTTAAAAATACCTATTTCATTGTTGATGAAGCTTCTATGATTTCTAATGAAAGTGCCGAAGGGTCCGTTTTTGGCAGTGGCCGTCTGCTTGACGATTTGCTTGAATATGTTTACTCCGGCGAAAACTGCCGGCTCATCCTTGTTGGCGATACAGCCCAGTTGCCTCCGGTGGGTCTGAATATCAGTCCCGCACTTGAGACTGAAACATTGAAAAGTCATGGTTTTGGAGTGAAGGAATTTGTTTTACGCGAAGTAGTACGACAGGCTGCAAATTCAGGGATTTTAAACAATGCAACTGAAATAAGAAACAGGATAAGTGAAAATATAGAATCAGGATTTTTTCAGCTCAATATTGATAATTTTTCTGATGTTGTAAAAGTATCGGGTGAAGAACTCATAGAAACAATTTCGGGATGTTACGATAAATACGGACTTTTTGAAACAACAATTGTAACACGTTCGAATAAACGGGCCAATTTGTTTAACAAGGGAATACGCGGATCGATTTTATATAAGGAAAATGAAATTGAAAAAGGCGATTTGCTGATGGTGGTGAAGAACAATTATTTTTGGGTAAAAGAAGACATAAATCCTGATTTTATTGCAAATGGCGATATAGCTGAAGTCGTACAGATTTATGGTTACGAAGAACTTTACGGGTTCCGGTTTGCCGATGTTAGCCTTCGTTTTATTGATTATGATGATTTGGAAATTGATTGTAAAATTTTTCTTGATACGCTTGCTATTGAAACTGCCTCATTTTCATATGATCAAAACCGTCAGCTTTATGATGCAGTTTCAGCCGATTTTCCTGAAATTCGAAGTAAGCAGGCCCGCTGGAAAAGAGTAAAGGAAAATCCGCATTATAATGCACTCCAGGTGAAATATGCATATGCTTTAACCTGCCATAAAGCACAGGGCGGACAATGGAAAGCTGTTTTTGTTGATCATGGTTATCTTGTTGAAGATATGCTCGACACCGAATATTATCGCTGGCTTTATACCGCTTTTACCCGACCGGTTGAAAAGCTTTTCCTTATAAATTTCCACCGGGATTTTTTCAAATCGAAGGAGGCAGAGTAATTGAATTATTTGGCAGCTTCAACAGAGTATGTCTGCCCCTCGTTAACCACTTCTGAATTTTCGAATACTGATTTGGCCTCATTTTCAAATTCTGACAAATCCTTATAGCGATTTGAAAAATGTCCCAGAAGTAATTTTTTTGCATTTGCAAGTTTTGCCATTTTTGCTGCATCCAGTGCTGTGGAGTGGTAGGTTTTATCGGCCCAGTCTCTCAATTCTTCAGTAAAGGTGGATTCATGGTAAAGCAAATCTGCATTTTTGATGAATTCAGCAGCTGAAGGTTGAAATGCAGTATCGGTGCAAAATGCGTAAGAACGCGGTGGTGGTGCCGGAATTGTGAGTTCTTCATGCGTAAGAAATTCTCCTTTTTCTGTTTGAAATCCTGCTCCATCTTTTATAGCCTTAATACTTGCAATCGGTATATTATATTTTTGTACATACTCCTTTTTTATATTGGGCTGCTTCCGGATTTCGCGAAATAAAAACCCGCTTACCGGCACACTATGTTTCAGTGGGAAAGAAAATACCTCTACTTTTTTATCTGAATATATTTTTTGTGGCTTTTTAAAATTAAGAGGATGAAAAAAGAGTTTGAACTGCATATCACCCCTGATAAAATCAAGTTGCGGCTGAATCAGGTCTTTCAGTTCAGAAGCGGAATAAATGTGAATGTCATTTTTCAGCCCAAGTAAATTCAATGTCGAAATCAGACCGATTAAACCATAATAATGATCGCCGTGCAAATGAGAGATAAAGATTTGTTTTATTTTTCCAAACCCGATTTTTTGACGTCTGATTTGAATCTGTGTTCCTTCACCGCAATCGATTAAGAAAAACCGCCCAAGCGCATTAAGCACTTGAGCGGTTGGATATCTTTCAGACGTTGGAATCGCCGAACTACTGCCAAGTATGGTTAATTCGAATGGCATCCGCGATTACAGGTTCTTTTTCTTTTCAAGCAATTCTTCAGCTTTTTCCGCTGTGTCTGTTATCAGAAGCACAGTGTGAAGCATTGAGATTCTTATCAAATTTTCAACATCGGGTTGAAGACCACACAATATAAATACTCCGATTGCATCTTCACACAAACGGTTGGCAACCAGAACAGCCCGCAATCCTGAAGAATCGCAGTAATGACAACTGCTGAGATCCAGGATTATGTTTTTAACGCCGTTGCTGTTCAGAACAACCAACTCTGATTTTAACTCTGGAGCATTGTTTGTGTCTAACCTGTTGGAATCTACCTTAATTAAGGTAAACTCTTCTTTATTTATTATATCGAATGCCATAATTGCAATTTACAAAATTGCAGTTGATTTAACCAAATTTAATTTATTTATCCTTTTTCTCGTTTTCCTCCATTTGAGTTTTAAGAGCAGCCAAATCGGAGATGTCTCCAAGTGTGGTCTTTTCTGTATTTTCGTTAACCGTGCGTACAGATTTTTTTGTAGTACGGGTTTGCGATTTACGTTTTGCAGTGTCTTCAGCACGTTTTGCATCTTCAAAAACTCTTGAGTGCGAAACAATAATCCGTTTTGCCGACTTGTTAAATTCGATTACTTTAAAATCAAGTTTTTCATCTTGTTTTGCCTGTGAACCATCTTCTTTAACCAGGTGGCGCGGAGTTGCAAAACCTTCAACACCATACGGAAGTGCAATAACTGCACCTTTGTCCATTAACTCCACAACAGTACCTTCATGAATTGAATCGGTGGTGAAAATGGTTTCAAATACATCCCATGGATTTTCTTCCAGTTGTTTGTGTCCAAGGCTCAAACGACGGTTTTCTTTGTCGATGTCAAGTACTACCACTTCAATTTCTTCGCCTACTGAGGTGAATTCAGATGGATGTTTGATTTTTTTCGTCCAGCTTAAATCAGAAATATGGATTAAACCATCAACGCCTTCAGTAATTTCAACAAATACACCAAAGTTGGTGAAATTGCGAACCACAGCTTTATGTTGAGTCCCCTGTCCATAACCGTCTTCAATATTTTCCCATGGATCTTCTTTCAGCTGTTTCATACCGAGCGACATTTTGCGTTCGTCCCGGTCAAGTGTAAGAACCACTGCTTCCACTTCGTCACCTACTTTCAGGAAATCCTGAGCACTACGCAAATGCTGGCTCCACGACATTTCAGATACGTGAATCAACCCTTCAACGCCGGCAGCAATTTCAACAAATGCACCATAATCGGCAAGGACCACAACTTTTCCTTTTACCTTATCACCAATTTTTAAAGTTTCATCCAGTTTATCCCATGGATGCGGTGTAAGTTGTTTTAATCCAAGTGCAATTCTTTTTTTGTCATCATCGAAATCAAGAATAACAACATTCAGTTTCTGGTCCAGTTCAACGATTTCATTCGGGTGCGAAATGCGACCCCATGAAAGATCGGTGATATGAATTAAACCATCAACACCTCCAAGATCCATAAATACACCGTAGGAAGTGATGTTTTTAACTGTTCCTTCGAGTACCTGTCCTTTTTCAAGTTTAGCGATGATATCTTTTTTCTGCTGTTCGAGTTCTGCTTCGATTAGTGCTTTGTGAGAAACAACAACATTTCGGTATTCAGGATTAATTTTAACCACCTTGAATTCCATAGTTTTGCCCACAAATACATCGTAATCGCGAATGGGTTTTACATCGATTTGTGATCCGGGAAGGAATGCTTCGATGCCAAATACATCTACAATCATACCACCTTTGGTACGGCACTTAATATACCCTTTAATGATTTCATCTTTGTCCAAAGCTTCGTTAACACGATCCCATGACCGCATTGCACGTGCTTTTTTGTGAGAGAGGATCATTTGTCCTTTTTTGTCTTCGAGACTTTCGATGTAAACATCTACTTTATCGCCAATTTTAAGTTCGGGATTGTAGCGGAATTCGTTAACACTAACAATACCGTCTGACTTGTACCCGATATCAACAACAACTTCGCGCTTGTTCAGCGAAATAATTGTTCCCTCCAACACTTCTTTTTCAGTAACAGTGTTCAGGGTGTCGTTGTAAAGTTGTTCAAGATTGGCTTTTTCTTTTTCCGAATAAGCTTCCAACCCAACTTCAAGGCTGGCCCAGTCAAATTCTTCAGAGCCGGCAGCTTTTTCTTCAGGTTCTTCAGTTGCTTCTACGATTGTTTCAGCCTGCGGTTGTTCTTCTGTTTCAGCAGTTACTTCTTCTTCGTTTTCTTCTTTCCCGGCAGCATTTTCTTTTTGTTCTTCCAGTACATTTTCTGCTGCTTCTTCTTTTGTTTCTGTTGCTTCGTTTTCTTTTGCAAGTGTTTCCTGCTCAGATTCCTGTGGATTTTCAGAAACCGTTTTTTCTTTCTGAACCGGAGTTCCAGTTACTTCATTAACTTCTTCCTGTTCAACTTTTTCATTTTTCTTTTCTGTCATGTAATTTTTAATAACTTAATGAATTAGACATTATTATAATTTAAATCGCGCGCAAAAATATAACTTAAATAACTTATATCAAAGGTTTTCAAAATTTTATTTTAAATCCCCCGCAAAGTTTTAAATGCTGTTTAAATTGGAAATTCCAAAACTCATTTGATAAGATGTTGTGCGTTTTTTGCATGCTTTGTTAGTTTTATTAATTTTGAAACCCGATTTGTTTCACGTTTGAATCTTCATAATTATTAAGGTGTATAATGTTTTCACAACATCCTTTTATTGAAGTTCAGCATTTATAAATTGTATAAATAATATTCAAACATTGTAAAATAGTCATTCCAAACCTTAAATCAAAATAATAATAATGAAAGGAATTATACTAGCCGGAGGTGCCGGAACAAGATTGTATCCCATTACCCGCTCTATTTCAAAACAAATTATCCCGGTTTACGACAAACCAATGATTTATTACCCGCTGTCGGTATTAATGCTGGCCGGAATCAGGGAAATTCTGATAATTTCGACACCAGCCGATATTCATCTGTATGAAGAACTTTTTGGCAATGGCTCGCAGCTGGGGTTAAAACTTTCGTATAAAATACAGCCTTCGCCAGATGGTTTGGCACAGGCTTTTATTTTGGGTGAAGAATTTATTGGCAATGAAAGTGTTTGCCTGATATTGGGCGATAATATTTTTTACGGCTATAATTTCAGAGAAATTCTCGAAGATGCTGCTAATCTAAATGATGGCGCAGTTGTATTTGGATACTATGTTAATGACCCGGAACGTTACGGTGTGGTTCAGTTTGACGACGATAAGAAGGTAATCAGCATTGAAGAAAAACCGCAGCATCCAAAATCAAATTATGCAGTTACCGGGTTATATTTTTATTCGAATGATGTCGTTGAAAAAGCTAAAAGCCTTAAACCTTCGGCGCGCGGTGAACTTGAAATAACCGATTTAAACCGGATTTATCTTGAAGAAAACAGATTAAACGTGAAATTGCTTGGCCGTGGATTTGCCTGGCTCGATACCGGTACACATGACAGTCTTCTGCAAGCTTCGAATTTTATTGCGACTATTGAACAAAGGCAGGGGTTAAAAGTTTCGTGTATTGAGGAAATAGCATTTAAAAAAGGATTTATCAGTCGCGAACAATTAATTGAACTGGCTGAACCTTTAAGTAAGAATCAATACGGACAATATCTGTTGCGGTTGGCAGACAAACAAATTCAATCGTTTTAACTGAACATGAAAATTACAAAAACATCACTTCCCGGTTTGTTAATTATCGAACCAAAAGTTTTTGAAGATGAGCGCGGATATTTTTTTGAATCTTTTCATTATGAACGATATCTTGAAGCTGGAATTAGAGTCCAGTTTATCCAGGATAATGAGTCGAAATCGGAAAAAGGGGTAATCAGAGGTTTACATTATCAGTTGAATCCTTTTGCACAGGCAAAACTTGTGCGCGTTGTTCAGGGAACAGTTTATGATGTTGCAGTGGATTTACGTAAAAATTCGCCATCTTTTGGCAGATGGTTTGGTATAGAACTTAATGAAAAAAATAAACAACAACTTTATATACCCCGTGGTTTTGCCCATGGTTTTTCAGTGTTGAGCGAAACTGCCGTTTTTTCCTATAAGTGCGATAATCTATACAGCAGGGAACTTGAAAGAAGCATTAAATTTGATGATCCTTTTCTTGGAATCGATTGGAAAATTAATAAGGCAGAACAAAAAGTTTCTGAAAAGGATTTGAATGCACCGGCTCTTAACAAAGCAGAAATGAATTTTATATTTTAACAGATAATGAAGGTTTTAGTTACCGGATCATATGGTCAGTTGGGAAGCGAATTAAATGAACTGGCCCGCATTCATAAAAACTGGCAGTTTATTTTTACTGACGCAGACTCGCTGGATATTACTGATGAAAAAGCGATTCTGTTTTTTTTAAGTAAATATTTGCCCAACATTGTCATCAACTGTGCCGCATATACTGCAGTTGACAAAGCAGAGACAGATGCAGAAACCGCTCAAAAATTAAATACAGTTGCTCCGGGAATTATGGCAAGTGCAGCAAAAGAAGCAGGTGCAGGTTTTATTCATATTTCAACTGATTATGTTTTCGACGGTAAATGTTTTAGACCATATACAGAAAATGACACCCCAAATCCACAAACTGTCTATGGAAAAACAAAGCTGGAAGGGGAACTAAATTGTTTGGCAGGAAATCCTGAATCAGTGATAATCCGCACTTCATGGCTGTATTCATCTTTCGGAACTAATTTTGTAAAAACAATGCTACGGCTTGGGCAGGAACAGGAATCACTCAATATTGTTTTTGACCAGGTTGGAACACCAACGTATGCCGCTGATTTGGCAAAAGCAATTCTTTATATTGCCGAAAAGCGATATGCATATCCTGAAAGTTTTGTGCCCGGTATATATCATTATTCGAATGAAGGAGTTGCGAGCTGGTATGATTTTGCATTTTCAGTTTTTGAACATTCAGGAATTACATGTAAAATACATCCTTTGCTTTCAAAAGATTTTCCGCGTCCGGCACGACGTCCATTTTACAGTGTACTGGACAAATCAAAAATTAAAAACACCTATAATATTAAAATTCCATACTGGAAGGACAGTTTACAGATTTGTCTTAAAAAATTGAACATTGAGGAAAGCAGGTGATATTTGTACTGATAAAATACAGGCGAAACTTAACAATAAAATTGTAAATTTGTTACCATAACAAATGAAAAAACCAACAATGGAAGATAAAGAAATATTAAATCAGGTGCGCGGGAAAGCTAAAAGCTGGCTTTCTGAAACTTACGATGAAGAAACACGGCAAGAAGTTCAGCGTTTACTGGATAATGAAGATTCATCGGAATTAATCGATTCTTTTTATAAAAACCTTGAGTTTGGCACAGGTGGTTTGCGTGGAATTATGGGAGCAGGAACCAACCGGATGAACAAATATACCGTTGGTGCTGCAACTCAGGGATTAGCGAATTATCTTAAGAAGAATTTTGCTGATCTTCAGGAAATTAAAGTAGCAATTGGTCATGATTGTCGCAACAACAGCCGGTTGTTTGCCGAAAGCAGTGCTAAAATTTTCGCAGCAAATGGTATCAAGGCGTATCTTTTTGATGATCTTCGGCCAACACCCGAACTGTCATTTGCCATTCGTGAATTGGGCTGCCAGAGCGGCATTATTCTTACTGCTTCACATAATCCTAAAGAATACAATGGATATAAAGCTTACTGGGATGATGGTTCGCAAATTGTTGCTCCTCATGATATCAACATTGTAAATGAAGTGGCAAAGATTAAGCCTGAAGATATCAGGTTTGACGGTACTGATGATCTGATTGAAATTATGGGTGATGAAATGGATCAGAAATTTTTGGAACAGGTTAAAAAGGTATCCATTTCGCCTGAAGTTGTTGAAAGGCATAAAGACATAAAAATTGTATATACACCAATTCATGGAACAGGTGTGAAATTGGTTCCGGCAGCCCTGCATAAATTTGGTTTTACCAATATCATCAATGTTCCCGAACAGGATGTTGTCAGTGGTGATTTTCCAACAGTCATATCTCCCAACCCTGAAGAAGAGGCAGCAATGGAAATGGCCATAATAAAAGCAATTGAAATGGAAGCTGATGTAGTAATGGCCACCGATCCGGATTCTGACAGGATTGGTGTAGCGGTTAAAAACGATAAAGGAAAATACGTTATTGTTAACGGCAATCAAACTGCACTGCTTTTTATTTACTACATCATTACCAAAATGAAGGAAGCCGGTGCAATGAAGGGAAATGAATTTATTGTAAAAACAATCGTTACCACCGAAATGATTGCCGAAATCGCAAGAAAAAACAACATTGAATATTTCGATGTTTATACAGGTTTTAAATACATAGCCGAAGTTATCCGCGAGTTGGAAGGAACAAAAAAGTACATTGGTGGCGGTGAAGAAAGTTTTGGATTTATGCCGGCTGATTTTGTTCGCGACAAGGACGCAGTTTCTTCCTGCGCATTAATGGGAGAAATTACTGCCTGGGCAATCGATCAGGGGAAAACTTTGTATCAGTTGCTGCAGGATATTTATCTGGAATATGGATACTCGAAAGAAAAAATGAAATATGTTGTTCGTAAAGGAAGAACCGGGGCTGAAGAAATTCAGCAGATTATGACCAATTTCAGGAACAATCCGCCCAGGGAACTTGGAGGCTCCCCAATGGAATGGGTAAAGGATTATTCAACATTAACAGCAAAAAATTTGATTACTAATAAAGAAGAAAGAATAGATCAGAAGGAAACATCCAATGTTTTGCAGTTTTTTACAAAAGACGGAACAAAAATTTCAGTGCGGCCATCCGGTACAGAACCAAAAATAAAATTTTATTTCGAAGTAAAAGGAGAATTGCATTCGCGCAATCAGTTTGACGAAGCAGAGAAAAAGGCTGAATCTAAAATTGATGCATTGATGGAAGAACTGGGACTTTAATTTTAAATACCTAAAATAATTAAATCATGAGAAGAATTCAAGTTTTCACTTTTTTGCTGCTGTTTGCAGCTGTTTCAGTATTCGCTCAGCAGGAGCCAATGGAAATGAAACCTGAAATGACAGAAATCTGGGATCCGGAAGTTCCGGTTGTTACTCCAGGTGATACTCCATCGGATGCACCTTCTGATGCCATTGTACTTTTTGATGGAACTGATTTATCGAAAGAATGGACAGGTGAAAATGGCGGCCAACCGCAATGGACAGTTGCTGACGGTGCGGTAACCGTTAAAAAAGGTGCCGGTGTTATTAAAACCAAACGTTTATTTAACGATTATCAGTTACACATTGAATGGCGTACACCGTCAGAAGTAGTTGGAGAAAGCCAGGGCCGCGGAAACAGTGGTATATTCATGCAGGAAAAATATGAACTGCAGGTGCTGGATAGTTACAATAACCGCACGTACAGAAACGGACAGGCCGGCAGTATATACAAACAACATGCACCACTGGTAAATGCATCTAAAAAACCGGGTGAATGGCAAACTTACGATGTTATTTATACTGCGCCACGGTTTAATGATGACGGAACTTATTTTACTCCTCCAAGGATTACAGTTTTGCAAAATGGAGTAGTGGTTCAAAACAATGTGAAAATGCGTGGACCGACTGAATATATCGGAATCCCGGAATATTCAATTAAAAAACATGGACCTGGAAGCCTTGTACTCCAGGATCATGGAAATCCGGTAAGCTACAGGAATATATGGATTCGTGAATTGTAAGTAGTGGTTATTTTCTATAACTTTAAACCCGGAGAATTTCTTCGGGTTTTTTGTTGAATAACTATGAACCACAGAAAATTCATATTAATCATTCTGCTTACTTCCTGTGTTTTTTCTTTGGATGCTCAAAACCGCAGTTTTTCATCAAACCTGCCTTTGTTTTTTATCAATACAAACGGAAATGAAATCAGGGATGAACCCAAAATTGTTGCCGAACTTGGAGTAGTGTGGAATAAAGATGCAGCATCAAATTCTACTTCCGGAGATTTTAATCATTACAACGGAAAAATAAGGATTGAAATCCGGGGATCATCATCTCAAATGTATCCTAAAAAATCTTATGGTTTCGAAACAATTGACGCTTCCGGGAAAGACATGGATTTTCCGTTACTTGGTTTACCTGAAGAAGAAGACTGGATTTTGTATGCTCCTTATTCCGACAAAACTTTAATCAGGAATGTGCTCACTTTTACTCTTGCTGCATCGCTTGGAGATTATGCTTCGCGCTGCCGTTTTGTAGAGCTTTTTCTTAATAATGAATACCAGGGAGTTTATGTGTTGATGGAAAAAATAAAAAGGGATAATAATCGGATCGATGTGGCAAAGCTAACTCCGAAAGATACAACAGGAGAGGATTTAACCGGGGGCTATATTATTAAAATAGACAAGCAAACCGGAAGCGGAGGTGGTGGCTGGTATTCAAAATTCAGTAATGAAAAGAATACATTTACATTTTATCAGTATGAATATCCTGCATCAGATGAAATACAGGATGTTCAGGCAGAATATATTCAGAATTACTTTCACGATTTTGAGAATGCAATGTACAAAAGGGAGTTTGACCCTGTAACTGGTTATCAGAAATACATTAATATTCGTTCATTTATTGATTATTTCATCATAAATGAGCTGGCAAAAAATATTGATGCTTACCGTTTAAGTGCTTTTTTTTACAAGGATAAAAATGATAAATTAAATGCAGGTCCGGTTTGGGATTTTAATCTTGCCTATGGAAACGCAAATTATCTACTTGCATGGGAAAGAAACGGTTTGCAGGTATATGCTGACTTGCAGGATGATATGTGGCAAAATCCTTTCTGGTGGCGGCTTTTGGCAGGCGATCAGAACTTTTCTTCAAACCTAAGATGCAGGTGGGATTCATTACATCAAACTGTCCTCTCAACCGAAAGGGTGATACAAGTTGCAGACAGCTTGGTGGATCTTTTGGACAAACCTGCCGAACGTAATTATCAACGCTGGCCTGTGCTGGATGAGTGGGTCTGGCCAAATTATTATGTTGGAAATGATTATTTAACTGAAGTAAACTGGTTAAAAAACTGGATTTACGAGCGCATGCGATTGCTGCATCTTGCAATTCCCGGACATTGTGGCAATGAATTACCTAATTATGAAAAAGGATTGACAGTTGATTTGTACCCAAATCCGGTATCCAAAATTTTAAGTCTCAAAATAACTTCTGCGTCAAATCTTACATTACAGTTGCAGTTGTTTAATACTGCCGGAAATATGATTTTTAATGAAAAATTGCAAATAGTCTCCGGAGATCAAACTATTCCTGTTCATGTGGAAGGTGTTTCCGGTGGAATTTATATCTACCGGATTTTAAAAGGTGATAAAACAGAACAACGGGGTAAGCTGATAAAATGGTAATTATTGATTTAGTTTTTCCTTGAAAATCTCTTTAAATTTTTCAACTTTTGGCGCCACAATAAACTGGCAGTACGGCTGATTGTTATTTCTTTCGAAATAGTTGAAATGATAATCCTCTGCCACATACAATTTATCGAATGCTATTACTTCAGTAACTATTGGAGCATTATAAATACGTTTTTCCTCAAATTGGCGAATAACGTTTTCTGCAATTTGTTTTTGTTCTTCGTTGTGATAAAAAATTACCGAACGGTATTGGGTCCCAACATCGTTTCCCTGACGGTTTACAGTCGTCGGATCATGAGTCATAAAAAATACTTCAAGTATTTCTGCAAATGAAACCACTTCCGGATCATACGTTACCTGCACTACTTCTGCATGTCCGGTTCTGCCGGTACAAACTTCACGGTAAGCCGGATTTTTGATGTGACCACCACTGTATCCAGGTTTAATATCCGTAACTCCTTTTAGTTCCTTGTAAACAGCTTCTGTACACCAGAAACATCCTCCACCCAACGTTGCTTTTTCCAGTTCCTTTGCCATAGATCAATTAATTGATGTAAAAAACAGCAATAGAAAAATTCCTGTTTTTCATTTATTTTTCACTTCAACTTTACAAGATGAAACAAAGAATGAGGTTTGATGTTTTGTTATTCGCTAAATCTGATGAGTCTGGTAGATAATAAAACCGTAAACAAAAAACCGCACAATACGAAACAATGCGTAACGCAGGAATTGTTTTCCGGGATATCCGGAGGCACCTACAAGTAAACTTGTTCCCGACCATGGGAGTGGAGTAAGTGCAGCTACAATGATTAAAAATAATCCGTATTTTCTGAGTTTTGGGGTTAGTGTTTTTAAAAACCTCATCCTGATGTAGCGGAAAATTACTCTTTTGTAGAGGAACTGTCCCACCAAAAAAGTAACATAACCCATTGCATACGATACTCCTGCAAAAAATGCTATATTTAACCAGTAGTGTGAATGAGAAGCTTTATTAGCAGCCCAAATCATAAAAAGTTCGGGAGGAATAATTCCAAAAAACAGCTCTGACGCTCCAAAGATCATATATACAATTTCGGGTTGTGCATAAAACCGTTCAATCCAAAGATCCGGATTATGTGAAAAAATCAGTTTTTTAAACAGCAGGTAACCAGTGATTAAAACCGCAAGCCAGACCAAACCTTTTAGTCCGTTCCTGATTAGAAACCGCATTCTGGAACTGATTTTCATGGCATATTAACTGGTAGTGAAATTAATTTTGAAATGTACAACAAAATAATTTAACGAAATGTTTGGTAAATTATGTCGCTCCTGTTGTTGACTTGTAACTTTCTAAATTTTAATAGTTTGCTGTTGTTGTTGAAAATTGCCTGTATCAAATCTTATTTATTTAAGTATTTCTTAATATTTATTCAGGCTTTTAGTTCCATGATTCCTGAAGAATATATTCCGAAATATCAGTTAACTGCTGATTACTTAATTGCGGAAAGCCGGTCATAGGAGGATAATCCTGCCGTTTTCGTCCAGGTGATTTTATCCAGTTTTTTAATCCTTCCATATTATTTTCATAAATGGAAGCTGCTTCTGCCATCGATGGTCCAACCAACCGAGTATTGGCAGCATGACAAACCGAGCAGTTGTTTTTAAATAAAATTTCTCCGGGCATGCTTTTTCCATCTTCTGATTCCACTTGCGGCATAAGTATGTTTTCGTGGGCTTTTTTTACTGCTTTCCAATGTGCGGTGGTGCGTTCAGCCACCATTTGTTTATGTGTTTTCAGCGCATTTTCACGGTATAAATGCCTGCCGGTTCCCATGAATGCAACAAGTACCGTAAACAAGCCAATTACAATATAGAAGCGTTTTCCGGGATTTTCATTTTCACGGAGCAGTTTCCACAGCTGAAACATGACAATAATTGCAATTGTAACGCCACCCATTATCACCCAGAATAATCCCCAGCTAACTCCTTTTCCCGGAAGTGTTAAAAACAGAAGCGGCCCAAAAATAAATTGAATACCTGTGGTAATTAAGGCAAGGTTTAGCATTTGCTTTGTAATTTCTTTTTTTGAAAGTGAATTGAATTTATCTTCGGTTGTAAATGCTTTTCTGCCAAACCAAAAAGCAAGAAATAAACCCGTGATTGCCAAACATGCTGTAATAAAATGGAAATACCGTGGAAATACATTCGGCAATACAAGTGCATCGGTAAAACCTTTAACCATACCCCATTTTTCAGGGAAAAGCATGAGGTTGATATTGGTTAAAAAGATGAATGGAATAAGTAAGAAACTGAAAACTCCGATACCAAGAATAGCCAGATGCAGGGTTTTATTTTCCGAAAGTTTATCCCAGGTGTATTTGTGCAGGTAAACCAACAAAAAAGCAACGGTAACCCATGGAATTATTCCAATCCAGATGTTACCGGTTAAAGCATTGGAGGAATAAAAATAAAGGGTGTACAATACATTAATTGATAACAGAGGCGCTACACCAAGTACCACCGCCATGCTTTTGTTCACGGTAATTGTATTGGCAATTTCTTTGGCAAGTTTATCGTAATCTTTATTTTTTCTTCCCTTCAATTCATACCAGAAAGTAAGAATTCCTCCGCCAACCATCAGGTTTATAAAAAGGATATGAAGCAGGAATGAAAAAATCAGGATAAAAACCAGCAGTCCTTCAGGTAGCGGCATGGGCAGCGGAATATCTTTGGGAACAGGTATCTGTAGAATATTTGCACTTATCATTGTTAATTGGTTTTTCAGGTTAGTATTTTATTTCTTTTATATCAACACCTTTTAATTGCGCACCTTCAAGTGCGGTGGGTTCTTTTTGCTGAATAGCAATATATTTCGCAAGGGCCTCAAGTTCTGCATCATTTCCAGGAAATGGCGGCATATAATAACGTACATTGTGCATTCCTTTCATGTATGCTTTCATTGCTTCAACATCAAAAGGTTTATCGATGCCATACATTTTTTCAAACCGCACAACCACTGAATTTATTCCGTTTGTTGTATGGCAACGCGAACAGGCGAGTGTAAATACTTCTTCTCCTGCCTGAACCACATTCTCCTCATTAATTTCGGAAACTGATGAGTAGGGCGCATTTTTCAACAGGCCTTCCTGCTGATAAAGTGGATATTCTTCTACAAGAATTCCATTGGCGTACATATAGTTCCCAATTACATAAGGTTTTCTTATAAATTCCCGCAGTCGCTCAAAAGTTCCTAAAAAAAGAAAGGAAGCAAAAACAGGAATTATCAATAAATGTTTTGGTATCCATTTCGGAGCAATTGTTCCGAGGATTCCAACAGCGAAACCAATTCCAACAACAACTTTAATTACAAGAAGGAGTGAATCATACCAATCCTGAAACTGTTGTGTTGCAAGTGCAACCGGAAGGTTTCCGATCATGGAGCGCGGAATGTACCAGTAATATATATAGGCACCAACGGCAGCAACCGGCATCCAAAGCAATATCCAGAACGAAATGTGCCGCAATATTTCCGGACGGATAAAATTTCCCCTTTTTAAAGTGTAAGCAGTAATTAGCAATGCAACACAACCAGCCATCATCATAGCCACCGAGGTGCGGAAAACCAGTTGCGGCAGATATAATGGATTGGTAAATCCGCTAAATAATGTTTTATGTTCTGTCCAGCTGCCGGGGTCCATCATGAATCCTAGAATTGCAACTATAATAGCCATTGTCAGCCACGAAAATATGCTGAGCCACATTCCAAGTAAAATATGTTTCCTTTTTCGTTCGGGCGAACTGTTTGATTTCTTCCACGTGAGGTAATAAATGATAACGAAAACAACCTCCAGTACAAAGATGATCCATTCAGTAAACCAGGCGAAATAAAACACACGGATGAGGCTGCCCAGTGATGCAGGATTGGCCAGGGATGCTGCAAACCAGATTCCTACTCCCGTTAATGCACCAAGTGTGGTGGTAATAATAAAAGCTGTAAACATGAGTTTACGTGCCATTTCATCCCAGGCAAGGCCTTTTTCTTTATCCTGTTTTTGCTTTTGATAGCCACGGAATTCGAGTACAGTGACAAGCGGTGCAAATCCTACAGCAAGAGCATGGTTTATAATTACATGTAAAATTGCAATTACTGCAACAAGCATGCGGTTTCCCATAAAATCGAGGTGGAACAACGGAAAATCCATAGTTAGTGTTTTTTGTTTTTGAAAATATAATAATATTTTCCTGTTTAATGGTTAAAAACAGGAAACTTTTTAAGTTTTATTCTGAACCATATTGCAGTTGGTTTTTTTCCGGTTCATTCTCCTTTCAGCAAATTTCTGAACCATTATTTAAAGCGACTGTTTTAACAGATGTTAAGTGTTTTAACTTCTAACTCTGCAATATGCGATTTGTTTTTACAGTAATATTTATTATTATTTTTTTTCCGGCGTTTACTCAAAACGGAGTTCTAAAAGGAGTTGTTGTTGATTTTGAAAACAACAAAAACATACCTTTTGCCACCATTTCCATTTTTAACAAAGGATATATTAACCTGCTCAATACAACAATTTCGGATGCAGGTGGCAGATTTGAAATCGAAGATTTGCCATTCAGTGAAATGCAGATTGTTATTTTGGTGAACGGCTATGTTCCCGATACTTTAAATCTTTTTCTTTCAAAGGAAAAATCCCCGCTTGATTTAGGTGAAATCAAACTGAAGCCTGCCCTAATTATCAGGGAAGACATTGAAGCATATGGCCTGATTCCAGCTTTTCGTAAAATTGACAGGCAAACCTATTTTCCTGATGATTTTGAAACTGCACGCGGTGGAACTGCAACCGATCTTTTAAACAAGTTACCATCAGTTTCTGTGGCGCCCGATGGAACCGTATTGCTGCGCGGAACATCGGAGTTTAAAATTTATCTTAACGAAAAACCGACACAAATTGAAAACTCAGTTTTAATCGGGCAGATTTCCGCCAATTCAATAGAAAGCATTGATGTTATTTTTGTTCCAACGGCAAATTATGTGGCGCAGGGAAGAAGCGGCATCATAAATATTTCAACTAAAAAGAGAGACGAAGAAGGTTTGTCTGTTTCAGTAAATGGTTTAATCGGAGGTGCACCCTGGGGAAATGAAACAGATAAACTGAGTAATTATAAGTTGAATGACAACCGTTATTCGGGTGGTGTTGATTTTTCTTACAGTAAAAACAAACTGTCGCTTTTTGGCGGGTTGAACTATAACAAACAGAATGTGAATGTAAGCCGAACCGGCGATACCCGTTTGTTACAGGAAAATGGCTCTTATTTTCATGTTACCGGTGGCGGAAACCGTCCTGAATGGAATGAAAACTATTCGGCAAATGCCGGTTTCAACTATAATTTGGGAGGTTTAAATGCTTTGTCGGGTTCTTATTTTTATGGACACCGGAATGAAGGCCGTTCCATGTTTTATGTGTACAATACATTTTTTGCAGATATTAATAAGAAACCGTTAGAAGGAATAAATCCGTTGAACCAATGGCTTTACAATTCAAACTTCGACAAAAAAAGCGGAATCTTTCACAGGGGAAATCTTGAATATTCCCTGCTTTTTCCAAATAATTCAAAACTCCGGCTTTCTGCTCTTTTCGAACATTCTGAATTAAACCGCCGGGTGGAAAACAAGGAATTTGATTTCAGTCAGTCGGCGGATGAAGTGGGAATTTTAAAACATCATTTGACCGAAAGTGAAAATATCCCTCTGAACGGGTACCGGTTTTCTGCTGATTATGCAAAAGAACTGGATAATGGCGACGTGGTTAGCGTCGGATTTGAGCCGCAGCTTATAAATCATTCGGGAGATTTTAACTACGACACCTTAAATACAACAACCGGAAATTGGGGAACCAATGTTCCTGTCAGTAATTATATCGATTTTTCACAAGCGGTTTATGCAGGATTTGTGAATTATACCGGCGGCTGGGGCCAATTCAGGTATATTGCTGGTTTGCGCCTCGAATTTACCGATCAGAAGCTGGAAACCCAACATCCGGAATACCTGAATATTTTTAATCATCCTTCAAAAACACTTTTCGAAATTAACAGGCTGGACGTGTTTCCGGTGCTGCATGCCAAATATGATTTAAACGAAAACAACACCTTTATTTTTGCTGCCGGCAGAAGGATAAACCGTCCGGCTGTAAGATATATGGCACCTTTTTTATACCGCCGTCATCTGGAAGTTTTTGAAATGGGAAATCCGGATTTAAAACCGGAGTACATTAGCCATATTGAACTTTCAGTTAATAAAAAAGTGGGGCCGCAAAGCTTTACGCTTACCGGTTTTATTCGCGGAACCAACGACGCAGTTTTCAGAGTGAATGCAGTTTATCCCGAAGAAAATGTATTAATCAGAAGTTACTCCAACATTGGAGCTTCGCATGCTGCCGGAGGCGAAATAAATGCAAGCTTCGTTGCCGGCCCTAAGCTGAATTTTTTTGTGGGTGGTGCATTGTACAATTTCAAAATAGAAGGCGATGTTTTTGGCTACAGGGAAAGCACCCAAAGCACCAACTGGAATTTTAAAGGAAATATGGATATGATGTTGACGGACGCTTTAAAATTTACTTTTGACGTTGATCTTCGTTCCGCTTCAGTTACTTTGCAGGGAAGCAGCGAGTTTCTTTACCGCTCTGATGTTGCCTTTAATTATTCTCCCGAAATACTCGGAAACTTGAATTTAGGTTTGAAAGTTTTGGATATTTTCAATTCTAGTGCTGAACGTATTAATACCCGGATTTATAATCCATCCGCAATGGAGATTTTTCACCAGGATGTTGAATATAATCGTTTCGGGCCTGTTCTGGAACTAAATGCAACATGGAATTTTAGCCGGTAAACAAAACGAAATATTCATTTATCGCTTCAAAGTGCCACCTGAGGGTACAAAAAGAGAATTTACCTGTCTTGAATACAACCGCAAATCAACCTGTAATAAAAACTGTATGGTTGATTGTGGATTTTACACAGTCCTGGCAATTATTGCCAATTGGATATCTGAAGTTTTATTTATTCATACTGAATGAGTATCAGTGTTTTATTATAAGTTGAAGAATTTGGTGCCTGTTTTTGGCACAGATTTTTCAAAATAACTTGTATGATAAACTTTTGGCACGACATTAATGTGGATGCCAGTCCGTTACTGGCAACTGCAATACATAACGGGCACAGCATCCGGAGCGAAGCTGCTGAATTTCTTGATATCGGTGAGTTTGACCGTTTGCGCGAAGAAGATCCATGTACAGGGTATTTTACCGATATCGCCCCAAGCCGCTTCATTATTCATACTTCGCGGTTTGAGACAGATGTAAACCGTCCGCGGGAATCTGCGGTTTATCGTTATCCCGAACAATCGTGGGGAATAAAAGTGTGGAAAGATAACGTTCCGGAGAAGGTGTGGGAAAATTCCCTTAAACAATACGACGATTTCTACAAATGGCTTAAACAGCAGATAACCCTTTTCATTGAAAAGTACGGATTTATAGTGGTTTACGATATTCATTCGTACAACTTTAAACGCGAAAACCGCGAAACGGGAGATGACCCGCTGAAAAATCCGGAAATCAATGTAGGTACAGGCACTTTAAATCATAAATGGATTCCGCTTGTTGAACATTTTAAAAGTCAACTCCGGGCTTTTAATTTTTTGGGAAGGCACCTTATTGTGGAGGAAAATGTGCGGTTTAAAGGCGGATTTCTTTCCGAATGGGTGCATGCAAATTATCCGGAGCGTAGTTGTGTTTTGGCTATAGAGTTTAAAAAAATTTTTATGGATGAATGGACCGGAGCTGTAAATATTAACAGGATTAAGGCTTTGAAAGCTGCTTTAAATGAAACTGTTCAAGGTACTTTACGTGAAGCCGGACGATTGAGAAAAATTAGTTTGCCCTCATTCAAAAAACACCGTACATCTAAGAAAACAAACAGGTAAAACTGATGTTAACCTAAATAAAGAGGCAAAAAATTAAGGTTATGGAAGAAGTTTTAAAAGGAAATGAATTTGAAACACTTGAATCCAAACTGGATGAAAATGGAAAGATAAATTTTCAGCTCAATGGTTCAGGAATGATTCATATTGAAAGACAATTGCCTTTTATGCTGGTCTACAGGCCTTCGAAAGAAAAAGCAAAAGATGTTGTAATTGAGAATATCATTAAAAATGAGGCATCTTATATTATATGTTTTGAAGAACAATATCAGGAATACAGACATCTGGTTAAGAAAATAGTAAAGAAAATGTCGGATGAATTTGGTGCATTTTTGCTTTTCGAAATCTGGCCCGATAACAATGCAGCTGTTTCAGATTTGAATACTGCTGGTTTTGAGCTCTTTGGGCCTACGGATTTTCTTCCAAAAGCTGTATTGTCTGTAAAAGATTATATTGCAGAAATGGATCTTGCAGGATTGATTCCTCTCGTTAGCATCAGAAATTCGGAAGAGAGGTGCCCTGAAAATTTTCAGCCTTTACTGAGTAAAAAATCGCTGAAACAACTGGAATGTTTGCTTTTGGGATTAAAAATGGAGTCTTTTTATCTGGATACCGAAACCAGGAATATTTATCCTCTGCTGGAGCGGAAATTGTATTCTGAATTTTCGAAAGTGGTGAAAAAGCTGGTTTTCGATTTCGTGAAAGTACAGACAAGCCATAAATTTTCAGGATTTCAGAGTCTTGCAAAACGGGAATTGCATCCCGATGTGTGGAAAATTGATAAAGAACTGGTTGATATTGACAATCAGATTCATTTTCTGATGCTTGTTTCACCGGTAAACAGTAAAAAGGCGTGGAAAGAATTTAAGGAAAGCGGCTTCCGTAAACAACCTGTTTTTCACTACCGGATGATGCCAAGTGATCCGGAGCTTTTGAAAAGAAGGTTGTATAATATTCGTATTGAAGATATTGATGATCCAACTTTGGGGTTTTTATTTCGCGAAAAACGGGCGGAAGTGGACAAGATGCTTACCATGCTGAATGAAAGAGAATCAAAGGATTTTTTCTATGGAAGTTTGCAATTATTTGGAACAGTAAGCAACAAGTTATTAGCTGTTGCACACGAAATACTTGAAATCTTTCCTCCCGGCGAAGAAAAAACCGGAGGGGACAATGAATATTACAACACCGATGAATTTGCTGCCCTTGCCCTGCAGGAGTTACTGACGCTTCAAACCCAATGTGACGAAATCTGCCAAAAAGTAGAGATAAAAGATACCATCGATAATATGATGGTAAACAAAGGTGTTTTAAATATTCCGGCAAAAACCAGGGTGGCAAAGAATCGTGCAAATGCATTGATTCAACATGAAATCGGAACTCATGTTGTTACCTATTACAACGGAAAAAGCCAGCCGTTGAAGTTATTGAGCAGCGGTATTCCTGGATACGAAGAGTTGCAGGAAGGAATAGCAGTACTGGCGGAATATTTAAGTGGAGGCCTTAGCAAATCCAGGATGCAGGTGCTGGCTGCAAGAGTATTTGCTGTTGATTCCCTTATAAATAATAATAATTTTAAAAAAACATTTGAATTGCTGACAGATGGCTTTCATTTTCCTGCAAGAAAAGCTTTTTTTATTGCAACGCGTGTGTACAGAGGTGGGGGATTAACAAAAGATGCCATCTATCTCAGAGGACTTTTACAGTTGATAAATTATCTGAAAGACGATAATCCGCTGGAGCCATTGCTCATCGGTAAAATAAAACAAAGTTATTTTCCGGTAATCAATGAATTGATTTCAAGAGAAATATTAAAACCGCTGAAAATTAAACCGAATTATTTAACCAATCGCGAGTCATTACGGAAATTATCTAAAATAAGGGAGATGAAAAGCATTACTGAACTTGTAAATACAGCAATATGAAATAATAATACAGATTTAAAATTTCAATACCAGGTAAATATGTTTTAAAGAGTACAAAAACAAAATAAGGGGAAAACAATTTCCGCTTTTAAATTTGAGAAATATGAAGATATGCATGATAGTTAACAATGTTCAGACTGAACGCGAACCTTACACTACAACTGTACTTGCGCAAAAAATGCACAACCAGAAGCATGATGTTTTTTATATAGGTATTGAAGATTTGTCGTACTATCCTGAAGGATGTGCGGGGGGACGCGCTGTAAAAGCTGAAGACAAAAAGTTCAGAAACCTGGGATCCTATCTCGAAAACCTTAAAGAAAATGGAAAGAACAAGCAAAGGATTTATCTAAAGGATATGGACATTATTCTGTTGCGAAATGATCCGGCTGAAGAAGATAAAACACGCTCGTGGGCCAGAGTAGCCGGAATTTCATTTGGCAAGATGGCCATTGAAGAAGGTGTAATTGTTTTAAACGATGCCCATGGTTTGTCGCACGCACTGAATAAAATTTATTTTCAGCAGTTTCCGAAAGAGGTGAGGCCTGAGACAATAATTTCGCGAGATAATAAAGAAATAAATGAATTTTTTATGGCGAACAATCAAAGTATTGTGGTTAAACCTTTGTTTGGTTCTGGCGGACGAAGTGTTTTTCAGGTAAATAAGGAAAATGTAAAAAACCTGAACCAGATGATTGAAGCCATTAGCCAGGAAGGTTACATTGTGGCACAGGAGTTTATACCTGAATCTGAAAAAGGAGATACAAGAATTTTTTTACTTAATGGAAGGATACTTGAACACAAGGGCAAATATGCAGGAGTACACCGGAAAAATGCTGAGGATGATATCCGCTCTAACCTGCATGCCGGAGGAGAAGCAAAACCTCCTGTGATTACCGATGATATGCTGAGAATTGCAGAAGCTGTCAGACCAAATCTTGTTCGCGATGGCATGTTCCTGGTTGGGCTCGATATTATTGGTTCAAAATTAATTGAAGTCAATGTTTTTAGTCCCGGCGGCCTTTTAAGTGCTTCGCGTTTTGCTGAACGCGATTTCTCTGATGTTATCATCCAGTCGCTCGAACACAAAATTTATTTGAACAATCTGTACAATAAAAAAATAAGCAATTGCCAGCTCGCTACAATGTAACTGTTTAAAACGACGTATAAGCCGGTATACAGAAACAGGTAACCAGTAGAATCATATTTCAGAGGAATAAATGACTTCTGCTTTTCTATTCAAGGATTTCGGTTAAGACTCCGGTAACCAGTTTTTCAATATAGTTACCTGGTATAGGTTTAACTATAAAATCTTTTACACAGTCGAACTGAAATGCCTGTTCCTTGTCTTTTTTTATGACTGAGCTTGTAGTTATTACAAAGTTTGTTTTGTTTTTTCTGTCAGGAAAATTTTCTTCAAACAAACGTATAAAATCGAAACCATGCATTTCGGGCATTCGCAGATCAAGTAAAATATATTCAGGAAAAACTTCCGGATTGTTTAAATGAAGATCCAAAAGGTATTTCATCGCCTGCACTGCATGTTCCTGAGTGGTTACATACTTTTTGTACGGGCTCCAGCTGATAAGCATGTTATACAATTCAATTGTATAATTGTCGTCATCAACTATTAAAATATGGTTTTTTTTCATTCAGCGTATTCCTTTAAATATACAGTAAATTTAGTTCCTTTCTCCGGCTCACTTTCCACATCAATAAATCCACCATTTTTTACAACCATGTTGTTAATAATATGCAATCCAATTCCCATTCCCTGGCTGACAAATGTAAATCGTTGAAATGGTTTAAACAAATTTTTTCCATGTTTGCTTAAATCAATCCCGATTCCGTTATCCTGAAAACTTAAAGTAAAGAAATCATCTTTTTTATCAAAAACGATGTTTAATTGCGGCTGTTTTTCAGGCTGTGAATATTTCAGGGCATTGCTAATCATGTTTCTTGTTATGCTTCTGATAAATTCCTCCACATAATTGATTTTTTCATCCGTTCGTTTTTCAGTTTTTATAACAGCATTACGTACTTTTATTTGTTTTTGTTGCTCAGTTATCACCTGTTCTACTAAATTAATTACATCCACGCCAGGTTGATTTATATTGCGCTGGCCTTTTGTTTCAATAATTTCAACAAGTCCTTTTAATGTAATATCCAGTTTCTGGATATTTTCACGGACCGAAGATAGTAATTTTGGCTTTTCATGATCCGGTGCAATCCGAAACATTTCTTCCACCAATTTGAGGTTGGCTACCGGAGCCCTTAAATCATGGGCAATTGCATGTACAAAATTATCGAGATAATTATTGAATTCTATCAATTCACTATTCATTTGAGTGAGCCGTTTATTTGTTGCGATCAATTCAAGTGTACGCGCTTCCACTTTCAATTCGAGTCCTTCTTCTACATTTTTCTGGAATGTTATATCACTGATGGTTACTCCATAATAAAGTAATTCTTCTATATAAAATGATATGACAGAAACAAGGATGGGAATACTGCCATGTTCAGTTTTTAATTTTAATTCACGAAATGAGCGTTTATCTTTTGCTTCATCCATGCAGGCTGAAAATGATTCAATGTCCGGTGCACTTAAAAACAAATCAAAACCCGACCCCATTACCTTTTCAAGTTTATAACCTGTTAAATCTGCAAAGCGTTTATTACTGTAAACTATTGTACGGGAGTTGCTCATAACAACTGCACCTTCGCTCATGTTTTCTATAAGCACACGATACATGTAATCCCTGCTTTTCATATCAAAATGTTCTTTTAAAAGCAGGTTTAAATTTTCAAGTTGTTTTTTATTCATTTTATTTAGTTGCCGTGTCTTTTTACCATGATTTCCAGAACATCAACAACATTATTTTTATCCTTCATATCGCCGATGATTCTTTTTTCGGGTACAGGTTTAACACGCACCAGTGTGGGCACAGCAATAATTTCCATGTCTTTAAGAAGCTGTCGCTGCTGGTAGATATCAATGACTTCCAGTTCATAATTTCCATTGAGATATTCATCACAAATTTCTCTTACATTTTCAATGGCCCTTACTGATCCGGGCGATATTCCGGCAATAAATAATTTAAATTGATATTCCTTTTCCTGTTTCATTTAGTGAATTGCTGTACTATAAAAGTTATTTAAAGCAATTTTGGTTTTAATAGCTTTTATCTAAATTTAAAATTTTCAATCCCTTTTCCGAAAAATCAAGGATATATTCACGTCGTGAGTGTTTCATTCCACGTATCTTAACAATACAGACATGTGGAAGTTTGTCTTGTTCTTTTTCTTCCGTATGTATTTTTATCCAACTATCTACCAGCGACGACATTCCCAAATCCTCTTCTCTTGAATGGGTACTTAGCAATGAAGTGAAAATAGTAGTAATCAATTTGCTTTTTAAGAAATCAATTGTTCTTATCAGCATTCCACGTACTTCCGACACAGTTCCTATCTGAATAAGATCGGTTACCGGATCAAATACAACAACTTCAGGATTAAAATCCCGGATGTACTTGTACATGGAAACAAGATGTGTTTCGAGTCCTACTATTGTTGTGCGTGTGGATACTATTTTTAGTAAATTCTTTTTTTCAAATTCGTCAAGATTGAACCCAAGGGACTTCATATTTCTTTTAAGTTGCTGTGCCGATTCTTCAAAAATGAAAAAAAGGCAGCGCTTGTTCTTTTTCATGGCTTCGACACAAATTGACATGGACATACTTGTTTTGCCAACTCCCGATGTTCCGGAAATAAGCGTGCAACTGCCAACATAAAATCCATTTTTATCTATTTTTTCATCAAGTCCGGCAATACCTGTCGAAATAACTTCGGAACTGATTTTATGAATATCCACTGTGGTAATTGGCAAGATAGAAATGCCGTTATGATCAATCAGAAAAGGATATTCGTTGGTGCCGTGCTTGCTTCCGCGGTACTTTAAAATATGCAGTCTTCTTGTGTAAATGTTATCGATGCGGGTATGGGTCAATACGATTACGCAATCGGTAATAAACTCATTTATTCCCGATTTTAACTGTGTAACCAGCGGTTTTTCCGAAGTAAAAACAGTAGTCAGTTGATGTTCTTTTAACCAAAGAATTAGCCGGACCAACTCCTGACGGAAAACATTTTCATCCTGGATGTCGTTAAAAATAAGTTCAAAAGTGTCGATTGCAATTCGTTTTGCGTTAACTTTCTTAACTGCTTCTTCTATGCGGATGAGGAGCGGACTTAAATCGAAATGACCTGAATGGTAAAGTGTATTTTGCCTGATTTTAATATTTTCGAGACAAAGCTTGTTTGCTTTTTCCATTTCCGGAAGGTTGTAACCAAACGATGACATATTTTTCCGGAGATCTTCTTCTGTTTCTTCCATCGAAATAAAAACGCCAGGTTCATCGTATTTTGTAATTCCGTTCAGTATGAACTGCATTGCCAGTACTGTTTTTCCGCTACCTGCATAGCCTGAAATCAAACTTGGCCTTGCATATGGAAGTCCGCCAAAAGTAATTTCATCCAGTCCTTCAACACCGGTTAAAACTTTATCAACTTTAGGATTATTAATTCGGTCGACCATTGTTACTGTTCATTTAATTAATTTTCGAAAACATTCCTGCATTCAAAAATAAAAGATATTACGCGAGTATCCAATCAATTGACCATTAAATCCAAATGGTAACTACAGGAATTTCAGTTATATCTTTGCTCAATTCATTTGTTCTTCGAAATGGTAAATAAATAATCATCGCTGCCGGCTTTGCTGTGGCAACTTATGCAGCTTTCAACTTGCCTTCTGTTAAGTTTTCTCCATTGATATCATATTTTGCCCAAAACCAGTTACCTGCTTCCGGATAATAATTTTTGACCTTATAAACAGGAGTAACCGAAACCAACCCTTTTTGTTTATTGTAATTTTCTTTTACGCTAGTCGAATTGTCGGGCATTTTCCTGTCGCCATGTTTAATCGCTTTGTATGCAATGTCATTTACATAAAGTTTAAGAAAAGTACCATGCGGACTTTCACCTTCATACATTTCATTTAATTCCGGCCAGTGCTTCCATTTCTTGTAATTACTTTTTTCTGAAATGTATTTCCAAAGTTGCTCTCCATCGGGTTGTGGCATTCTTTCGTTTTGATAATTCGGAATAAAGGAAACAGTTAAACCCACAAGGATAACCATAACACCAAAAAGCTGGGGTAATTGTTTTTGTGACTTTGTAGATTTTTGCATAACAGTTTATTTAGCCCGGATTAAACATATATAATCCCTGTCTCCGACAACGACTAAGATTACGTAAAAACTTTTTATAAAAGTTTAACTTCCCCGAATCAAGTTCGGGGCAGGCTATCTAAGTCGGGACTAACCTGAACTTTATTCATATTTTTGAAAATTTATGAATAGTTCAGGTTAGATTTCCTGTTTCATACTTCTAAAAAATGTACCAGCTAATTTAATTTCGGGAATAACAGGTTTTATTTGGTACTCAAATCATAAAATTTTTAACTTATTCTCTGAAATTGACTGTGGTTTCGGGTTGATTTGTATTTATACGTTTCAGTAAAAAAATAAAAAAGGGTGAATAAATTATACAGAAATGAATTTGAAGATGGGGAAAAATGCCACATTAACTGAGGTTGATGGGGCACTGAATTTATCCCGAAAGGAAAATGAAGAAATATCATAGTTGTAATCGGGTGATTTTGTTTAACAATTATAATTCTGATGTGTTACTAAATGTAAGGACCTTAAAAATGAGTTGTCCCCGAATTAAATGAGGATAAACACACACAAACTATTAAAATTTTAAGATAATGAAATCTATTAAAGTTGGAATTTTTTATTATAGTTCAACAGGAAACAATTATCAAATTGCCAAATGGGCCGAGGAATGTGCAAAAAGCGAAGGTGCTGAAGTGCGTATCAGGAAAGCGCCCGAATTGGCACCCGAATCGGTTATCGAACAAAATCCGGCATGGAAAAAACATCTTGAAGAAACCAAAGATGTAACGGAGGTTAAACTTGATGATTTGGACTGGGCTGATGTTGTCATATTTTGTGTCCCTACAAGATATGGAAATGTGCCCTCGCAAATGAAACAGTTTATGGATTCAACCGGTCCGCTCTGGCAAAAAGGTGCGCTTACAAATAAAGTAGCCACAGCAATGACCAGCGCCATGAACCCCCATGGAGGACAGGAATCTACACTGCTCTCTCTTTACACTTCATTGTATCATTGGGGAATGATAGTGATAACCCCGGGTTATACAGACGAAGTCACCTATGCAGCAGGTGGGAATCCTTACGGAACAAGCGTTTCTGTTGACATGGAAGGACAAATGAAAGAAAAAACGGAGACAACAAAAAAGGCAGTTTTTCACCAGGTGAAAAGGGCAATTTCCGTGGGTAAAAAATTAGTGGAATAGTAGTTCACGTGAATGATGTTTTAAGAGGCTAAAGTTGCTTTTGAAATCTGTACCAAAATAACCACAGTTTACGGAGTATTTAAAAATCAAATGAAAGCAGCCACCTAAAAGCATATATATGTAAATTGAAGGAAAACATTATGCAGACAATACGTTTCTCCTAACCTCCCAAAAGAGGAGTTTGTGAAGTGCTATTGACACTATCCCGGTATTACCATCGCTATACCTCCGATATGAAATCGCGAATTTACCCCGTCCATGGTATAGGGAAAGTAAGGTGAAAACCGGTACAAAATTGCTTTGGCTCTAAAAAAGAATTCCGTCTTATTAATCAGTAAAGGAGGATATTTTCAAATTCAAAGGAGAATGCAGTTGCAAATAATAATCTGCACAAATCCATAAGCCGGTCAGCTGTATTCCTTTTTCATATTATTCACTGATGCTGTAATCAGGATGCGGAGTTTTTCAAGATCAATATCTTCCAGTTTTTTAATGTAGAGACATGATGAACTGGTTTTGTATTTGCCAAAATCCTGTAGAATATCATCGTGGGGTTTAAATCCTGACATGATGTAGATGGTAATATTTTGTTTTCGTGGTGAAAATCCGGTGAGAAACCAATTGCCCTCGCGCCCGCTGGCATATTTATAGTGGTATTTTCCGAATCCAATCATACTGTCGCCCCACATGACTGGTTTTTCATTTGTTATTTCACTGAATAAATCAAGCAAGACAAAGCAATCTTCCCGTTTCTGTTCATTGTCGATTTCGTTTAAAAAATCAACAACATCAGCATTTGTTTCTTTTGTTTTCAATTCTGCCATAACTTAAAATTTTATGTCCGGTTTGGGATTCGTTTGACGGTAAAAAATTAACAGGTGAACTTCAAAATATGTTTAATTTTTCTACAGATTTTTTCAAGTGAGTTGATGCCTTTTTTCTTGCAGGGAAGGGATTTAATTTTGGATTGTTATATTTGAACTTCAAATACATTTAAAAACGATTCAATGGGCAAATCTACATTACTGTTCCTGCTGACTTTCATTTCATCCGTGGCTTTTTCAATTGATATTCCGCCAGGCGGCACCAATATGATTGCCGACGCCATTTCAAACTATACAAAAATCGGCAGCCAGGGGACAGTCACCGTTGTTAATGCAGATCATCCCGGATTTGACAAGGCATTAAAAGTGGATGTAACTTCGCTGCCCGAAAATTACTGGAATTTTCAGGTGGCTTTTAAAACAACCATGGCGCTCGAAAAAGGTGACATTTGCCTTGTTTCATTTTGGGCACGATGCACCAAATCAAATTCCGAGGCAGGTGAGGGACTAATAACACCAATTATTGAGCACAATGAAACGTATGAAAAACCTTTAAGCCACTCGTTTGCAGTGGGAGGTGAATGGACGCATTTCGTTTACGGATTTGAATCCAGCATGAGTTTACCTCTTGCCAATCACCGTGCTGCAATATTTTTTGGTCATGCAGTGCAAACCATCGAAATAGCAAATATTCAATACCTCAACTATAAGAATACCATCGGCCTTGACGAATTGCCTGAAATGGAGATTACATGGGCGGGAATGGAACCTGACGCCCCCTGGCGGACGGAAGCTGCCGCAAGAATCGAAAAGTTCAGAAAGGGAAATGTAACGGTTAAACTAGTAGATGCCGATAATCATCCGGTTTCAAATGCTGCAGTTTCCTTCGAAATGACGAACCATAAATTTGGCTTTGGATCGGCCATTGACGGAAAAACTTACTTAAGTAATCCCACCTATCGCAATCACATTCATGAGTTGTTCAGCGAAGTGGTTTTTGAAAACGATTTGAAATGGAAACCCTGGGTTACTCGTTCAAACAATACATATATTTTAACCGCAATTGACAGTTTGCATAGCCGGGGAATAAATGTACGCGGGCATAATCTCATCTGGCCGGGCTGGCAATATCTGCCTTCATTTATGGAGTTATACAAAACAAATCCGCCGCGACTTGAACTGGAGTGTCTTGATCATATTGAAGAAACTGCAGGCTTTACAAAAGGAAAACTCATTGACTGGGACGTAATTAATGAACCATACACAAACCACGATATCCAGGATATTACCGGGGATGAGGTAATGGCCGACTGGTTTAAAAAAACAAAAGAGGTGGATCCGGATGTAAAACGGTACATCAACGATTACAGCATTTTGGGCAATGGTGGTGTGGATGTAAACCATCAGAACGGTTATTTTAACATCATTCAGTATATTGATGAAAATGGTGGCGAAATCCAGGGAATTGGGTTGCAGGGACATTTTGCCGAACTGGTAACCGGTATTCCGAAGGTTTTTGAAATTCTCGACAGGTTTGCCTCCCTGAATAAAGAATTGAAAGTAACTGAATTTGATATTAATTCAACAAAAGAGGAATTCAAGGCGAATTATACGCGTGATTTTATGACGGCACTTTTCAGCCATCCGTATGTAAAAGGTTTTCTTGCCTGGGGATTTTGGGAAGGACGGCACTGGCGGCCCGAAGCAGCTTATTATGATTTAAACTGGAACATTCGTCCGCAGGGAGAAATGTATAAAAAACTGGTGCTCGATGAATGGTGGACAAAAAAACAAACCGCAACTTCTGATATATCCGGTATGGCCGGATTTGGTTCATGCTTCCTCGGAACTTATGAACTTGTGGTGGAATACAATGGGAAAACCATCGTAAAAACTGTTCCTGTTGATTTTAACAGTGAGAACATGATAACTTTAAATGTAGCTGATGAAACGGTTACCCTGGAAGGTGAAAATCATGCAGAAACCCCTGTTTTTACCTCATCCAAAAGAATCAGTGCGATCAAAAAAGGCGAATTGAAAATTTATCCGAATCCTGCATCAACAAAACTTCATATTGAACTGAGTGGTTCGGAAAGTGATATGTATTCCGTACAGGTAATTAATATTGCAGGAAGCTGTGTTTTAAATCAACAAATGACTTTGCTTTCAGACCATGTTCTGCAATTGCCTCAACTGAAACCGGGAATTTATTTTCTGTCGGTGCTTGGGAAAAAACAGCATTTTACTGAACGATTTGTAGTTCAGTAAATTATTTGATAATGTTTTCTTCCCGAATGACGTTGAACGAATCATACTCCTTTCGTCCGGTAATAGGTATTGAACGGGAGATGTCCTTCGCCATAGTTGCAAATATTAATTTTAACTGGTTCAGGTTCAGTTAACCATGTTTTAAATTTAACCATCAGAATTGAACGAAAACTTTATCTCCCGGAATGCTGCTTTTACTTACCAGCATTTTTTCAGGAGTATAAACCTTCAAATCAATCTTGTTGTTTTGGGTTCTTTGTAAATCAATTGTAAATTCAATGTTGTTCATGTGAATTCCGGAGAGTTTAAAACGATTCAATTCCTTCGGCAATTGCGGAGTAATTTCAAAAGAGTGAAAACCTGTTTGTTCAAAACCTAAAAGTCCTTCTGTAAAAATCCTGCAGTAAAGTGCGCTTTCAGCAGAAAGGTGTCGCATATTGTTTTCGGGATATGCTTCAATAACATAAGGCACATGGTCACCTAAAAGTCTTTTTTCAGAAAAAGCGGCTAGTTTTTCAAAAGATTCATCTACGGCGCCTGCTTTAAAGGTTCCGCGTAACGCATACAAGGTTCCCCTGTCCCAGAATACATCCGTACTTTTTGATTCAGGGTTTAACTCCACCAAAACTCCATTTTCAGTCCATAATTTATTGAGAAGTGCTTCAGTGGTTGCCTCTGCCCGTTTTTCAATCCCCATCACAAGGGGAAGGCAAATCCAGTGCCGCAGATGCTCATTGCCATCAAAGTACCGGTAGGTTTCCAAACCTTCCAGAATATAGCCGAAATGATGTTCGATAGCGTCGGCAATATCATTTTTCCTGTTTTCATAAACCGCAGCTTTTTCATCCAGTCCCAGCTCTTTTGCCAGGTACGACGCAAATTTTAATCCACCATAATAAAGCGATGAAGTAGCGAGATTGGCATCACCAGTTGAAATTCGACCCTCCATTTCATCTGTTTCTGATGCAACAACACCATCTTCATTGATTTGCCTTTTGCAGTATTCCAGGCTCCATTCGATTAAGGGCCAAATTTCTTCTGATTTTTCCTTGTCACCCATCATTAAAAGATATTGCGATGTTCCATAGGCAATCATTGCTGCATCTCCACGGTCTTTTCCGCAACAGGGTAGTTCGCCGTCAATTTCGAATGACGATGATATCGGGGCAAAGTTTTCAGGAATATTGTTTTGAAACATTTTGTAAGCATTAAAGGCTGCCTGATTTCCGTCGGGATATCCAAGGAATGGAAAAAACGGACCGCTGTATTCCACCTGATCATTGGCCCAGACGCCAACATAATAGTTTCCGCCGCCGGGAGAATGGACAATTCCCATTTTCGATGAAAAAATGTTTTCCGCAGCTCTGATTTTCGAGAAATAAAAAAGGGTATTCAGCACTTCATCGGATGTTTGCAATACAAGGTTAGTTCTCATTTCCTTTAAAAATTGGTTTCTGCCGGTTTCCTCGGTTGTTAAATCAAACCCTTCAAGGGCTTCATTATTAATTCCTGCAGAAAAAAATAAGGCGAATGAACGGGTTTCTCCCGGAGCCAGTTGTATCTCATTTTCTGCATCAGTATATACATGAACCTGGTAAATCCCTTTATACCCGGCTTGTGAACTTGTGTAGTTTGTATTTCCAACAGATAATGTTTGTTGTTCCCCGGATTGATTTGTAAGCTCCCATTTTTCTATAAACAACCGTTCCTTCATCGAAGGCAGCAGAGTTCTTGTGATTTGAATCCCCTGCACCGGATGATGATAAAAAATGATTTTTCCGGCAATTTCCACTGAATCGATTTTATCCGGAGCAAGTATTTTCCCGTTATGTGCAAGGTTTGGCAGAATTTCATTTCCGAAAGTTTGGCGAAAATAGGCTCTGTGCTTTTTCCAGTCCGGCTCGTTGGTTTTATTAAAAGTTCTTAGCTGCGGGAAAATTATATCGCGGCTCAATTCCAGTTGTTGCGATTCGTTGATTGTATAATAAAGAATTGCGGCCACTTTTTCTCCGGCCATTTCTATATTGTCTGAATGTGGTAATCCTGAGGCCTTACCGGTATCCCAGACGATACTGTTTCTGCCGGTTATATTCCAGTAATTATTCTCCTCCAAATTTCCTGCAAAACCATAAAAAGTAAAAAAAGTCAGCAGGATAAAGATTTTGATGTGATTTTTTTTCATTTGCTCCAATTCAAATTCAGATTTCCTGTAAAATTATCAAAATGTTTAGAACAGGTTGCGGTTTACATTTTACTTTTTTCCTTCAATGCCTTGGTGTACAAAAGGATTTTTTGTTTCAAAACAGTTGATTTTCAAATAATTTTACGAAATTGTGATACTTCTGTGATAAACGGAGAATAACTTTGAACTTGCTTAGAATTAAAACTACCATGGAAAAAGCCTTAATTATTGAAGACGACAGGGATATTTCGGAACTGATATCCATTCACTTATCCGATATGGACCTGGAAGTGGATAAATCCTATGACGGAAAAGATGGTTTAATGAAAGCGCTGAACAACAGCTACCGCTTTATTTTACTGGATATCCGTCTGCCGCAACTCGATGGATTTGAAGTTTGCAAACGCATCCGGATGGAGAAAATTCATACACCGATTCTGATGCTCACTTCCAAATCGGAAGAAATAGATAAAGTGCTTGGCCTGGAAATGGGCGCCGACGATTACATCTCAAAACCGTTTGGAATCCGGGAGTTACTTGCACGGATTAAGGCAGTTTTGCGGCGTTACGATTTCAGTCTGCAACCTGACGGGGAAACTGAAAAGGAATTTCGGTGCGAAAATCTTTACATTAATGTGGGGATGCGTATTGTGGAAGTTGATGGAAAACGAATTGAGCTGTCGCCAAAAGAGTTTGATTTACTGGTACATCTTGCATCCAATCCCGGCAAAACCTATTCCCGGATGAATTTACTGAATAAGGTATGGGGTTACGAATTTGAGGGATTTGAACATACGGTAAATTCACACATCAACCGGCTGCGGTCGAAAATTGAAAAGGATATGAGTCAGCCCGAATTTATCCTGACCACCTGGGGCGTGGGTTATAAGTTCAGAGAGTTATAAAGGAATAAGCACAAATTAAAATGATAAAATCTAAAATTTTTAACAGTTTGTATGTCCAGGTATCGGCAATATTTTTGCTGGTGCTGATATTTTTTGCAGCCATAACGTTGTACATTTCAGTGCAGTCGGCAAATAAGTACAGTATTGAAGTAAACCAGCGCCTGAACCGTGAACTTGCAGCCAATATGGTGGATGTAATCAAAGAACAGATGAAAGATGGCGTGGTGAGCGAGCAGGGTATGGCCGATATCATGCACTCCATGATGGTTATCAATCCGATTGTTGAAGTATACGTTCTCGATCCACAGGGAAATATTTTGAAATATGTGGCGCCTGATAAAGTGGTAAAACTGGAGAAAGTAAACCTGACTCCAATAAAACTGTTTTTAAATGATCCGGAACACAGCATCATTTATGGCGATGATCCCCGTAACCCGGGAGAATACAAAACTTTTTCGGCCGTGCAGGTGGAAGAAAACGGCAGGCTGACCGGCTATATTTACATCGTCCTTGCCAGTCAGGAATATGTCTCGGCATCTCAGGCTGTGCTTGGAAGTTATATTCTGGGGCTTTCTATCCGGGCAATTATAATCATATTGCTTATTTCGGCACTGGTCGGTTTGCTTCGCGATTTATTTTATCACCCGCAAGCTAAACCCGATTTTTAAAGGGATCAATGAATTCAGGGACGGAAATTTATCGGCACGGATTCCGGTAAGAAGTGAAAATGAAATTGACAAAATTGGGCTCACTTTTAACCAGATGGCGGATACCATTGAGCGAAATATACAGGAGCTGAAAGGAGTGGACAACCTGCGTCGCGAACTCATCAGTAATGTTTCGCACGACTTGCGTACTCCGGTTGCCTCCATTCAGGGTTACGCAGAAACACTGATGCTGAAAAAAGATACTGTCACTCAAAACGAACAGCAAAAGTATCTTGAAATCATATTTAAGAGTTGCGGGCGGCTCAAGAAACTGGTGGAAGAATTATTCGAACTATCCAAATTACAGGCCAACCAGATTGAGCCACATCCCGAACCTTTTTCCATTTCGGAACTTGTATACGATATTGCAAACAAATACCGCATCCTTTCCCAGAAAAAAGGAATCAGCATCAATACGGTAATCGATAAAAATGTACCGCTGGTTAAAGCCGACATTTCAATGATTAACCGGGTGCTTCAAAATCTTATTGACAATGCAATGAAATTTTGCAACGAAGGTGACACCATCAATATTGAAATCGATCCCAAAAAGCAGGATTGGGTAGAAGTAAAAGTTGCCGATTCGGGACAGGGAATTAAACAGGAGGATTTACCCAATGTATTTCAGCGCTACTACAAGGGACGGCAGGAAGACAATAGTTCAAGTACCGGTCTGGGGTTGGCAATCGTCAAAAAAATTATCGATTTGCATAACTCGCAGATAAAGGTATTCAGTCAATACGGAAAAGGAACCACTTTTGTGTTTGATTTGCCGGTGGCAACGGGAATTTAGTTCCGGGTTTAAAGCTCAAAGTTTAAAGAGAAGAGTTCCATGTTCCAGGTCTTAAGAGCAGGAGTCGGTAATGGTAGTTCTGAGTTTAAAGAGCAGATTCCAAAATTTAAAGTTCAAAGTTCATAGGAGTTCAGAGTTCGTCAATATCCGTATCGTCCTTCAATTATGCCGGTAACAGAAAGATCTTCATCCAAATCAGGCCAATGCAGACCGGTTCCGTTGCAAATAATCTCCATATTATTTCGCTGGTTATCCGTTGCATTTTTTAATTTTTGATTTGCCTCCACCGGAAACCGTATTTCTTTTTTATCTGACATTAACAAGCAGATCATATTGTTCTCATGCCATGCTTTTTGAACGGTAAATAATAATTCAGCTACCATGTACTTCATACCATTTTATATTCATTGTTATTTTATAAAAAGCAATAAATTTATGAAAATGAACGATAATCAAAGTTAAATAATTGCTATTCTGCATTATTAATTTTTGGGCTGAAGCCCAGGTACTTTAATTTCCTGCCTAACTCCAGGCTTAAGCCTGTGGTTAGTGAAAGTCAGTTATGATGGGGGCTTTAGCCCATTACTGCAAATTTTAGCCGCACACTTATGTTTGCGAACAGACAGGTTTCTGTTCTGCCATTAAAGAAATATCAAAAACATTTTTATGTGTTTGAAAACTTTGAATTTTCTGTGACGTTGTTGTGATATTTAATTCTGTATTTTGTTGTCAGAATCAGGTAAAAAATTTAGGCACGCGACTTGTTCTGATAACCTGACGCTTGTTACAAAAAGACAATGAAATCATACAGTACCGGTTCAAAAGAACTGATTGTCTGTTTAAATTTTTAAAATGAAAATCATGAACAAAATAGTTTTAGCCATTAGTTTAATGTTTGTACTAACCTGGGGAACAGGTTGCGCACAGACTAAAGATAAGGTAATGGATTCGGGGAATTACCGCGAGCTTACCCCTGCGGAAGAACGGGTAATTATCCATAAAGGCACCGAGCGCGCATTTACCGGTGAATACGATAAGTTTTTTGATGAAGGAACCTACGTTTGCAAACGGTGCGGCGCCGAATTGTACCGGTCAGCCGATAAATTCGATTCCGGATGCGGGTGGCCAAGTTTCGATGATGAAATTCCCGGAGCAGTAAGCCGCACAGCCGATGGTTTCCGCACCGAGATTACCTGCAGTAACTGCGGTGCACATTTGGGGCATGTATTTTTAGGCGAAGGATTTACCAGCAAAGATACCCGGCACTGCGTTAACTCTGTTTCGCTTGTATTTATTCCTGCCGGGAGTTCGGCAAAAGCAAAACGTGACACGGCTTATTTTGCCGGAGGTTGTTTCTGGGGAGTGGAATATTTTATGGAACAGGCCGATGGCGTTAAATCAGCGGTGTCGGGATATATGGGCGGACACAAAAAGGATCCTTCCTACCGCGAGGTGAGCAATCATACCACCGGCCATGCCGAAACGGTGCGGGTGATATTCGACCCGTCCAAAACGACATACGAAAAAGTGGCACGGCTGTTTTTCGAAATTCACGACCCCACACAGGTCAACCGTCAGGGGCCGGATGTTGGAGAACAGTACCGTTCCGAAGTATTTTATAAAAATGAAGCGCAAAAGGAGACGACAGAAAAACTGATTGACATTCTTGAAAACAAAGGGTACAACATTGCTACGAAAGTTACGCCCGCAGGTCAGTTTTGGGAAGCCGAAGGGTATCACCAGGATTACTACGATCACAAAGGCGGCACTCCCTATTGTCATGGATTTGTTAAACGGTTTTAACCAAATCAATTTTCAGTTATACCCTGGAGTACACTGGTTTGATGTGAGGTTTTACGTAATGCTTTCATTTGACAGAGAAGGTTTTGTGAAGATGGATTCTGTAACCTTTATGTTAATTGAAATTCCAGGTGGGTTTAGGTTTTAAATCAGAAATTATCCTTTTTGTTATTATTTTTCAGGTTTTTAATAAGCGCCGTTCCGATAGTTGCGCCTAATGCAATGCCGATAGCAATCCATAACGCCGGCTTTCCGGTTATAATTCCAACAACAGCGCCAATTGCAATTCCAATTGCCATTCCTGCAGCTAAACCTTTGTCTTTTTTCATATCATTTAAATTGTTGCAAGATTCGTTGTGAATATATTAAAAATGTTATAAAACCTTCAGTTTCCTGTGACTTTGTTGTGATAACTACTTCATAACTTGCATCATATTAATCATTAAAAAATTAAAGAGTTATGAAAAAACTGAAATTATTTTTAGGAATTGCGCTGGTTGCGATGGCATTTACACAGTGCAATAAAGATGAACTTTTGGAAGGAAATCAAAATGATGTGCAGACAAAAAGTGCGGAAGCGCCACCTTCGGGAACATACACAGTTACAGTTGAAAATGTTTCAACTGCTTACGATTACTTCGAAGCCGGAGCGACTTACATTCCGGTAGGAGCGAGCGAGGCTGGGCCGGCACATCCGGGGCAGTCATTTAAATTTTCATTTCATGCAGGACCGAATCACAAATTGTCGCTTGCAACGATGTATGGTTTGTCAAACGACGGATTTTATGCATTCGATGAAGACGGGATAGATTTGTACAGCGGTGGTTCTCCGGTAACCGGCGATATCACATCCGAAATTACACTCTGGGATGCCGGAACACAGGTTAACCAGATGCCTGGCCCGTCAAATCCGCACAGCGGCGCCGATGAGAACAGTGTGGTTATGACCATGGCCGATGTAAATGATGGCTATGATTATGGAACAGTCGCCACAAATTTAAAAGCAACCCTGGCCTACAACGGCAACAGTTGGTTTACCGTTACCATTGATGTGCTTTCCGGAAGTACAACAGCTATTTCGCCGGTTGCATGGGTGGTACATTACGCCGGGCAAACTCCGATATTTGAAACGGGCGAAATGGCAAGTTCACAATTGGAGGCCATTGCCGAAACCGGAAATGCAGAACCGCTTGAACATTTACTTTCGTGGAACAGCGGGTATGTTTCGCCTGTAGCTCCTGTCCTTTGGGTTTTACACGATAAAAAGGATATGCCAGTGTTTACAGAAGGCACAGCGGATTATGGAATTGGGTTGGAGACACTCGCTGAAACCGGCAATCCCGGACCACTTTATACTTCATTAATGGCTGCCGGATATACAACCGGAGTTCAGGCAACGCGGGTTGGCGGCGGCGACGGACCGCTTTTCCCCGGACAAATGTACCAGTTTACCATTGAAGCGCAGGTGGGACAATCGCTGAGCATTGCAAGTATGCTGGGGGCATCCAACGATATTTTCTTTTCTACCGGAGATGAGGGAATCAAATTATCAAATGGCGCTGCAGAGAAAGATATCACGCACTTGATTGAATTGTATGATGCAGGAACTGAAGTGAATGAATATCCAGGTGCGCAGACACAGGCCAATACGGTTGAAAACGGCAATGTCAGATTGCTGGATGATGGTTTGCCATGGCCAGAAGCATCACAGGTTATAAAAGTGACGATTAAAAAGAACTAAGGGTGTTCCGGTTTTTAACCGGAATTTATTAGCTGATATAAAGTTCCGGTTTTTCCGGAACTTTTTTTATTCCGGTTGGAAACTGGCGCACAGGGGAGAAACCCAGGTGCCTGGCCATTCTTTCCAATCCGAAACCAATCCTGCTGAAACCGGATTTTGCAAAGTGTACCTGACGGCATTATACAGATGATAGTTGTCGCAGATGGTTGTATCAAAGCTTTCTTTCTGCCATACGTTTTCAATTCTTTTTTCTTACCAAAAATGCAATGCTTCTTTTACAAGTATTAAATTTTCCTGTTTGGATAAATCAATGTTGAGGTTTTTACAAAGATGCAGTATGTCTTCGTATGCTTTTATATATATTCTCCGGACTGAATTGTAGGTGTTTTTCAGTTGGATTATTTTTTCATTCCCGTTTTTTTCTTTTATCAGAAAATTCAATCTGAGCTTTTAATTCATTGAGTTTATTGGTATATCGTGCCAGGGCTTTTGGAGGGACGGCATCTTTTAAATTTCAGGTCATAAAATAGATTTGACCGGGTTGTTGAAAATGTGGCAGTGTCCGCCGGTAAAATTCTTTTTTTCCCATGAACTGTATGAATTATTACTGCAATTTAAAGAAAACAGGTGTTCCGGTTTTTTACCGGAAAAAAACCTTCCGGTTAAAAAGCGGAACACCTGTTAAATATTTCTTAGAACAGCAAACGGAAGAATTGTGAATATATCCTCAATATCCAGTTTCCCCAAAATTTTTAACTTATTTTTTGTGAGACGGTTTTCCCAGTTTTCTGGCGCCGAACCAGGCAGTTCCACCTGGGTTTCTCCCCATTTAAAACCAGCGGGCATACCTGCTGTATTTAAAGGAAGGATCACAGCCAGATGCTCACCTTTTCTTTCGCGGTAAAATGCAATTACATTTTTGCGGAAACGTCCGGTAACCTTTAAGGGGATATAACTTCCATTCAGAAACAAATCTTCAGAATGTATTCTTTCGTTTAAGGTGAGCCACGAAATAAATTGTTTTAGTTCTCCTGAAACAGGATTTTGCCATAATCTTGCAGCCAGTCTGAACGCATTGTCGGAATATTCCTCGGTTTGTTTTTCAAGATTTTCTGTCAGTTCAAGATAATCTACAGGTCGCCGGTTGTCGGGATCAACAAAGCTGAGGTTCCACATTTCGGTTCCCTGAAAAGTATCAGGTGTTCCGGGCGTCGTATTTTTCAGAATCAACTGAGTGATGGAATTTATGATTCCATGCGGAATTATATTTTCCATAAAAAGTAGAAAACTGTTTATAAATTCAGTGTCGGGAGATAAAATCCGGCGAACAAAATTAAGTGTTGTATTTTCATAATCTTCGTCGGGATTGCTCCAAGATGAATTTACTTTTGCTTCGCGCATGGCTTTTACAAGGTACTCCTGCAGTCGGTCGACAAATGAAACAGAAATTTTTGCATCCATTGGCAGATGAGCGCACAGCACCTGGTAAATCAAATACTCATCGTTGGGCGAGGGGAGTTCTTTACCATTAATCAATTGTTTGAAGTTGCGGTTTATATTTCGCCAGTGTTTTGTCGCTTCCATCCATATTTCAGGAATATCGCTTAAAACATTTAATCGCGCCCGTGCATCTTCGCCCCGTTTTGTGTCGTGGGTTGAAATTGCATTCATGGTCAGCGGCTGTTTATTTTGCCGTTCCTGCATGTGGCGATGAAACTTTTCATTGCTGATGCCAAAATAACCCGGTGAATCGCCCACTTCATTGTGGCAGATAAACGGGTTGTACGAATAAAAGGCGGTATCTTCAATTCCTTTTGCCATTAACGGCCCTGTAAACTGCATGCAGTGCCTGAAAAACTTATCGGTTCCGGCAAGTTCATTTTGGCTTTCGGGAAGTTTTAAAAGAAATAAACCGAGTAGTGCATTCAGGGCTGTTTCGTTCTCCTGATTTTTTTCAACTGCCGCTTCAACTATTCCGGTAAGGGTTGTTTTTTCCTCCTCTGTAAATTTCGAAGGAGAATTATACACCTTGTATACCGGACAAAAAACAAGAAATTCACCAATTGCAAGCTTTATGTTTTCTTCTGCTATATTCAATTGCGAAACTGAATGCAGGGACAGGCATTCACGGGTGAGGTTATCCAGTTCCCCGCGTAACCGGTTGTATAAAATGAACCTGTTTTTCTTGTAAAATACATCACTGAAGTCTTCGGATTTATCAATCCAGTCATTGTAATAAGAATAGAACACCGGCCCTTTATCGGGATGAGTTAAAAGGTTATTCACCAATCCTAGAAAATCATATCCCGAAGAACCTTCAACAGGCCAGAATTCGGGTAATTTTTCATCTTCTTCAAGGATTTTTTCCACAAGGATTACAGCACCCGGACCTGTCATTTCACGCAGCCTGTACAGGTATTCCGTTGGATTAAACAATCCGTCAATATGGTCAACCCGCAATCCGTTAATTTTATTTTGCTGAATCCATTTTTTTATTAAACTGTGTGTTGCATCAAAAACATCTTTATCCTGAATGTTCATGCAAATCAATCCGTTGATTGTGAAAAAACGGCGGTAATTTATTTTAGCTTCAGTATCCTTCCAATACGATGGGTAATAATACAGTTGATCAATTACAACCTTCATTTTTCCATGCTGGTTGTTTGCAACTGCAAGGCAATCGTTGATGTAATTTGCCGTTTCGGGTGAACCCGAATAATCGCTAAACAACAAACTCGCGCTTCTATTTCAAAATCCTTGAAAAGATCTTTATCCTTTAAAAATGAAGCTACTTTTTCCGGAATCTCCCTTTCCGAAACCGGTTTTAGCAATTCGCGGTATGCGGGAACAGAAACCGGATATTGATTATCGAAATAATTCAGTTTGAAACCTTCTTTCCCAAAACTAAATGTTAATTCATTGTCGTTGATAAGGGCTTCCAGCGATTTGCCAAAAAACGGCAACATCAGGCGCTTATTCAGATTTTCATCGGGATGGTTTTCGATAATATCAAAATAGCCGTAATACAGCGACTTTTTTCCTTTTTCAAGTACATCGTAAATCCAGGGATTTTCAGGTGAGAAAGCCATATGGTTCGGAACAATATCCTGAATCCAGCCCATTTCGTATTCCTTGATTTTGTTGATGAGGTTTTCGAAATCCTCAGCAGTTCCGGTTTCAGGGTTCACTTTTAACGGATTGGTAACATCATATCCGTGCATGCTGCCTTTCACCGCCTCAAAAACAGGAGAAGCGTAAATGGTTTTAATTCCCGATTTTTTGAGATAAGGAAGAATCATTTCCGCATCCTTTAATTTAAAATCTTTGTTCAACTGCAAACGGTATGTCGAAACGGGATTATAAGTTTTCATCATTAAATCATTTGGTTTCTCATTTGAAATCCTGCTGAACAGAGCGGCTTATTCCATTGAAAACATAACAATTCCCAAAGGTGGTACCAGAATATTAATGGATTGATCTTCGCCGTGATAGGGAACCGGGTTTGTTGTCACGCCGCCAAAATTACCCATTCCGCCACCCCCATACTGCACTGCATCACTGTTTAAAATTTCATTCCATTTTGTATCTTTTGGAACACCGATGCGATAATTGTGCCTTGGTACCGGTGTAAAATTGGCAACAATGATAACCACATTGTCTTTTGATTTATCGAACCGCATAAAACTCAGGATAGAATTTGGAGCATCATTTGCATCAATCCACCTAAAGCCATCTTCTGTAAAATCATTTTCATAAAGAGCCGGAAAACGTTTGTACACGCTGTTTAAATCCTTCATAAAAAACTGCAGGCCTTTGTGAATATCGAAATCAAGAAGGTGCCAGTCGAGGCTGGTTTGGTGGTTCCATTCATTCCACTGTCCGATTTCCATTCCCATAAAATGAAGTTTTTTGCCGGGATGACCGAACATAAATCCAAACAGGGTTCGCAGATTGGCAAACTTCTGCCAGTTGTCGCCGGGCATTTTGTTAATGAGGCTTCCCTTTCCATGCACCACTTCATCGTGGGAAAGCGAAAGCATAAAATTCTCGTTAAAGGCGTACATAATGCTAAACGTCATTTGATTGTGGTGATAGCTGCGGTGGATTGGTTCGTGGGAAAAATAACCCAGGGTGTCGTGCATCCAGCCCATGTTCCATTTCATTCCGAAACCCAGTCCCCCGGTGTAAACCGGTCGGGTAACCATCGGCCAGGCTGTTGATTCTTCTGCAATGGTTTGTACATCGGGAAATTTTGTATAAACCGATTCGTTTAAATCCTGCATGAACCGGATTGCATCCAGATTTTCGCGTCCGCCATGCTCATTTGGAATCCATTCGCCTTCCTTTCGTGAGTAATCGAGGTAGAGCATGGAAGCAACTGCATCCACACGGATGCCGTCGATATGAAAACGCTCCATCCAGCTATGGGCGCTGCTGATTAGAAAATTGCGGATTTCATTTCTACCGTAATTAAAAATATAGCTGTTCCAGTCCGGATGGTATCCTTTTCGCGGGTCTTCGTGTTCGTAAAGATAAGTGCCATCGAAAAAATGAAGGCCATGTAAATCGCCCGGAAAATGAGAAGGTACCCAATCCATGATTACGCCAATATCATTTTGGTGCAGGTAATCTACAAAATACATAAATTCATCGGGATTTCCGAAGCGGCTGGTTGGTGCAAAAAATCCTGTTACCTGGTAGCCCCACGAACCTGAAAACGGGTATTCAGTCACCGGCATCAGTTCGATGTGAGTGTAGCCCATTTCTTTTACATAAGCGGCAAGTTGTTCAGCCAGTTCGGCATATTTCAGCGGGCGGTTTTCTTCTTCCGGTTTCCGGCGCCACGATTCAAGCTGTACTTCGTAAACAGAAAAAGGGCTGTCGAGTGCATTCTTTTCTTTTCGTTTTTTCATCCATTCCGAATCGTTCCAGTTGTAATTGTATTCCCATACAATTGAAGCAGTTTTTGGGGGTTGTTCGCTGTAGCTGCCAACAGGATCGGCCTTTTCCACCGAATAATCATTAAACTGTGAGATGATGAAATATTTATAGGCTTCGCCTTTTTCAATTCCGGGAATAAAACCCTGCCATATTCCCGAACCATCGCTGCGGGCTTCAAGGCGGTTGCTGTCTTTTAACCAGCCGTTAAAATTACCAATGACCGAAACCGATTTTGCATTGGGCGCCCACACTGCAAAAAAAGTTCCCCGGGTACCGTTTTGTTCGGTAACATGCGCTCCCAGTTTGTTGTAAAGCGTAAAATGTTTTCCTTCGCGGAAAAGATAAATATCATAATCTGAAATAATTTCAGAAGGATTTTGAACCTTCGATTCCTCCACGGGAGCGGGAGCTAGATTTGACTGTACTTCTTCGGACTTTGTTTTTTTTGTTGCTGCCGGCTTTCGGGGAGCAGTTACTTTTTTACTCTTTGTTACCGTTGTTTTTTTTGCGGTTGTTGCTTTTTTAGCGCCGGCAGCAGTGGTTTTCTTTTTTGAAGCTGCTGATTCTTTTTTTGTAGTGTTTGTTTTATTTTGTTTCGCATTCATATTTCATTTTTTTTTGTGATTGCTGATTTTATTCTTTTTCTTCTAACAAATCATTTAAAATCTTTTTCAACCCGTTAAGCGGAATGTGTAACCAGTCAGGGCGGTTATTAAATTCATAATCCGCCTCATAAATAGCTTTTTCAATAGTATAAACCGAAAGCAAATCATTTACCTGCCGTTTTTCTTCGGGAATGAAAGAAGCATTTTTTGCTGTTTCCAAATAACTGTTTACAAATGTTTCATGAACAGTTTCGTACCAGGCTTCCAGCCAGGGCTGCAACAGATCGGCACTTTCAGGTATTTTTGATTTGTTTTCGAGCTGGCCCATGTAAATTGCATAATGGAAAGAGCGCAGCATTCCGGCAACGTCTTTAAACGGGCAGTACTTCAACTTCCTTGCTGTAAGCGAACGTGTAGGTTCTCCTTCAAAATCAATTATCATGAAATCTTTCCCTGTAAAAAGTACCTGTCCCAAATGATAATCGCCATGAACCCTTATTTTTGCAGTGTGGATTTTCTTTTTTTCCAACGTATGTTTTATTGTCGACAATAAAAGGTTTTCGTTTTTAAGAATGTCATCTGTTAAATTCTGCTGCTCTTCATTCAGTTTCTTTTTAGACGATTTCATTTGATTTAATGTCCGTTTAATCAGTGTCCTGAATGACTGGTAAAGCGATTTCTGATAAAGCAGTGAAAATGGTTCCGGGGCAAAATCCTTTTTATTTTTTACTGAGGCAAGTGCCAGGTGCATTTCGGCAGTCCGCTGAGCAAGCAAAGAAACCATTTCAATAAAGAACGGGCCTATCAGTTCGTTCATCGTTTCAGCACCTACCAAATCAATTATATGAGAAGATCCGGATGTTTCGCTGATATTCAGTATATTCTTGTCTTCAATTATCCTGTCGAAATAATGATCGATGGAGGATTGTGTGAAATCCCATGCGTTTCCTTCATTCTGAACAAAATCCACCAGGATTCCAATTGCAGTGCTGTCAGAATCATTTTTCTGATACTCTAATGCACCGGCAAAAGTGGGAAAGTTTCTGAAACCTGTATTTTCAGTTAATGTTTTAATGATTTCAAGTTCCGGGTTATTTCCTTCTTCAGGGCTTCGGTACATTTTAAAGAAAAACCGGTTGTCATAAAGAATTGAGGTATTTGATTGTTCTGCCAGCAACACCCTTGATGAAAGCGGAAGTTCATCTTTATTTACTTTTGATCCTGTTTTCTTTCCTGTAATTCCATTTAGCGAAGCATCTTTGTATTTTACTTTTCCTTTCGTCAGCATCAGCTGAAAAAATAAATCCCTGACTTCTTTATTGTAAGAACCATCGTAAATCAAACCTTCATGTCCGTCCATGTCAACATGCGCAACCTGCGCTTCAGGATGTTTGTATTTTATATCCGAAATTGCATCACCTGTAACCAGCGAAAGCGGAATGATATATTCCTCATCTTTTCCCTCCACATATTTTGTGACAACAATAAGCAGGTATGAGTTTACTATCCCGGTTGAAACCGGGAACGCATGTTTAATTTCAATGCCGCTCATTTTTTTTGCTTTTCCTCTGAACCACCTGTTTTTCTGTACGTAATTCAACAGTATTTTTTCCAATGAAGTTTTTATGCTTTCCTTCATTTGGTTCCATTCTTTTGAAGTAACCGAAAGTTGCGAATCCTGCGAAATAAGTTCGTTCATTTCGTATTCTTCGGGTTTGGTAAGTTCAAACCAGAAATAGTTTTTAAATTGAAGCGGGAAAAGATAATGCTCTTTGCCGATTGTTGCAAACCTGTTGCGGCTGAATACTTCAGTAGGAATATAACCTGCAAATTCAGATAAATCCAGTTCTGCCTGTTGGGAATAACGCGATAAATTGATGATCACAAGAATTTGTTCGTCTTCGAAACTCCGGGTAAACGCAAGGATTTTCGAGTTATTTGTATCAATAAATTTTATATCACCTCGGCTAAATGCCTTGTATTGTTTTCGTTTGGCAATTATCCGGCGCATCCACCACAGCAGCGAAGTGGGATTTTTTTCGTGGTTTTCCACATTAATAGTTTCGTAATGGTAATCGTGGTTAAAAATTACCGGCAGAAACAGGCGTTGTGGTTCTGCAGTGGAAAAACCTGCATTACGATCGGCTGTCCACTGCATTGGAGTTCTAACGCCATCACGATCGCCAAGATAGTAGTTGTCGCCCATTCCAATTTCATCGCCATAATAAACAATTGGCGTTCCGGGCAATGAAAACAACAGGATATTCATCAGTTCAATATTCTTCCGGTCGTTATCGAGCAATGGGGCAAGTCTCCGGCGAATTCCGAGATTAATCCGCTGTTTTGGGTTTTTAGCGAATGATTTATACATGTAATCGCGTTCTTCATCGGTAACCATTTCAAGGGTCAACTCATCATGATTCCGCAGAAAAATAGCCCACTGACAATTGTCAGGTATCTGGGGGGTTTGTTCAAGAATATCTATCAGCGGGAAACGGTCTTCCATACGCATCGACATGTACAACCGCGGCATCAGCGGAAAATGAAAAGCCATATGACATTCATCTCCTTTCCCAAAATATTCTGATGAATCTTCGGGCCACTGGTTGGCTTCGGCCAAAAGCATTTTGTCTTCGTAATTATCATCGATATGTTTTCGAAGCTTTTTAAGGAACTGATGTGTTTCCGGCAGGTTTTCGCAGTTGGTACCTTCGCGTTCATATAAATACGGAACTGCATCAAGGCGCAAACCATCCACACCGATTTTGAACCAGAAATCAAGAACTTTAATTACTGCATTGTGCACACTCGGATTATCGAAATTTAAATCGGGTTGGTGTGAATAAAACCGGTGCCAGTAGTAGGCTTTTGCCACAGGATCCCATGTCCAGTTGGAGATTTCAAAATCCTGAAAAATTATACGTGCATCATTGTATTTATCTGTTGAATCATTCCACACGTAAAAATCGCGGTATGCACTGCCAGGTTTTGCCCGGCGTGCGCGTTCAAACCATTTATGTTCGCTTGAAGTGTGGTTCAGCACCATTTCAGTAATCACCCGCAGTCCGCGTTTATGTGCTTCACGGATATAACGTTTAAAATCTGCCATTGTACCGTAATCGCTGTTGATGCCGGTAAAATCGGAAATATCATATCCTCCGTCTTTTAGTGGAGACTTGTAGAAAGGTAAAATCCAGATGGCTGTTACACCCAGGGCCTTCAGATAATCAAGTTTTTGGATGAATCCGTTAAAATCGCCGATTCCATCGCCGTTACTGTCTTTAAAAGATCGAACATGTGCCTGGTAAATTATGGCATCTTTGTACCAATTTTTAAAATCACTTTTTTGCATAGGTTTACTGTTTTACATAAAATAATCAAAATCTCTTTCGGAACGGACTTTTCTCCTGACACTAAAAATGTGTACAGGCATTACTCCCGGGTTTATTTCAACATAATTATGTTCGCCATTCCAAAGAAAGTAGGAGCCGCTTATTAAATCGTGCACCTGGTAGGGGACATGTTCTTCCATTTCAAAGTCGTGAAGCGGAAACCGCAGCCATCCGGAATGGGTGTGGTGCGGATCGAGACTGACAACAACAAGTATGATATTGCTGAGATCGTCAGAGGTTTTACTGAAGCAAACCAGTGCCTCGTTGTCGATATCAAGAAATTTTAATGAATGGGTATTTTGAAGGGCCGGGTTTTCTCTCCGGATTTGATTGACACGTGCTATTAACTTTCTAAGATTTTTAGGGTCATCTATATTCCAGTTTTTAATTTCATATTTTTCTGAATTCAGGTATTCTTCCTTTCCAGGATGTGTTGGTGTATTCTCCATCAACTCGAATGCTGGTCCGTAAATACCGTAATTTGAGCTTAAAGTTGCTGCAAGCATTATGCGCTGGATAAAACCGGTGCGATTGGTTATCTGCAGAAATTCGGGAAGAATGTCAGGAGTATTTGGCCAGAAATTTGGTCTGAAAAATTCCCGTGCATCTGTATTTATCAACTCCTCACAATAGGTTGTCAAATCGTACTTTGTATTTCTCCAGGTAAAATAAGTATATGATTGTGTAAATCCTTGTTTTGCCAGATTATACATTACTTTAGGCCGTGTAAATGCTTCTGCAAGGAAAATCACATCGGGATGTTCCTTTTTGATTTCTTTGATAACCCATCCCCAGAAATAAAACGATTTTGTATGCGGATTATCCACCCTGAAAATTTTCACCCCCTTTTCAATCCAAAACAGAAAGACACTTTTCAATTCATTCCACAGGTTTTGCCAGTCATCTGTTTCAAAATTGAGCGGGTAGATATCCTCGTATTTTTTAGGAGGGTTTTCTGCATACTGCAACGTTCCGTCCGGCCGGTGCCTGAACCATTGTGGGTGTTCTTTTACATACGGATGATCGGGTGAACACTGAAATGCAATATCCATAGCTATTTCAATTCCCATTTCATAAGCTTTGTGAATTAACTCCTGGAAATCTTCAATTGCTCCCAATTCAGGATGCACTGATTTGTGCCCTCCTTCCTTGCTTCCGATTGCCCATGGAGAACCGGGTTCGCCGGGTTCGGCTTTCACGCTGTTATTTTTTCCTTTGCGCTTTGTTTCTCCAATGGGATGAATTGGCGGCAAATAAAGCACATCAAAACCCATTTCGGCAACATAAGGTAAAAAATTGATGGTGTCTTTAAATGTGCCGTGTTTATTGCCTTGTCCTAACGAACGTGGAAAAACTTCGTACCAGGTACTGAAATCTGCTTTCTTCCGTTCAACATTTACCTCGTATTTTTTTTCGAAAACAGTAACATGTTTTTTTACCGGATACTTCACCATGGTGGAATAGAGCTTATTGCTGAGAATCGCTTCAATTTTATTTTCCAGGGCATGCTCATCCGATGTGAATTTACCTACTACTTTATGCAGGTATTTTTCATCTTTATCTTCAATGTCTTTATATTCATCAAGCACTTCCTTTATTATCAGTGCACCAATTTTTAGATCAACATTGTAATCCACCGCAGCCTGAATCTTCTTAAGCATATCGCGGTGCCACGATTTAAAATGATCTACCCAGGCTGTCACTGTATAGAAATATGAACCAATGGAAAACAAGCCAAAATCTGCTTTCCACCTGTCGTTTATTACATTTTCCATTTCTGCTGATTTCCATTCCTTGTCGTCCTGGTATTTATACTGAATTTCTGCACTCAGCACATCATGGCTGTCGCAGTAAATATCGGCTGTTACTTTAAATTTATCATTAATAACTCTTTTTACAGGAAATTCACCACAATTTACCTGTGGCTTTATGTTTTCAATAAAAACTCGTTGCTGACCATTCATATTTTTTAGTTTGAATACATTACAATAGATTGTTTTTGCATCGGAATTTCGTCTCCGGGTAGTACTGAAATTGGCGATGTTTCTCCATGTCCGTTCCAGCGAACATCAGTTGAATCGAGGATTTTTTTCATAGTAATGGCTGCCACCGATGGCAACGCAATTGTTTTTTCCTCATCTTCAAAATTCATTACAACCAGCAGACGATGTTCCCGCTGCCATCTTTCAAGGCAAAATAATTTTCCTTTTTCTGAAATCCGGAGGTTGTTTTTATTCGGAAATTTCAGTACCGGATGATCTTTTCGGAGCCGGATCAATTCGCGGTAAAAATCCAGCATTCCTTTTTTCTCCTTGTCAGTTTCAATATTCCACGACAATTTCGAATCTTCAAATGCTTCAGGTGAATCCGGGTCTTTTGTCTGGCTGGTATCTGAATAAAAATCCCTGAATTCATTTTTTCTTCCTTCCCGGACCAGTCTGTTCAGATTTGGATCGAGATGGCTCACAAAATAGTAAAACGGATTTCTCTCACCATACTCTTCGCCCATAAACAACATGGGTATGTTTGGTGCTGCAAACATTGCGCCTGCAATTACTTTTGCTGTTTCGAAACCGGTTAATGAAATAAGCCGGTCACCCATTAACCTGTTTCCTATCTGGTCGTGGTTCTGATTAAATATTACAAATTTCTCGCCCGAAACATTTGAAGTGGAATTACCATATGTTTTCTTTCTGTATTCCGAATATTTTCCATCGTAAACAAAAGCGTCTTTATACGATTTCGAAAGTTGCCAGGATTTACCAAAATCCAGATAGTACCCTTTTTTTTCACCGGTTACCAGTGTGTGAACTGAATGATGAAAATCGTCGGACCACTGGGCATCAAGTCCGTATCCGCCTTCAGTAACCGGTGAAATGTACCTTATATCGTTAAGGTGTGATTCTGCAATTAAATAATGTTTCCGGCTCGTTAGCATACATAATTCATTCAACTTTTCTGCCAGTTCCTGCATTATATGTTTGGCGCTGAAATCGAATATTGCATGAACAGCATCCAGCCGTAATCCGTCGATATGAAAATCACGGCACCACATCAATGCATTTTGAATGACATAATTTCTTACACCATCAGAATAAGGACCGTCAAAATTGATGGGTTGTCCCCATGGTGTGGAATATTTTCCCGAAAAATAGTGGCCGAAATTCCCCACATAGTTTCCTTCGGGTCCAAAATGGTTGTATACTACATCTAAAATTACAGCCATCTCTTTTTTGTGACATTCGTTCACCAGATTCATTAATTCCCTGGCGCCGCCGTATGTATTCTGAACCGCGAATGGATAAACTCCGTCATAACCCCAGTTGCGCTGCCCGCTGAACTGTGCCACCGGTAAAAGTTCAAGCGTATTAATGCCAAGGTTTTTCAGGTAATCCAACTTTGAAATGATTCCCCTGAAATTTCCTTCCGGTGTAAACGTGCCGGTATGAAGTTCATACTGAATCATATCCTGAAGCGGAACATTTTTCCAGTGGGAATCTGTCCATTCAAAATCATTCAAATCAACCACTTCTGAAGCTTCATGAACACTTTCGGGTTGCGAAAGCGATGCAGGATCAGGATAACTTGCAGCATTGTTTATCTGATATTTATACCGTGTGCCGGGTGCTACATTTTCTAATGTAAGTGTCCAGTAGCCAAATTCCTGCTTTTGCATTTCATGCTTCTGGTGGTGCTTATCAACGATCAGATGCATGCTGCTGGCCTTAGGAGCCCAAATGGTAAAATCACAGGTGCGCTCACCCGACATTTTAGGAAATACAGACTTATATATCATTTGTGTATTCTTCTTAATTCCAAAAATTAATACATCGTTGATGTTTCTGGTTTAAACAGCAATTATGATTAATTCTTTCGGTATTTGTTCTATTTCATCAACAACCAATCACATCGATTGTTTGATTTATTAATACTGGCACAATTTTTCAAACACTTGAATTCCAGATGAACTATTGTAAATAATTTTCGAAAACCGAATATTTTATATATGGAAATCTTAAATACCCAAAATCAGGGTTATCAAGGAAAAATATTACCTGGCCGACCTTACCCGTTAGGGGCAACCTATGATGGCAATGGGGTGAATTTTGCCATTTTTAGCGAAAATGCCACTGGTGTGCAATTGTGTTTGTTTCACCACCCCGACGACAAGCAGGAATATGTAGTAATTGAATTTCATGAAGTAACCGATTATGTGTGGCATGCATACCTTACAGGTTTAAAACCGGGACAATTGTATGGATATCGCGTATCCGGAAAATTTAAACCCCGGCAAGGCTTTCGTTTTAATCCGAAAAAATTGCTTCTTGACCCATATGCAAAAACAATTTGCGGTAGAATTGAAGTGCACGACAGTATGTTTGATTATATTCCAAAGGAAGAGGGAAAGATAACAAAACTTAAAATAAATAACACCGACAGTGTTGCTGACAGTAAAAAATCAGTTGTTGTTGATACAAAATTTGATTGGGAAGATGTTGCGAAACCTGAAATAAAAATGCACAATTCAATAATCTACGAGCTGCATGTAAAAGGTTTTACTGCAAAGCATCCCGGTATTCCCGAAGAAGAACGTGGAACATATAAAGGACTGGCAAATCCTGTAGTTATCGATTATTTTAAGGAACTTGGAGTTACTGCAATTGAATTAATGCCTATTCATCATTTTTCACATAATAAGTTTTTACTTGATAAAGGTTTAACCAATTACTGGGGGTACAATTCTATTGGTTTTTTTGCACCTCATGCCGAATACAGCGCTTCAGGCCAGTGTGGCGGACAGGTGAATGAGTTCAAGCAAATGGTAAAAGAATATCATAAAGCGGGTATTGAAATTATTCTTGATGTGGTTTATAATCATACTGCCGAAGGAAACCATCTTGGTCCTACTTTGTGTTTCCGGGGAATTGATAACCACCATTATTACCGGCTCGAAAACAAACATCCGCTTTATTATACCGATTATACAGGTACCGGCAATACATTAAATTTATTAAGCAGCCGTACATTGCAACTTGTAATGGATAGTTTACGCTACTGGGCAACAGATATGCAGGTGGATGGCTTCAGGTTTGATTTGGCAAGTACACTTGCCCGTGGTTTGTATGATGTTGGCCGTCTTTCCACATTTCTGGATACCATTCACCAGGATCCGATAATTTCGCAATTGAAGCTGATTGCTGAACCCTGGGATCTGGGAAAAGGCGGATACCAGGTTGGTGGTTTCCCGGTGCTGTGGGCCGAATGGAATGGAAAGTACCGCGATTCAGTCCGGAAATTCTGGCGAAGCGATGAAAGTCAGGTGAGCGAACTGGCTTACAGGTTAAGCGGAAGCAGCGATTTGTACGAAAACAATGGAAAACGGCCCTCGTCAAGCATCAATTTTGTTACTGCACATGATGGTTTTACTTTACACGACCTGGTTAGCTATAACCATAAACACAATAAAGCAAATAAGGAAAATAACAATGACGGAGAGGATAACAACAACAGCTGGAACAGCGGTACTGAAGGGCCAACAGACAATCAGGAAATTATTGCGATAAGGGAAAAACGTAAAAGGAATTTTTTGGCCACATTATTTTTAAGTCTGGGTGTCCCAATGATAAGCCATGGTGATGAATATGGACGTACTCAAAATGGAAATAATAATGTATACTGCCAGGACAATGAAATTTCATGGATGGACTGGGACTGGAATGAAAACAATAAGAAATTGTTTGAATTCACAAAAAAGATGATTGAAATAAGGAAGTTACATCCGATATTACATCCTCGTCGGTATTTTAACAACCGGCGTATCCAGGGCAAAGATGTTTTTGATATCCGTTGGGTGAATACCGAAGGCCAGGATATGACACAGAAAGAATGGGATACAAGTTATATTCGATGCATGGGAATGATGCTGAACGGAGAATTAATGAACGAAATCGATGAATTTGGAGACCACCTTGAAAAGGAAATTTTATTGATTATTGTAAACAGTTACTGGCAACCAATACAGTTTAAACTGCCGAATGAAAACTTTGGAAAAACCTGGGAAATAATTGTGGATACAAATGATGATAATGGATTTGATATCCATAAACAAGTACAGGATTTTTTTGAAATTCAGCCACGATCCCTTGCCATGCTTGTTAATACAAAGTAATCCGGGAAATTCTTTTTACTTCTGCCTTGATTTATGTTTCCGGTGTATCAGTTGCAATTCATAGTCTTCTGTCCCCCGAATTTCCTGCTCTCATCATCTGTCAGGTGTATTTTTCCACTAAATTTCTATTAAGTTTTCCAAAAAAATCATATTCAGCATGAAATTGCTGTCTGTGAAAATTTCAGAAGCATTTGCAACATGAAATTTATGCCCGTGAAAATTTCAGAGGCATTCTCAACGGGAAATTTATGTCTGTGAAAGTTTCTGAGACACTTTCAATACGAAATTTCTGTCTGTGAAATTTTCAGAAACACTTTCAACATAAAATTTATGCTGATGTTGCCGAAAATTTTCACCCCCTGTGTCCGGATTTTAATTTCCGCCATTTCAATCTTCCGGTTTGCATTTTTATTGTGAAAGTGTATCTTTATCCCATTCCAATAAACCTATATTAAATGAAAAGAAGAAATTTTATTAAAACCACCGGATTTGCTGCAACCGGTGTAGGTATTGCCGGACAGGCAACAGCGGGTTATATTTTTGATCAAACAAATAACAAACTGCCCCGCTGGAAAGGATTTAATCTGCTCGATTATTTTTCTCCAACTCCAGGCAGGGGCAGTTCTCAAACGACTGAAGATGATTTGAAATGGATGGCCGACTGGGGGTTTGATTTTGTACGTCTGCCAATGGCTTATCCGCGTTATGTGAAATTCGATCGTTCCAAACCCATCACACCTGAAGATGTTATAAATTTCGATGAAAGTGTAATAGATGAAATAGAAGAGCTGGTAGAAAAAGCAAATAAACACGGTTTGCACATGAGCCTTAACCTGCACCGTGCACCAGGGTTTTGTGTGAATGCAGGTTTTAACGAACCATATAATCTTTGGCAGGATAAAGAAGCCCAGGAAGCATTTTATGCACATTGGGGTATGTGGGGAAAGCGTTTTGCAAATAAAACACCCCAACAAATAAGTTTTGACCTTGTAAACGAACCATGTACGCGGGAGGATATGAATGACCAGTATTCACAGCGTGGACCAATTCCAGGTAACTTGTATCGTGAAGTTGCTAAAAAAGCAATGGAAGCTATTCGTGCTGACAATCCGAACCACCGCATAATTGCCGATGGAAATGATGTGGGAAGCAAAGTAATACCTGAAATTTTTGATTTGGATATTGGCCAAAGTTGCCGTGGATATTTTCCGCATTATATTTCACATTATCGTGCTCCGTGGGTGTTTAAAAATCCGGATGACGCACCTAAACCGGTTTGGCCGGGTACCATTGATGGTCAGAAATTCAACCGCCAGAGCCTGGTGGAATTTTATGCCCCATGGATTGATGCAGTGAAAAAGGGGGTTGGCGTGCATTGCGGCGAATGTGGCTGCTGGAAGGAAACACCGCATGAAGTTTTTCTTGCCTGGTTTGGCGACGTACTCGATGTACTTACCGAAAATGGAATTGGTTATGCTCTTTGGAATTTCAGGGGCGATTTTGGTATCCTCGATTCTGGCCGGAGCGATGTGGATTATGAAGACTGGCACGGCCATAAACTTGACAGAAAATTACTTGGTTTGCTGATGAAATACTAAGCAGTTTAAGCCGGAAACTTGTGATACTTTGTATATAAAGGCTGTAGTTCTGTTCAGGGAATGCAGCCTTTTCTTCTTATTTCAGATTAAAATTTTTTACATTTGAATCGAACAATAAGTTTAACTACTGATACCATTGGTATTTTTAAGAAATAATCAAATCATCTGATAATGAAAAAAATAAGTTTTTTAATTATGCTTGCATTAATTGCACAATTTGCTGTTGCCCAGTTCGAGCCCAATTATGACGAAAGTAAAATGCCGGAATTTGAAGTTCCTAATCCGCTGATAACATTTAAGGGGAAGACGATTGAAAATTCAAAACAATGGATGAAGAAACGCCGCCCGGAGTTGCTGAATTTTTTTGAAGACAACGTTTATGGAAAAGTTCCGGGTAAATTAAAAATTTCGTCAGTAAAAGTGCTGGAACAGGGTGATGCCTATGATGGTAAAGCTACGCGTAAACAGGTTGAACTTGCATTTGAAAAGAACGGAAAAACACTGAATTACACCTTATTAATGTACCTGCCCAAAAACATAGAAAAAGCGCCGGTTTTTATGGGTTATAATTTTTATGGAAATCACACTGTTACTGAGGATGTGAATGTAATTATATCAGATGCATGGACGATGAACAACGAATCATTTGGCATCATAAACAATCAGTTGACTGAACAATCGCGAGGTGTGCGCACAAGTCGCTGGGCCATCGGAGAAATGCTGGATAATGGTTTCGGACTTGTAACCATATATTATGGCGAAATTGATCCGGATCGGGATGATTTTACTGATGGAGTGCATCCGCTGCTTTATGATGACAATCAGAAAAAGCCGGCTCCAAACGAGTGGGGTTCAATTGCTGCCTGGTCGTGGGGATTAAGTCGCGCAATGGATTATCTTGAGCAGGATGCACAGGTTGATGAAACAAAAGTTGTTGTTTTTGGACATTCCCGTTTGGGAAAAACTTCATTATGGGCCGGAGCAAACGATCAACGTTTTGCAGCCGTAATATCAAACGATTCGGGCTGCGGTGGTGCTGCTCTTTCAAAACGCAAAATAGGCGAAACTGTAGGAAGAATAAATAATGCTTTTCCGCATTGGTTTGCCGATAATTTTAATGAATACAGCAATAATGAAGCAGCATTACCTGTCGATCAGCATGAATTGCTGGCGCTGATTGCACCACGTCCGCTGTACGTTGCGAGCGCCGAAGAAGATATCTGGGCCGATCCAAAAGGCGAATTTCTTTCAGCCTTTTATTCCACTCCTGTTTATGAATTGTTTGGGAAAAAAGGAATTCCTTCCGGTGAAATGCCAAAGGTAAACCAGCCCATTCAGAATACTGTCGCTTATCATATCCGCACCGGCGGACACGATGTAAAGGAATACGATTGGGAACAGTACATTAAATGGGCAAAAGAACAATTAAGGTAATTTGCAAAATTTCAGTTGTCAAAAGAATAAAATGTACCTGAAGGAGAAGAAATTCAAGAAAATAATAAGATAACCTGAATATCATTTTTTATTCCTGTGACAATAACCACCTGTTTATAAACTATTCAATGAACAAAAAATTAAAAACGATGAAAAAATTAATCTACTTCTTTCTTCTCAGTTTCATTATTTATTCCTGTGAAACGGAACCTCAGGCTATTCAGTTGTTTAATGGTCATGATTTATCAGGATGGCATAAAGATGTGCCGGCTTTTGATGAAAATCCGGATACCATCAATCCTTTTACAGTTCGTGATGGTTTACTGGTGAGTCTTGGTACACCGCCCGGACATTTAATTACTGACTCAGTTTACAGCAATTACCGGCTTGTGGCAGAGTACCGTTTTGCAGGAGAGCCGGGAAATTGTGGTATCCTGGTTCATGCATCTACACCTCGTGCCTTATATAAAATGTTTCCTAAATCACTGGAGGTGCAGATGATGCACGAAAATGCAGGCGATTTTTGGTGCATTGTGGAAGATATTACAGTTCCAGATATGGAAGAACGTCGCGGGCCAAAGGAAGAGTGGGGGATTACGGAAGGAAAAGGGCGAAGAATTATTAATTTAACTGATGGTTCAGAAAAACCTGTCGGGGAGTGGAATACAATGACTGTTGAATGTGTTGGAGATTCAATAAAAGTCTGGGAAAACGATGATTTGGTCAACTTTGGGTATAATTGCACAACTACAAAAGGACATATTGCAGTTCAGGCAGAAGGTTCGGAAGTTGAATTCCGCAAACTGGAACTTACACCAATTGATAAATTAACAATATCTGAATAATGCCTGATTTTTGTTAAACATGCTGCAGGATAAAAATTAAGGGTAGTTTCAAAGTATTGCGTTAGGTTATTTATTTAATTGTATTTTGTATACAAAAAATTGTATATATTGGCTTTTATTTATCTAAATAACCAACGATGAAAAAACTATTTTTAATTTTAACAACAGTAATCATGTTTTCTTCCTTTACCAGCTATGGTTTTAAAGCTAAAACTGTGGTGAGCATAAAAGGTGAAAAATTTTACATCAATGGAACACCAACATTTGAAGGTCGCACCTGGCAAGGTTACTCAGTGGAAGGATTGTTACCGAATTCAAGGATGGTACAGGGTGTTTTTGATGATTTAAATCGGGAGACCATATCGAAATGGAAATATCCTGATACGGGCAAATGGGATCCGGAACGCAATACAAATGAGTTTATTGAGGCTATGGAGGAATGGGAAAAGTATGGTTTGAAGGCTTTTACCATTAACTTTCAAGGTGGAAGTCCGGAAGGATATTCCCGGAGTCAACCCTGGGAAAACAATGCATTTGAAACAGATGGGAAACTGAGAAAAGATTATGCTAAACGAATGGAACGTATTGTGAAGAAGGCTGATGAATTAAGAATGGTTGTAATTTTGGGAATCTTTTATTTTGGACAGGATGAACGTTTGAAGGATGAAAAGGCAATAATTGCCGCAGTTGATAATACTGTTAAATGGATTAAGGAAAATAAATTTCAAAATATTATTCTGGAAGTTGCAAATGAAAGTAACAACCGCGCCTACCAGCATCCAATAATTAAACAAGACAGAATCCATGAACTGATTGAACGAATAAAGCTAAAGGCACCTGAAATACCTGTATCAGCTAGTTTTAACGGAAACACAATCCCTCCTGATAAAGTAGTTGAAGTTTCTGATTTTATATTAATTCACGGAAATGGGGTGAATAATCCTTCCCGCATCGAAGAAATGGTTAACGAAGTGAGAGCTTTACCCTCGTATAAACCAATGCCAATTGTATTTAATGAAGACGATCATTTCGATTTTGATAAGAAAGAGAATAATTTTAAAGCTGCAACAAAGGCGTATGCTTCATGGGGATACTTTGATTTTAGAATGAAAGATGAAGGTTTCGATGAAGGATATCAAAGTGTGCCGGTAAATTGGCGAATCAGTTCTGAAAGGAAAAAGGGTTTTTTTGAATTGGTAAAAGAAATTTTTTTAAACTAAATCTGCTGATTATCTGGATAATTCATGCCCCGGTATTATTTATCAGGGCATTTTTATTTAGAAAAACATTATATGATTTGAATTTTGTATACAAAATACATTATATTTGTATACAACTATATTAAATTATCTAATTACTAAACTACGTTCTTATGAAACAAAAGCTTTTAATTCTTTCTGGCTTTTTGGTTTTGTTCGTACAAATTGTTACGGCACAAACCAAAACAATCACCGGGACTGTTATGGATGAAGATCGAATTCCGCTTCCCGGAGTTTCAATTGTAATTGAAGGAACAACAACTGGTACAACATCCGGTCAGGATGGTTCATATGAACTTTCCGGAGTATCTCCTTCCGATAAACTGAGGTTTTCATTTATAGGTTTATCGGAACAGGTTGTTGATGTGGGTAATAAAAATCAGGTAAATGTTGTAATGTATCCCGACAATGTCGATTTGGAAGAAGTTATTGTTGTCGGTTATGGTACACAAAAAAGGGTTGATGTTACCGGTTCGGTTTCTACGGTAAAAACCGAGGATTTGAAAACTGTACCTGCACCAACTATTGCACAATCTGTAGCAGGAAGAACTTCAGGAGTGTTTGTTAAAACCAAAAATGCCCAGCCGGGAGATTATGGTGGAATAACATATAATATCCGCGGATTCGGCGATGCCTTGCTTGTAATTGATGGTATGCCTGCATCAAACGAAGAATTTCTTTTACTTGATCCGAACGATATTGATGAATTTAACGTGCTTAAAGATGCTGCCACAGCGGCTGTTTATGGTGCAAGGGCAGGAAACGGTGTTATTTTGGTGACAACAAAACGCGGAAAAGTTCAGGAACCTCAATTTAGTTATAACGCAAATTATGGTTTTCAAAGACTGACAATGATTCCGAATGCTGTTAATTCATGGCAAAATGCACAATTCGAAAATGTGGCACTTGAGAACGCAGGTCTTGATCCAAAATGGTCGATGGATGATATTAATAAATTTAAAGCAGGAAACGATCCGGCTTATCCAAATACTGACTGGTGGGATCTGACGCTTCGTAATTATGCTCCTCAAACCCAGCACAACATGAGTGTACGAGGAGGAACCGAAAAAATAAAATATTTTGTTTCGGGTGGATATTATTACCAGGAAAGTTTGTATCGTTCAAATGATTTGAAAAACAAAAAGTACAACTTACGTTCGAACCTTGATATTGAACTTACAGATAAATTGAATTTGGGACTTGACATATCGTTACTTGAAAATGATTATATCGGTCCAAGTTGGGACATGACGCAACAAAACGGGCATCTTGGTGTAATGATGCTTTTATACCGTTCGCGACCTCAATATCCGGCAGTGTATCCCGATCCCACCAAATATCCGGCAATGGGAAATGATGATTTAAACCCGGTAACTGCTACAAGAATCAATGAAGTGGGATATTACAAATGGAATAAATATACAGGCGACACAAAATTTACACTTTCCTATAAACTTCCATATCATTTTAATGCAAGAGCAATTTTTAACTATAAGCGTAATTTTCAAAACAATAAAAGAAAAGAGTTACTGGCTCCGGCATATTGGTTCGATTATGATGCAGATGGCAATATTGTATATCATAATCACAGGAACTTTAATAATTACGACTGGTTGCTGCAACGGAATTCATATTCCAAAGAATTTAACCAGCAGTACTTTTTAACCTGGAACAATACCTTTGGCGATCATAAGTTTAATGCACTTGCTGTGTATGAATACTTATCGGGCCAGGGTGAATGGTTTGATGCCCGGAGAATCAGGTATGAATTTGATCTCGATTATCTTTTTGCCGGCCCCGATTTGGATAAATCAAACGATGGCAGGGGATGGCAGGATGGACGTATTGGACAAATTTTTAGCCTGGATTACAGCTATAAGGAAAAATATTTATTTGGATTTAACGCGCGGCGCGATGGTTCACCAAAATTCCCTGCAGATACGCGATGGGGTTTATTCCCTTCAGTTTCGGCCGGATGGCGCATATCAGAAGAGGGCTTTGTTAAGGATAATTTTAATGCACTTAGCAACCTGAAACTTAGAGCATCCTGGGGAAAACTCGGTTATGATAATACAGGTAATTACCAGTATCTTTCAACTTATTCGATTAAACCGGCTGAATTAATGGTGGATGGTGTTGTTCGTTCGGGAATAAATGCTGATAACATTCCCAACTATTTCATCACCTGGGAAAAAATGACAACGTCAAATGTTGGTCTCGATTTTGGATTCTTTAATAATGAGGTTACAGGTGCTATTGATGCATTCTACAGGAAAAGATCTGATGTTCTGGGCGACAGGCAGGTTTCACTTCCCGATATTGTGGGAGCAACTCTGTCAAAAGAAAACATTGAAGAATACAGCAACCGTGGAATGGAAATTTCATTGGACTACATTAAAAATTTTGGAGCATTTCATGTTGAATTAGGTGGGAATATTTCTTATTCCCGCGAAAAAATTGAATATGTTGATCAACCTGTTTATGCATCAGAAGAGGAGCGCAGACGTCAAAACAGGGTTGGACAGTGGGCTGATTCACAATGGGGATATCAGGCTGATGGTGTATTCACATCTCAGCAAGAAATTGATGATTGGGCAATTATTGACGGACGGAATAATGCAACTGTAAATGTTGGAGATATAAAACTAATTGACTATAACGGTGATGGTGTTATTAATTCATCCGATAACGTTATTATTGGCAGCGGAACATTTCCCGATATAATTTATGGTATCCATGGGTCTGTTTCCTGGAAAGGTGTTGATTTCAGCATGTTGTGGCAAGGGGCCGGCTTATATGATATCCATTATGGCAGCAGTGCCGATATGCGGGTTCCATTCCAGGGAGGAAATGCTCCTTTCCTTGAAATGTATAAATATTCATATGTTCCTGAAAATGATTGGGGGATGCCTGCAAACCTTGATTCACACCCTGTATTTCCAAGATTTTACTGGCCTAGCTACGGAACTCATAACAAGAGCAGTAACTCATCATTCTGGTATAAAAATGGTTCATATATCAGGCTGAAAAGCATAGAATTAGGTTACAACCTGCCAAAAAGTGTGGTTGGAAAAGCCGGAATAGATAATCTGAAAATTTATTTCTCAGGATATAATGTTCTTACTTTTTCTGCTCTCGATTTTTATGATCCTGAATTGGAAAAAGATAACAGCAACGACAATGTATTGTCTTATCCGCCTACAGGAACCTATAGTTTTGGTTTAATTCTGGATTTCTAATCTTTAAAAGCGCATAATTATGAAAACTAAAATATTTATAGCAACAATTGTAATTTTCCTGTCAGCTTTTTATAGCTGCGATGATGTGCTTGACCGCACTCCTCTGGATAAAATTTCAGATAATGATGTCTGGCAAAGTGAATCGTTATTGCAAGGATATGTTATCGATTTATATGCAAATTTCCCCTCTTTTGCCTACGTTGATTATTATCGTTACTGCGATGAGGGAACTGTTAGTGGAGGAAACGGAAATGCGATAACATTGGGTACAATGTCGAAAACAAATGTACCTGACGATTTGGAATATTGGGATTACGAGTATATCCGTGATTGTAATGTATTTCTTGAAAAAATTCCTGATTCCCCAATAAGTGAAGAATTAAAAAGCAAATTGGAAGGTGAAGTAACTGCCATGCGTGCAGCCGCTTATTTCGAAATGGCTAAACGATATGGAGGTGTTCCTTTGGTTACTGCTGTCATTGATCCTTATGGAATTGTTGAAGATGAAATGAAAAGAAGAAAAACCGAAGATGAAATTTATCAATTTATAGATACAGAATTGACCAGGGCAATACAATTGCTTGAAGTAACAACTGATGTCAAACCAACAGCCCGGATTAACAAATGGACAGCCCTGGCTTTACAGGCACGGGTTAATTTATGGGCAGCATCAATAGCAAAATACGGCAAGGTGCAGTTAAACGGTTTGGTTGGAGTGCCGGAGGGAAAAGCAGAAGCATATTACCAAAAAGCCTCTGATGCTGCAACTGCTGTAATAAATTCAGGAAAATATTCTCTGTATAACGGAAAAACAGATAAAGCTGAAAATTACCAGTACATTTTTTTGGATGAAGGTAACAATGAAATTTTATTTGCAAAAGAATATAATGGTGTTGAGGTAAGTCACGACTGGGATCACTGGAAAGCACCACCACGATTTGCAAGCGGTCAGGGTGCACGGTGCGACCCAACACTCGAACTGATTTTAAGGTACGAAAATAAAGATGGTTCGGAAGAAGATTATGAGCAGTACTTCAATGAAAATTATCTGTATGAGAATGGTTGGGATATTTTTAGTAAGAAAGATCCAAGATTGTATGCCACAGTACTTTTCCAGGGTGTGGATTTCGTTGATTCTCAAATTCAAACTTATGAAGGGATTGATACCGGAACGGTAGCAAATCCTTTAAATATTATAAATAATCCGAATATTGTTTATGAAGGTGTTTATGCAGTGGGAGTTGATTCCCGCCTGGTCGTTGGTGATGATAAAACAACCAATTCCGGATTTCTTGTACGGAAGTGGTGCGACGAACCTAACTTGCCGGTGCCTGCGAATCAAAGTCAGGTTGACTGGCCAATTATCCGCCTTGCTGAACTGTATCTTACAAAAGCAGAAGCCGAATTCGAAATGGGAAATAAAGCTGCTGCCGTTGCTGCTATTAATCCAACCCGGGAAAGAGCAGGTATTAGTGTGGTTGATGAAAACTCTATAAATATTGATAAAATACGCACTGAATGGATGGCAGAATTCGGTTTCGAAAATAAGAGATTTTTTGATTTGCGCCGTTGGAGAATTGCTGAAGATGTATTGAATGATCAATTCGAAGGTTTGAGGATCATCTGGCATAAAGAATCCGATCAATTTTACTTTCTGCCTTTAAACAGCGAACCTTTTAACCGGGTCTTCCGACAGGAACATTATTATAATCCAATATCGATTAACAGGATAAATAATAATCCACTGCTTGAACAAAATCCATTGTATTAATTCAAATAACTAATAAAATGAAGACAAAAAATATTAAAATTTTTATCCTGCTTTTGGTGTCAGTTGTTTTAATAAAGTGTGATTATCATGTTTCCGATTTTGGGTTTAATGGAACAATTAAAGGCACTGTAAAAGATAATAATGGTGATCCGCTTCATGGTGATTTATCCAGCAACAATCTTTTGGTAAAATTGCTTGGTGAAGGTGATGAACAGGCAATTGAAATACGGGTGAATGGTGAGGGAACATATCAAAATATTAAAATGTTTCCAAAAAAACATAAAGTTTGGGTAGAAGGACCAATTGTTAAGTCTGATACGGTGAACGTTGATTTTAGTATTGATGAAATTATTGTTCAGGATTTTACTGTTACTCCGCTGCTCGACCCACACATTACCGGTGGAACTGCCAATGGTACATCAGTAAGTGTTGACTATTCAATTGATGAAAATGCAGGCAACGTCATTAATAAAATGGAGATTTATGTAAGTACAGTGCAATATCCGACTGCAGCTACCGGTTCACGTGAAAATGTATATTTTACCAAAACTGTTGAATTGAGCCAGCCATCAGGTACCGTTGTGGCAGATGGCCTTGAATCCGGTGTCACTTATTACATCAGGATTGGTGCTCAGGCAAGCAGTTCCGCTTTAATGAACTATAGCAATCAAATAGAGATAACAATTCCATAGATGGTTTTTTTTTAGTTAGAGGTTATTATGAAAACAGTTACCCTTCCGGATTTTTCCGGGAGGGTATGTTTAACCCTTTATAAGTTGAAAATCAGAAATAATTGTTAATTAATTTCTTAAATGTATATTCTCTGATTGTTATTTCTAAAGAAGACAAAATCAGGTGTATTTTTGTACATTGTATACAAAAAATGGTAAAATGGAAATAGAATATCACGATTTAAGTTATGAGGTATATAAACGAATAAAGGCAATGATTTTAGCCAATGAGTTTAAGCCTGGACAAAAATTAAAACAGGAAGAAATAGCTGCCATGCTTGGGGTCAGCCGGATGCCTTTACATAAAGCATTTCAAATTTTGGAAAATGAAATGCTGGTAGAAAATCTTCCGAGGCGTGGTTTTTATGTTACCCAGGTTCATACCGATCAGCTAATTGATGCCTTCGAATGCAGGGAAGCGCTGGAAGGGGTTGCAGTGAGAAGAGCAACATCAATTATAACCGATAAGGAAATAGCTTATTTAAAATCTCTCTTTGAGCCATTCATTGGTAAGGAAAATATTGATTCAAATAAATATATTGAAGCCGATCAGGCATTCCATAACTCAATATTAAAGATAAGTGGAAATCAGATTCTTCGTAAACTGGAGGTTATCGGAAATATTACTTTTCGCACATATCGCGGGGGATTGATACGTACTCCGGAAGAAACATTAAAGGAACATCTTGGTATTATTGAAGCAATGGAAAAAAAAGATCCTCTGCTCGCTGAAAGCTTAATCAGGGAACATTCAAGAAGATCGTGTAACAGGTTAGTTAAAAAACTGGAAAATATTAAAACAACAACAGCAGAATAACAATCGGAACCTAAACCAAAATGAAGAAAAAGACCATAGTGCCAATTCGTTTTTTACTTGTATTCAGCACGTTTTTATTAACTGTTTTATTGTACATCGACAGAGCCTGTATTTCAGCAGCCAAAGATCAAATAAGCAGCGACCTTGGTTTCGGTCTTACTGATTTTGGCTGGGTAATGGCTGTATTTACCCTTGGTTATGCTTTATTTCAGGTTCCTGCAGGTAAATTGGCTGATAAATACGGACCCCGGGGAGTTATTAGCGGAATAGTATTGATATGGTCTGTATTAACTGCACTGACAGGGGCAGCATGGAGTTTTATATCGATGCTTGTAATCCGCTTTTTTTTCGGTGCAGGCGAGGCCGGTGCTTTCCCCGGTTTATCGAAGGTAGTATATAATTGGTTTCCGGTTAAAGAACGTGGAGTGGTGCAGGGAATTAATTTTTCAGGTTCACGGATTGGAGCAGCTTTTGCTTTGCCGCTTGTTGCCTGGATGATTACTGAAGTAGGCTGGCGGCACTCTTTTCTTATTTTCGGAGGATTTGGTATTCTGTATGGAATTTTATGGTTCTTCTTTTTTAAAAATACCCCCGAAGAATCTAAAACTTTAAGTGTTTATGAAAAAGAATATATCCTTAAAAACAGGCAGCAAAAAGAAATTAAGCCAGTCACTGTTCCTTTCAGCAGAATAATTAAATCAGGCAATGTCTGGTTTACAATGATACAATATGTCTGTAGTAATTTTACCTTTTACTTTACATTAACCTGGATGTTTCCATTTATCAAACAACGGTTTTTGCTTTCACCAATTGAAGCCGGATTTTACAGTTCCGTGCCATTAATTGCAGGAGCCATAGGAAACTGGTTTGGTGGTGTTTTAGTCGATTTCATTTACCGGAAAAGAGGAATAAAACTCTCGAGGCAGATACCTGCAATTATAGGTTTTTCCCTGGCTGCTTTCGGTATGATAATGGTTACCCTTTCAGATTCAAGCACAATGGCTGTAGTTTTTTTATCGGTTGCTGTTTTTGGTGCTGATATGACGTTAAGCCCGTCATGGGTTTTTTGCATCGATATTGGAAAAGAGAATGCCGGAGCGGTTTCGGGAACGATGAATATGGCAGGAAACCTTGGTGCATTTGTAACTATAATAGCCTATCCGTATTTGATACAATGGACAGGAAGCAACGTACCGTTCTTTTACATTGCAGCTTCATTGTCAGTTGTAGCTATTGGAATGTGGTTATTGATGAATCCGCGACAAGAGGTAGTCTAAAATAAATCAACCGGATTAAAAAAGGAAGATAAGATTTAAAATTTTATAAAATGAAATTAGCATTAAACACACTTGTTTATGAAGTTGGTAACAAAGGGCCTGATGAATCTTTGAGAGCTGCTGTGAAATATGGATTTAGATTCATAGAATATGCAGGAATCAGAAAGGGAAATCCACTGACAATGACTAAAAGTCAGCGAAAAGAAGTTGTCAGGATTGTAAAAGACAATGAAATTCACAGCACTCAGATGTTGATGGTTGCCACCAAAGATTCGGCTCATCCTGATCCGAAAAAAAGAGACGCCGTTTTCGATTACATGAAAGCATGTGCAGATTACCAGATGGAATTGGGTGGCCGGCAGTTACTTGTTTGCTGGGGTGGTGGTTTATATGAATTGGGAACTTCACCTGAACAGTCGTGGCTGTATATGATTGAAAATGTAGGCAGGTTTGCCGAATGGTGTCTCGATAAAGATTTGCTTGTCGGCATTGAACTTGACCCGCATGTATATTTTATTTGCAACAATACCTATAAACTGGCTAAAGCTGTCGAAGATATCGGATTACCCAATGTTTATCCGAATATCGATGTAGGTCATCTTGTTATTACCCGGGAAGAACCTGCCCAACTTGAAAAGCTGAAAAGCCGGATGTTGCATGTTCATTTGAGCGAAACAGAAAGCTTCGCACATACAAACAGCATTTTGGGAACCGGAGCTGTGCCTTTCCGGCAATATGTTGACAAATGCCTGGAGCTGGGTATTGAAGAAAACTGTGAGAAGTTGGGCGAACCTTGTGTCGCGGGTATTGAAATGGGAAGCGAAGCCAGTGGTGGTTTTGTAGAAAATCCGGATCATTGGGTAGAAGAAAGCCTTAAATATTTGGAGAAAGAATTACCCCATGTTACACGGTAATTCTTTAACTTATAATGATTTTTAAATTTCTAAAGTAAAACAAACATGAAAATTTGCATAGATTGTGATGATGCGGCAGTTAACCTTAAAAAAGTGCTGTATGATCACCTGAAAAGTAAAAACATCGATATTACTGATCTCAATTATTCAGCCACCAAAGTAAATGCATTATATCCTGAAATAGGATTTAATTTGGCCAAACAGGTGGCTGCCGGAAAATACGACAGGGGAATCAGTATCTGCGGTACAGGTTTGGGAATGGCAATGATTGCAAATAAAGTGGAAGGCATATTTGCCGGTACGTGTCATGATGTATTTTCTGCCGAACGCCTGCGAAAAAGTAATGATGCACAGATTATTACTATGGGCGAACGGGTGATTGGACCGGAACTGGCAAAAACAATAATCGATGCCTGGTTGGTTTCTGAATTTCAGGGAGGTGGGTCAGCACCAAAAGTTCAGCAAATGCGCGATTTGGAGAAGCAGTCATTTCATCCTGAAGAAAGGGGTTAACCGGATTTATGGTAATGAACTAAAATCAACAACTTAATAGTGAACAAAAATGAAAAAATCAGTAGCATTAATTTTAATTGTATTATTTACAACCTTTTCTGTTGTATATTCTCAAACACCACTTTGGCAGGATAAAGGGCGTATTGCAATCAGTTCCGATGGGAATGAACATGATCATGATGATTGGGCTGCTACCCCGCTTTCTCTTGCACTTTTAGCAGCAGCTGGATTGCAGGATAACCTTGTTTTATATACTTACAGCGATCACGTGTGGGGAAGTAATCAGGATCATCCGTCTTCGCCGTCGGGCTTAAATTCATATCTTCACATGCGCGAAAGTGCACTCATCGGACAACAGATGTTTGGATTTGACAAAACCAGTTTTATATGTGCCGTTGATAATGCAGAAGTAGCTTATACTGCACTGTGTAATGAAATTAATAAATCATCGGCAGAAAATCCGCTGATTATTATTGCTGCCGGGCCTATGCAGGTTGCAGGCGAAGCTGTTAACCGGGCCGAAAAAAATAAACGTCAGTTTGTTACGCTGGTTTCTCACTCCGAATGGAATAACCGGCATGCAGATAATCCGGGCAATAATTATTGGGATAATCACAACGGTTGGACATTTCAGGAAATAAAAGATGAATTCTCAGGTACAAATGGTGGCAACCTCAAATGCATTCAAATTCTGGATCAGAACGGGGGTAAAGATTATGACGGTTTAAATACCGGTATTGCAAAATTTGACTGGATAAAAACTTCTGCTGCACGAAACAATAAAATGTATAAACCGGGAGCCTGGGATTGGTTGTATTCCCGCCAGGAAACATGTACCAAAAATAAAGGTAAAAATTTTGATCCTTCAGATGCGGGAATGATTGTTTATTTGCTCACCGGAGTTGAAAAAACAAATCCGGATATGGCACGTAAAATCATGGAAAATCCAAAATCAGGTAAGTAGTTCAACCAATAAAATTGAAAATCAATGCAAAAGTTTATCAATGATCCTTCAAAAGTAGTGGATGAAATGTTGGAAGCCTATTTACAAGTGCATTCCGACCTGGTAAGTCCAACAGAAAATGAAAGGGTGATAAAATTTAAAAATGCCCCCTTAAAAGGAAAAGTAGGAATTGTAACCGGTGGCGGTTCAGGTCATAAACCTGCATTTATTGGTTATGTTGGTCGTAATTTGGTAGATGCAGTGGCTGTGGGTGAGATTTTTTCATCACCGCCTGCACAAATGTTTTATGATGCGGTAAAGGCTGCCAACGGAGGCAAAGGTGTCGCAATTTTATACGGAAATTATGCCGGCGACAATATGAACGTGGAGATGGCTATGGAAGAAGCCGAAGACGATGGAATAGAAGTAAAAAAGGTGGTGGCAAATGATGATGTTCCATCAGCGCCTAAAGGAGAAGAGGATAAACGCCGGGGAGTGGCAGGTGAAATTTTAATGTGGAAGGTTGGCGGAGCGAAAGCAGCAATGGGCGGGAGTTTGGATGAGGTAGTTGCTGTAGCTCAAAAAGCAATCAATAATACAAGGAGTATGGGAATCGGTCTTTCACCCTGTACTATTCCGGAGGTTGGCCATCCTAATTTTACTATCGAAGAGGGTAAAATGGAAGTTGGAATTGGACACCACGGCGAACCAGGAATTGAAATTGCAGCGCTTGAACCTGCATCAAAAATTGCACAGCGATTTTGTGATGTGATTTTACCTGACCTGCCGTTCAATTCAGGTGACGAAGTAGTGATATTGATTTCCGGACTCGGTTCCACTCCTGTAATGGAACAATACATTGTTTACAACGACCTAACCAGGATTCTTTCAGAGAAAAAAATAAAAATTTACCATTCCTATGTAGGTAATTATTTTACATCACTTGAAATGGCGGGTATTACCTGTACATTGATGAAACTGGATAATGAGTTAAAGGAGTGCATCGATTATGAATGCGATTCTTCAGGATTACGGCAGTTTCAGCGTTAGCATGTAAAACTGCCACTTCAACAGAAGTATGACTGAGAATTTGTTTCAAAAAAAAGAAGCCTCTTTTTGTTGGAAATGAAGAAAAAATAAAAAGAATGAAAACGTTTACAAACAGCGAAGGAGCAGTGATTATCGATAATATGATAGTTGCGGTAAATGTGAACAAACAATACCTGAGTGATATCGACGGTCAGATTGGCGATGGCGATCATGGTATAAATATGAATAAAGGATTCCAGATGACACGTGCGGAACTCGATAAAAACCCAGGTGATTTGACGCATTCAGCAAAAATACTCTCAAAAATTCTAATGATGAAAATTGGCGGTTCCATGGGACCTTTATACGGCAAAATGTTTCGCGGATTCTCTAAAGAGCTGGAGGGTTTAAATGAAATTTCAGCTTCTGATTTTGCGAAAGCACTGGAGGCAATGTTATCTTCGGTTAAGGCTATTTCATCTGCCAAACCTGGAGATAAAACATTGGTTGATACATTGCAGCCTGCCGTGGAAGCTTTCCGGAATGCAGTTAACCGGGGAAAAGATTTTGATACTTCACTGGATGAAATGAAGGTAGCAGCTATCGCCGGTCGTGATTCAACAAATGATATGATCGCCAAAATTGGAAGGGCCAGCCGTTTGGGTGAACGTTCACGGGGAGTTCCCGACGCCGGGGCGACATCATGTTACCTGCTTTTGGAAACAATGGCTGATACAGTAAAAAAGATTTTAAAATAATATACGGAATAGCTCATGAACAGGAATACTTTTCTTATCGTAATGTTTTTGTTTTTCGTTTTAAAAACGAATGCACAAAAATCAGAAAAACCTGCTGCAGATGATTATCATGTTGCCACCTATGTTTGGCCTTCCTGTCATCACGATGAGCGTTTTGGCAATATGTTGTGGCCTGAAAAAACAGGTGAATGGGAAATTATTAAAAAAGGAAATCCTCGTTTTGAAGGGCATTATCAGCCAAAAGTTCCACTTTGGGGTTATGAGTTGGACGATGATCCGAAGGTTATGGAGAAGTGGATTGATGCAGCCACTGATCATGGTGTAAATGTATTTATTTTCGATTGGTACTGGTTTGATGAAGGTCCATTTTTGGAAAGTTCGTTAAATAACGGTTTTCTGAAAGCCAGGAACAACGAAAAAATGAATTTTTACCTGATGTGGGCAAATCACGATGTAAAAAGAAATTACTGGAATGTGCATAAGTACAATGATGATACTTCGTTACTGTGGGATGGAGCAGTTGATTGGGAAAATTTTAAAGTCATAGTTGACCGTGTTATCACCCGGTATTTTAGTCAGCCCAATTACTTTAAGATTGATGGCAAACCTGTATTTTCGGTATTCAGCATTGAGAATCTGATCGAAGGACTTGGTAGTTTGGAAGAGGCTGCCAAAGCGATGGATTATTTCAGGTCGGAAACAAAAAAAGCCGGATTTCCGGGATTGCATCTTCAGTTAATCGGTAATGGCGGACCTTATGAAAGTCTGCTTCAAAATATAAAGAAACTTAATGCAAACAGTGTTACCAAATACAATTGGGGAGGTCCGCATCCTGAGGATTATATCCGGTGGGGAGTTGAGGCTGCCGACCGAAGAAGCCAGTGGGACGATGCACTCACCATCCCTTTTTTCCCAAATGCTTCAATTGGCTGGGACGATTCTCCGCGTTTTCCTGCCAAAGGAAAAAAAGATATAGTACATTACAACAAATCGCCGGAAGCTTTTGCAGGGTTTCTTCAAAAAGCAAAAAACTATTGTGATAATCATCCCGATGAACCAAATATCATTACCATTTTTTCATGGAATGAGTGGATTGAAGGAGGATACCTTTTGCCCGATATAAAATACGGATTTGAGTATTTGGATGCTGTTAAAAAAATAATTAGCGGTGAATATGAATCCTCTTCTGACAAATAATAAAAAAATATAAAACAGAAATAATGAAAGAAATTAAACAAGGTGTAATCATTGGTTTTCTTGGAAAAACCCAGGATCGGTTTTCGGAATATCAAAAACCGGTGACTACTGAAGAAAAATTAGAGGTTGTTTCAAAAATTGAAGGATTTTCAGGAGTTGAAATGGTTTTTCCGTATGAAAACGGGGAGCCCGAAGAGACAAAGTCGTGGATGCAAAAATACGGGCTGGAATTCGCCGCCATCAATGTGAATATTAAAAAGGAAACCGAATGGGTGCCGGGAGCACTTTCACGGCCGGATAAAGGCATTCGTGACCGCGCAGTTGCAATGATTAAAAAAGCCAAGGATTTTGCAAAAGCAGTAGGGGCGCCACATGTAACCTGCTGCCCGCTTAGCGATGGTTACGATATTTTATTTCAGATTAATTACAAAACAGCCTGGAATTACATGGTGGAAACAGTTGGTGAAGCTGCAGATTACCTGCCCGAAATACCACTGTTTATTGAACCAAAGTATTCGGAAACACGGGTGCATTGCCAGCTCGATTCAACAGCCAAAGGTTTATTGCTTCTAAAAGATGTACAATGCAAAAATACAGGCATTACCATTGACATGGGACATTCGCTGCAGAGTCAGGAAAACCCGGCTCAGGCGCTGTCGCTCATTTACGAAAGCGGTTATGATGCTTATATTCATACAAATGATAATGATACAAAAGCAGACTGGGATTTGATAGGCGCCAGCCGGCATTTTCTTCATTATATCGAAATGATGTTCTGGGCACAGGAATATGGCTACAATAAATATTTCACCACTGATGCATCGCCACGCATTTTTAATGTGCTCGAATTCTTCAACCGTCATTCAGAAATAACAAGGGGTGCCTATATGCTTGCATCTCAGCTTGACCACGAACAACTGCTTGAAATGATGAAAACCGAAGATTACAATGGATTGATGAAAATGGTAAACAAAAAAATTTACAGAATTTAAGTAACATGAAAAAAGAAGAGGTGATTAATACAATCTTTTCTTTATAATAAACAACTACAATTATGAAAAACCTAACGTACCTGATTTTATTTTTAACACTTTTTGCTTGTCAGCAAAATCAAAAAGTTAAGATTAATGGCGAACTCAAAAAATGGCATACTGTCGAACTTGTTTTTGAAGGACCAGAAACGAGCGAAATGGATGAAAATAATCCGTTTTTAAATTACCGGCTCGATGTCACTTTCTCAAATGGTGAAAAAAAATATGTGGTTCCGGGTTTTTATGCCGCCGATGGAGATGCTGCTGAAACAAGTGCAACAGCCGGTAGGATATGGAAAGTACGTTTTACTCCGGGTGAAACAGGCGAATGGAATTACAGCATTTCATTTAAAAAGGGAGAAAATATTGCTGTTGCTGATGACTTTTCCCGGGCCGAAAGTGCCGGATTTATGGATGGTGAAAAAGGTACATTTAATGTTGCAGAAAATGATAAATCGTTACCCGATAACCGGGCAAAAGGACGCCTTGTTTACATTGGCGAACCTTACCTTCAATTTGAAGAAACCGGAGATTATTTTATAAAATTAGGTGTGGATGCTCCCGAGAATTTACTGGCTTATGCCGATATCGATAATACTCCGGATGCGCTCGGATTCAGGAAAACCTGGGAACCACATGCCGGAGATTACGAGACCGGAGCCGAAAGTTGCCTGTGGCAGGGTGAAAAAGGAAAAAATTTGATGGGCGCTATCAATTATCTGGCGTCCGAAGAGATGAATGTATTCTCTTTTCTCACCTTTAACATCGATGGCGACGACAGGAATGTTTATCCGTATTTGCTTAAAGTTCCGGAAACGGAATATGAAAATTATGCAAGCGACAAAAAGAATAAGGAAGCCTGGGAAACGATGTTTCACAAAACACGTTTCGATATTTCGAAACTCGCCCAATGGGAGCGTATTTTTTCGTATGGCGAGCAGAAAGGAATGTTCCTTCATTTTAAAACCCACGAAACAGAAACCGACCATTTAATGGATAAAGGAGTTTTTGGCACCGAAGGAAAATTGTATTACCGGGAATTAATTTCCCGTTTCGGACATCATTTGGCCATGAACTGGAATTTGGGAGAAGAGAATAATCAACCAACCGAAGAAGTTAAAAAAGTTGCCGGTTATGTTTATAATCTTGATCCGTATAAACATCATCTGGTGATACATACTTTCCCAAACCAGGATGACCGGTATGCTGAATTAATAGGAGAACAGTCGCCATTAACCGGAGCTTCCCTTCAGTTGAGTAAAGAGGATTTTAGTGATGTTCATGAAAGGGTTTTAAAATGGCACGAAAAATCAGATTCAACCGGAAAAGCATGGGCGCTTGCAGTTGACGAACCTGGCAGCGCTAAATTTGCACTGCTGCCCGATGATGAAGACCCTGAACACAATGATGCCCGTGGAAATGCTTTATGGGGAACATTAATGGCTCAGGGATACGGGGTGGAGTGGTATTTTGGTTACAGCAGCCCCAACTCCGATTTAACCTGCCAGGATTTCAGGAGCCGTGATTTGTTTTGGGATCAAAACAGATACGCCCGGTATTTTTTCGAAAATTATATTCCTTTTTGGGAAATGAAACCGGCGGATAGTTTAATTTCTGAAAATAATGCATATTGTATGGCAGAAGAAGATAAATTTTACCTGGTTTACCTGCATTCCGGACAGGAACCCGCCTCCCTTGAAATGGGAAATTCGGGGAAAAAATATTCAGTAAAATGGTTCGATCCGCGAAATGGAGGAGACTTACAGGTGAGCAATATTAATACAGTATCCGCGGAAGGTAAAATGAATCTTGGATTTCCACCGGCTGAACGCGAACAGGACTGGGTAATTTTACTTGCAGCTGATGAACAATAAAATTAACTTGAAAATAGAATGAACATGAAACGAACATGTTTGCAGAAAAACACAAACACCGATGAACAAATTACATGTGAGTTACATCGGGTGAAAAAGTGGATAAAGAGATAAAGTTTAACCAACAACTAATGAATAATATAATAATTTGTACAGATGAAAAAACTAGTTTATATTTTATCGGTTTTTATCCTGTTTTCCTCAATGAAACAACAGGAAAACCAGGTGCAGGTGAATGGAGAACTTAAACAGTGGCATAAAATAACACTTGAAATCAAGGGACCTGAAACATCGGAATGGGCCAGGGAAAACCCGTTTCTCGATTACAAACTGGATGTCACGTTTACAAATGGTAAAACAACATATGTTGTTCCCGGATTTTTTGCTGCTGATGGAAATGCATCAGAAACTTCTGCCGAAAATGGAAACAGCTGGAAAGTTCATTTCCGCCCTGATAAAACCGGAACATGGAACTACAAAATATCCTTCCGCAAAGGTGAGGATATTGTGGTAAAAGATGGTGAGAATTTGGGAGAAGCAACTAAATGGGACGGACTGGAAGGAAGTTTCGATGTAACAAAGTCGGATAAAGCGGGTGAAGATTTCCGCGCAAAAGGGAGGATAATAAATGGCGGAAACGGTTATTTTGTATTTCAGGATTCTGAAGAAATCTGGATTAAAAATGGCGCCGACAGTCCGGAAAATTTTCTTGCATATGCTGATTTTGACCAAACTTCGCGATTCAGTCTGAAATCCACAGTTCGCGAAGGGGAGGCTGATCCGAAAAAAAGCCTTCATAAATATGAAACGCACATTCCTGACTGGAAAAATAACAATCCAACATGGAAGGGTGGTAAAGGAAAGGGAATAATCGGCGCGTTGAATTACCTCGATTCAAAAGGAGTAAATTCAGTTTACATGTTGACCATGAATATTTTGGGTGACGGGAAAGATGTGTGGCCATATATTGAGCACAATGAACGCTACAGGTTTGATTGCAGCAAACTTGACCAATGGGAAATTGTTTTCGACTATATGGACCAGCTGGGAATGATGCAGCATTTTGTGCTGCAGGAAACGGAGAACGAAAACCTTCTGGATGCAGGTAATACGGATGTTCAGCGGAAATTGTACCTGCGGGAGCTGATTGCCCGCTTTGGACATCATCCGGCGGTAACCTGGAATATCGGCGAAGAAAATGGCCCGGCAGAATGGACGCCGGTGGGGCAGACCCATCAACAGAAAGTTGCGATGGTTGATTTTCTGAAAGCAACAAATCCATATCCAAATATTGTGGTGGTGCATACCCATGCAAACGATGAGAAGCAGGATGAATACCTTACTCCGTTTTTGGGATATGAGAACCTTGACGGAACTTCAATGCAAATCGGAAATCCCCAAAAAGTACATGAACGGATTAAGAAGTGGGTGAGTGAATCGGAAAAAGCAGATAAAAGCTGGCTTGTCAACCTCGATGAAATCGGACCGGCATGGAAAGGTATAATGCCTGATTCAAACGATGCAACACATGACACTGTCCGTCATTATGTGCTTTGGGGTGCATTAATGGGTGGCGGCTCAGGGGTGGAGTGGTATTTTGGTTACCGCTATCCGCACAACGATTTAAACCTCGAGGACTTCCGCAGCCGCGAAAACTGGTGGAACCAGTCGGAACTGGCCACTCAATTTATCGGCAACCTTCCATTAAGCAAAATGCAAAACCACGACGAGCTGGTGAAAGCTGAAGGTGCCTGGTGCCTTGCAAATCCCGGGATTTTGTATGTAGTTTATCTTCCTGCCGGTACAAAAAATGCCCGGATTGAACTTGCAGGTAACAAAACATGGTCGGTAAAATGGTTTAATCCGCGCGAAGGTGGTGATTTACAAAATGGAAGTATTGAATCGATAAAAGAAAGTGGTATTCAGAATATCGGTAATCCGCCAAAAGATGCCGAAAGAGATTGGGTTGTGATTTTAAAATAAAAATTGATTACTCAGCTTTTATTAAAAAGAATTGTTTTCGGTGGAAGAAGACAGTTCTTTTTGTGTTCTGTATATGTTTAATTGACTGATGATAAACCTGTTTTCAGGATAATTTTCATCATCCTGTTTTTAAATACATTTCAAAAGCGGCTCCCTGTTGATTTAAAATCAGTAAACCTAAGCAGAGAACTTTTTTTGCTTTTGCCGGTATTCATTCCCGGAATTTATTTGTACCCTGCCTGATGGGGATTTCAGTTGGATTATCAACTGAAAAGCCAGGACTGAAAATCAGGAAACTTTTATTTACTGGAATTCCTGAGCCTGGTCGGGAAATGGTGATGAAAAACCTGGAAAAACAGACGGAGTTAAGTTGTATTATTTCCCCCTGACCCATTGTGAGTATGGTATTTCAACATATTATTTGTATTTTCAGCCCCTGAAATCAACAGCTTTTTGGTTATTTTAACAAACTTGATTTTTAAAAAGATCGATAATAATACTCAACAAATGAAAAGGATTGGATGTATTCTGATGGTTCTGATAATTGCAGGAACAATGAGCTGTAACAAGGAAAAAGACGATGTGGAAGTGGTAGATGAAAATCAGAACGTGGTGATTAACGAACTTTTACCTAAAAATTCGCAGTATGGTTCAGATCAGGATGGTGAGTTTGATGACTGGATCGAATTGTACAACCTTTCCGATGAAAATATTGATGTCTCAGGATTTTACCTTACCGACAGCAAAAAAGATTTAACCAAATGGAAATTTCCGGAAGGTACCGTTATTGAAAAAAATGGATTTTTAATTGTATGGGCCGACGGCGATTCACTGCAGGCAGGATTGCATACAAACTATAAATTATCGGCCGGTGGCGAGAATGTGGTATTGCTTTCTCCGGAACGGCAAATGATTGATTTGGTTGAATATCCTGAAACACTTTTGGAGCAGTCATATGCGCGCATACCCAACGGAACAGGAGATTTTAAATGGTCAACTCCAACTTTTAACGGAATAAATAATTGACGGGAATAATGTATCTGAAGTTAATTTAAAAAAAGGTTGCCGTTACGGCAACCTTTTTTTTGTATACACAATGAAACTTTGCCGCTTGTGGCATTATGCAGGTAACAAATATTTCCGGAATCTGGCACATTTGGGTGTATTTCACTTTATATTATCATTAATTCAGGCGTATACCTTCTTCGTACCATGGACGTAGTTTCTTCGCGGTTAATTCGCAGTTAATTCGCAGTTTCTTCGCAGTTCATTCGCGATTTCGCGAATGAACTGCGAAGAAACCCCGAAGAAACCCCGAAGAAAGTGCGAAGAAAATACGTTTATGGTATAAGGAAGAAATAGCGTTGGTTATTCCCGCCGACCCGTTGAAGCAGAATGAAAACTTCATGATCTGCCGGGCATTATTGTGTAAATTGATATTTTGAAATATGGTAAAAAGTTATTCATAATAAATTCAACTTTTAATTCAACTTATTTTTTAAGAATTAAATTTTCAATCTAATTCTCAATCATTCAAACAAGGGAGATTTAAAAAATCAACATCGCCTGATTTTAATTCCGGACAGCTCAGGATGGCTGCTTTCATTAAAAAGTAGTATTTTGGGGCTGAAAAATGAATAGGGGCACAATGGATAAAAACCGGTTTTTAGCATTCGACTTAGGCGCTTCAAGCGGAAGGGCAATTCTTGGTAAATTGGAAAACAACAAACTTGAATTGCAGGAAGTGCATCGTTTCAGAAATCAAATGACTCAAATTCATGGAAGCTATTTCTGGAACATTTTTAATTTATTTGATGAATTGAAAACAGGATTGAAAAAATGCATTGCCGAATATAAAATACAACCGGTTTCGGTGGGCATTGATACCTGGGGGGTTGATTATTCACTGCTTTCGCCTGAAGGAACCCTTGTGGGTTTACCGTTTGCTTACCGGGACCATCGCACTGACACCGCAATGGATGAGTTTTTCAAAATACTGCCCAAAAAAGAAACTTACCGGCTTTCGGGAATTCAGTTTATGCAATTTAATACCTTATTTCAGTTGTTTGCATCGGTTCGAAATAATTATTCCGGACTACATATAGCCAACAGTCTTTTATTCACACCCGATGTGCTGAATTATTTTTTTACAGGGATTAAAAAAAACGAATATACGATTGCAAGTACTTCGCAACTGTTAAAACCTGGTTTGCCGCAATGGGAAAACCGATTATTCGAATCTGCCGGTATTCCTGAACATCTCATGGAAGAACTGATTCAGCCCGGAACAGTAATTGGTAATTTGCTGCCCGAAATTTCCGAACAAACAGGAAGCGGAGAAATTCAATGTATTGCAGTTGCATCTCATGACACGGCTTCGGCAATTGTTTCCGTACCTGCGGAAGGCAATAACTGGGCTTATTTAAGTTCGGGAACATGGTCGTTGCTTGGAATTGAAAGTCCGGTGCCAATGGTTACGGAGCAAACCCTTGAAATGAATTTTACAAACGAAGGCGGAGTCGACAGAACCACGCGTTTTTTGAAAAATATTATGGGCATGTGGCTCATTCAGGAATGCAAACGAATATGGGATGAAGAAAAGGAAATCAGCTGGCATGAAATTGTTGATTTAAGTAATCAGGCTCAACCGTTTAAATCACTTATCAATCCTGATGATTCGTCGTTTTTAAATCCGGGAAATATGCCTGTTTCAATCAGGCAATTTTGTGATAACACCAATCAACCAGTGCCACAAACAAAGGGTGAAATTGCCCGCTGCATCTATGACAGTTTAGTATTGAAATACAAATTCACCATTAAACAGATTGAAACTGTAACAGGAAACAGAATTGAAAAACTGCACATTATTGGTGGTGGTGCAAATAATGAAATGATGAACCAGCTCACTGCAGATGCAACTGGTATTCCGGTAATTGCCGGACCTGTGGAAGCCACTGCAATCGGCAACATTATGATGCAGGCAAAAGCTATGGGAGCAGTAAATACACTTTCTGAAATCCGGGAAATTGTGAGGAATTCTTTCAAAGTGGTTCAATATATTCCTTCACCAAAGCTGGATTGGCCGGCTGCATACGAAAAATTCATCAGTTTAATTTGATAAAGAAGTTTATGAAAAATCTTACAGCATTGATAAGTTGCATTATCATCAGTTTAGCTGCAGCTGCTATAGAAAATGTTCCGTTTTCAAAAATAAATCCTGATCTGCTGACAGGTTACTGGCAGGCAAAATGGATTGCCTGGCCACACGATTCGGGTCTGGATTACGGAGTTTATCATTTCAGAAAGAATGTGGAGTTGCAGCATATTCCTGATGAATTTATTGTCCATGTTTCTGCCGATAACCGTTACCAGCTTTTTGTAAACGGAAACCGTGTTTGTATGGGACCTTCGCGTGGCGATTTAATGAACTGGCATTTTGAAAGCATCGATATTTCATCCTTTTTAAAAACAGGGGAGAATACGATTGCAGCGGTTGTCTGGAATTTTGGAACCCTGAAACCCTGGGCACAGCATTCAAACCGAACAGCATTTATTCTCCAGGGGAATTCACCTAAAGAAGAAGTGGTAAACACTGATTCAACCTGGAAAGTGATTAAAAACGAAGCATATTCTCCGGCAAGGGCAGACAGTCAAACTACTGAAGGTCAGTTTGTGGTGGTTGGACCATGTGATGAAGTGGATGCATCAAAATATCCATGGGGATGGGAAAACATTGATTATAATGATACCGGCTGGGAGCAAGCTGGTGAATTGATTGCCGGAAAACCAAAAGACGCAGGCACCGGAATAGAGTGGGGGCTAGAGCCACGTTCAATTCCACTGATGGAAGCCCGGAAGCAGCGGTTTTCAGAAATTCGGAGGATGGATAATATCCATGCTGATGCATCTTTTCTTCACGGGAAAAGCAAACTAACGATTCCAGCAAATCAAACGGTTGTCCTTCTTCTGGACCAGGGTCAACTTACCACTGCATATCCCGAATTGCTTGTTTCAGGAGGAAAAGGGGCAACAATTCAGCTCAAATATGCCGAAGCACTTTTTGGTGAAAATGGCCGGAAAGGAAACCGTGATGTTGTAGAAGGTAAAAAAATGATTGGTTATGCAGATTATTTTTTACCTGATGGTGGAAATGAAAGGTTGTTTCGCCCACTTTGGCTGCGCACCTGGCGGTATCTTCAGCTGACTGTTTCTACTGAAAATGAACCGCTTCAAATAGATAGTTTTGCAAGTGAATATACAGGTTATCCATTTCAGGAAAATGCAGCGTTTCAAAGTGATGATGCGCAACTTGCAGAAATATGGGAAGTTGGCTGGCGCACTGCCCGTTTATGTGCCGGCGAAACCTATTACGACTGCCCGTATTACGAACAATTACAGTACGTAGGAGACACACGAATCCAGGCATTAATATCACTGTATGTTTCAGGGGATGATCGCCTGATGCGTAAGGCACTGCAGGTTTTTGATGATTCCCGCTTTAGTGAAGGACTGACCATGAGCCGTTATCCATCATCAACTCCGCAGGTTATACCGCCATATTCGCTTTTTTGGGTTGATATGGTTCACGATTACCGGATGCACCGCGATGATTCTTTATTCGTAAGTTCTTTTTTAAACGGCATTGATAATGTATTGCATTTTTTTATCTCAAAAATTGATGATAAAAGCGGATTACTTGGAAGAACAGGTTACTGGAATTTTGTGGATTGGGCAGATGAATGGCCGTGGGATAATGAAAAGCAAATTGGAGGTGTTCCCAAAGGTGGATATTACGGGCAATCATCAATTTTGAGTCTGCATCTTGCTTATTCTGCTAAACATGCAGCTGATTTGCACCGCTGGTCAGGCGAGAAGGAAAAGGCGGAATACTACGAAAAAGTTGCATATGGATTGGTCCGGTCTGTAAAGGAAACCTGTTGGGATGAGTCGAAAAATTATTTTGCCGATACTCCGGATAAAGAGGAATTTAGCATGCATGCACAGATTTTTGCTGTTCTGGCAGGTGCAGTTCCGGAAAAGGAAAGTGCAGATTTTGTATTGCGTTTTGCAAAGGATGAACAATTGATTCAGCCAACTATGTACTTCAGGTTTTACCTGACGCAGGCGCTGAAAGAAGCAGGTTTGGCAGATAAATACCTTGAAACACTTGATTTGTGGCGGGAAATGCTTGATTTGGGATTAACCACTTTTGCAGAAAAACCTGATCCGACTCGTTCAGATTGTCATGCCTGGAGCGCCAGTCCCAATTATGATTTTCTTGCTACTGTTGCAGGAATTGAACCTGCTACTCCAGGATTTAAAACTGTGAAAATTGAACCACATTTGGGACCCCTGAAGAAAATTCAGGGTAAAATGCCCCATCCAAAGGGGAACATTACATTTCAACTGGAAAGAAGCGGAAATGATGGCATTACAGGAGAAATAACTTTACCTGAAAATCTTTCGGGTACATTTTACTGGAAAGGAAAAGAGCTGCAACTTAAAGGAAAAACGACAATCGGGTTTTAGCTTTTGAGATTGTACTGTATGCATGAAAAACTAAAAACTGAAAACTGATAAATGATATGAAATCTTATTTTGCTCTTTAAGAAGGGTCAAAAATGGATTATTCAAAATACATTTGAACAAATTGTAATCCTTTTTTAATTCACCTGCATGCCTGCGGCTGGTTTTCCGGCTCCTCCAGCCGGTAAGCAGATAACACAACAATAGCCGAAGATGTTAACCTTCAGTTGTTATATTCATGAACAACAATTCTGTATGGATTGAACAGAAAAGACACATTACTGTATCTTTTAACTGGCTGGTTTAATGGATTTAAACTTTAATTAAGGCTGTAAAACACAGCAAGGAAGTGGGATATACTTCCGCCTAAAACAAATAAATGCCATATGCCATGACCGTATTTTAAACTGCGCCAGCTGTAAAAAATAACTCCTGCTGAATAAATAACTCCTCCAAGAAACAGGAAAATAATGCTTATGCCGGGAAGCTGTTTCATCATTGGGCCAATGGCCAGAACAAATAACCAGCCCATTCCAACATATACTCCAACCATCAGTTTTCTAAAGCGGGTGAGATAAATCAACCGGATAACAACGCCGGCAATTGCAAGCCCCCAAATTATTCCAAACAATATCCAGCCAAAAGTTCCACGCAATGCTGTAAGTAAAAAAGGGGTATAAGTCCCTGCAATTAAAAGAAATATAGAGGCATGATCAAATCGGGCAAACAGGTTTTTAATTTTTTCGCTTACAAAACTGTGATAAAGTGTTGAACTGAGGTAAAGCATAATTAATGTGCTCCCAAAAACAGAAAAACCAATCACATGCCATACATTGCCTTTTGTTACTGAAAAAATAACAAGCACAATTAATGCTGCTATACTTAATAAAGTTCCAATGCCGTGGGTAATGCCATTAAAAATTTCTTCTCCAAGGGTTAGTGTGCGGTATTTAATTTCTTTATGATTTTGATTATCAGTGTTTTTATTCATAAGCTAAAAAATTTGAACGTATTATTTTACTGTTCGAAATTTATAAAATATTCTTTACTTATTAAAGCTATTTGCAATGTTTATTTGTCGGTAACAAATGAAACAGGATACTATTCCGGTCGTGAGTGACAGCAGGATATTGATATTCATTGATATAGGGATTAAGATTAGCATTTTGTTTCCTGATGAGGTAACAAATTCCGTCAATAGGATAGGGGTTGGTAAAAATAAGATGAAACTGTTTTTATATCCCTTATTTAAAAGGTTTTAACCAACGTGTAATGATGTAGGTTCAGTCGCAAAACAACTTTCAGAATAAATTTGTAAAGAATCAATTTTAAGGTAGTTTTGAAAAAAAAGAACAGATGACATTTCCGCAAATAAATAACAGCAATGTTGCACAGCATTTACACCAGGCTGAAATTGTGAAGGAAACTGCTGAACAGATCATGAAAGATTTTGGAATGTTCGGCGTGGAGATTACTTTTTCAGGCAATACTGAAAATGCATATAATGAACTGCACCACCAGCTGATTGAGCAGATTTCGAGACTCGTTGAGCAAAATTATGATTTGTTGCTTTCCGTATTGTACCAGGTAGATATAACCGACCGTGACATTTCAAGGACCGAACGGGAGCTTCCTCATTACAATCATATTGAAATTATTGCCCATCAGGTTATAGTACGTGATTTGAAAAAGGTGCTACTGCGCAGGTATTTCAAAACTTTGGGAAAATAAGTTGCTGAACAGGCAGTTTAATTTATCCGCATAATTATTTCTTTATTTCAAAATCTGGTAAAAACAACAAAATTGATTATACTTGTTTTCTTTACGAGTCGCAGTGAAAACTGTTTTTTTTAAGGTGATTTCAACCTGTAATAAATGAACTAAACCAATATTGATGAATACTTTGAAACAACCACTAGCCCCTCCGGTTCCGGGAAGGGTGGCATCAGTCGATTTTTTCCGCGGACTTACCATGTTTTTACTTGTTGGCGAATCCACCGAAATTTACGCACACCTGCTGAAGTTTGACAATAGTTTTATCCATTTTATCGGAACCCAGTTTCACCACCACACCTGGCACGGATTACATTTTTGGGATTTGATTCAACCGTTTTTCATGTTTATTGTCGGTGTTGCACTCCCTTTTGCTGTAGCTAACCGCAAAAGAAAAGGAGATAGTGACAGTAAAATTCTTCAGCATGCATTAATACGATCATTCCTCTTGTTATTTTTTGGCTGGGCGTTGTATTTTGTTGCGGCCGGTCATTTGGTTTTCAGGTTTCAGAATGTGCTGGCGCAGCTTTCGGTAACTTATTTGGTTGCTTTTTTAATCATGAATAAAAGCTATCGGTTTCAGATCATTTTCACTCTGGTTGTTTTGCTTTTTATTGATTTGGCTTACCGTTTTTTTCCGGTGGAAGGTTTTAATCATCCGTGGACAAATTTTGAAAACCTGGGCGCCTGGTTTAACAACAAAATTGAAGGAGTTAACAAAGCAAGTGAATGGGCTACACTTAATTTTGTATCAACCACTGCACATACTGTTTGGGGAGTACTTTGCGGCAAATTGCTGAAAAGCGACAGGACTTCTTCACAAAAAATCAGGATTTTGGTTTCAGCAGGAATTGTTGCTCTTGCTGTGGGTTACTCTCTTGATTTGCTGAATATAACTCCAATTATAAAAAAAATTGCAACCTCTTCTTTTGTGTTTGTAAGTGGCGGTTGGACAATTCTTGCCCTGGCATTCTGTTACTGGTTAATTGATGTAAAAAACCGTTTTCACAAGGGATCCCGGTTTTTTATCATTGTTGGGATGAACAGCATTTTCATTTACCTGTTTTTTCACCTCGGTGGCGCAGATTGGATTAGCCGTATTTTAAATCCATTCAGTGAGTTTTTGTTTTCATGGGGCGGCGAATTAACAGTGGAGGTGATTACAAGTCTGGCCGCCTGGGCTGCCTTATGGTACATTTGTTACTGGCTCTATAAAAACAAAGTATTTGTCAAGATATAATTCAGCAAAAAGAGAACATCAATACAATTCAGTAAATGGTATTGATTAAATTGTATTTTTGCAGGGAAACCTAAATAAGGAACTTTATCCAAATAATGAGAAATCATAAAACAGTTATTCTTCTTCTGGTTATTATGGGCAGCATAATTTCCGGTTGCAAGGATTTAACCGATCAGGAGAAATTCCAGCGGCCCGACTGGCTTCCCGGGAAATTATATACTACAGTTGTTGCTCAGGAGAATCTGTCGATGTTTGCCGAATGTCTGCGACTTGCAGGGTTGGATTCCATTCTTGATGTTTCGGGAAGCTGGAGTGTTTTTGCGCCTACCGATGAAGCAATGAAACAATTTCTGACTGAAAATCATTATGCCGGTATTTCCAATATCCCGTTAAAGGAACTGGAGAAAATTGCTGAATTTCATGTTGTCCAGAATCCATGGTCACTTGATCAATTGCAGTCTCTTGGTGCGTATGGTTGGAGAACAAAGGAAAATGAAAGCTGGAATTCTTACGCATATAAGCGCCAGACATTGCTCAAAAATCCTGTAGAAAAATACTGGATTGAAAAGAGTAACAAAACTGAAAAAATTGTGATTGATTCAACCCAATCCAACGGCTATAAGAAAGTGTATGTTGAATCCCGAAAATATGTACCCATTTTTAACGACGAGTATTTAAGTTTAAATGGCCTTTCTTCAGAAGATTTCCGGTTCTATTTCGACAGAATGTATGAACAGGGAAGTGTTTATTTTGCCGGAGCCAAAATTATTAAGGCAGATGTTTTTGCAGAAAACGGATTTGTACATATCATTGACAGGGTTGTAAAACCGATGCTGAATGCGAAAGAAATGCTTGAAAGAGAAACGGCTGGTGAGAGTTACAAAATCTTTCTTGAAATGGTCTATTGGTATTATCCCGCTTTTGAGCCAAATATTATAGCTACATTTAATCAACCGGAAGTAAAATTGGGCGGAATTGTGGATACTTTATGGGACTTAAACTATTCAAGACTCGCATTCGCACTTCAGAGCGAACGCACAGGGAATGAAAGCCCAAATGTAAACGAAATTCTTGTGAAACATAACGGAATGTTTGTTCCGACAGACGATGCATTCAGGGAATTTATTGATGGCATTTTAACCGTTAAATCAGGTTTTCCTCACTGGCGTGATTACAAATCACTACCACAGGATGTTGCCGATATAATTATTGCCCAGAATTTGAAGTCTTCTCCAATATATCCTTCAACCATTCAGTATCAGCAGATTTTCAGGAATAAGGGCAGATATCAACAGAATGAGGGAGATATCGTAAGAACTGAATTTGGAAGTAATTGTACCTTCATCGGACTGGATAATTACATTCCCGACCGGGTATTTACAAGTGTCACCGGACCTGTATTCTGCCGGCCGAACTTTTCATTGTTCCGGCAGGCTTTGCTGTACACAGGTACGCACGATTTAATTGCGAATTACGAAGGAGAATTGTATTTTTTCCCGATTCCTGATTATGCACTGCGAGCCGATTCATCGCTGATATTAAATTGGATTGATAAAGATCAAAACCGTTACAACTTCAGGGAATTAAACAGGTTGACGCGCCAGATCGATGGCCTTGGACGAAATACAGTGACCAGCAGAATCCTGAACCAGATTGGCACTTCTGCTCCAAACGGAAGCGCCAATAAGGAATTTATACGGACATTGGGGGGGAAATACATCACCTGGGATCATTCCGACAATACAATTCAGGGAACTTCTCCCTGCACAATAGGTTACAATGGACTTATTCCTGTGACCTGCTCTACTGTTCCCCTGGATGAGCCTGCTGATAATGGTAAGGCCTGGAGTGTCAATTACTGGTTTAACTTTAGCAACAGAAATTTTCAGGCAGTGCTTTCGCAGAATACAAAATTCTACAGTCTGCTTAAAAAAGCGGGATTAGTAAATGAAGAAAGCGCAGAGATTCGTTTCCTCGATAAAAACGAGAATTACACTGTTTTTGTTCCTTCAGATATAGCACTTGCAAAATATCAGGCTGATACATTAAATACGGATGAACTGCAGGAATTTTTAAAATATCATTTTTTAAAAGGTGAAATGATATTTACAGACAACAAGCAACATTCCGGAAATTACAATACAACAAGCGGAGCAACATTGAATATTCAAACGGGGCCGGATATCATTGATATACTTGATAAAAATGGAAAACCATACCTTCGAATTCAGGAAAGAAAAAATGTTACCAACATTATGATTTCAGAAAGAGATGCGGTTTCTACTGTAGTGCATGAAATTGATAAAGTACTCATTCGCTGATAAAATCCCTTTTAAGGTAAAGGTTCAGAAAGCAGCAGGTTTGAAATAGAATGTACGGGGCCTGTTCCTGTTAATATATTGCTGTCTTCCCACACCGGACTGATGTAATCAATAACAATTGTATCGCCGGATTCAGAAATTTCATTTCCATAATTAACTACACCGGGATTGATTTTTATATCAAGGCCTACATTAATTGTAACTGGTTTGTTGTCCATTGTCCAGTATCCTTTACTGCCCCAGTTTAAATCGTTCAGGTACAATTCACCGGACATAATATGATACGCAGAAAATTTGAATAATGCGTTTGTTTTGCCCGAAGTGGAGGCTCCTGGTGCAATCCGGTTGAGTAAATCTTCTAAATTCAGAATCCCGTTTCTGCTGTAAATACTGTCATGTTCAGCAAGAATGGTATATTTATCCATCCACATTTTTTGCCGGATTCTGCAATATTCCATTGCCTGTGCAAGAATCGTATATTCATCATGTTGTTGAAGCCAGTCATATCCCGATATTTCTACTTTCTGAAGCACTTCGGAAATTACATGGATGTACCCGTTGGTCAAATCAATATTTGATTTAATAACAGGAGCTGAATTGTTAATTTTAATAAGTGCAATATCGCCCTCCGTATTTGTGTATACACCGGTAACCAGCCTGTTACCTGTAAGCGTCCGGTCATATAAAGCACCATCCGGAAATTTATCGGTATGTAATTTTTTGTTTAATGTATGATAGCGGGTGAGGGTATAGATGAAGCTTGTATCCTGCAGTAATTCATCGAAGTTTTCGTATTTGCCGTTCTGTTCGATAAATTTGTCTATAGCTTCATCAGTGGGTACAAAAAGTGTATAACCATCCTCGTAAGGATTGTAAGCACCTAATGTTCCCAGTAATTTTCCTTTTTCAAGTAATTTACAGAATTTTGAATATTCCGTCTGGTTTGCCTGGAGGTATTGATATATAGTTAAAGCCTCCTCATCAAACCATTGAGTTCCGTATGGATCAGAATCGCAGGATGAAACAACTGCAGCCAGCATGACAGAGTATGCCATAAATTTGATTTTGATATGTTTTCGAATCCAAATCAATTGCTTGTTCCAAAAGGTAAAAATCCTGATTGCGTTCATTTTATTTTACTGATGAGGTTTAATATGGCCGGTGACTCAATTGTTTGCTGCATATCGATTTTATTGTGGCCGAATTTACAATTATAAGATTAATAAATCAAATGGCAAAGATGGTTTCTGTCACCTTCGCATCAAAGAAACAAGATTAAAAGAAAACCAGCTATGGAATGATGAAACGAAATTTGCACAGATTATAAAGAAGGTTAGCCACTGATTTGAAAGGAAGATATGTATGATAACCAGGTGTTAAAAAGATTTACACCAGATGGAAAGATTAGAATGAGACTGGCCATGGATTACACGTTAAATACAAAGAAACCCGGAGAAGAAAATAAAGAACCTGTCAGAGCTGGCAGTGAACAGTAGGAACTTACAACGGATTGGAACATATAAAAAAAAGAGAGCCAATCTGACTCTCTTATTTGTGCCCGGAACAGGACTCGAACCTGCACGTCCAAAAGGACACTAGTCCCTGAAACTAGCGCGTCTACCAATTCCGCCATCCGGGCATTATTTTTTTTCGTTACTCTGTACCTCCCAATGATTTGGGACCGCCAAACGTGCTTTTCCCTGTGGATTTTTCCGGTCGTTACCGAAATTCTGTTTCGTTTCGCGGTGCAAATATAAAAAAAATCTCAAGATACAATCAACTGTCGGTTTCAATTGTAAGTAATAAATATGGGTACACCTTTGTTGTTAAACTATACCATGCTGATTTGATCCTGTAGGGTGAGTTTTTCGCAGTATCTGCATTTTAATGCGATTGGTGAATGGCTGTTCACTTTAAACCGTGTTACCATTTTTTCGTTATTGGTAATACATTTCGGATTAAAACACTTAACAATGCCATTAATTTCATCCGGGATTTTTACCACCCTTTTTTCAACCACTTCGTAATCCCGGATTATATTCAGTTTTGCATTGGGTGCAATTAAAGCGATTTTGTTTACTTCGTCATCTTCGAAAAATTTATCGGCAACTTTTATTATCGCTTTCGCTCCAAGTTTTTCGCTGTCCAGATTATTTCCGAATGTTATCATGTTGTCGAATTTATCCAGGCTCAGGATAGTAATTACCTTGAATAAATTTTCGGCCGGAATATGGTCTATCACAGTGCCGTCTTTAATGGCACTTACTTTTAATTTCAATTTATTTTTCATGCTGTCTTTCATCTGAATAATTGTTCTAAGTGTATTTTTTTTACAAAGATTATAAATCACATTATTTATGTCTGCATTCCCTGAGCCGAGGGAACCTTTACCAGTCAACCGGGATATGTTTCATTGCTTTTTTATTTGAGGTTCATTGTATGTGCAATAATAGCTTCGCGGGCAAATACTCCATTTAATGCCTGGGTAAAATAGTAGGCTTTGTCGTTTTTATCTACATCAGTATGTATTTCGTTTACGCGTGGCAGGGGATGTAAGATTTTCAAATTTGGTTTGGTTTTCTTCAGCATCGCATTCCTGAGAATGTATACGTTTTTCACTTTTTCGTATTCAATCGGATCAGAGAATCGTTCTTTTTGAACGCGGGTCATGTAAATAATATCGGCTTCGCTGATGATATCAGTGAATTCACGGTGAACAAAATAGCGGATGCCTTTTTCCAACAGGAAAATTTTGTATTCTTCGGGCATTTGCAATTCAACCGGTGCAATAAAATTAAAAATTGGATCTTCAAATTCAGATAATGCCATAAGAAGTGAATGAACAGTACGCCCGTATTTTAAGTCACCAACCATAAAAATGTTGAGGTTGTCGAGTGTTCCCTGTGTTTTCAGAATGGAATACATGTCAAGCAGGGTTTGTGTCGGATGCTGGTTTGCACCGTCTCCGGCATTAATTACCGGCACTGGCGAAATTTCGGCTGCATAGCGTGCAGCACCTTCCAGTGGGTGGCGCATCACAATCAGGTCGGCATAATTGCTTACCATTTTAATTGTATCGTGCAGTGTTTCTCCTTTTGTGGCGCTGGAACTGTCGGGATTGGCAAAACCAATAATTCGTCCGCCCAACCGGCTGATTGCAGTTTCAAAACTAAGGCGCGTTCTTGTTGATGGTTCAAAAAAAAGAGAAGCCACAACTTTACCTTCAAGTAAATTCTGGTTCGGATTTTCTTCAAACTCTGCCGCCAGTCGCATGATTTTAAGGTATTCTTCCTTTGAATAATCTGTAATTGAAATTAAATCTTTCTTCATGTGCTTAATTATTGTTTAACCAATTTTTGTGTAAAAAAGAAAACCAGTATTTCTTTGAAGTAAAATACTGGTTTCTCTTGAATAGGAAAAGTTTATATCCTTTTTCCGGGAAAAAAACATATTTTCGATTTAATGGTAAACTGATACAGCGCAGGAAAGCAGGAATTTTAATTTGATGGCAGAAAAGTCTGCCGGGAAAATAGATGTAACGGGAAATGTTGCACTGAATCATGTTTCAAAATTAAAGAGTTTTACATTTTTCTTTAAAAAAAACTGTGGCTAGTTATGAGCATTTTATTAACAGATGTCCTCCTTAACTGCTTTTGGTAATTTTCACAGTATGCAATTCCCCGAAAATATTTTCAATCCGTTGAGCTTCTGATTTGCGAACTGTAAATACCAAACTGCATTCTACTTCAAACCGGGTACTTTCGATGTTAAGGTTTTCCTGTTTAATTATCAGCATAACCTCGTTCATTTCGTTATAAGTAAACTGAAGCTGAAATTTGCATACAATAATTTTCGTTTTAATTTTTGCATTTGTCAAAGCATCAGCAGCTGCCGTTCGGTAAGCATTGATTAGCCCGCTGGTGCCAAGCAAGGTTCCGCCAAAATATCTTACAACCACTACCAGTACATTGGTGACATCGAAGCTTAAAAGCTGGCCCAAAATAGGTTTCCCGGCTGTTGATGAAGGTTCACCGTCGTCATTGGCGCGGCTTGTAATTTCTTCGGTGCCAAGCCGCCAGGCATAACAGTGATGGCGAGCGCTGTGATGTTCTTTTTTTAAACCTGCAATTTTATCTTTTATTTCGTCCCCGGTTTGAACGGGAAATGCATAGGCATAAAATTTACTTCCTTTGTCTTTAAAGTAACCTTCGCTTAATTCATCCAATGTTTTATACGTATCGTTCATTGAAGCAAAATATATAAACTTATTACAGCCAGCACAATTCCGGATGCATTAATTTTATTCAGTTTTTCCTTAAAAAAATAAAAACCAACAATTGCTGATAGTGCAACGATAACCATGTTGTTCAATGCAAAAACCAATGAACTTTCGATTTGGCTGTTGTTTAGTGCATTAATAAAAAAGAAAAGAGAGCCGAAGTTTGCCAGCCCAAGCAGAAACCCAAGGATTAAAGTGGGGGAATTTATATTCTTATTTCCTTTTTTTAGTCTGAATAGTGAAATAAATGTTCCGCAAATAAAAGCAACAAAAAACACAAAGGATGAAAAAGCAGCTGTTTGATTTGATGTAATTTGAGTAGCCTGAATATATTTAATCAGAGAATCAATAATTCCGCTGCCTAAAAATAAAAGTAACGGTAATATGAAAAATTCAGGCCTTGTATTTTTTACATCTTTTTTATAAAGCGTTAATAAAACAGCTGTAATTGCAACTAAAAGTCCCAGGTATTTCAGTGAAGTAACCTGTTCATTAAAAAAGCAGAGGGAAAAAACTACTGGAAATACAAGCGAAAGTTTATTGGCTAAAGTTGTAACTGCAATTCCTGCTTTTTGAGAGGAGTTGCCGATTAAAAAAAACATGGCGATAAAAAGAACTCCCAATGCAACTGCATAAATAATCCACGAATTGTTGTGAAGAAAAGTGCTGAAGTTAAAACGCAGTAAAAAACAAAATCCCAGCAGCGAAGCAACGAGATAATTTAAAGTAATTAAAACGCTGAGCTGACAGGAATAGTTTTTTGCAATCCTGAAAATAATGTATATGGAAGTGGATGAAAGAATACTTGCCAAAAGATAAATCATGGCTGGTTCAGCAAGATAGCGTTCAATCGTTTGATTTTTTACATTTTAAGTTTTTTCTCAATATCATCAACATATTGCCTGAAATTTTTGTCAGTATCTTTCAGGTTATTTACTGTTTTGCAGGCATGCAGCACTGTTGCATGATCTTTGTTTCCGATTTGTGCTCCTATGCTTGCAAGAGAGTATTTTGTGAGGCTTTTCGAGAAAAACATTGCAATTTGCCTGGCCTGAACGATTTCACGTTTCCGGGTTTTTGTCTGCAGTGAATCAACCGGCATATTAAAATAGTCGCATACTACTTTAGAGATGTATTCGATTGAAAGTTCTCTTTTTGAGTTTTTAACCAGTTTGTTTATCAGTTTTGCAGCAACTTCAAGTGTTATTTCCCGTTTGTTCAGCATTGATTGAGCAAGAAGTGAAATCAGAGCTCCTTCAAGTTCGCGCACGTTATTGGTTACATGTGAGGCAATATATTCAAGAACTTCTTCGGAAAGTGTAATTCCGTCCTTATAAACCTTGCGTTTTAAAATTTCCATCCGGGTTTCGAAATCCGGATTTTGAAGATCGGCAGTTAATCCCCATTTAAATCTTGACAACAGTCGCTGTTCCATTCCTTTCAGCTCAATGGGTGGTTTATCCGACGTAAGGATCAACTGTTTTCCCATCTGGTGCAAATGGTTGAAAATATGGAAGAATGTCTCCTGTGTTTTTTCTTTGCCTGCAAATTCATGTACATCATCTAAAATCAGCACATCAATCATCTGGTAGAAGTGAAGAAAATCGTTCCGGTTGTTGTTTCGTGTGGCTTCGGTAAACTGGGTTTGAAATTTATTTGCATTTACATACAGCACCACCTTATCGGGTAGTTGTTCTTTAACCTCTATCCCAATTGCCTGTGCAAGGTGAGTTTTACCGAGACCTGAATTCCCGTAAATCATAAGAGGATTAAAAGCTGTTCCTCCAGGATTCTGAGCAACTGCATAACCTGCACTCCTTGCCAGCCGGTTACATTCGCCTTCAACGAAATTTTCGAAGGTATTATCGGGTTTTAGCTGCGGATCGATTTGAAGTTTTTGTATTCCCGGTATAATAAATGGGTTTTTGATGGCTGTTTTTTCTTCGGTACGAAGAGGTAATGTTAGTGGTTTGTTCTGGATTTTGGAACTGTTATTTGTAGGATAACTTACAGTATAGGGCACGCCGTTGTCGCGTGAATTACCCATAACTACGTTATATTCCAGCTTTGCGCCGTTTCCAAGTATCATCCGAAGTGTTTTCCGGAGGATGTCGATAAACTGCTCTTCGAGGTACTCGTAAAAGAAAGCACTTGGAACCTGAATGGTTAAAACTTTGTTTTCAAGTTTTACAGGTTCTATAGGCTCAAACCATGTTTTAAAGCTACTGTGTGGCACATTGTCCCTAATTACGTTCAGACATTCCTCCCACGCAGCTTGATGTTCACTGTTCATTTACAACCGTTGATTTACTGAGGTTCTACTAAAATTTCCTTTGTCTTTTTCCCGAAAGCAAATTTTGTAAAAAAAAAGTAGAAAAAAAAACCATGGAGCCCTTGATAAATCCAATTTTTATATAGAAGTTTCTCTATCAGTTATTTAAAAATAAAACATTTTTAAAATAAAATAATCCGCTGGTGGTCAGGTGTTTGTGTTTAACTTTTTGATTGATAGTTGCCTATCTGGTAGGTAGTAGTTGGTTATTTTTGTAAATAAACTTAACATATGAACCGAACCCTGTTATTAACGCAGGGAATTAAGTGCTTTTTCGAGTTTTATTAACCTTCCGTTCCGAAATGCCACAATTGTTGCGTCTTTAAATTGTTTACGGGCTTTATCCAGCAACTGGGTAATTTCTACATACGAATTTGTACCTCCGGCAAGATATGTGTAGGCTCCACTTGCTTCATATTCTTCAATTTCGCCCAACCCTTCAAACATATCAGCATTTAACGGAATCTGAGTTTTACTTGATATCAGGTGTACCTTAAAAACAATATTTTTTGCTGCTGCATCTCCTCCGGTATTAACGTAAACATCCTTTCCCAAATCAACTGCCGAGAAATGAAGGTAACGCTTCGGGTTAGTCTGAATATCGCGAAGCAGGGAACTTAAATCGTTGGAAAGTGTATTTATTGAATAATACAGCTGGTCGTCGCTGAGCAGCAATCCGGCACTATTTTCACTGCTGTTTAGTTTTTCTATTATATCTTTAATCTGGTTTGAGGCTTCAAGAATATTTTGCATAATTGGCGTAATTGAAATGCCTGATAAAGAATCACTGACAGATGAAAGATTTTTAAGTACATTTTCAATTTCACCTGCATTTGTATTAAAAACAGTACTTAATTCGTCGAAATTTGTAATAATATTCTGTATGCTTTCTTTTTCCGAGGATACGATTATCTGCAAATCTGCAGTTGTTTTTTCAACATTTTCAATAGTTTGATTAATATTTTTGAAACTTTCGGAAAGATTTTGGCGTGCATCTTCGTTAAATATAACGGTAAGTACTGTAATGGCAGAATCCAAAGTGCTTAATAGCTGTTCTGCCTTATTTTTTATAGGCAGCACCTGCATGCTTACCTGCTCTTTCAAATCACTCTCAACTGCACCCGGAATGGTGTCATTGGGTTGAAACATTTCATTTGATTCGCTGAATATCAATTTTATTGCTCGTGTTCCCATTAAGTCGCTGCTCATAATCTGGGCTACTGAATTTTTGGGGATACGAATATCTGCATCAACTGAAAATGTAACTGCCAACCTGCCGGTGTTATTCGGTGTAAGTTTAATTTCTTTCACCTGTCCAATCTGGTAACCATTCAGCATTACCTTATTTGATTCGGAAAGGCCATCAATTCGATTATATACAACATGGTAATAATCGCTTTGGGTAAAAACATCGTTTCCTTTCAGGTAGCTAAGTCCCCATATTAAAATGGCAGTTGATACGACGATTAATATTCCAAGTTTTGTATATTTCGAAACCTTCATGTTGTATTATTTAAACCGGTTAATTCTGTAAATTTAGGGAATTCAAACAGGAATTACATTTTTCGCATGGCCTTTTTAACTGAAATAAGTTCACCATCTTCAATCGCGACAACAAATGCATCTCCAAATTTGTTTTCAAGCCGTGCTTTTTCTTTGACAGCTTTGTTATAATCGTCAAACCTTCCGGAGAAATAACGGTAAATGTTTCCTGAATTCAGTTTGAAAATACTTGTTTCGCCCATGAAATTTTCCGGCTTTATGTCAATAATTGTTTTTAAGGCTGCAATCTGGACTGAAAAATATATGCCTTCATTTGCTGCTTCCTGTAAAGGTGGCCTCACATTTTCCTCGTTTGTAAATATTTTTGCTTCGGTAATTACAGGTGGCTTTTCAGTAATTAAATTAAAACTGCTTTTCGCTTCTATTTTCTTTTTATAATCTTTAAAAGCATCAAAAATAGCAGATGCGAGTTTGGTTTTTCCTGCTTCACTGGTAAGATAATTTCTTTCCTGCGGGTGACTGATGAAACCAGTTTCAATTAACACACTGGGCATCGTAGTTTGCCACAGTACAAGAAATCCTGCCATTTTTACACTCCTGTCTTTCCGTTGGGCTCCTTCCCTGAATTGATTTTGAATTGATGATGCAAGAATTAAACTTTGTTCGGTATATTCCTGCTGAACAGTTTCAAACATAATGTAGGATTCCGGAGAGTTATCAAAACCCTGGTAAGTGGTTGAATAATCATCTTCAAGCAGGATTACTGAATTTTCTTTTTTTGCAACTTCCAGATTGGCCTTGCTCCGGTAATCTTCCACTCCCAGAACAAAAGTCTCGGTACCTTGTACGCTTTTGCTGTTTTCGAAATTTACATGAATCGAAATGAACAAATCTGCTCCATTCTTATTTGCAATATTCGCCCGCTGATGCAACGGAACAAATATATCTTTGGTGCGTGTATAAATAACTTTGGTTTCAGGGAAATTGGAAGTAATGTAATTTCCAAGTTTCAGCGCAATATCCAGTGAAATGTCTTTTTCACAGGAATTGCCATTAACAGCCCCGGGATCCTTTCCTCCATGACCTGGATCGATTACTACCAGATTAATTCGCGAATCTTCTTTTTTCTGAAAATAGAAACTTTTCGCAGAAGTTCTTAGAGACTCTCCGCCGATTAACAAAAAAACCGATAAGAGATATATCAGTGTTTTCTTCATAAAGTTTCTTAATTCAGGAACAAAAATAGAAATATTAAATTTATTTTGCATTTATTAGACCTTTTGTATATCCCTTATTTTTATTTTTGCACGTCATGCCAAAAATTAAGGTTTAAATTCAGAAAACATTTTGTATAAGCTGCTATTAACATATACTTTTCTTTTTTTTTCATTATTTGTTTTTGCACAGGAAACTGAAACAATTCAAAGTGTCGATACAGCAACTGCCGATACGATGAGTTATATTATACCTTCGTTAAACGATTCAATCAGCGCTGATATTGTAGTTGCCGATTCAACAACCGCCGATTCAGTTGCCACCCCAGTAATTCAGGCACCCATTGAATACAATGCCGAAGATTCAATAATAGTATCTTTTGACGGGCAAAAGGTGTTTCTTTATAACCATTCGAAAGTTAATTATCAGCAAATAGAACTTACTGCATATCACATTGAGCTGGATTTGGAAACAAAAGAGGTTTATGCCGAAGGAATTCTGGATTCAACAGGTACTTTGGTACAGAAACCTGTTTTTAAGGATGGGAATGAAGAATTTGAATCGAAAACTTTAAGGTATAATTTCGAAACAGAAAAAGGAATAATAACCGATGTGGTAACCGAACAGGGTGAAGGATTTGTTCATAGCAGCCGGACGAAAAAGATTTCGAAAGATGCTTTTATTTTGCGAAACGGTAAATATACAACCTGCGAACTTGAACATCCGCATTACTATTTGCATTTATCGAAAGCAAAGGTAATCTCGAATAAAAAAATTATTACAGGACCAGCTTACATGGTGCTTGAAGATTTCCCCATTTATTTTCCTTTTATACCTTTTGGATATTTCCCGAATACCCCTACTTATTCATCAGGGATTCTGGTGCCAATGTACGGTGAAGAAAACAACCGTGGTTTTTTCCTTCGCGATGGTGGTTATTACTGGGCTGCCAATGAATACTTCGACTTATCGGTGCAGGGCGATATCTATTCGAAAGGATCATGGGCTACGCGTTTTCATACCAATTACCGGAAACGGTACAAGTTTAATGGTGGTCTCGATTTTCAGTATGCAGTAAATGTGTACGGAGAACAGGGATTGGATACTTATACAAAGTCTCCGCAATTTGCAATTACCTGGAGTCACAGTCAGGATCCAAAGGCAAATCCAAACCGTACGTTTTCGGCGAGTGTAAATTTCTCAACAAGCGGTTACGACAAGCAAAATTCCTATTCTGCACAAAATTATCTGCGTACACAAAAATCGTCAAGTATATCATACAATAAAAAGTTTGAAAATACACCTTTCAATATGTCGGTGAACCTGCGGCATTCACAAAATTCACGTGATTCCACCTTAACGCTTTCATTTCCGGAAATGACTTTCAGTATGGCTAAGATATATCCGTTCAGAAGAAAAAACAGGAGCGGGCCGATAAAATTCTATGAGAAGTTTGGTATCAACTACACAGGAAACCTCAGGAATACAATTACTGCAAAAGAAAAAGAAATTTTAAATCAATCGTTTTCAAAGGACTGGAAGAATGGAATCCGCCACAATATTCCCATTGCTCTTCCGAGCTTTAACTTGTTCAATAATATTAATATGAGTCCGAGTTTCAGCTACAATGAAAAATGGTATTTTAAGGAGTACAATTATTCTTACGATGCGGGTGGCAATCACCGAAATCCGGGTGGAATTCCCCGGACAGTTGCGATTGATACAATTACAGGTTTAAACCGGGTGTACGATTATTCCTACAGTTTAAGCGCTACAACCAATGTATATGGAATGTTTCTTCCACGAAATCCGGACTCTAAAATTAAAGGTATAAGGCATAAAATGACACCTTCTTTTAGTTTTAGTTACCGTCCCGACTTTGGACAGCAACGTTTTGGTTACTGGCAGCCGGTTCAGGTGGATACAACGGGTAGAATTGAATATTTTGATGTCAATTACGGCGGTGTTTATGGCGGTTCGCCCGGACGTGGCGCTTCAGGAGCTATTTCATTTTCGTTAAACAATAACCTCGAAATGAAGGTGCTTGATGTAAAAGATACAACAAAAACTGATGCCGAACAAACATTCAAGAAGGTTAAAATACTTGATAATTTGAGTTTTAATACGTCGTACAATTTAATTGCCGATTCGCTGAACCTTGCACCAGTCGGCATCAGGGCAAGAACTTCGGTTGCAGGAGTCAGCATAAATATGGGAGGAATTCTTGATCCTTATATGATAAATGAAAACGGAGTTAAAATTCATCAGTACGTGTGGAATGAAAAATCGGGCCTGGCCAAACTGGGAAGGTTAACAAGTGCCAATCTTTCTTTCGGCATGAATTTCAAGTCAAAAAAAGGTGAAAAGGAAGCTGCACGAAACAAAGAGTTAGTGGAGGAAGAAAATGTACTTCCGGGCGATTATTCAAACTATACCGATTTCAATATTCCCTGGGATTTTAGTTTTGATTATACTTTTAATTACCGTGGACCACGAAGACCAAGTGAAAAAGGAAATTTCACACAAACCCTCAGTTTCAGAGGAAATATGAACCTGACTGAGAAATGGCGCATCAGCATGAATACAAATTTCGACATTATGGCAAAAGAATTTTCGTTTACCACCTTTAATGTAAACCGCGATTTGCATTGCTGGCAAATGTCGTTTAGTTTTGTTCCGTTTGGTTACATGAAAAGTTATAGCTTTGTTATCAATGCCAAATCATCGTTGTTAAAAGATTTGAAATTACAGAAACGCCAAAGTCATTACGATAATTTTTAAACAGGTAATTATGAAAAGAATTATTACGACAGTTAAAGCGCCGCAGGCAATCGGGCCATATAGTCAGGCAGTTGAAGTGAACGGCACCCTTTATATTTCGGGGCAGGTTCCGTTGGTGCCCGAAACCATGAAAGTTGTTGAAGGGAATATTACTGAACAAACCTTGCAGGTGATGAAAAATATTGGCGCCATCCTGGAAGCTGCCGGTTACACCTACAATAATGTTGTAAAATCGACATGCCTGTTAAGCGACATGAGTGATTTTAAAGCAATGAATGAAGTTTACGGGCAGTTTTACCAGGAAGATCCGCCGGCCCGCGCAGCTTTTGCAGTTAAAGGTTTGCCATTGGGCGTTTTAATCGAGATTGAAACAATTGCAGTAAAATAAAAAGGGTTCCCGAATACGGAAACCCCTTATTATTTAGTTTACAACTCTGTCTTTATTCACCAACTACTTCAAATTCGATAGTTACAACTACATCTTTGTACAGTTTTATATCGGCAGTGTATGAACCTGCTTCTTTAATACTGTCAGTTGGAAGTTTTATTTGTTTGCGGTCAATTTCAAAGCCTTTTTTGTTAATAGCTTCAGCAAGCTGAATTGTGTTAACTGAACCAAAAATTTTACCGGAAGAACTGACTTTAGCGCCAATTGTAATTTTCTTGTTGGCAAGTTGTTCTGCAATAGTCTTAGCTCCTTCTCTTAATTTCGTTTCTTTGTGAGCACGCTGTTTTGTGTTTTCAGCCAATATTTTTTTAGCTTTTTCTGTTGCAGCAATTGCCTTTTTCTGCGGAATTAAATAATTACGCGCATAACCGCTTTTTACAGAAACGATTTCGTCTGCATTTCCAAGTCGTTCTACATCTTGTATAAGAATAATTTCCATTTCAAGCCCTCCTTTTATTATTTCAACATATCGGTTACATACGGCAACAGGGCAACCTGGCGGGCACGTTTAACTGCCTGGCCAACTTTACGCTGGTACTTTAACGAAGTTCCTGTAATACGGCGAGGTAAAATTTTACCTTGTTCGTTTAGGAATTTTTTCAGGAATTCCGGATCTTTATAATCCACGTATTTTATCCCGTTTTTCTTGAAACGGCAATATTTTTTCTTTTTAATTTCTACTGACGGTGGGGTCAGGTATCTGATTTCACTTGAGTTTTGTGCCATTTTTTATCCCTCCTTTTCAGTTTTTTGTTTTTGTAACCTTCTTCTTTTTTCGCTGTATTCGGCAGCATATTTGTCGAGTCTTACGGTTTGGAACCGGATAACCCGCTCATCGCGCCTGAATTCAATTTCCAGCTTGTTTAGCAATGCCGGTTCAAGTTTGAACTCAAACAGGTGATAAAAACCTGTAGATTTTTTTTGAATGGGGTAAGCCAGTTTTTTCATTCCCCAATCTTCGTCGTGGATCAATTCACCTCCGTTACCGGTGATGATGTCCTTGAATTTTCTTACCGTTTCCTTTACCTGTGGCTCAGATAAAACGGGAGTACAAATGAAAACGGTTTCGTACTGATTAAACATAAATATCAATTTTTAATTAAACACTTATTTTTTGGACGCGCAAAAATAGAAATAAATTGTTATTTGTCAAATAAATAAAGGATTTGTTTCTGAATGAATACCGATTTACGCTTGAACTTTTTTACTTCATTCTGAATTTCAAAAAAAACCGCCCTCCAAATTAACGGAAAAGCGGTTTTTGATTTATTTGTTCTTGTCAGGCTCTTTTATTTCCTGTACACTTTTTTATAACCGTAGATTGCGCTTGCACCCAGTTCTTCTTCAATACGAAGAAGCTGATTGTATTTTGCCATGCGATCGGAACGGCTTAATGAACCTGTTTTAATTTGTCCTGAGTTGGTAGCAACTGCAATATCAGCAATGGTAGAATCTTCAGTTTCGCCCGAACGATGCGAGGTTACTGATGTATAACCTGCACGGTGTGCCATTTCAATTGCATCGAGTGTTTCTGTAAGTGTACCAATCTGGTTTACTTTAATAAGGATTGAATTTGCAGCGCCCAGTTCAATACCTTTTTTGAGATATTCGACATTTGTAACAAACAAATCATCGCCAACCAACTGGCACCTGTCTCCGATTTTTTTATTCAACAGTACAAAACCGTCCCAATCGGCTTCATTCATGCCGTCTTCAATTGAATCGATAGGGAATTTTGAAATCAGTTCAGCAAGATAATCGGCCTGTTGTTCACTTGTACGTTTTGCAGCGCCTTCGCCTTCAAATTTTGTATAATCATAAACACCGTTAACATAGAATTCGGAAGCAGCACAATCGAGAGCAATTGATATATCTCCGCCATCTTCGGCCCGGCCTGGATTGTAACCTGCATTTTTAATGGCTTCAATAATGCTGTTTAATGCATCTTCAGTTCCTTCAAGTTTTGGTGCAAAACCACCTTCGTCACCCACTGCAGTGCTGAGTCCACGATTTTTCAATACTTTTTTCAGGCTGTGGAAAACTTCGGCTCCCATTCTCAATCCTTCGCGGAACGATTCAGCACCTATCGGACGAATCATGAATTCCTGGAACGCAATAGGTGCATCAGAGTGTGATCCACCGTTAATAATATTCATCATTGGTACAGGAAGTGTTTTTGCGTTCACTCCGCCAATGTATCTGTACAAGGGAAGGCCTGTATATTCGGCTGCTGCTTTTGCCACTGCCAGCGAAACACCAAGCAGTGCATTGGCTCCCAGTTTCGATTTTGTTTTGGTACCGTCGAGTTCGAGCAGTTTGCTGTCAACCGCCACCTGGTCGGTAGCATCCATTCCAACCAGTTCTTTTGCTATAAGGTTGTTAACGTTTTCAACTGCTTTTAAAACTCCTTTTCCAAGGTATCGGTTTTTATCATTATCGCGAAGTTCCAATGCTTCGTTTTCACCGGTTGAGGCTCCTGACGGAACAGCTGCACGTCCAAAGGCACCGCTTTCAAGCAAAACTTCAACTTCGATTGTAGGGTTACCGCGAGAATCCAGTATTTCTCTTGCTTTGATGTCGCTAATTAACATGTGAATAGATTTTTATTTGTTCAACTTAATATTTGTTTTTTAACAGTAAATCAGTTGTTTGTTTCTGATTTTTTTTTCAAGCAGTCCAAAGATAGTAATTTGTTCTGTTTCGGATTATGGATAAAATTAAGTGTTGTCAATATTTGATAAAGTGTTAACTTAATTGAGGGCAAAACGGGTGACACGGTTCCCCGGGCCATCTTCGCAAATTCGTGGCATCCCCCGGGACCAGATCCCGATTAGTCTGAGGTGTAGTAACAGGTTTCATTAACAGGAAAAGGAATTTATTTTATATTGTACAAATAATTGTTTGTTTCCTAATTATTTTATTTTACGCAGCAGAATGAAGCTTTGTTTCGTACGAAATAGATGATACGCTGCAGAATGAAGCTTAGTTTCGTACGAATTAGATTATACACTACAGAATGCAGCTTTGTTTTATACGAATTGGATTATATACTGCAGAATACTGTTTTGTTTTGTACGAAATGGATGATATGTTACAGAATGCAGCTTCATTATAAGCTAATATTTTTCTATCACGTAAAATGCAGTTCCCTTTAAAGTAAATTATCTTCTCTCATGCAGAATGCGGTTATGTTTTATATGATATATATTTGTTGTTAAAGAATTTAAATTTGTTATATACAACAGAAATTTATATTTTAGTGAAATTCATATTAGTGAATTTATATTGCAATCGGTTAGGTGCATTTTTAACAATCAAACATCAACTTATCATTTATGAAACAAATAGAAGTTGTGTCGCTGATAAAGCGGGAGATGAAAAACAGGCGGATTCGGCTTACAGAAATGGCAAAAGGGCTGCAAATGAATCCATCTTCGGTATCCGGTATTTTGGAACGGTCGACGTTGCGGGTTCAAAAGCTGGCTGATATTTCTGAATTTTTCAAGTACAATTTTTTCCGGGAAATTTCGTGGAACTTTCCTTACGATGAACCCCTGACCCCGGTGGAAAAGAGTGAGCTTCTCAGCCTTCAGACCCGTGTAAAAGAACTGGAACTGGAAGTTAATATCTTAAGGCAAACAATAAGAGACATGGCGGGAAGGTAAGCGGATGGAGAACGAAGGGGCCTGACATGCCCCTTAGTTTTGGAACACAATTTCCTACTGAATATTCTTATATTTTTCGCCAACTTCGTACCTTAAAACATCCACTTCCTGAAAAGTTATCAGACCGCCTTTTTTGCTGTAATCCATCAATTCGTTGATACGGGGAACAAACTTATCGAGTTTTTCGACTGAATCAATAATTTCAATGGAGACCGGCAGGTCGCCTGAAAGTGCAAATATTTTCTGCGTATGCATGGAATGACTGGCTCCAAACGACATGATGCCTTTGTAAGCAGTAGCTCCTGCAATTCCGGCTTTACGGGCGGAAAATACAATTTCTTCAAATAACGGACGTCCTTCCACTTTATCGGATTCGCCTACATAAACTTTTAAAATACCTGCTTTTCCTGTGATTTTCATTTTGTTTAATCTAAAAAATTGCACGAACTAAAATAACACCAATATAAACGGCAAGGATGCCCAGAAACAGGCTTCCGCCAATATTCAGCAACAATTGCAGAAACGATTGTTCTTTAATCATCATAAAATTATTGTAGGCAAATGAAGAAAATGTTGTGAAACCGCCACAAACTCCAACCGCAAGAAAGATGCGCCATTCGGCACTCATCAGGTTTCCCTTTTCTGCAAGGGCAAAAATTATCCCAATAATAAAACTACCTGCTACATTTGCAATTAATGTTCCCAGTGGAAATGTACTGGAAAGCCCTCTTTCCACAAAAACCTGCACAAGATAACGCATTACACTTCCGATAAATCCGCCGGTACCCACAAGTAAAATGGTTCGCAACATTCTGATATTTATTTTTAAATTTGAGTTTTAAGCACAATTGGCAATAATCGATAAATTTATCCAAACCATTGCATTTCGTTCAATTATTTAGTTTTCAAAATTACAAAAGATGAAGTTACGGATTTTCATAATTTTTGCAGCGGCTTTATTCAGCAATACTTGTTTTTCGCAAGAAACAATTGAAACAGCGGTTAAAAAGCTGCTTTCGAAACCCGAATATAAAAATGCTTCTGTTGGAATGCAGTTTAAGGATTTGGAAACCGGAACCTCTTTTTTCAGCCTTAATCCAAATCAACTCATGATTCCCGGTTCAATTTTGAAATTGATTACTTCAGGGGCAGCACTGGAGATGTTGGGAGCCGATTACAGGTTTGAAACAAAAATTGGATTCACGGGAAGCATCAGCAACACCATTTTAAATGGCGATATAGTTGTTATTGCAGGAGGAGATCCAGCACTTGGTTCTGAATATTTTGAGGAGAAATATTTTAATCCTGATTTTCTGAAGACATGGATTAACAATATCGAATTAGCCGGAATTCATCAGGTTCAGGGTGATTTGGTTATTGACATCTCATTATACGACAGTGAAAGAATTCCACCGACCTGGGTGTGGGAAGATTTGGGTAATTATTACGGGGCAGGCTCAGGCGCTTTGTCGGTTTACGATAACCTTTTCAAAATAACTTTCCGGTCACCTGAAAAAACTGGTCAGCCAACTGAGATCATTAATGTTCATCCAAATGTACCAGGTATGATTTTTAAAAATGAAGTTTTGTCTTCTGCCCTGAATTATGATCGTGCCAATGTTTTTGGTGGTCCTTTCGGTACATACAGGATTGTAAGAGGAACAATTCCAAAAAACAGGGAAGCCTTTAGTATAAAAGCCTCTTTGCCTTTTCCTGAAAAATTACTTGCCGAAGAATTTCAACAACGGCTTGCGGATGCAGGAATATTTTTTTCAGGGAATATCAGGTTCGGTAAAATTGAACCTGTAAATTTTCATCCGCTTTACATTCAAAAATCACCCACCCTTGCTGAAATAGTGAAAGTTTTAAACCATGAAAGTGTGAATCTTTTTGCAGAACAACTTGTAAAGCAACTGGCAGCTGAATATAATGGCATTGGTAACCGGCATGACGGGATAGTGCTTATCAAAAAGTTTTGGGAAACAAAGGGAATGATTGCCGGTTCATATTTCATGGAAGATGGCAGCGGATTATCTCCATTCAATGCTGTTTCTCCCGAACTTTTCACCGAAGTTTTACATTACATGGCAACTGAAAGCCTTCAAAAAACAGCTTTCATAAATTCATTGGCTGAAGCAGGGCAGGGGACGCTTGTCTTTTTTGATCCTGAAGTTTTTCCGGGAAACACGCTAAAAGCGAAAAGTGGTTCCATGACCCGGGTGCGCTGCTATGCCGGTTTCCTGAAACTTCGTTCCGGAAAAAAAGCTGTTTTCTGCATCATGTTTAATCATTTTTCAGGAAGCCAGTATAAACTGGTTGATGAGATTGAAAACCTGTTGCATCGGATAAATTCCACTTTGTAAACATTCCCTCAATAATTAATAAAAGTTAATTTTATCTTTATTATATAAATGTAAGGTGTTGTTTTACAGTAGAATGATGTTCTGTATATTTTTCTTTTGGCTATTCGGGCATTGACTTTTATTTTTTTATGTTGTAACTTGAATGAAATGCCGGTTAAAAAATGCCGGTACATATTACAGGTGCTGGTATAAATTTTCATAATGAAAAGAAAAAATCTGTAAAGGAATTTAACTGAATTTATTGAACAAGGAGTATAACTGAGACTTAAAGGAACAGGAGCCTGATGATTGAAAATTAAACCTGACAACCATTAAATCATATTTAATTTTCTGATTGAAAACATATTTCTTTCATCATTACAGTTTTCAAAAAATCATCTGACTTATAAGTATTGTTTGGTACTGGTGGCTTTACCAAACAGTTAGAAATTGATTTCCACATCATAAACGGGGATTATGGCTGGCGAATAATAATAACTAAATCTTATGATACATCCGGTTTTAAAGTTTCTCGCTGAACAGATAAATGCATATATTAAAGAACAGAACAGGACAGATACAGATATAACTGATCCGGTTGTAATTCTTCAAAATATTTCAAGAATTGATGATGATCTGTTAAAAACCACCAACAAGATTTTGATTTCTTTGGTAAATATTTCAGAAGAAACTTCCATGAAAAATAATCCTGATTATACACAGGTCAGGAATAATCTTACAACATATAAAAATCCACCGGTAAATCTGAATTTGTATCTCATGTTCACATCATTGATGACAAATTATGAAAATGCATTAATTTATATTTCACTTGTACTTACATTTTTCCAGGGAAAATTTTCTTTTAATCTTAAGAACAGTGTAACGGAGATTGAAGGTTTGCCCGATGAGTTTCACATCATTGTCGATTTATTTAACCTTGGATTTGAGCAGTTAAACTATGTCTGGAGCACATTCGGAGGGAAACAACATCCTTTTGTGTGCTACAAAGTGAGGTTGTTAAGTATGGAAAGGGAAAGTACGAGTCAAATTCACGGAGTTATAGGTGAAGTTATGATTGATGGACGCAGCAAAGTAAAATAAATTTGATGTCGGATTATGAGTATTTCCAGTTTATATAAAAGTCTTTTTGAGGTGAAAATCAGACACCATTTCTTTCTGAATAAAGGAGAACAGGAATGGGATGCTATGAACCAGGAGGAAAAAAACCAACAGGAAGAAAAATTTGACGTCCGCGATATTCTGAATATAATCCCTACTTCTGATTGCAATCAATTATTAAGTGCGCATCAATGTGTGTACAGGAAAACCAATTCGGGAATTCTCGTTGGTATTAAAGCTGTACCCGATATATCGAACGCAGGAGAATTTAAACCGTTTGTATCATTAAAAGATGAAGATACATTTAAGTTTGCTGTTTTTTTGAAAGATTATAATTTTCTGAATTATACTGCACTTTCACTTCAATCCGGCAGGAATAATATGTACGTCTTAAGTAACAGCACTATTAACGATTCGAACACTTTCCCGTCGGTTAGCACGATTCCTCCAGTTTTTGAAAGTGGGAAAACATACATGCCGGGCGATATGTTGTCGGATAACTCCACAAGTCAAACTAAATTGTACACTGCATTGGTAAAAACTTCTGCAAATCCTGCAGGTTCAGCTGATTGGCTGACGGAAAATCATGGAGGAAACACTCCGTTAAATTACATGAATCAAAATGACAGTTATCCTGTTGCAAATGGTTTTTTCACTTACACCATGAAAGAAAAAAATTCTTTACCTGTCGCACAGATTACGGATGCAGCAGGATATTCTGTTTATCCGAAAATGGATATTCTTCAGGGGGATTTTTATCAGCTTCAGGTTGATATGTTGAAGTTTAAGGAAGGCTTGTACACAATTCAAATTAACAGTGAAAGCACGGCATACCAGGATAGTATTACGTTTTGTCTGCTCCAGAACAGCAACACGCCTTTTGCCCTGATTGAAATAAAAGTAAAAAGCCGGCAATCCGGTTACGATTTGCTGGATCAGGAGGATTTACGATCGCCTGTTTTTGAAATGCGGTTGCGCAATCGTTACACTTTCTGGCGATACATTAGTAAAAAATTCAGTACTCCGTTTATTACCGGCCAGCCTTTGCCGCTTACCCGCTACGGAAATATAGAAATATTAAAACCACCCGAACCAGGTGAATCTGAGCCGCTGGCACTGCCCAATCCATCTGCGGGAATAATAAAGGCAGAAGCTTTGAACAACGCAAGTGAAACAAAATATTACTCAGAAATTCATATTAATTAATTAAAAAGGAAATCTAATGGCAACAACTTACAAAACTCCCGGTGTCTTTGTTGAAGAAATTCCAAAAATACCGCCGTCAGTAGCCCAGGTTGAAACAGCGTTACCTGCATTTGTGGGCTACACAAATAAGGCAGATGAAATTGGTCCTGGTGATTTGATAAACAAGCCGAAGCGAATTGGCTCGCTGGTTGAATTTGAACAATTTTATGGTACGGGGCCTTCGTCGGATGTTACGGAAGTGAATATCGACAGTAATAACAATTTCGTTTCGGCAATTGTAAACAGCAGATTTTACATGTACGATTCGTTAAGGATGTTCTATGCCAACGGCGGCGGCGATTGCTATATCGTTTCTATTGGGAAAAGCATCAAAACGACTACAATTTCGGATTCTGATTTTACAACCGGAATCGATACACTTCGAAAAGAAGATGCACCAACAATTATTCTGTTTCCTGATGCAGTTGCTCTAAATGATGCAGCTATTGCTGCTGTTCAGCAGGCAGCACTGCTTCAATGTGCCGATTTGGGTGACCGTGTTGGTTTATTCGATGTAAAACAGAATGATCCTTTGGGTATTAATTTCAGAAATAATATTGGTATTAATAACCTGAAATATGGTGCTGTTTATTCGCCGTGGTTGAAGGTAAATTTACCAAAAGTTATCAGATACACCGATGTAATGTCGGTTGTAAAAAGAGCTGGAATATTGGTTCCGCTATCCGGATTAACAACCGATACCGATGTGCAGGCATTAATTGCTCAGGTTGAACAGGCTTATACTGACCAGGAAAATGTAATATTGAAAACACAGGCACTGGCAAGTCCAAACAGTGTTTTATCCGACAAGTTCAATTCCTTGCTTGCAACTTTTAATGCCAGCGGTGGTAACACCAACGCCAACCTGAAAGCAATTTTTGATTTTCTTGCATCTATCGGAGACCAAATCAATGATTTTGTAAATGGTGGAGCTGGCGACATTATTACTCTTCCTGATTTTCTCGCAGATGTAAATGCAGCAATTACATCTAATTTTGATCCTGTTTTTGAAGATGTTGTATCACTGAACCTTGAAGCAGTGGCAGATATAACTTCATCATTTACAGGTTCAGATTTTTCGGCGTTGATTGCAGGAACATGGCCTGTGGCTTCAGCTGCCACGGCTTCAGCTGATATTAGCGAAGCAAACGATAATGACAGGAGAACGGCAGCTTTAAACCTCGTTAAGCCAATGTTCGATTCATTAAACAAATCATATCAAAATCTGATAGTAAATGCAATAAATGCCTATTCAAAAACGCTGGATGATTCACTCGCACTGACATTTCCGGTTTATAAAAACATACTTACCGGAGTTGGCAAAAGTATGACAGTAATGCCTCCAAGTGGCGCAGTCGCTGGTGTATATGCATTAACCGACAGAACGCGGGGTGTTTGGAAAGCTCCGGCCAATGTTAGTTTGAATAATGTTTTGGCTCCTGAAAAAGTATTTACCGTTTCAGAACTGGACAACCTGAACGTGGATGCTGTTGCCGGAAAATCAATAAATGCAATCCGCTATTTTACGGGTAAGGGAACACTAGTATTTGGTGCCCGAACACTTGCTGGAAATGACAATGAATGGCGTTATATTCAGGTCAGAAGATTCTTCAATATGGTCGAAGAAAGCTGTAAGAAATCTACGGAACCATTTGTATTCGAAAATAATGACGCCAATACCTGGGTTAAAATTCAGGGAATGATTGAAAACTTTCTGATTACATTGTGGAGACAGGGAGCTTTACAGGGGGTTAAACCTGAACATGCTTTTTATGTAGCAGTTGGTCTTGGAAAAACAATGACAGCCCTCGATATTCTCGAAGGAAGATTGATTGTGGAAATCGGGATGGCAGTGGTTCGTCCTGCTGAATTCATTATTCTGCGTTTCTCACATAAACTTGCTGAAAGTTAGCAGGTTTAATATCTGATTTAATATTTGTATATAAACAATTTAAAATAAAAAGAAATGGCTAATTATCCTCTTCCAAAGTTTCATTTTCAGGTGCAGTGGGGCGGCGAACGCGTAGGTTTTACTGAAGTTACCGGACTGGACATACAAATTGAAGCAATTGAATACCGCGAAGGCAGCAGCCCGGAGTATTCTAAAATCAAGATGCCCGGAATGCCTAAATACAGCAATATCACGCTGAAAAGAGGCAGTATGGATGGTGACTCGGATTTCTATAAATGGATTAATACCACCAGTTTAAATACTGTCGAACGGCGTGATATAATTATCAGTCTGCTTAATGAAACCCACTCTCCTGTGGTATCCTGGAAGGCAAAAAATGCTTTCGCTGTAAAAGTACAGGCAAGCGACTTAAAAGCAGATGGTAATGAAGTGGCTATTGAAACCCTGGAGCTGGCGCATGAAGGTTTAAATATTCTGAATTGAACTGTTGGTTTTAAAGGCTAATTAAATTCATTTATTTAAACTAAAATTATGGCTGCACCTGTCGCAGGCGGTTATTATCCGCCGGTTGGATTTCATTTTAAAGTTGAATTTGTAAACCTGGGTAATAATAATGATTCTCGTTTTCAAAGTGTTACAGGACTGAATGTGGAGTATGATACCGAAACATTTAAAGAAGGCGGTGAGAATCGTTTTGAACATAAATTGCCGGTTCGCACCAAATATCCCGATCTGTCCTTAAAACGCGGTATGCTTACTGATTCTGCAGTTATTGACTGGTGTATAGATGCATTGCAAAACCGTAGTTTCAGCCCGGTACAGGTAAATGTTTCGTTGTTAAATGAAAAACACGAACCTGTAATAACCTGGCAGTTTTTTAATGTGTGGCCTAAGAAATGGAGTGTGAGTGATTTTAATGCCCAGGAAAATTCTCTGGTCATCGAAACACTTGATTTATGCTATAATTATTTTACAATAAACCGAAGCTAATGCCACTGGAAATAAAAGAATTGCAGATTCATGTAACTGTAAATGACCAACAGGCCAAAGCAGCTGCAAATGCTGCGCATGACGGACAAATTGCAAAAGATGCCCAAAAGGCAATGGTGCAGCAGATTGTCGATGAGGTGATGGACATATTGAACAGCCAAAAAGAACGTTAAAAAATGGCATCTGGAGAATTTGAAAAATTAAAAATATATGCCTACACCGATCCCGGATGTGGGGATGATCATTTGGCGGATTTGGAGGAAAATCCAATAACAGCAATGATTAATCCTGAAAATTACACGCTGGAAACAAAAGTGGAATTTAACGATGGTCAGGCAGGTGGAACAAGTGGCAGTCAGCCCCGGTTCGAGAAAAAACCACCTGGTGAACTTGCTTTTGAATTTTTATACGATAACACAGGAATTATCGATGGCAATAAAAGAGAAGATATTTCGGAAGATTTGGCAAAGCTAAACGACTTTTTAATGGGGTATGATGGTGATATCCATCAAACCCGGTTTTTCAAATTCGTCTGGGGTACCAGCCTGATGAAAGGTGTATGTTCTTCGCTCAGTGTGACGTATAAATTGTTTAATCCGGACGGAAAGCCAATAAGGGCAATTTGCAAAGTAACTATCCGGGAAGTGGCAGAAGAAGAGGCGCGTGTGATGGAAGAAAATAACAGTTCGCCGGATCTTACCCATTTCAGGATAGTAAAAAAAGGCGATACACTTCCTTTAATGTGTTATAAAATTTATGGCGATTCAAAATACTACATTCAGGTTGCCCGGGTAAATAAGCTTTACAATTTCAGAAATCTTAATGTAGGTGATGAAATATTTTTTCCACCCTTTGAAAAAACAAAGAATTAAATGCCCAACGAACGAAACATACCATCGGATAAGCCCAAAAGTGTAGTAACACATACGATTTTTAGCGATGGCACTGAGGTTTCACGTAAATACCAGCTTTTATCAGTTGTGGTGAACAAGGAAGTTAACCGTATTCCAGTGGCTACATTGGTTTATGTGGATGGCGAACCCAGCCGTCAAACTTTTGAATTGAGCAGTAAAGCCGATTTTGAACCAGGAAATGAAATTGAAATACAGGTTGGTTACAGCAACGATGAAAAAACTTTGTTTAAGGGAATTGTGATAAAACACAGCATAAGAGTACGGGATAAAAACTCGCTCCTGATTGTGGAATGCAAAGACCAAGCAGTTAAAATGACCGCGGTTTGTAAAAACAAATATTCCCTAAATGTAAAAGACAGCGATTTGATTGAAGAACTAGTCGATGCATATGGACTGGAAAAAGATGTGGCACCAACAACGATTATACACAAGCAGATTGTTCAATATAACAGTACTGACTGGGATTTTATGCTTTGCCGTGCTGATGTTAACGGACTTCTTTGTATTGCCAACGATAACAAGCTCAAAGTAGCTCCGCCGGAACTAAATGCTGAAGCAAAACTTTCCATTCAATATGGCGCAACCGTACATTCTTTGGATGCTGAAATTGATGCCCGTTTGCAATTCAAGTCGGTTAAAGGTACAACCTGGAATTATACAGATCAGGAATTGATTTCGGATACAGAAGCTGAAGAACCTTCGGTTCCGGAGGCCGGAAATCTGTCGTCCGATGTTTTGGCTGATGTTATTGGTGAATCAGAATTTAGATTGTACAATAGCGCAAAAATTGAAGGACCCGAATTGCAGGCCTGGGTAAATGCTGCAATGTTAAAAAACCGGATGGCAAAAATCCGTGGAAAAGTAACCACAGATGGAATAGCGGACGTTGTTCCGGGTCAGCTTATCCAGTTAAAAGGTGTTGGTGAACGATTTGAAGGAAAACTGTTTGTAACCGGCGTGCGGCATCAGGTTAATGATGGTCTTTGGCAAACCACTTTTCAGTTTGGACTTAATCCTGAATGGTTCTCGCAAACCTACAATGTGCAGCAACCATTGAGTGGTGCCATGTTGCCAGCCATTCAGGGATTACAAATCGGCATTGTTACACAACTCGAAAATGACCCCGATGGTGAAGATCGGATTCTGGTTAAAATCCCGGTTATCAGCAACGATGAAGATGGCATTTGGTGCAGGCTTACATCACCTGATGCAGGCGAAAACCGCGGATTTGTATTCAGACCTGAAGTAGGTGATGAAGTAATAGTCGGTTTTATAAATAATGATCCCCGGCATGCAGTTGTTCTGGGTACGATGCACAGTAGCGCAAAACCTGCGCCCATTCCCGGAAGTGATGACAACAATATAAAGGGTTATGTAAGCCGCAGCGAAATGAAAATGATTTTTGATGATGATAAAGTCAGCTATTCTCTTGAAACTCCGGGAGGAAACAAGTTTGTTGTTTCAGAGGATGAAAGTGCGATTTATCTGGAAGATATGAACGGGAACAAAATAACAATGAATCAGGATGGAATAACCATCGAAAGCGTGAAAGATATTATTCTGAAAGCTGGCAATGATTGGAATGCAGAAGGTATAAATGTTAGTATTAAAGGCAGTGCCGAAACAAAAGTGGAAGGTGGTGCCAGTGCTGAAATATCAAGTGGAGGTTCAACGAATGTAAAAGGTGCAATTGTAAATATTAACTAAAAAAGCAAAGAATTATGCCAATGGCTGCCAGAGTAGGAGATATGCATGTATGCCCGATGGTAACGGGCACCGTACCGCATGTGGGAGGGCCAGTGATGCCACCCGGAACTCCCACGGTTATGATTGCGGGAATGCCTGCTGCAAAAGTGGGAGATATGTGTACTTGTTCGGGACCACCGGATACCATTGCAGCCGGTTCGTCAACTGTATTTATTGGTGGCGCACCGGCAGCCAGAATGGGTGACAGCACCGCTCACGGCGGGAAAATAGTAATTGGTTGCCCGACAGTGAATATTGGGTAAATTTAAAAACTAAACAATGAGTGACGAATTTACAAGCAACGATTTTCTGGGAATTGGATGGGGCTTTCCTCCAACATTTAATAAAAAAACAGTTTCGGTGGAAATGACTGAAAAAGAGAACGACATCGAGCAGAGTTTGCAAATATTGCTCACCACAACGATCGGTGAACGGGTTATGCAACCCAAATACGGTTGCAATATGGATACCTTGCTTTTTGAACCATTAAATACTACCGTAAAAACCATAATGATTGACAAAATAAAAACAGCCATCCTGTTTTTTGAACCCCGGATTGATGCAAAGAAAATATCGCTTAATATGCAAAACGAGTTGGAAGGCGAAGTTTTGGTTGAAATTGAATACGTAGTGAGAGCGACCAACAGCCGCTTTAATTTTGTTTTTCCATATTATATTAATGAAGGAACTGAACTGAATTTTTTAACAACTGATAAATCAGCGAAATAAAAATGGCCGATTGCAGCGAACATAAAAATCCATTGATTCATAATGGAACCAGCCAGGCACAGCGACTTCTACCCGGTATGGATAAAAACCAGTATGCGAAGATTGATGAAAAAGAATTTGCCGACTGGATAGTGTTTGCGAATAATTTTGCAGCTTTTGTAAATTACTATAACCATTCAAATGTTACTGCAGGAAACTGGCAACCGTTTTTCTCGAATGATATATCTGCACAATTGGGTACAATTGCCCTGCAAAATATTAGCCGGTATCAGCTGGAAGTTAAAGAAAGGTTTGATTTTATTCGCAACGATGAAAATAAATCGTCCCTGAATCAAATCAAGATAAAATTGGAAGAGTTGTATAGCGCTATCCTCACCTTGAGTAAATCCATTGATAACTATGTAAAAAAATTACCGGCTGAAACCTCGCTGAAACAAACCATTAACAACTTGGTAAAAACGAAATTGTCATCATCTTTGAAAAGGCTGATTGCTTATTATAAAGCTGCTGAAGATGATGGATATCTCGCTCATAACACCGGCCACGACTGGATTATATTAAACCTCCCGCTTACCGGTGCTGCACAAATAATTAACGGTGAAGGATTGAGTGAGATATGGTATGACAGTGTTTCTTACCCGGATTGGACTGCATTTAAAAATGACATCTCCCCTGATGATAGTATTTTTAAAAATCCGTTGGATGATCCAAATAAAACGGTAGATGAAAGAGAATATCTGAATATTGAACATGCCGCCAACCATAATTTGTTCACCGGCATTTTTGATATTTTTTTATCCTATTACACAAAAGTTATACAAGAAGCTGAAGTGGAGCTGCTAAAAACACTTGAAAGTTATAATAAACATACTCCGCACTATGCATTGTTTCTTAGTTTTCTCATGTTGTACCGTTTTACTCAACAGCATATTAACACCATTACACAACGGCATCTTGATTTTTATTACAAAGATGTTTTAAAGCTTCAACCTCGTGACGCTGAATCCAATAAGGTGCATGTTTTAGTTGAGCTGGCCAAGCAGGTTGAAACGTATTTGCTTGAACAGGGAACGTTTTTAAAAGCTGGTAAAGACAGCCTGAAAAAGGATGTCCATTATCAAATAGATAACAATACTGTTTTCTCCAAGGCAAAAGTCGCACAACTCAAAACAATTTATAAAGCAAATTCCGAAGAAAAAACCCTGACTGAGAATAAAAAAGAAATAGACAATACTGGCCGGATATTCGCATCGCCAATTGCCAACAGCGACAATGGTATTGATCCTGAATTAACAAGCGCGAATAGTGAATGGCATCCTTATGTACATAAAATTTACGATGAAGCTGAATTACAGAGCATCGCCATGCCAAAAGCACAACTGGGTTTTGCATTTGCATCGCATTATTTATATCTCACCGAAGGCGAGCGGAAAGTAATTGTTCGACTGGCTTTGAGCAATAATACTATTTTGAATAAAGATCAGATTGAATGTTATCTTACAACGGAAAAAGACTGGTATAAAGTCGATAATTCAGATTTGTCTGTAATCGAAAGTACACTTTCAGGTGAAACAACTGTCTGCGCCGAAATTTCATTTGCCATCCCGGGCTCGGCGCCGGCAATTGTAAACTACAATGCTGAAAAACATGGCGGAACATTTAATGTGGCTGTGCCGGTTCTTAAAATTAACCTTGTTAACACCAGCGACTCAATATATGAATACGACGATCTAAAAGATTTAACAATTTCAAAGGTTGAAATCAGGGTTGAGGTTGGAATGGAGGATTCCGGTTACAATCAGAAAGGCATGAAAAACCTTCAGCTTTCCAGCGATTTTGGTGCTTTGGATGCTTCAAAACCATTTATGCCGTTTGGAGTTCAACCAACTACAGGCAATCGCCTCGTTATTGGCAACAAGGAAATATTTTCAAAAAAGAATGTAAGTTTAAACTTAAATCTCGAATGGAAAGATTTACCGGATAACCGAGCTGATTTAAGTTTTATTAGTTCATCGGTATATCCTCCGGTTGCTGTTAAAAATCTGGATGGTGGCATCTGGAAAACCCTGGATTCTTCTGAAGATATTTTTGAAAATCAAGGCTCTTCCGGAGTAAAGACCAATAAACAAATTTCATTGACATTAAATAGTTTCACAAATTCAATCGTCGATTATAAGGAAAATTATCCGTCCTATGGATTAAAAAGTACGAAAGGATTTATTGCCTTACAATTGACCCAATCATTTGGGCATAAAGAATACCTGGTAACCTATGCTGATTACCTGGTAAGAAAAGCAAATAACATTAGTACTGATGATATCTCACTGCCAGTAGAACCATACAAACCGGTGCTTCAGTCCATTTATGCAAGCTATTCAGCCTATTGTATAAGTGATTTAACAGATATAAACAAAGTCGTATTTAACAACCGGGAGATCAATTTCTTCCATATTTATCCCTTTGGGAATGGAGAACAGCATAAATGTTTAAATACTTCTGAGAATGTATATCTGCTGCCTCAATTCAAGCAAACCGGTGCGGGCGAACCAAATATTGGCGAATTTTATATTGGTATCGAAAATCTTCAGCCAAATGAAAGTGTAAACCTGTTGTTTCAGATGATGGAGGGAACTTCAAATCCTCTGGTCGTTAAACCATCGGAACATATAAAATGGTCAGTTTTAGGAAACAATAACTGGATTGAAATTGAATCCTCTTCTTTAACTGACAACACGCTGGAGCTTATTCAGTCGGGTATTATTTCTTTTAAAATTCCGGCCAGGGCAACAACAACAAATACCATCTTACCTGCAGGGTACATATGGTTAAAGGCTGCAATTACAAAAGCCGCTGAAGCCATCTGCAAAATAATTTCTGTGAATGCGCAGGCGGCAGTGGCAACCTTTATCAACAATAATAATGCTGATGATTTCCTGAATACAGTCCTGGCAGCCGGAACAGTGTCGAAATTAAAAACTCCGGATGCCGCCATCAAAAAAGTAGTACAACCTTATTCATCTTTTGGAGGACGTTCAACAGAAGACGAAGAACATTTTTACATTAGGGTAAGCGAACGGCTTCGTCATAAATCCCGTGCAATTACAGTATGGGATTACGAACATCTGGTATTGGAAGCCTTTCCTGAAATTTACAAGGTAAAATGCCTCAATCATACTCAGTTTGATAATGGAATATATCATGAAGTCAGACCCGGATATGTAAGTATTATTACCATTCCGTCGCTTGAAAACCGTAATGATGTCAATCCGTTAAAACCTTATACGCAACAGAGTACATTAACCAAAATCGAGAATTTTCTTAAAAAACGAATTTCGTGTTTCGTAAAATTACATGCAGGCCAGCCTCAGTTTGAAGAAGTGAAACTTGAATTCAGCGTTAAATTTTTCAATCAGTACAGTGACTTTAATTTCTATAAGGAAAAACTTCAGGAAGAGATAACACAATTTCTGTCACCATGGGCCTGGGGAGATACTTCAACTATTGATTTTGGCGGGAAAGTCTATAAATCTGTTCTTATCAATTTTATTGAAGAAAGATATTACGTCGATTTTATTACCGGTGTAAAAATGAAAGTAATTGTAGGTGAACCACCAGCAGCAAGTGACGACATGGACGAAATTACATCTTCAACTGCCCGAAGTATCCTGGTTTCGGTTCCAGCATCACAACATAATATTAAAGAAATAACGATGAAAGATATAGCAGATGATGAGGTATGTATTGACAAAAATAGTTCTGACCCGATTCATAAATAATGCTTCAATATGGCGAAGAGCATAACCATACAAAAGAATCCATCACTTACTGATAGCAGTAATTTTGAATTTCTGCGGCAAAAAGGAATGGAATACATTGAAAAAATTGGAAGCAAATTGTGGACTGATTACAATATTCATGATCCGGGTATTACAATTTTGGAAGCTTTGGCTTATGCACTCACGGATTTAGGCCTTCGCACTTCCCTCGATATTAAAGATTTGCTCGCGCTGGAATTTACTGAAACCGCTAATTCCGACGGACAGTTTTCCTCAGATAAGCGTCAGGCTTTTTATACGGCACGGAATATTCTAACGGTTAATCCATCGGCAAAAAACGATTTTCGAAAACTGCTTATCGACATTGATGGAATTAAAAACGGCTGGTTAAACTGCAAAATTTGTCCATGTGATGATATTTATATATACGCCAATTGTGTAAAAAGCAAATTGCAATATATACCGACACCTCGCCAGGTAATAGTAAGGGGTTTATATGATATTTTACTGGAATTTGAAGAAGAAGAGAAAAGCGGAAATCTGAACAGTGGAAAAATTAAATACAAATTTAGTTTTCAGAATGGAATAAAGCTGGCCAATGCAACAATTGAGATGCGGCTTCCTTCATGGGCAAAACTTGAAGAAGAAAAATCGAAATATAAAAATTTCCGTACGAAAAATAGTGAAATCACAAAAATTGAAATTCCTCACATATCTGCTTCAATACCGGTAGAAGCAGATATTCCGGATTCACCGGAACAGGTACTTGATAACGCTTTGCGTAAACCTGTTTTTGCAAAAGCTGTGGTTACTTTTAAACCTGATAAAAATAATCCTGCAACTGAAAAATTGACTTTCGATGCAGTTCCGGTAAACGTCTGGTTCAGAAATATTGCGGAACGCAGAGCGCTTGTTTTGGATGATTTAAAAACAGCAATCGCTGATTTAACTGCAGCCGGAATTTTTCCAAAGTATCTTGAAAAAATTAAAAAAGCCGATGTAGTCATTGCCGAAACAATTCAGGTGCTCCACCAACATCGCAATCTGGGCGAAGATTATTGTACGATAAAAGCTGTAGAAGTTGAAGATATTGCGATTTGCACCGATTTGGAAGTTGAGCCATCAGCTGATATTGAAGCTATTTTGGGTGAAGCATACTATCGTATCGATCAATACATGAGCCCTGACATCAAATTTTATTCACTTCAGGAATTGTTGAAAGCAAAAACACCGGTGGATGAAATTTTTGAAGGTCCGCCACTTGGCAATGGTTTTATAAATAATGATGAATTGGAAGATGCTTCACTAAAAGAAACGCTTTATGCATCGGATGTGATTAATCTGATTATGGATATTCCAGGTGTAAAATCGGTTAAAAATTTTGTGTTCGCCCGCTACGATGAAAGCGGCCGTTTGGTGGAAAGCCAGCCGTGGAGTTTGGATGTAATTCCTGAACATCAGCCCGGATTGTACATTGAAGGTAGCAAAGTTATGGTTTTCAAAAACGGTTTACCATTTTTAGCCGATTCAAATGAATTAAACGATACGCTCCAGGTTGTAAAGGGTAAAAATACCCAGCCCAAATATTCTGTTCTTGAAAATGACTTACCGGTTCCGCATGGCAGATTCTATAATCTGGATTCCTATTTTGCTGTACAAAATTCCCTGCCTTTAACCTATGGTGTTGGTGACGATGGTTTACCGGAAACAGCCACTGAACTGCGTAAGGCGCAGGCAAAACAATTAAAAGCTTACTTGCTGTTCTTCGAACAGTTGCTGGTGAATTATTTATCTCAACTTGCACATATTGGCGAATTATTCGCAGTTGATAGTGCTGTTTCGCAAACTTATTTTTCACGAATGCTCCATTCAGGAGAAGTGGAAGGAATAGCAGCTTTATACAATGGTTTGGACGAGGCAAAATTACAAATGCTGATTGAAGACAAGGATACTTACCTGGAAAGACGAAATAAATTCCTCGACCATTTACTGGCAAGGTTTGCCGAAACATTTAATGATTATGCATTGATGCTTTATTCCTATTCAGAAGATAAGAATATTGCTGATAGTCAGCTAATCGAAAATAAAATTTCTTTTCTGCAAAACTTTCCGCAAATCAGTCACGACAGGGGAAAATCATTCAATTACAAAGATCCTTCAGCGGTATGTAATTCCGAAAATGTTGCAGGACTTGTTAATCGGATAAAACTGCTTTTGGGATATAAAACAACCTACTTCGGATACATTGAACTCTACGAAGAAAAAGATACAGATGAAAAAACATATGAGCGAAGATGGCGGCTCATTGATGAAAACAAAAAGATATACCTGAGCAGCAGCACCCGGTATGTCGATATGGATCTTGTGCAGGCCGAAAAAAAGGCACAGGAAGAAATTGATGAAGTGTTTATTTATATTTCTGACACCAGTCATTATACTATCAAAAAATCAAGTGCATGGACACTGAATCTGGTTGATAATACCGGTGAAGTTATTGCTACACGAAAACAAAGTTTTAAAACCAAAGCTGAGGCTGAAACTGCACGTGACGAAATTATTGCATTTGCAAATAGTATAATTAATCCTGAAAAGATTTATGTGGTGGAGCATGTTTTGCTGCGGCCACATGCTGTTGGTGACCCATTGCTGCCCGTTTGCCTCAATCCAAACTGCAGCGATTGCGATGAAACTGATCCATACTCATTCCGGATAACAATTGTTTTAAACGGCGAAGATGGGCTTGCCAATAAGGGATTGGAATTCAGACGCTTTGCAGAACAGACCATCCGAATGGAAACACCTGCACATTTGGGATTAAAAATTTGCTGGGTAAGTAAAGAATCCTTGAAAAAGTTTGGCGATATATACTGCAGCTGGCTTTCGGAACTGGCAAAAGCAGATCCTGACCCGGCTGTACTTCGAGGCCGGCTTGATGACTTGTTAAAAGTATTTACAAAACTGAATAATGTTTATCCTCAAGCAACTTTGCATGATTGTATTGATGGAAACGACAGCAACAGAGTGCTTCTGGGGAATACTGCGATCATCAGTAACGTTGAGCTTGATGAACAGATTAAGAAGAAAAAATAGTGTTTACATCCGTTCAGACGGAAGATAAATTTACAGTTATGATTAATTCAGCAGCCAATTCAGACTATCCAAAGTTTGTAGCCGATCAGGTGTTAACATCTGACAATCTAAATGATTTGTTCGGTTACCTTGATGAACAGGGAAGATTGACACGTGCCAATTTATCCGGTATTGGCATTGTTTGTGGATTAGAGGTTTTCACTGCCGGCGATGGCAGCAGCATAAAAATTACAAAAGGCGTTGGCGTAACAAGTTCAGGTTACCTGGTTACATTACCTGAAGTTACTTACACAAAAAGAACAACTGAAATTTTTGATGCTGTTAAAAGTCAGTACTACCAAAAATTCGTTAATGTTTCCGGACCTACACAAAAGTTCGATCTCTGGGAACTGAAACAGGAAGCTGAATCAGAAGGAACAACTGCACTAACAAAGACTTTCCTGACCGATGGTGATAAAATAGTTTTGATTTTTGTTGAGTTGCTTGAGGAAAACAATAAGAATTGTGATCCGAATTCATGCGATGACAAAGGCGCGCAGGTAACTGTAACATTCCGTCCGTTGCTGGTAAAAAAATCCGATGCGGCAAACCTGATATCTTCAGCAGGCAGCGATACTTTAACCTCTTCAGATTTTAACGAATTGCCCGACCTTGTGATGTCCCGCTGGAACATTTTGAACAGTTCGCCGGTGCATGCCGATGAAATTCGCAAAGCCTACCAGAACATCCTCACCGCACCTTTTATTGCGAAATTTCAGAATATTTTGTCCAATTCCTGGCAAACGTTTAAACCCGTAATTGGCGAGGAATATCCCAACAATCCCTTTGTGGCTTTTAACCTGGTTAGCAAATTTGCATTTTTGCACAATGGTACAATAGGGCTTAACGATTCATACCATATTCAATATTATTATGATTTGTTTAGCGATTTGGCCGCAGCCTACAAAGAGTTCTGTCTCACCGGCAATGAAATTATAAGCGAATGTTGTCCGGACGGTTCGCTCTTTCCCCGTCATTTATTGCTGGGTGAAGCAATTCCGGCTAAATTTGATGCAAAATCAGAATTTAGGCACTATTTTATTTATTCACCTCTTTTTCAGCGAAAAGAGATGATTGTAGAGCTGAAATTCCTGTTCCGCAGGATGGTTTTGATGTTGAAGGGTTTTACGCTTCCGCCGGTAACTCCTTCATCATCAAATGATAAAAAAATAGTTGTTACCCCAAGCCGCCTGTCCGATGACGCGATTTCAGAAAAAGCAATTCCTTATTATTACAAACCCGATTTATCACCATTGCCGCTTTATGAAAGCTGGAGCTTTTTTAAGTCGAAACGCAACAGGGCAAAACAAAATCTTTCATACAATGCTTCTGTTTACACGGAAGATGATTTTGTAGAAAACCCGTTAAAATATGATTTGGAACCTTTCAATTTTTTTAGGATTGAGGGGATCATCGGGAAAGAAATCGCTGGTGTAACTGAAACCATTAAAAAGCGGATTGCTGAATATCGTTTGCCTGTAAAAATGGTTGCCCTTGCAACTGGTGAACCTGGAACCGGATCACAGGATGAAAATTGCTGTTTCCTTCCCGATTTGCAGCTTCAGTTCAGGTTGCTTCGTAATGAACTTCTTTCCTGTCTTGAAAAAAATATAAAATATTGGGGATCAATTCAGAAAAAGAAAGACGCTGCAGGAAAGTACTTTTTCCAGATGAATAATTTGCCCTTAACTTATGTGGGAAGTTACAATCCGGAATATAAAATTACAGCCGGTACAATCCTTGAAACAGAACCTTTTATGCTCAAAGCTGCAGAAGAAACTGCGGAGGGAAAGCCGGTTGTCAAAATAATTTCCGGCGATGAATCCAAAGAAACCAAAAGAGGATTTGTATGGGATGAAGCTGATGTAGTGAAAAAAGATACTATTGGGTCAGTTTACCTGGATTACAAGAAAATAGAAAATATTCATATGGCAGGACTCCCAGGTCCGAAGACTGTCAATGCTGTTGAAAATATTCAGCATTACGTGCTTATTCTTATTGACGAAATGGAAGCAATAATCAAACTGCTGGAATCTGAAAATGCAGGTGATTTTGAAATTGAAGCTTTTAACAGACATGTTGCTGCACTTGACAAAGTTTGCAGCAAACTCGGAGATCTATTGGGATCTTATAAAAAAACAGATTACCTCGTGGAGAAGATGAGGCTGACGTTGGAGGGCCAAACTGAGAATGTAAATACAATTGCAGATTTGATGCCGGTAATGAGCGACGATGAAGCTTCAAAAATTACCCTGCTTCTTGCCAATATTGAAGATGTCGATGCATTTATTGGTAAACTTCGGCAAAATGAAGGCGATTATGCATTACAGCAGGATACCATCAGAAGTTATTACGATAAACTTGATAAAGATGGTATGATGGTTTTGATTCCGAAAAAACCTGATTCAGGCTTTACCTCAGAATATTCTCCTATGCTTGAGAGATTAAAATCATGTAAATGTAACGATGCTTTGAACAAAATTGTCGTTCTGGTTCAAAAATATCGTGACCAGCTTGACAGACTCAGAGATATAAATAATTTTTCAGTTTACACAAAGGAACATCCTGGAATTCAGCATAAAGCCGGCGTTCCTGAAGGTGGTACTTTTATTGTGGTATATAAAGGGTCAAACGATAAATCGGAGAAAATTCCGGTTAATACAGTAATTGCTGATTTTTATCTCCCATACAATTGTTGCAGTAATTGCAATCCGATTGAAATAACTTTCCAGGAAGCTCCGGAGCCGGAAAACCAGCCACCGGTCGCAAGACCCGGAGATAATATTTCAATTCAACTGCCGGAAGATTCGGTCACACTGGATGGAAGTACCTCGTCTGATCCTGATGGAACAATCAAAACCTATTTGTGGGAACAGGAATCAGAACAGGAAGCCAATATCGGAAACCCGAATGAAAGTGTCACCGTTGTGTCCGGACTCACAGAGGGCTCGTATACCTTTAAGCTAACTGTAACCGACAACGATGGTGCGAGCGATTCTGAAACGTTAACAGTTACTGTGTTACTACCACCAAATGAACCGCCGGTGGCTGTTGCAGCTGCAAATCCAACTACAGTTGTTTTATCAGCAAATGGTGAAGGAATTTCGCTACTATCAGGAGATGAATCGTCTGATTCGGATGGAGAAATTAAATCCTTTGAATGGTCACTATCTACTGGGCCTGCCAACGGTGCTGCCATAAAAGATTCTGATAAAGTACAAACACAGGTAGCTTTTAGTAAACCAGGGACATATATCTTCAAACTGGAAGTAAAAGATGATGATGGGGCCACCAGCTCAACAGCGGTTATTGTTACCGTTGTTCGTGAAAATCTGCCACCTGTTGCAAAAGCATCTGCAGAACCGGCTGAATTAATCCTGGTGTCAGGGGGACAGCAGACTTCAAAACTGAATGGCAACGATTCTTCCGATCAGGGGGGTGTAATTATTAAATATGAATGGACAATAGCCTCCGGACCAACAGGTGGAGCAATCCTTGCCAGTCAGGATAAACCGGAAACAGTTGCCACGTTTTCTGTTCCCGGAACATATGAATTTAAACTGGTGGTTGCCGATGATCAGGAACTTGAAGGCAGTACTTTGGTGACAGTAAAAGTTATTGAAGAAGCAAATGAAGGGCCTGTTGCAGTAGCAAAAGCAAATCCGGCTTCTCTTAAAATTTCTCCCGGACAAACAGTAACAGCGCAGTTGGATGGCAGCGGTTCCTCTGATCCGGATGGTAACATTAAATCGTTTCATTGGAAGTTGACTGGTAATATATCAGGAGTGCAGATAGATTCGCAGGATACAGCTAAAACTTCAGTTCAATTCTCACAACCCGGTAATTTCAGTTTTCTTTTAACTGTCACAGATGACGCTGGTCTTACAAGTACAGCAACCGCTTCAGTTTCGATACTCCGGGAAAATATAGAATCTTCTAAAATTTGTGCATTGCTGAATGAAGTCATCGACAGTTTTAATCGGATATCAGGAGAGGAAACTGATGAAACTCTGAAAACATTTACAGAGAAGTATCCGGATTTTGAAAGAATTAACAGGTTTTTTATAGTAATGAATTCATCCAATGTTGCCAACATACCGGTTATTGAGCAGGTGAAATTCTTAATTAAACAAAAGACAGAACCTCAGCTTCAAAAATGGATAGGTAACCTGGGTTCTGTATTGACTGAATCAGAGCAATTCGGAACTTTACCATTGCAAACATTTAGTGTTCTTACCAGACTTGCATACTTCATTTCCTGTATTCAGGATCAGGATATAAATGAAGCTGATGTAAAAATGATTACAACGTTATCAACGGTTGTTGAAATATTGAAGCGTATTTCACCACAGACAGGCAATTTTTCTTCCGGAAATAAAAAAATTATTTCAGAATTGGAAAACTTTTCAAATGACGAAAGAAAGAGATTAAAAAATAACGGTGAAGAAGCCAAAAAACCGGTATATGCCAAGGTGTTGGATGAGATACTGAATGCATTTAAATCCATGAGTTTGTAATGAACGGCTCAGGAAATATTATTCGTAAGCAAATGCTCCATTTCCATTACAATGGAAACACAGATGGTATTGCCTTGCAAAAAGAGGTGAGCGAATGGTGCAATTTTAACCTTATTCCTGAAATGGAACAATTCCTTGAAGAATTCAGTCAGGATGATTTTTACCTGACGATTGATAAAATTGAAATTAATGCGAAGATTGATTCGAAAAACTGGAAACAAAAAGTCAAAGATGAGTTAATGTCTGAATTCAAACAAACGCTTGATGATTATCAACCAGCGATTTCTCAAATAAAAAAAACGCCGGAAGCCAAAATTGCAAAATTGGACACCCTTATCATTTTTTATTTGAAAACCGGTTTCCTGCCCTGGTGGGGGAAAGCATTTTTGGTAACCGATTTTAAAACGGTTTTTAAAAATTGGGTTACAGAAGAAAAATCAACAAAGCGAGTGGAATTAATTCGTGAAGAACTGAAACATATTGTTTCTCAAAAAGTATCCGTACGAATCATTGAGCAGGTACCGGAAGAATATCTTTTTATATTTCTGAAAAGCATTTATAAGGAACATGCTGAAAGAATCGTTCAATTCGAAGCTTTTTTTGAATCAGTTATTCTGGATAAAATTTCGAAAGAAAAGCGAAAAACAATTTCTAAACCAGTTTATGTTCACCTCTTATATTCGGTTTTAAAAAACAATGGAAATATTGAATTTAAATCGATATTGCCATTAATTTACAACAGATTAGCGATGAATAAGCTTTTACCTGCGATAATAAAAAGCAAATCTGAAGAGGTAATTGGTACAACTAGTTTCATAAATCAGTTTTGGAAACAAATAGTTCTGGATGAACAAAACAAACCGGAAACAAAAACGAATATGGAAAAACCGGTAATTCAGGAAAAATTAATAAAAGAAGAAGCATTGAATCCGGAGAAACAATTAGAAAAACTTTTAATCTCTGAAATGGATGAGGAATACCAGAATGAAACAGAAGCTGAAATTCAGGAAGGGATTTTTATCGATAATGCCGGAATAATGATTTTTGCTGTGTTTATTCCAACACTTTTCGAAAAACTTGGACTGACTGAAAATAAAAAGATCGTAAATCCTGATTTAGCAACTTCGTTAATTCAGTTTTGTGTTTCAGGTAAGTCGCAAATAGAAGAGTATGAATTGGTTTTGCCCAAAATCTTGTGTGGATTGGATATCGATTTCCCGATTGATACAAATATAGAATTTAATGAAAAGCAGATATCCGAAGTTGATTCGATGCTCCAATCATTAATCAGTCATTGGCAGGCTTTGGGAGATACCTCCATTGAAAGCTTAAGGGAAACTTTTTTAAACCGAAGCGGAAAATTAAGATTTGTGGATGGAGAATGGCTGCTAGTTGTTGAGCAAAAAGCTTACGATATGCTGCTTGAGAGAATCCCATGGAGTTTTTCCATAATAAAACTGCCATGGATGGAAACTCTGTTAAAAACAGAATGGATATAAGGACTGGAGAATGTTTTCTACTGCTGAAAAAACAAATCATGCTGCAACTGTTGTGCATCAAAAGGCACAGCAGCAAACCTTTTTCAGAAAGGCGGAGGAAGAGACGTTTTTTGGCAACAGCGAACAAATCTCTTTTTTCACCGCTCCGGTTCAGACAAAGTTAGCCGTAAGCAGTCCCGACGATCCCCAGGAAAAAGAAGCAGATGCTGTAGCTGAAACGGTAATGAGAATGCCTGATCCGGATATACAACCGGGTTCGGGAATCAGCGAAGAAAAAATCGATAAACAAGAGGAGGAGGAACTTCAAACCAAACCTGATGCCTCCTCCTTTAATAAGATAAGCAGGCAGGAGTCTCAAGAAGAGGAAGAGGAAATTCAGACAAAAACAGATGTTTCATCCATACGCCGGCTAAACCGGCAGACAGCCGGGGAGGAGGAAGAAGTTCAGACAAAACAGTTTCCTTCCGTTTCTCGTAAATCAGATGAAAGTTTTGACCAGTTCGGAGACAGTTTTTCCAACACCGGATTAACGGATACCATAAGCAGCAAAAAATCAGATAAAAATATTTCATTTATTATTCAACGAAACGGACGGGGACCCCCGCAAGACAAGGATTCGTTTGAGCAGACTCTGCAATCCTCAAAAGGTTCCGGCAGTGCTTTGCCAGGTGATACCCGTGAATTTATGGAAAGCCGGTTTAATGCTGACTTTAGCGGAGTTCGTATTCACACAGGAGCAAGAGCTCAGACGATGAACAGCAATATCTATGCTCATGCGTTTGCTCATGGGAATGATATCTATTTTAATAAAGGAAAATACTCACCTCATACCGGGAGTGGGGGATTATTACTTGCCCACGAATTAACACATACCATTCAACAGGGTGCAAGTCCGGCTAAAACTACGTCCAGAGTTGCACCAAAATCTATTGCACGAAAAAATATTATTCACCGCAGTGCTTCAGGAGTTCCGGTTCAGTTAACCAATGCTGTGGAAAAAGCAAAAACAGTAGTAGGTAATATCGACGCAAATAAACCCCAGGCTGATGGCTTCCGTACAGGATGGGAACATTTGGTTGAGATTTTTAATACCACATTTGGTGAAGATAAAATAATTAGAGGAGGCGGAGGAACAACCGTTCAGGGAACGGTTGCAGAACAGGATATCAAAAAGAAACGTGAACAGCATGGAGTGATGGTTTTGGATAAAACAACCCTTACAGATAAAAATGCAATAGCCAAAACCAAAACCGGCAGCAGAGACGCCATGCCAAGCTGGTGTGGGATTTTTGTCTTCTGGGCCTTGAATATATCTGGTGTTCCTATGCCAAAATGGAAGTTGGGTGAAAATATGATTAAACCTGAAGCAGCAAGATATCCGGGTAGTCCGCCACTGCCGGGAGACATTGCATACCGGAATGCATATTCTCATTTTGCCATTGTTGATAGTGTTTCAGGGAATACGGTTAAAACAATTAATGGGAATACCGCAGGAGAAGATAACACAGGAGGGCAGGTTGAAGTACGGGAAGAACCTTTGAGCGACTGGACAGCGTTCTTTAATCCGCTGGAGATAATGAAAGGTAGTTTGGGGAGTGGCGATGGTACAATTGAAGAAAAGCCTAAAACACTAAAGGAATTAAGAAAAGAACTTTTCAATATTGACAGGAAAGAGGATAAGGAAAAAGAAAAGAAGAATGATGTTTTAGAAACCAACGTTCAGGCAAAACCTGAATTAAGCAATTGGTTTGTCGATTCCAAAGGTGTTTTAAATACTGGTGGCGACAATTCGGTTCAGAAAAAAACCGAAAACAAAGAGCTTCAAACGAAAGAAGAGGAAAATCAGGAAGAAGAAAAAATAATAACCCCAAATCTTTTTGATCATCAAAAAATAAATATGTCAGGTAGTGAAGCGGAAAAAGATGGCCCTCAGTATGATATGAGGTCATCTTCTTCATTCCAGCCTGTTCAAAATAATTTAACTCAAAATAGAAATACAGAAAGTTCAGCATCACCATCAAATACTTTTGCGTTATCTGTTGATGCGAACATCCGCGGACCCCCGGTGCGCCTGCACAATAATGGAAATATTATTCAGGGAGGCTGGTTTGACGATGCAATTTCGTTTGTTGATTCTGCCGTAGATTATGTGTCCGAAGGTTTGGAAGCCGGAAAACGCATGTTACTTAACGAAGCACGCGACTTTGTAATGGCTATTCCGGGCTACAGAGCTCTTCGGGTGGTTTTGGGTGAAGACCCGATTACCGGTGAGGAGATTGAACGTAACGGGCATAACTTCATTGAAGCAGCATTCGATATTATGCCGGGTGGAAACCTGCTGTATAATAAATTAAGTGAACTTGGCGCATTATCCGAAGCCGAACAATGGATTGATGATGGAATCGATGCAGTTGAGTCACTGGTTAGTAACGTTGTTTCAAGGGTTGAACGATTCTGGAACAATCTTTCAATCGATGACCTTGCTTCACCAACCCGGATATTTGAAGATGCCGGCAACATCATTCACAGCACGATAAGCGATGTCGTTGATTTCGCAGTTACTGCAGCAACAGAATTGCTCGAAATTGTTAAACGATGGTTGCTCACCCAACTTGTTGATTTCATAAAAGAACATACATCAGCATATCCTCTTCTTACAGTAATCATTGGGGAAGACCCGGTAACGCATACCCCGATCGACCGAAACGGGACGAACATTCTGAATGCAATTCTTGAACTGGGAGGTGAAGAGGGCATTCAGCAACGAACTCAGATGGAGGAAACCGGAACCTTCGGGAAAGCGGCTGACTGGATAGACCGTGGCATTGGTGTGTTTGGCAATTTGCTGGAAACCATAACCAGTAACTTCGATCTTATTTGGAGTATTGTTTCCATTGAAGCCCTAATGCATCCGCTAGACAAATTCAATGAAATTTATACCGTTTTTGCCCAGCCGGTAATCGATGTGCTTCTGTTCGTGGCCGAAACTGTTGCCGTTATTCTTCAATTTATTAAAGAAGTCTTATTGCAACGTTTGAGTGAATGGGCCAGAGGTGTACGCGGATATCACTTGCTTACTGTTATCATCGAAAAAGATCCGTTTACAAACGCCAGAGTTGAACGAAATGTAGAAAATCTCATCCACGGTTTCATGAGCCTGATGGCGGGTGGTGAAGAACAGTTCCGGCAAATGAAGGAATCCGGCAGCATCGACAGGGCAGCTCAACGGATTGAAGCTGCCGTAAACAAGCTAAACATGACTCCGGCTTCAATCATTCAACTGTTTATCGACTTGTGGAACAGCTTTAGCTTTAACGACTTTGCTCAGCCAATAGAAGCATTTGAACGGATTATCGGCACATTTGGCGAACCTATCGGAAGATTAATCGCCTTTGTTGTTGAAATTGTAAAAATTGTGGTTGTCATCCTCCTGGAAATGATGAACTTCCCGTTCGATCTCATCTCAAACATTATTAACAAAACAATTTCAGCTTTCCAAAGTATAAAACGCGATCCTATCGGTTTCCTGAAAAATATTTTAAGCGCTATCAAACAAGGTTTTATACAGTTCTTTGGTAATATAGTCACACATTTAATTAATGGAGTGGTTGGTTGGCTGATGAGTGAATTACGAGATGCCGGAATACCTGAACTTACCGATTTCTCATTAAAGGGCGTAATAAGCTGGGTACTCGAAGTTCTGGGCATTTCGATGGAGAAAATATGGGAAAAACTTGCGGCCCACCCAAGGATTGGACCTGAACGTGTTGCTCGAATAAGAGGGATGATTGACACACTTGAAGGAATCTGGACATTTATTAAAGATGTTCGTGATCGTGGAATTGTTGCTATCTGGGAAAAAATTCAGGAACAATTGAGCAACCTGTGGAATGTTGTTCTGGATGCGGTTAAAAACTGGGTAATGACCAAAATTATAGAACAAGTTACAGTCAAGTTGCTGAGTATGCTTGATCCGACTGGAATTATGGCGGTGATAAACAGTTGTATTGCTTTTTATAATGCTGTTCAGAGTTTCATCAGGTATTTGCGCGAAATGCTTGAAATTGTTAATTCGTTTGTCAATGGTGTTGCTGACATTGCAGCCGGAAATATTGAAACAGCTGCTAATTATCTTGAAGATACCATGAGCAGGGCAATGCCTGTTGTTATCGGATTCCTGGCTAACCAGGTGGGACTTGGCGGAATTGGAAGACGAATTGGCGAAATAATTGAACGGGTTCGTGGAATGATTGATGAAGCATTAACCTGGCTGGTGAATAAGGCTGTGGATACTGGAATGAATTTGCTTGACAGGATTACGGGACGAGGCCAAAATGCTGACCCTTTAAGTATTGTAAGGCAAGATCTACACCAGGAAGAGAGTAATTATGTGACAAATGGAGCAATCCGTCAGGATGAAGCACAAACAGTGGCACAAAATGTTGCAACAAGGAATAACTCTTTAGTGAGTTCGATTCAGGTAATTGATGGAGGAAGTAAGTGGAATTATAACATTATTCAAAGAACTGAAGAAGATGGACCTCTAAAAGAAGAATCTGGTTGCTATGAACCTGGTGTTGGTGCAACAAATATTGGAAACGTTTCAAAACATGGCTCTCAGGGATCCAGTCTGAGGTCCGGAGAAAAACTACATTGGCTTGAATCAGAACATGTTTTGCCATTTGCTACAGGTAGATCTTTATGGCAGGCTTTAGCATTATATCTTCCTGAAAGAGGATGGTCAGAAGATAATCAGCAAACAACAATTATGATCTATTATGAAGCAGCTCGAATAAAAACTCCTGTTGACAATCAGGTTAGTGCACAATTTACAGCAGCTGTTTCAAACTTGAACATTGCAGAAACCTTTAACAGAGAAAGGATTCGTTATGAATCCGGTGATGAAAATGCTCTGTCAGAAGGTCGAAATATTCTGAGGAATGTTCTCAGTCCATTACAACAAGCAAAAAATGAAGCTGTACACAGGACTAATAATGCAATTACTCAGGAACATAGTCTCATGGATGTTGGTTGTACTAAAACAAATGGTGAAAGAAGGGGAGAATCATCTCCTGTACCTTCACCAGAGGATGTTGAATATGCTGCAAATCAACAATATGACGATGTCTTAAGACTGGTAACTCAGGAAATGCTGAGTGTTGAACAAAGAAGAAGAAGACTTGAAGACAGAGGAATGATTTAAAGATAACAAGAACATTAATTTTAAAATATTATGAAAACATCTGTATATCGTCGGGTTCGGCATCGTGCACATACAAGTGAAACGAAAAATTTCAATAATGAACTGTTGCAGGATCAATCTTTCTTTGGAGAAAATACATATGATCCGTTTTTTAAAAATACAAATGGATCAAATGCTCATTCTGTTGCTCAATTGAAATCATCCGGAACGTTTTCTGAAAATACAATCGTTCAGCGAATGGAAGATAAAAAGGAAGAGGAACTTATTCAGAAAAAAGAGGAGAATGAGAAGAAAGGAGAAAATATTATGAGAAAAGGTGAATTGCAGAATAAAAAAGCAGAAACTATTCCGCCAGGTAAATCATCAGCTTCTACAGCAGGTCCGCCGGAAAACTATATTCATTCATTAAATGGGAAAGGAAATTCACTACCCAAAGCAACCAATACTTTTTTCTCAAATCGCATGGGATACGATTTCAGTGATGTAAAAGTGCATACCGGCAAAGAGGCAGCAGATTCAGCAAAGGGCTTTAATGCAAAAGCTTATACTGTAAAAAATAATATTGTTTTTAATGAAAATCAGTATAATCCCAATACAATCGAAGGGAAAAAACTGATTGCCCATGAACTTACTCATATTGTCCGGCAAAATCCTAAAAATAAACTGAGTAGGAAAACAATTCCTGCGGAAGCTGAAAAAGAAGAGGCAGTTATTCCTGTTTTTTTTGAACAGGGTATTGTAGAACAAAACACCAGGCATTTTGCCAATTGTAATGGGGTTCGTGTGGAAGGGTACACCGATGCAAATTACAGTAATTCATTTACTGCTCCGGGAACATCAACACCCGTGAGTGATTGTCCGGATTGTTCATCAGATGAATGCGTGGTAAGCAGGGGGACCGTGATATCAGTTTTTAATACTAATCCGCAGATAACACTTCCGGCAGTGCCGTCAGGATTAAATGAGTGCGAACAAAATGCTGTCAGGAGGTTTATCAATACTACACTGAGGGCGCACGAACGGCAGCATGTTGCTGCTTTCAATACTTACCGTGGAAGAGTCAGAACCCGTTATAATTACAGAGGGTGTGCAAGTGGTCTGGATGCTCATTTACAGCAAATCCATGACAATATCGAAGCAGCCCGTAAGGCAAATTCAGATGCTGCAAGTGCTGCCCTGGATGCGGGTGGCGCTAATATTTTCACAGTTAATTGCAATTGTCCTGATACAGAATCAGAATCAAATGGTAAATAATTATTATTTTTATTGTTATGGGAACAGGCAAATCAATCAAAACATATCTTGACTACCTCCAGCAGGTTATCAAAGGCAGGCTGAATGCGTATTTTACGGAGGGTGCAAGGTTTGATTTTAATTCAGTAAAAATACCCGGTGATAATGATGATAATTCACCATTATCCCTGTTTATCCGGAATAATCAGCTTCCAGCTTCTGAAACCGTAATGCTTCTGGTGGCTCTTGCACCACATGTCAATCCTGTTTTTTTTGATGAATTAATTCAAAAATACCTTCCCGGGCATGGTGATTTTCCGCAATTTGGGGGAGTACGCGGGAAAAATCACAGAGGATTTTTGCCTACTGCCGAAACAGTATTGTTTATTCTTGCCGGAAATAATATTGAAAAAAGATTCGAATACTTATTCCTGTTCGAAAAAGAGCATCCTCTCATTGCCTCAACAGTTTTATCGGTTGAAGACGCACAGACAGGCGAACCGCAGCATAGTGGCCGGCTTATTATGGCCTCAGAATTTATTGAATTGTTTATTTTGGGGAGGATTTCCCATCCAAAGTTTAGTATGGATTTTCCGGCTGAATATATTACTACCGAACTTAACTATGAAGATCTTGTTTTGCCTTCAACAACACATCAGCAAATTGCCGAGCTCGAAAACTGGGTGAAACATCAGGATGCTTTAATGAATAAATGGAATATGCGGCGTTTACTTAAACCGGGTTTTCGTGCTTTATTCCACGGGCCACCCGGTACCGGTAAAACATTAACTGCACTGATTGTCGGAAAAAATACAAATCGCGATGTATTCCGAATCGACCTTTCGATGGTGGTTTCGAAATTTATAGGTGAAACTGAAAAAAACCTTTCCCAGCTTTTTGAACGTGCCAAAAACAAAGACTGGATTCTCTTTTTCGATGAAGCAGATGCATTATTTGGAAAACGGACAAGTGTACGCGATGCACATGACAAATATGCAAATCAGGAGGTTGCTTATCTGCTCCAACGTATTGAAAACCACAACGGCCTTGTAATTCTGGCTTCCAATTTTAAATCGAATATCGATGAAGCATTTATCCGGCGCTTTCAGTCTGTTATCTACTTTCCAACTCCAACTCCTTCCGAAAGATTGCAACTTTGGAATAAAACGTTACCCGCAGTTAAAGGTTTAATATTACCCGCGGAAGAGGAAATAAAAGCAATAGCAAAGAAATATGAAATAACCGGTGCTGGAGTGGTAAATGTGGTTCAATTTTGTTGTTTGGAATCACTTGGGAAAAATGTAAAAGAAATAACTATCGACCAGATAAAATCAGGGATTGAGAGGGAATACCAGAAAGAAGGCAAAGTTTTTTAGGTGAAAAATACAGGTTTTACCAGGAATTAGAGTTATAAAGCACGCACTGTTTTCGCTGTTTCTTCTATTCCACCTTTACAATTCCCCATAAATCAAGTGAAGGAATAGTTGCCATCGTCCCGTTTTTTACCTTTTGTGTATTTAACTTCACCGGCTTTTCGTTCGGCAAATATAGTGTGAAAGTTCTATCAGTATTTCCGGTGAGTTGATTATCCAAAAAAAGTTGGAACCCCGATTTTATGTTCATTTTATCCGACCGTTCATCGTAATCCTGGTTGAGCAAATGTATAACCAGTTTATTTTCCTTTTTTCTTGGCAGCGTCCAAACTTTATCTGCATTTTCAACCTTCAGCAATCGGGGAAGTAGGGGAACAGTTTCTTCTGATGTGGTCCAGTTCACGATTTTGTGATCTTTTGCATAATCATCCAGCAACTCTTTTTCATTAACCGACAGGTTTGTTGCTGTGGGAATGATAAGACAATCAAAAGCACCAAGGTCTTTTTTAGTCAGCGGATGAACCAGCCATTCGTCGCCCGACACTGCCAATCCGTTTGGAATATTGGCATAATTCAAGTCGCGGCAGATGTTTTTAACCTCATTGTTTCCATTTCTGATGATTTCGTTTTCGTACAAAATGGCTATAGTTTCCACGGGCTCAAATCCGTCGAAAAGCTCCGGGTTTTCAGAAATAAAATTGCAGTATTGTTGGTAATATTCAATTGGAATCTGGTACCATCTGGTTCCTGTTTCTTTCGAAAAGCCCCATTTGTTCCACGAATACATGAAAAAATGGCCGTGAGCATAAGCCGTGGCAATCCACCTTTTTATCCGCACCGGCATGTCTTTTTCACCTGCCAGAATCCAGTCTTCGCCTGTACCAGTGCTGAAAACAGGTTTATCGAGCGCAGTTCCCAAACGATAGACAAATGGCGGAGTTAAATCTTCCACATTAAAATGCTGTACCTCATTTGAAAAATAATCTGCATGGTGAGCAGTTGCCAGTTGTGTCGGGTCCAGGTTCCACGAATTTACACCCACCGGAACATGATGACCTGCAACTGATGCTGCTAATTCACTCAGTTGTTTCACCATTTCAGCAGCGGCTTCCAGTTGGAAAGCAAGAAATTTATCATGCAGTGGAACCTGATTCCGGTTGATTCCATCATTATATTTTTGAAGCGTTGAAAATCCGGCATCCTTTACCATTTGGGCATAATCAAAATTCTCAATATCGGGAATATTCATTGATTTCAGGTCTGCAGAAGAATAATTTTTCTGCAGCCAGGATTGAAATCCTTTCATGCAATTACTGCAAAAACATCCGCCGGAGTGAATTGCTGCGGCCGCAGTTCCCATATGGTCATCGAGGTGAAGCATATTGGCTCCCGCTTTTATGCCGATTTCAGCCCGTTCCATTAGTAATTTCCGGTAGAGTGGATTATTGGTGCAGCCCCAGTATGATTTTATGCCGCGGTATTCTGAATCGAGCCATCCGGGTGTAATTGGATTTTGCTCAATGTCGACACAAACAGCTTTTTGATACTCCGGGTGCTGGTACAAAAAACGATTGGTGGCGGTAAGCATCCACACATTACAGGCGAGGTGTTCTATTCCGATTTCCTTGTATTCATCCATTTTATTTTTCATACTTTCAACATCCATTCCTGTATGAATGGCATCCATGCCCCATGCCACCACCGTTGGATGAAGCGGGTTAAAAGCCGGAATCTCTTCCGGTTCGCCTTCAGGCATTAATGTTATGGCCGAATGTTTTACGAAACCGGAATTAACCTGTGCAAATGCCGGCGTAATAAACAGCATGGAAAAAACGAAAGCTAAAACAGATTTAGTCATTAGATTCAGGTTTAAAAATTAAGACTGGCAATTTATAAAGAAATTGCCACGAATTATACCAGGCGACACGAATATTTATGAAATTGAAGGAGAAGCCACGGATGGCACGAAAACAAATATTTGCATTTATTAGTGACATTGGTGGCTGTATTATTCAAAACATTTCGTCTTTAAAAATTTTGTATCCAAATGAATACAATGTATTTTATTGAAAAAACTGTTGAATTTGATAAATGGCTAAGGAAACTAAAGGATATAAGTGCCAAAGCAAAAATTTTATTTCGAATCCAAAAAATTGAGAATAACGGACACTTTGGTGATTGCAAACCTGTTGGAAGTGGAATTGCGGAATTAAAAATAAACTATGCTAAAGGATATCGTGTATATTTTATGAAACAGATGGAAATATAATAATTTAACTCATTGGAGGAGATAAATCAACCCAAACACATGAAATTGAAAAAGCAAAAATTATTTTAAAAAATTTGAATAAATAGAGATATGGAAACGTCAAAATTTGATATAGCAGATTATTTGGATAGCCACGAAATGATAGCAGAATATTTAAATACTGTTTTGGAGGAAGGAGATAATTCAGATGTCATTATTGCAATTGGCCATGTTGCAAAATCAATTGGAATGACCAAGATTGCTGAGGAAACCGGTCTTAGCAGACCCAGTTTATATAAAGCTTTATCAGATGGAGCAAAACCACAATTTGAAACTATAATGAAAGTATTAAAAGCAATTGGTGGGCAGATAAAAATAACTCCAATATCAGATTGAAACGGGATCGTTTACAACTGCAATACAGCATTTTTTTACCTGTCAACCACCAATTGCCAACCGTTCTTTCCTATACTTTCAGTTTTTTATATTTTACCCGTTTAGGTGCTGCATCGCCCAGCCGCTTCTTTCGGTTTTCCTCATATTCAGTAAAAGAGCCTTCAAAATAATACACTTCCGAATCTCCTTCAAAGGCAAGGATATGTGTGGCAATACGGTCAAGGAACCAGCGGTCATGTGAAATGACAACCGCACAACCTGCAAAATTTTCAAGCCCTTCTTCCAGTGCCCGCAGCGTGTTTACATCAATATCATTGGTTGGTTCATCGAGCAGCAGAACGTTTCCTTCGGCTTTTAATGCCAGCGCCAGATGCAAACGGTTCTTTTCTCCACCCGAAAGCACGCCACACTTTTTCTCCTGGTCGGAGCCGGTAAAATTAAACCTGCCAACATAAGCCCGGGCATTTGCCTGTTTATTTCCAAGCATAATGGTTTCTGTTCCGCCGGAAATAACCTGGAACACTGTTTTATTGGGATCGATTGCAGCATGGGTCTGATCCACGTAACTTATTTTTACGGTTTCCCCAATCTCCACATTACCGGAATCGGGTTCAACCTGATCCATTATCATTTTAAACAGGGTGGTTTTTCCTGCACCGTTCGGCCCGATTACCCCAATAATTCCTGCGGGAGGTAATTTAAATGTAAGGTTTTCAAACAGGATGCGGTCACCGTAAGCTTTTGAAACATTTTCCATTTCAATGACTTTATCACCAAGACGCGGACCATTTGGAATATAAATCTTCAAGTTTCTCTTCCTTCTGTTTTACATCTTCATTCAGCATTTTATCATATGCATTCAAACGTGCTTTCGCTTTTGCATGACGGGCTTTTGGCGCCATCCGCACCCATTCCAGCTCGCGTTCCAGTGTTTTCCTTCGTTTTGAATGTCCCTTTTCTTCCTGTTCCAGTCGTTTTGCTTTTTGTTCGAGCCACGAGGTATAATTTCCCTTCCACGGAATTCCTTGTCCCCGGTCGAGTTCCAGAATCCAGCCGGCAACATTATCAAGGAAATAGCGGTCGTGTGTGATGCAGATAACCGTTCCTTTGTATTGTGCCAGGTGCATTTCGAGCCACTGGATACTCTCCGCATCAAGGTGGTTGGTCGGTTCGTCGAGCAACAACACATCAGGCTCTTTCAGAAGCAACCTGCACAGCGCCACACGTCTGCGTTCTCCTCCTGATAATTCGTGAATGGGTTGATTATCGGGCGGACATTGCAATGCATCCATCGCCCGTTCAAGTTTGGTGTCCAGGTTCCAGGCATCCAGTTGATCTATTTTTTCCTGAAGCTGAGTCTGCTCGGCCATTAGCTTATCCATTTCATCCGGATTTTCATATACCTCCGGCAAACCGAATTGCTGGTTGATTTCCTCGTAACGGTTCAAAACATCCACCGTTTCCTGCATTCCTTCCTTCACTACTTCGATAACTGTTTTTGACTCATCGAGTTGCGGATCCTGCTCCAGTAAACCAACTGAATAACCGGGCGCAAAAACAAGTTCGCCATTAAATGCTTTTTCCTGTCCGGCGATTATTTTTAATAAGGTAGATTTTCCTGACCCATTTAACCCGATTATTCCAATCTTGGCACCAAGGAAAAAGGAAAGTGAAATGTCCTTAATGACCGTTTTATTGGGTGGGTAAGTCTTGCTTACCTTATACATCGAAAAGATTATCTTTTTATCGTCGCTCATTTTTTCAGAATTAAATTTGAGGCAAAAATACGATGGTTTAAGGGATTTTCCAGTGATGAATGAAATGTTTATTTTTCGGATAAGAAAATCCAAATCCAGGAATTGAGGACAATTATAAGCTGAAGTTTGAAATTGAATAATTTACCGGTTGAGTACATTCTCTCCTTTACAGGAAGATACCGGCGGGCGGTGGAGTTAAAAATCATGTCTCAAAAATAAACGTATCCTACAAAGGATAAAAGGTTTTCCATTATAAAGGGAAATGGCAAAGCCAAAAAGGGTACAGAAGATAGTCATTGATTTTCATGATAATTAACAGGAATTTTCTATTTTTAAAACATCTTAATTTATCGTTTAACTAAATCAATATGAAAACAAAAACGTATCTCAGCCTTTCCCTGATGATGTTTATTGAGTTTTTTATCTGGGGTGTATGGTTTGTCGCTGCAGGAAGTTATCTTTCCTCCATTGGATTTCAGGGCGAAGAAGTTGGACGGGCTTTGAGTACACTTGCCTGGGGCTCCATCATTTCTGCATTCTTTGTGACTCTTGTTGCCGATAAATATTTTGCCGCTCAGAAACTAAACGGCGTACTTCATATAGCAGCCGGAATATTAATGTATTGGGTGTCGCAGATAACAGAACCTGGACTATTTACAGTGATTTTGTTGTTGTACATGATTTGTTACATGCCAACTATTGCACTGGCTACTACCATTGCGTTGCAACATACTCCTGATGCAGGAAAACAGTTTCCACGAATCCGGGTTTTGGGAACCATTGGCTGGATTGTTGGCGGAATATTAATCAGTGCCTTTGATCTGGAATCAGGCCCGTATCCAATGGTTATGTCTGCCGTTGCTTCCCTGTTACTTGGAATCTACAGCTTCTTTCTTCCGGATACTCCACCTGCAAAAAAAGGAACAAAAGTTACATTCAAAGATGCTATCGGCTGGGATGCCCTTAAACTGATGAAAGATAGATCTTTTGCAATTCTTATCATCGCCACTTTATTGATTTCCATTCCGTTTGCCATGTATTTTCAATACACCAACATGTCGATGAATGAAGCAGGAATTAACAATGTTGCAGGCATTATGTCGATGGGGCAGATGTCGGAAGTGATTTTTATGCTGCTGATGCCATTCTTTTTTGTGCGGTTAGGCATTAAACGGATGTTATTGTTGGGAATGTTTGCCTGGGCAGTCCGGTATACACTTTTCGCCTTTGGAAACAATGCTGAATTGATCTCATTTTTCTATATTGGAATCATACTTCATGGAATATGTTACGATTTCTTTTATGTAACGGCACAGATTTACGTCGACAGGAAAGCGCCGCTTAACCTGCGCGCAAGTATGCAGGGACTAATCACCTTTATTACTTATGGGGTAGGCTGGCTCATCGGCACCAATTTAAGTGGCTGGGAACTTCAGCGTACTCAGATTATGGAAGGAGGGAAAGTTGTTGGCCACAACTGGCAAAGTGCAATGCTGGTTCCGGCAGTTATTGCTTCGGTAATTGCTGTATTGTTCATCATTTTCTTTAAAGATGAAAAAGTGAAGGAAAAGCCGAAGATTGAAACAATCATTTGAAAAAAGGATTATAATTTTTTAATATCCTCTTCATAATCAAATTGTAAATCCTCGTGCAGCATGGAATGTAATTTTCTGATTCGTTCGACCTGCCGAAAATACATATTCATAATTACCTGATTGGAACGGCGGTGAAGTTGGGTTGATTTTAATTTTTGACAGAAATAAATCAGTAATTCGATTTCAGTTTCTTTTGATCCCGAAAAACGAATGTATTTTCTGGTGGTGCGTAATACCTTACGCAGGGTTTTTTTAGCCAGGTAAGCACTGCTGCGGTTCAGGTGAGAGAATTGTTCATCTATTTCTTCTTTTACATTTTGAATAAATGCTTTTTGATCGATTGCCTCAAAAAGAAGGTAACTTAGCAATTCCTTGTTTTCTTTTTTGTATTTGGCCAGACGGATTGTAATTTCCTGCAACTGCTGCGGAGAAAGTAGCTTCAACTCTTTTTTAATTTCATTCAGCGATGCTGTTTCCATAAACTACAACTGTTTTAACCTGATATTTAAAATGTGCCCGTAAAAGTAATCCTTTTATTTTTTTGAATGGCTTTAAAAAATACATCCCGGAAATAACTCCTTTTAATAATCCCTGAACTTTCTGTAAATAAGTCTTGTTTCATTTGAAGGCGTTTTAGCCGGAAAGCCTGGAGATTGTTTTTCAGGATTTTATAAAATCTGCAAAATCAAAACCGCTTATGAAGTTAAAATTTTTTTGTCCGCGCTGGGGATCCGAAGATATTCCCTTTTCAGATTTTACTGAAAACGTAAAAAAAGATGGATACGATGGTGTTGAAATTTCATTGCCTGATTCCGTTTCGGAACAAAAACATTATTTATCTGTACTTGCGGATTCAGGAATGCAGTTTATCCTGCAGCATCACCAAACCGACAAAAAGGAGGCGAATGAGTATGTAAAGGAATTTGTTTCCCGGCTTGAATTGATGGCTGAAGCAAAACCGCTGTTTATCAATTCGCAAACAGGAAAGGATTTTTTTTCATTTGAAGACAATTGCCGGATTATTGAAAAAGCAAATGAGGTTGAAGTAAACTCGGGAGTTCCTGTATTTCATGAAACACATCGGGGAAAGTTCAGTTTTGCCTGTCATGTGATGCCTGATTATTTAAAAATGTTTCCGCAGATGAAACTAACAGCCGATTTTTCGCATTGGGTAAATGTATCTGAATCATTGCTTGAACATCAGCAGGAAACGATAAACATGATCATTCAAAAAGTGTTTCATATCCATTCGAGGGTTGGTTATCCGGAGGGCCCGCAGGTAAATCATCCAGGTACACCTGAAAATAAGTACCTGTTGGAACGTCATTTGGAATGGTGGGATGCCATCATCGAAGAAAGAAAGAAAAAAGGTGATCGTGAATTTACAATTACCTCAGAGTTTGGACCAGCACCTTATATGCAAACGCTCCCATTTACCGGACAACCGGTTTCAAACCAGTGGGAAATCAATAAATACATGATGAATCTGCTCAGAAAAAGATATAACAGCTAAATAAAACGAATATGGAAAAAAATGGAAAATTAAATGCACAGCAAATTGTTGAATATCATAAAAATGGCTTTGTGATATTGAAAGGATTGTTAAGCGAAAAGGAAGTGGATGTTCTGCGGGAGCGGGCAAAAAACGATCGGGAGATGGATAAACATGCATTTCAGCGCGATGACGGTGCCGGCGCAAAAGTGCGGCTTTCACTCTGGAATCATCCGGGCAACGGAATATACGGGATGATTGCCCGCAGCCATAAAGTCGTGGATTCGGTGGAACAGTTGCTCGATGATGAAGCCTATCATTACCATTCGAAAATGATAATGAAAGAAGCAAAAGTCGGCGGTGCATGGGCATGGCACCAGGATTACGGCTATTGGTATGAAAATGGAGTGTTGTCTCCCGATTTGTGCAGCGTTTACATTGCAGTTGATGCGGCGACAAAAGAAAATGGATGTCTGCAGGTATTGAAAGGATCGCATAAAATGGGCAGAGTAAATCATGTATTAACTGGCGAGCAGGCAGGTGCTGATTTGGAAAGAGTTGAAGAAATTAAAAAACGGCTGGAACTTGTTTATGTTGAACTTGAAAAAGGCGACGCTGTATTTTTTCACTCAAATCTGCTGCATCGTTCCGATCGTAATAATTCTGAAAACCCCCGTTGGGCAATGATTTGCTGTTATAATGCAAAAACAAACGATCCGTACAAGGAGAGCCATCATCCGCGGTACACGCCGCTTAAAAAAGTACCCGACAGTGCCATTCTTGAATCCGGGTTTAATACAGTGGTGGATGACGAAGCCTGGCTTGATCCAAATCGCGACAGCAGCGCCCGGAACCTGGGGAAGAAGAACTGAATCTTTTTTATAAAAGTAGAAAATGGAATCTCAGGACATTTAAAAACAAATTCTGCACATCAAAGTAAGTTGTAACTGCTTTAATTTTAGTGTTTTTGCTGACAATACAAAAAAAGATTACAAAATGATGTAAAAAATAGTATACATCATGTAAAAAATATTTATCTTTGTGTCATGTATTTATTACATATTGTCAGTTTATTCATACATTAAAATTAAAGATATGTCGTACAGAGAAAAAGAAAATTTTATAAACATCTTTAGCGGTCTTTTTATAACCGGGGTATTTGCATGGATAGTTTATCAACGTCACCTGCAAGGTCTTGTGGATTTAACGGATGATTTCCAGGCTTGGGGAAGACTGTTTCTTATTTATGCCGGAGTGTCTGTATTGGTTAGAATTATTATTTATATAATTTTTCATATTATCCATGCTATTGTAACACGTGATTCGGTTGAAACCCGTGAAGGAAGGATTCCGGCACCGGATGAAAGGGATAAACTGATTAAGTTGAAAGCTACCCGGAATTCCCATTATTCATTTGTGGTTGGTTTCATGAGCGCGATAATGACATTGGCAATTGGACTGCCCGCTTATTCCATTTTTATCATCTTTGTTATTAGCGGGCTTATTTCGGAATTAATAGATAATGGTTCGCAAATCTATTTTTACCGGAAAGGAGTTTAACATGTCCGGAAGAAGTATTCAAAATAATATTCGAAGGCTGCGTTTTGATGCTGGTGAAATGACTCAGCAGGAATTAGCCGACCGGGTTGGCGTAACAAGGCAAACTATTGTAGCAATCGAAAAAGGAAATTATTCACCATCACTCGAATTGGCTTTTAAGATCGCAATAAATTTTAAAACTCCTTTGGAAGAGGTATTTTCTTATGAACCGGTTTCAGAAAAAACTGAAAAGAAGATAAAATCCTGAAATTTTCCTTAAAACATGTTATTATAAAGTCAATTTATTAATTCCAGGTTTAATAAAAGAGGTGAACGTTTAAAAGAATCTGCCAGCTGTTATCGTTTCACCGGTTTCCCATCCACTTCAATCCAGTCGAGACGGGAGCAGGCAGCAGATTGTCCGCCGGGCATTAAATCGGTAAATCCAACTTCTTCCACATTTGAAAGATCAGGATTTTTTGCAATTCCGACTTCAACAATCCGTTTCACATCCAATTTGTGCCATTCCACATCCTGAAGATTGAACTCTTGGATATTCCAGTCTTTCGATGGCCCGGATGACAAGTCGCTCACCAGCCATGTACCATCGGCCAGCTTCAGTGCAATATGCAGTTGCCGTAGTCCGAATTGTTTTGTCCGCCAGCGGATCTTTGAAAATTCTGTTAAATCAACATTCAGAGTTTTATGTTTTAGTGTAACCATCCAGTTGTCTAAACACAATCCCGACCAAACATAATACGGATCATCAACCGGTTGAGGATGATTGCTTTTTTTTAGGCTGTCCTGGCCCGGACCATACAACTGCACAAGTAAATCAGGATTATTAACGTGCTTCTGAGACAATGGGATTTCGGCCGGAATTTCTTTCCAGTCTTCCCTGAAGAAAAGTTGGGGCCGGTAAGATTCCTGAGCAAACAAGGGGAATGAAAAAACAAGAAATAAAATTGAAAATAATATCTTCAGACTCATTCGAATAAATTATAGTTAATAGTTTATATTTTAACCAAAAAGATAGTAAAAAAATTTCTGCCCCAATCACCGTTGAATATTCACCGGAATATTTTTTTAAAATAAATCTAGCTGTTGAGGTGTTGTAAATATTTTTCTACTTTTTCCATCAGTTTTTCTTTTTTTATAGGTTTTGAAACATAATCGTTACACCCGGCTTCCAAAGCTTTATTATCGTCGCCGGAAAGTGCGTATGCTGTTTGTGCTATTATAGGGATTTCGTTGTTGAATTTTCTGATTTCCCGCGTGGCTTCATATCCATCCATCACCGGCATTTTTAAATCCATTAAGATTAAATCAATTTCCGGATTCTCCCGGAGAACATTCAGAACTTCTTCACCATTTTTAGCCCTTATCAGTTTATTTTTTTTTGAAAGCAGAACCTGTAAAAGTGCAAAACTAATATCGTCGTCTTCAGCAACTAATATTACTTTTTCAGGTAATCCAGTGTTTGTTTTTAAAGGTTGGCTGGTCATTTTTTAATTTTTATTAAATGTATGGAACTTTTTTAATATGATAAAACCCCTATTTTGCTGATTTTATTTTTAAGGGATAAATGTTATAACATGCTTTGATAAAATGAATAAAGATTTTTTTCAAATAATGGTTGATTTTTTGATTTAATAATTAAAGTTAAGTATAAATGAGCATTCTTACAACAGGTTGCTGTAAATCTTAAAATTTTCATCATCAAACACGCAAAACACAACCTGTTCAATGGTTTTGGTGTTGTTCAAAAACGACTTTATTTCGTTTACGGCAATTTGTGCAGCTTCTTTTTTTGGATAACCGTAAACCCCGGTGCTTATATTGGGGAAGGCAATAGTTTTTAATCCGTTTTCAACAGCAAGTTCCAAACTTCTGCGGTAACATGAAGCAAGTTTCTCAGGTTCATTATTATTGCCACCGTTCCAAACCGGCCCTACAGTATGAATTACATATTTTGCAGGTAAATTATAACCTTTTGTAATTTTTGCATCGCCGGTTTTGCAGCCGTTCAACTTTCGGCATTCTTCCAGCAGTTGTTTTCCGGCAGCACGATGAATTGCACCATCAACTCCGCCACCACCAAGCAATGTTTTATTTGCAGCATTTACAACGGCATCCACGTGCAATCCTGTAATATCTCCCTTGTAAAGTTTTATTTGTTCCATGAAAGTGTGTTAAAATTTTGAAAGGTAAATAAATAAAATAAATTTTATCCTGAATAATTTTTTTCCATTTTCCAATTTTGCGTTGTTCAGGAAAGCAGTTTAAAATTGTGTTTATATTTGTTTAAAATAAATTCATTACACGATGTTTAAAACTGCACTTGTATTTGCTTTGCTTTTTGTGAAAATAAGCCTGTTTTCGCAACCCGTTTCCCTTCATCCCGAAAATTCCCATTATTTTCTGTACAACGAAAAACCAATAATTTTGGTTACTTCTGCCGAACATTATGGTTCGGTGTTAAATAAAGATTTTGATTTCGAAAAATACCTGCAGACCATGCATGATCAGGGAATGAATTATACCCGGTTTTTTACAGGTTCGTATGTTGAAATTCCTGAAAGTTTTGGGATTGAAAAAAACACACTTGCACCGGCAGTCGGAAGTTTCCTGGCGCCCTGGAAAAGGGTGGGAGAACCTGGTTTGTACAACGGCGAAAAGAAGTTCGACCTTTCGCAGTGGGACCCTGAATATTTCAGCCGCCTGAAAGATTTCGTTTCCCGTGCAAACGAACTGGATATTATCGTTGAAGTAACTTTGTTTTGTTCAACTTATCAGGATAACAGCTGGAAACGCCATCCGTTTAATCCGGAAAATAATGTAAATAATATCCCCGAAAACCTGGACCGGAAAAAATCCAATACGCTTGAAAATGGTAATTTAACTGATTTCCAGAAAATAATGGTTGAAAAAATAGTTACGGAATTAAACAGCTTTGATAATGTTTTTTATGAAATACAGAATGAACCCTGGTCGGATGATCCGCAAAAAGTAATGCGTACACTGCGAACCCTTGATCCAAATCCTGGCGAAGGAGGCTGGTTTAAATGGGCAGAAAAGGCTTCGGATGCTTCACTCGAATGGCAGAAAGTTATTGCAGCTACTGTTGCTGAAACCGAAAAGCACTTGCCCAGACAGCATTTGATTGCACAAAATTACACCAATTTTAAAGCTTCAATCGAAAAAGTGAATCCTAATGTTGACATCCTGAATTTTCATTATGTGTGGCCCGAGGCTGTGTGGCTAAATTACGGCTGGAACCGGCCGGTTGTTTTCGATGAATCAGGATTTGCCGGAAGTTCCGATACAACTTACCTGCGGCAGGCATGGCAGTTTATGCTGGCGGGTGGAGCAGGCTTCAACAACCTCGATTATTCTTTCCATGTGGGAAAGGAAGATGGTACCGGTGTAAATAATGCTCCCGGTGGAGGCAGTACAAATCTCCGAAATCAACTGACTTACCTTCACAATTTTATCAACTCCTTCGATTTTGTCAAAATGAAACCGGATTTTGAAATTGTTTATCATTCACCGGGATTGCAATGGCAGGCAATTTCAGAACCCGGAAAACAATATGCAGTTGTCTTTACAGGAGTTGCATCAGATTGGATAAAACTGAATTTACCCCGGGGCCGGTTTAAGTATGAATTTGTTTCACCGTTTACCGGAGAAAAATTGAAAAGCGGCTTTTTTACCAACGACAAAAAAGGTGAAGTAAAATTGTCGTTGCCAAAATTTGAGCATCTGGTGGCTTTGAAAATTGTAAAATAATAACAGCCCATGTAAATAAAGCCCGGACAATTACAACTGGCCGGGCTTTATAGAGTATGCCGCGCAAAGTCAATAAATTGCAGGTAAAAGCCCCTTGCTGTCAGTGGTAGTTGCCATTCATCATCTCCTGCCCGGCGAAAATCAAATCCACCGGGAGGTGTCCCGTAACTTTGAATGGAAAAAATCCATGGGCAAATTTTTGCCACTGAAAAATGACCCCCATCAGGACATCTTTTCACAGTAGATCCAAATGGTACTTTCGATATACTTCGGCTATACCAAAGACGGATCAAATTCGGTCGGAACCGAATTTGATCCGTCTTTGGTATAGCTTTGGTATATATCGAAAATAAGAGATTGATAAGAAATGATCAGGGATTCAAATTCAGGAAACTCCATATCTTACGAGTCAGTCAAGACACGGGACAAACAAGACACAAGACAATTAAGACACAAGATAAGTAAGACACGAGACAAGAAAACTCCTGAACCCGGTTTTGAACAGCAGGTGAAAATTTGAAAAGCAAACCAGGAGGAGAATTATTTCATTCTCCTCCTGGTTTATAAAATTATTATAATTCGTACAACTGTGGTTTTCCCAGTCCGATTTTTTCGAGCGCCTGCATTTGAGTGTTGGCGTCTCCGGCAATAACAAAATACATTTTTGAGGGATCAAGGTATTTTTGAGCCAGTTGTTGATGTTGTTCTTCGGTCAGATTTCGGATAAAATCTTCTTCCTGTTTTACATAGTCGAAAGGCAGATTATACGAACTTATATCCTGGAGCATTCCCTGCAACGCACCAAGTGTTTCAAAGTTGCGGGCATAAGATTTCATCAGTGCATCTTTTGTAAACTGTAAATCTTCATCATTTATTCCCTGCATGTATTTTTCGATTTCAGTTTTAAAAATATTCACCGATTCAAATGTAGCATCGGAACGTACACTTGAACTCGCTGTGAAATTTCCATGATTTTTATAGCCTGCAAAACCTGAGCGGGCGCCGTAAGTAAAACCTTTTTCCTCGCGTAAAATCATATTCAGGATTCCGTTAAAAGAACCACCCAGTTTGTAATTCATTACTGTTGCGGGAAAATATTCTTCATCGGAACGTGGAACTGATGCATAGCCTGCATAGATTACTGATTGCTTGGCGCCCGGAACATCAATAAAATAAATGCCTCCTTTTTCGGGTGGAAGCGGACGATCAATTTTTGCCAGGGCTACATCTTTTGCTTTCCAGTTTTCTGAAAGACCGGAAAGAGCTGTCATCACCTGTTCTTTTTCAATGTTTCCTGCAATCTGCATTTTTGTTACCGAAGGAGAAAAGTTACGGTTGTAAAATTCCTTTAAATCATCCATTGTAATTGATTCAACAGTTTCAACTGTACCGGACGATGGAATACTGATGATACTGTTGCCGCCGTAAATTAATTTGTAAAAACCAATGGCTCCAAGGTAATCAGGGCTGGCCATGTTGCGTTTCAGCTCGTTTATGTTTTTTGATTTTACCAGTCCGAACTGTTCTTCATCCCATCGCGGCTGCAACAAAATTTCTTCAACCAGTGCAAGTGTTTCTTCAAAATTCCGTGAAAGGCAGTTAACACTAACCGTAATGTTTTCAGTGCCGCCATAAACCCGGATACTTGCCCCAAGCAATTCGATGGCTTCTTCCAGTTCTTCGGGGGTTTTTGTTGCTGTACCTTCCATTAACATGCTTGCAAGAAAATTTGAAACTCCGGCTTTTTCAACCGGTTCCTGCAGGTGGCCACCTTCAATTACAAGTGAATATTGTACAAGTGGAACTTCAGTATGATTTATTCCCCAGATTTTTAATCCGTTTGGTGCTTCAGCCGTCCATACCTGGGGCAGCGAAATTTCAGGATCAGTTCCCAGTGCCGGTTCTGCCGAACGATCGAAACTTGCTTCTGTTTTCACTATTTCTTCTTCCACTTCGGCCTCAGCAAGTTCAACCTTGGTTGCCTGTGTTATATTTTCTTCGACAATTCCTGCATCAACTGAATTTTCAGCAACCAAATCAAGCTGACCTTTTGGAACAAAACTCGTTGCCAGATAAGGTTTATCTTTTATGTATTTTTCGTAAACCCGCATGACATCATCTATTGTCACTGCGCGGATATTGGCAATGTCCTGTTCAATGAATCCGGGCGAACCTGCATATTCATTATACCGTGCCAGCTGAAATGATTTTCCAAGAACTGAACTGATTCCGTTGTAAAAATCTGTTTCAATTCCTGCTTTTTGTTTTTCCAAATCTTTTTCAGTAATTCCTTCCTGTTCGAATAACTTAAAGGCTTCAAAAACTGCATTCTCAACATCTGCAAGGCTCGTATCGGCATTCGCATTTATGGAAACGGTAAACTGCCCTGTCAGTTCCATATCATTATTATAAACAATGGTGCGTGGTGCTAATTTTTTATTTTTTACAACTACCCGGTAGAAAGGGGATTTTTTACTGCTGCTCAGAATCTTCGCAAGGAAATTAAGAGCATACGCATCTTTTGAAAATTGCTCCGAAGTTGGCCAAACCATTGTAAGCTGGGGTGTGCGCGCAAAATTGTCTTCGTGGTATAGTTTCTTTATTTCCGGCAAAGTAACAGGTTGTGGTGTTGGATCATCAACTTTTTCTCCTGCCGGAATTTCGCCAAAATATTTTTCTACCAGGGCTTTTACATCAGCGGTTTCGAAGTCACCAGCCAATACAAGCGTTGAATTATTTGGTACATAAAATTTGCTGTGGAATTCTTTTACATCATCAACTGTTGCATTAAACAAATCCTCCATTTCGCCAATAACTGTCCAGCTGTACGGATGCCCTGCCGGATATAAATTTTTGGCAATCAGCCAGCTGTTGTGCCCGTAAGGACGGTTGTCGTACGACTGGCGTTTTTCGTTTTGTACCACATTTTGCTGGTTAACAAAAGCTGATTTTGTAACTGTGTTTTCAAGGTAACCCATCCTGTCCGATTCAAGCCACAACACCATTTCAAGTGCATTTTTTGGAACTACTTCAAAATAAATTGTTCCGTCGTTACCGGTTCCTCCATTCAGTGTTCCGCCTGCCCCCTGTATTTTTTTGAAGAATTCATCCTGTCCCACATTTTCAGATTGCTGAAACATCATGTGTTCAAAAAGATGTGCAAATCCTGTCTTTCCGGGTACTTCGCGATTCGATCCAACATGGTACTGAATGGCAACAGCAACAATCGGATCCGATTTGTCCTGGTGTAAAACTACATTCAGCCCGTTTTTTAACTGGTACTGCTCATAGGAAACAGAAAGCTTTTCATTGGTAGTTTTGCTGTCGGAACTGCATGAAACGAGTCCTGCGAAAACAGCAACAATAAACAAACAGATGAGATTTTTCATAATTGAAAGTTAATTGATTTTTGATTTCAGAAACAAATTTAATATTAATGTGGATTACATCCTTTAATATTCAGTCTTTATTTTCGATATAATTATGATTTTCAGCAGAATTGTACGTGTTTCTCCGGGCAGGGAAAAATCTTTCATTCGATTTATCTATCTTCCATAACTAATATCAATAATGCTTTTTAGAACTTAACGTAATAGTTGTTGTTTAGGTATTTAAATAAGACAATGTAGTACTTTATTTGAGGAAAAGTTTTAAAATAGTAAAATAAATGACCAGGAGGAAAAATGAACGGCAGGTTTCAAAATATTATTAATTCATCAAGACCTGTGCTTGTTGATTTTTATGCGGACTGGTGTGTTCCCTGTAAGGAAATATCTCCAATTTTGAAGGAGGTAAAAAATGAATTAAAGGAAGGTGTAAAAATAATTAAAGTGAATGTGGATAAGAATCCGTTCATTGCTACCAAATACAAAATCAGCAGCATTCCAACACTTATCGTTTTTAAAAATGGGTTACCAAGATGGACAGGAAAAGGAATTTATCCTGCCGATGAAATAAAATCTGTCATCCGCAACCAGATAAACAGTGATTAATTTTCTGATGCTTCTTTCACAAGGTTTTTCATTTTTTGTAATCCTGTTTTAGCTACTTCAAGCGCATCTTCTATCCAGTAATTTTCATTAAATAATTCAAGCGATAAAACCTTTTGTCCACCCATCTCAACTAAATCTTTAATTATCTGATTAAAGGGAGCTGCTCCGTCGCCCGGATACACACGGTCACTGTCTTTTTGTTTTTCCCGCGGAATTGAATTTATATAATCATTAAAATGAAAAACCTGAATTGCATTTCCCGATATTTGTTTCAGACTATCGAAACCGCTTCCACCGCGGAACATGTGATACACATCGGCTAAAATACATGCTTTTGGATGGTTGGCTGCAGTTGCAACAAATATCGCCTGCGAAATGTGGTACAGGCTGGAAGAAGCTCCCCAGAATTCAAGTTGCGGCACTACTCCGGTTTCATCGCCAATTTCGAGAATACGGCGGTAACGTTTTGCCACTTCAAATAAATCAGGAACCGGCATTCCTGTGGCTCCGGCCGGCGGGGCGGCAATACGTTTGCAGCCTAACTGCGCCATCATATCCATTTCGCGTTTCAACTGCATGGTTCCTTCTTTCCGCTGCGCTTCATCATCCACAATCCACTGCGCAAAACCAATTGCATTTTCAACTTTCAGACCTAAATCATCGGTATATTTTTTAAGATCCTTCAAATTGCCACCCTCATTCAGATAATTCTGAATGTCACGAATCCAGAGTTCAACACCATCGTATCCTGCTTTTGAAATAATTTCAATATTCTTTAAAAATCCTGACTTCTGTCCCGAAATTGTGCTTGTATTCATGCAATATGAAAAGGGTAGCGGTTTCTTTTTTTCTTTTGTTTCTGCTCCTGAATCAGGAGATAGTAATGTACCGCCGGTTAAAAAGGCCATTCCTTTCAATGCATTTCTTCTTGAAATCATGATTATCGTTTGTTTGATTTTCGTCAAAAATAGCAATCCCCGAATAAAAACAGTTACATTTTAACTGAATAGGAATGAAATATTATCTTTATCCTTCTAAATCTGCTAAACGAAATAGAATGAGACGATACCTGTATTTTGTAACTTTTGTTGCCGCTCTTGGCGGTTTAATGTTTGGTTTTGAAACCGCAGTTATAAATGGTGCTATTTATTATGTAGCCGATCATTTTCAGCTTACTGATTTCATGAAAGGATTTGTGGTAAGCACTGCGCTTGCGGGTTGTGTTTTCGGGGCGCTGTTAATAGGCAAACCTGGTGATAAATACGGCCGCCGCTATATGCTTAAAATTATGGCATTTTTGTTTATGCTTTCCATGCTTGGAACTGGTTTGGCCAGCAATATCTGGATATTTATAATTGCACGTTTTATCGGAGGAATAGCCGTTGGCGGAGCTTCTGTATTAACGCCAATGTATATTTCTGAAGTATCACCGCCAAAATTGCGCGGTCGTTTGGTTGCCACAAGTCAGCTTGCTATTGTTACAGGAATACTTGTTGCTTTTTTTTCAGATTATATGATCGACAGCCTTCTCGGAGGCAGCTGGCGATGGATGTTCCTTGCCGGGGTAATTCCGTCGGCGCTTTTGTGGGTGTTGTTGTTTTTTATTTCAAGAAGTCCGCGCTGGCTGGTTAAAATAGGGGAGCAGGAAGAAGCCCGGCAGGTTATCCGACGCGTTAATCCGGCAGAAGACGAGGATGTGCTGATGGCAGCTATAATAAAATCGTTGAAACAGGAAGCTGAAGGAAAAAGGGTACCACTGTTTAAAGGGCCCTATTTAAAACTTGCAATTATCGGAATACTTGTGGGAATGTTCAATCAGTTTGCCGGGATAAATGTTATTATGTACTATTCAACCGATATTTTCAGGGAAGCCGGGTTTTCAGGAGAAGCTGCATTGTTTCAATCGGTTTTGATAGGCCTGACCAACCTGCTTTTTACAATTATTGCCATGACATTTATTGATCGCTTCGGACGAAAATTCCTGCTATATGTAGGTTCTGTCGGTATGTCGGTTTTTCTGGGTTTGTTTAGCTGGGCCTATATTTCAGATACTAAATCCGGATTTATACTTCTTGGTCTGTTAATCGGTTATATCGCTTTTTTTGCATTTTCGCAGGGTGCAGTTATCTGGGTTATTCTTTCCGAAATGTTTCCAAACAGCGTTCGTGCCCGCGGAACGGCAATCGGTTCATTTTCGCACTGGTTTTTTAATTTCGCCATAGCCTTGCTCTTTCCGGCAGTTTCGGCGGCTATCGGAACAGGTTATGTTTTTATATTTTTTACAGTGGCTACCGCTCTGAGTTTATTGTTTTACAAGTTTGCCCTAGTTGAAACAAAGGGGAAATCGCTGGAAGAAATTGAGGAAATGATGTTGAAAAAATAAAACCATTTTGTGTGGGTTTTAATTGTTTTTGATTAACTTCTTTTCATTTCAATAAATTTAAATTCTGACGAAAATGAGAAAGCTATTGGTTCTTTTTATTGGTTTATTATTGACAGCAGGAACAACCTTCTCACAACATCAGCAGGATTCAAACCTGTGTGTTGGAAATTATTTTACTGAAGCCGAAGGAGCAGCTTTTCTTGCTAAATTGAAAGAACAGTATCAAACCAAAGAAGCATGGTTAAATCGTACTGAAATTATAAAACAAGGTATTTTGGAAGGTGCCGGTTTAATCCCGTTTCCTGAGAAAACTCCATTAAATCCTGTATATACTGAATCACGCAAATATGATGGTTATTCAGTCAGAAATGTTGCCATTGAAAGTTTACCTGGTGTTTTTGTAACCGGAAGTTTGTATCTGCCTGAAAATACAAAGGGGAAAATCGCCGGAATATTAAGCACACACGGACACTGGAGCACACCTGAAGAATATGGACGTTTTCGGGAGGATGCGCAGAAAAGAAACGCAAGTCTTGCCCGGATGGGCGCCGCAGTTTTTGCCTGGGATATGGTGGGTTATGGCGAAATGAAGGACTACGGCTGGGAACACAAACACCCGCTGGCTTTTAAACAACAGTTATGGAACAGCATCCGGGCGCTCGATTTCCTGCTTTCACTCGAAAATATTGATCCGGAAAGAATTGGAATGACTGGCGCTTCAGGGGGTGGTACGCAAACATTTATGCTCGCCGCAATTGATGACCGCATAAAAGTTTCTGTTCCGGTGGTGATGGTTTCGGCACATTTTTTTGGCGGCTGTGTCTGTGAAAGCGGAATGCCGGTACATAAAAGCAATCATCACCAGACAAACAATGTTGAAATTGCGGCACTTGCAGCGCCACGTCCCATGCTGCTGGTTTCCGACGGCGACGACTGGACCAGAAATACACCCGAAGTTGAGTTTCCCCACATTCAGTACATTTATAATTTGATGAACGCGAAAAATAATGTCGAATATGTTCATCTTCCCAATGATAAACACGGTTATGAATTTTCGAAACGAAAAGCTGTTTATCCTTTCATCGCCAAACATCTGGGATTAAATCTATCAGTTCTTCAGAATAAAAATGGAGAGATTACTGAAGATGCAGTTGTTATTGAGCCATACAGGAAAATGATCGTTTTTTCTTCCGATAATCCCCTGCCTGAATATGCAGTGCGAAACAACAACGATGTGAAGTGGTAAGTTCTCAGTGACTTCATTCCCTGACTTCATTATAACCGGTTTCCCAGCCTGATTTTGCACGTTCAATCGAATTTCAGCATGTAAAGGAAGTATAATCTTCCGGCGGCAGACATAGACATTTCATGTTGAGAATGAATCTGCGGGCTGCAGAAATCAGAATTTGATGTTGTAATTAAATCTGCGGGTGGTAGAAATATAAATTTCACGTTGAGAATGAATCTGCGGGCGGCGGATTTATAAAATTAAAAATTTAAAAGTCTCTGACGGAAAACATAAGCATAAATTTTGTTTTGAAACAGACTCTGAAATTTTCACAAACATTAATTTCATGTTGAAACTGTTTCAGAAATTTTCACAGGCATTAATTTCATAATAAAAATGGCTTCTGCAGGAATCGAAGCAAGGTAAATCCTGAATTCAAACCCTTCCTTGGAAGCTTTTATCCGGGATAAGCTTTTCAGATGCTAAAAACCAACATACAGGCAGCTAAATGAATAATTTTCCAAAAAAATGAGGCATTTTGAAACAGAAAATTATCTTTGTCTGATTAACCATTAAATCAAACCTGATGAATCCAATTTCGATGATTGGGGCCTTTATTGTCACACTTGCTTTACTTTCCTATGGTATCGGCAGTATTACACTTCAGCGTTTTAAAATGATTACCCCGGGTGTGTTATGGTTTTTAACTGCAGGAATTGTTCTTGATATTTCTGCAACTGTGTGTATGATAATTGGTTCTCAGAATTCTCCATTTACGTTGCATGGTTTTTTGGGTTATTCCGCACTTTTAGTTATGTTGGTAGATGTATTTTTTATTTGGAGAATGCGGATCAAACAAAAGATGAATGCGGTTGTTGGTAAAAAACTCCTGTTGTATTCGAAAGCCGCTTATGGCTGGTGGGTAATTGCCTACATTACAGGGAGTATGCTGGTGATCTGGAAATAATTTGAAACATGGCTAAAGATTGGAAAGAACGATTGGGTGTGGTGTATTCCACAAATCCCGGATTTAACTACGATAAGGAAAAAGAAGAGGAACAAAACACACTTCCTCCGCAACAGCAAAACCTGAAAGTGAGTCTTGATCGTAAAAAGCGAAAAGGCAAAAGTGTAACGCTTGTAACAGGTTTTGAGGGTACTGACGATGATTTAAAAGAGTTGGGTAAACTTTTGAAAACCAAATGCGGAGTGGGGGGCACAGTGAAAGATGGTGAAATTCTTATTCAGGGTGATTTTTGTGATAAGATCATCGAAATCCTGAAAAATGAAGGATACAAGGTGAAACGATCAGGGGGATAAATTCTATTTTTTTTAAGCAAAACTGAAAATGGCAGAGATTGGAAAAATAAACACACTTGAAGTGGTTCGTGAAACCGACAACGGATTTTATCTTGATGGGGAGCAACTTGGCGAAATTTTGATGCCTCAAAAATTTATAACTCCTGAAGTAAGAAATTCAGGCAAAGCCACTGTTTTTATTTATACCGATTCGGAAGACCGGTTAGTGGCAACTACTGAAAAGCCGTTTGCCAAAGTTGGCGAATTTGCAAAACTCAGAGTGGTGGCAACAAGTAATTTTGGCGCTTTTCTGGATTGGGGCCTGCCAAAGGATTTACTTGTTCCCTTTAGCGAACAAAAAGCCAAAATGAAAGAAGAAGGGGAATATTGGGTATATGTGTACCTCGACCTTCAAACCAACAGGATTGCAGCTTCTGCAAAACTTGATAAATTTTTAGACAATACACCGCCTGAATATGAACCGGGAGAAGAAGTTCAGCTGATAATAATTGAAGAAACCGATCTTGGATATAAGGCAATTGTAAATGAAGAACATTGGGGAATTTTATATAAGAACCAGTTGTTTCGGCCGGTTTCAATCGGGCATAGAACTACCGGTTATGTAAATAAGGTGAGAGAAGACGAAAAGATTGACCTGCTGCTTGAAAAACCGGGTTACGAAAAAGTGGATGCCATTTCAGAAAAAATATTGAGTGAGCTGAAGGAAAACAGGGGTTTTATTGCCGTTTCAGATAAAACATCTCCTGAAATGATTAAGGCGATGTTCGGCATCAGTAAAAAGAATTTTAAAAAGGCCATCGGTAATTTGTATAAACAGAAGCTGATTGTTTTTGAATCCGATGGAATCCGGCTGGTAAAGTAACCTTCAATAAAACAGTAATTTTTTTATTTTTTTATATTTTTGAAAACCTGTATTTTATTACATCAATTAAATCATATACAATGAAACTAAACAGAATTTTATGGGTAATATTTGTTCTCCCTGCATTATTTTCTTCGGCACAAAATAAAATTGTTGTAAACACCGATTTGGGAAAAGAAACCATCAGCCGGCACATTTATGGCCATTTCTCCGAACATCTGGGCCGGTGTATTTATGGTGGTTACTGGGTTGGGGAAGATGCAGCCATTCCGAATACAAACGGAATCAGAAACGATGTTGTGAATGCACTTCGTGAAATGGGTATCCCGAATTTGCGCTGGCCGGGCGGTTGTTTTGCCGACGAATACCATTGGAAGAACGGAATCGGGCCGCGCGATGAACGCCCGACAATGATAAACACCCATTGGGGCGGAGTTACTGAAAACAATCATTTTGGCACTCATGAATTTTTGGAACTATGCCGTCAACTGGAAACGGAACCGGTTATTTGCGGAAACCTTGGAAGCGGCACAGTGGAAGAAATGTCGCAATGGGTGGAATACCTTAACTCGGATAATGTAAGTCCGATGACTGACCTGCGCAAGGAGAACGGCCGAGAAGAACCCTGGGGTGTAAAATACTGGGGTGTTGGCAACGAAAGCTGGGGTTGCGGCGGAAATATGACTCCGGAATATTATGTCGACGAAATGCGCAGGTATGCTACATTCACAAAAAATTACGGCGACAACCGTTTGTACAAAGTGGCCTGCGGGCCAAATTCAGCTGATTACCACTGGATGGAAGTAATGATGCGTGACGGAAATCCCGGACGCAGTTTCCAGGGAATTTCGCTGCACTATTACACAGTTGCGCATAACTGGAGCCAAAAAGGTTCGGCTACACAATTTGATGAAAGCGACTATTTTATCACGATGAGTAAAACGCTTTTCATGAATGAGTTGCTGGATAAACACATCAATATTATGGACCATTATGATCCGGCAAACCGTGTGGGACTGGTGGTTGATGAATGGGGAAACTGGCATGATGTGGAGCCGGGAACCAATCCGGGTTTCCTCTTCCAGCAAAATACATTGCGCGATGCAATGGTTGCGTCAGTAAATCTTGATATTTTTAACAATCACTGCAAAAGAGTTAAAATGGCAAACATTGCCCAAACCGTAAATGTGTTGCAGGCTATGATTTTAACCCAGGAAGGTGAAATGGTTAAAACACCTTCGTTCTATGTATTTAAAATGTATAAAGTACATCACGATGCAACCCTTTTGCCTACTGATGTAAAATGTGAGAATTATACATTCGGAAATGAAAATGTACCTGCGATTTCAACTTCCGCTTCCAAATCGGATGATGGCAAAGTTCACATTACCATCAGCAACCTGAATCCGAACAAAGCACTGGATGTCACCTGTGAAATGCGCGGGATGCAAAATGTTTCTTTCGCAAACGGAAGTATTGTAACCGGCAGTAAAATAAATTCATATAACGATTTTGGAAAAGCAGAGGAAGTTTCACTTCAATCTTTTAAAGATGTAAAAGTGGATGGGGATGTGGTTACGGTTAGAATGCCAGCCAAATCGGTAGTAATGATTGAGTTGAAATAATCAGGCAGAAACTGTTTTATAATATAGCTGCATCAAATATGGTGCGGCTTTTTTTTTATTGATATGCAGAATCAGGATTTATCTGCAGTTCAATTTTCTGAATGTCTATTTTTCGCATACCAAGGATTTGGATGTAATCCTTGCAGTTGAATTCATGTACTTCATTATCATTTTTGAAAACATAATATGATTTCACCACCCAATCGAGGGCTGCATCCAATTCACCTTCCATTTCGCACGCAAGGGCAAGATTAAACATGCTTTTGGCTGCAACTTTTTTATTTGAATTGGTTACATTTTTCTTCCATATTTCAGCGGCATCCAACCATCTGTTTTCTTTAACAAGTTGCTCCGCTTTTTTAAGTTCCAGCTGACCTGATTTGTAAAAAGTACGCTGAACTTCTATCCAGTGCGGGGCCAGAAATTCAGCAAACCTTATTCCTGAAGTTTCAGGAATTTGAGTAACTGCAATTTTTCGCGGATTAAACTTTTGATATTCCCATGGATGAATTAATACAGTATCTGTAAGGTTGTAGCTGTATTTAAGTTCAGGGGTATGCAGGTCGTAGAAATTCCACAACGTCACAACATAACCAGACATTATATGTTGCCAGTCATTAATTAAAGTTGTTTCAAACAGACCGAAATAGTCAAGTGTCAACAGCAAATCTGCATTGGTTGAATCTCCAATTTGTTTTAATTCTTCGGTTGAATATAAACCTGTCTCCGGATCAATGCGAACAGTATTTTCAGGATTTTGAGGCTGTGGAGTATATTCCGACAGGAGTTCAGCTAAAACTTTAACCGCCTTTTTTTTAATTGGAATATTTGTAGTTGAAAGTGTATCTGCTAGAATTGAATCGGCAACCTCAAATTTTGTATTGCTGAAGATTTGAGGTTGAATTTTTATGATGCTGTCAAAAAGAAGTGAATTCTCCAACACATCAGCAAATGATTTATAGTAGACAAAAGAAGCGATACTGTCGGAATTGGAAGAATCAGTGTATTTTTCTGCATTTAAAAAATAAGTTGCAAAATTCGGATTATATGAAATATTGCTGTTATTATATTTGATTGCTAGTGTTTTATATTCGGGTGGGAATATAACTTTTGCGGGTTCTACTATTTCGAGACTAATCAAACGGGAATTGTAAAGCGTATTACATGCTGTAAGAAAAAGAAATAAAACCAAAAGCGCAAAGTGGCAAAGCTTATTCATTTAGGTTTTGATTTAACCTGTTAATTTCCCTTTTTCTTTTTTCAATAATTTTCTGATAGGTAAAAATCCGGTTCAAATCTTCCCTGCTTCTTGTTTTTACAGCCAAATCACGGGCAGCTTCAAGCCATCTTGAGGTCATGTCGAGGTTATCTTTAATTTCATATGCCAAAGCAATATTGTAGCGGGCATTAATGGCCATTTTTCCATTGCTTTCATCTGCATAGCTTTTCCATAATTCAATTGCCTGATCCCACTTTCCTTCTTCAAAATATGCTGCTGCCTGCGAGAATGCGGGAAGCGGAGGGATACTGTACATCCGGTTGACTGTTTTCCATGATGCATAAAAGCGTTTGGCGTAATTTTCGCCCGCCATTTGTGCAGCAATTCGAAGCGCAGTTAATCGTGGTGGTGCTTTGTAATCTTTACGGTAATTTCCCTGTTCGTCATATCCCTGCCAGTACAACGTATCTATCATTGATTTCCGTTCGATTAGTTTTTCACGGTCAGGATAATAAACGCCCCAGACAGCTGCTGTTATGACTTCATCGGAACTCCTGTTTGCATATTCTTCCGGGTATTTAGAGTAGAAATAGGAAAATGTTTCCAGCGAAATCAGCAAATCCTGTTGTGATGAACCTGTTAGTTTTTTGAGTAAATCAAAATCGAAAGGCGGCATTTTTTTTCCTGAATGCAATTTAAAAACATCGTAAGGAATAATGCGTATTTGTTTGAACGAATTATTTGTTTTCAGATTTTTTGCCAATTCATTTAAGCAGGCCATCACCAGAATGCTGTCGAGGTTTTGAGGATCTTTTCCTGCTTTGTACAATTTGTAATTGTTTTTGTAATAATGTTGAAGTGTATCTGCCGGATATTTGAAATTCCTGTAAACCAATGTTACATTTTGTGCTGTTGGAGGGATTGAAACCGGTCCTGGCGTATATACATCAATTGGATATTCTTTGTAAACCGTGCAGGATGAAATGGCGAATAACAGGATTAGCGCCGGTATAATTATTCGGTTCATTTTTACTGGGTTTTTAGTTCATTTTTTCTGTCCTTCAGTTTTTCGAGGTATTCGTAAGTAAGCGGCCGGTACATGGTTTCGTATGACTTTATTGCCCATAAAATAGCCTGGTTTAAATCGCCTGTCATTTCATATCCAACAGCTACATTATACAATGCTTTGCTTTTGGTTGCTTTTGATTTGCTGTTTTCGGCAGCTTCTTTCCAGAGTTTAACTGCCGCATTCCAGTTTCCTGCATCAACAAGTTGATTTGCCTGTTCAAATGCATCATTTCCTTTTGTAAAATAGGTTCTTCTTTCGGTTTGCCATATCACTGAAATTTTATCGGTAAAATCCAGGGCAATGGAGATACCGGCTTCTGTTAATGCTTTTTTTACAGGAACAAACCTGTCAAACAAACTATTAACCGAGGCATCCATATCTTCCCAAACCAATGTATCGCGCATAAATTCCCGTACCAGAATGCGTTCTTCTTCCGGATAATAAACCCTGAACAATGCTTCATAATACACAGTCATTTGGGCTTGTGCTGCTGAATAAAATCCATTTTCGTAAGGATTAAAGTATGTTTCTCGGTCAAAATCAGTACTGACACGTGTGCTTAAATAATCAAGCGAAAGAACAGCATCGGTATTGTACGTTTCGCATAATTCACGCACTTCATCCCATGGCATTTCAATACTGAAAAATGAGTTGCTTTTTCGTTGTTTAAGGAAACGGTTTTCGGGGATTACAAAATCGTAACGTCCTGATTCGAAAAGTAATTCGCCCAATACTTTTAATGTGGTGTCGGCAACCTGCCTGTCATAAATAACAGTGTCGAGGTCGAAATCATGTTCATAAAATATTTTTTGAAGCGAATCGGCATTAAAATCCTCGTATTTTCCATCCACTGTTTGCGAAACAATTGTAAGGCTTTGAATATTGGCAGGTAATTCTTTTTTTGAAGGTTGGGGAATTTCAATAAGAAGCGATTTGGTTGAAGTGCATGAAAAGACAATTAACGACAACAGCAAAATCGTCACAAAGTTGCATATTTTCCGAATTGATATTTTCATGGTAAAACGCCCCGGTTAATAAATGCCCCAGAATTTCCTCAAAAACCATTCCACGCTTAACAACAGAAGAAAAACAAAAAAGAGCCATCGCAGGTTTAGCAGTTCATTAATGGCTTCCTGAAAATAATTTACCGGTTTTAGTTGATTACTGTTTTTTAAATCGTCGATGAGTTGCTGTGTATTTCCGGGAAGATAAAATTTGCCGCCACTGCCGGATGCAAGTTGAAATAAAACCTGGTGATTGGCACGGGTGACAATGTTTTCAAAATTCACAGGTACAACAGTAAAGCTGCCGGTTTCGGTAAAAGTTTCATTGCCAATTGTAACTTCAGCAGTAAACGTATAATCGCCGGTGGGCAGTTTACCTGCATTAAGTTGATAACTATCTCCTTTTACATCGAATGCATATTCAAATTCATCGCCGTTTTCATTTTTTATGCTGATGTTCACTTCTTCCGAAGTTATTCGTTCAAAAGCATCATTATATACTTCAGCATTCAGGATTATATTATTTATTTCATCGTAAACCGGCTGGAAATCAACAATGAAATTATCTTCATTTTCCCGCAGTGCGAGGTACTGGATCAAATGATTTACCAACTCGTTAAACTGAATATGGCTCTGGTTAAAATAGTAATTGTACAATCTCCACCGCCAGATTCCTTCTCCAAAAATATAGCCTGTTTTTCTGCCGTTTAATGTTCCTGTAGCAAGAAGTGGTTTTGTAGTTTCTATATTTTTTATCCTTTGGTAAAACAGCGTATTAATTCCGGGATCAATCTGGTAATCGGCAAAAGGCGCCAGCATTGGAGGAAACTTCGGCAGCATTTCCCTGAATTCTTCGCTCAGGGTAAAAGTTGCATAAGTAGGATTGATTGTAGCCTGTACTTCTTCAAGTGAACCAGCCAGTGGTTTAATTTCAGCTCCTTGTGTTAGTGAATTAAACTGAGGCAGAAAGGTTTTTTTACCGATGATGAAAAGTACCGGAATCCTGTTTTTTGCTGCTGTTTCAATTACTGTGGCCATCGATTTTGCAGCTGTTGGCAGCTGGTTTAAAACGAGCAGGTTAAAATCAGAAAGATTCGATGGGTAAGGTTCCTGGGTGAATATTGTAACTTCATAGGTTTGCTGTTCTTCAAGTGTATTTTTAATTGCGCCAATATCCGGATGCGGCCCATCAGAAAGGATTAGAATTTTTTGTTTGTTTTCAAGAACATTTATTACAAAACCTGCTGAATTATTTTTTGTATTTCTTTCGTTTTCAACCGGCTGAACAGTAACAGTATAATGTTTCAAACCCGGTTTTCCGGCTTCAAGTATAAATTGTTGCGTAATAAAGTAATCCTCATTTGGTGGTGTAATCACTGTCCTTGCCAGTTCCGTTTCATTTTGTTTTACCAGGAGTGTCAATGGTTTTCCCTTTAATTTTGAAAACTGCACATCAATTTCCACAGGAAAACTATTTCCCGAGAATGAGGTCCGGTTGGCCCTGATGGTTTGAATCCGTGAATCAGTAACTTCTGTAGTATCGCCTAATCCCAATGTGTAAACCGGGAAGTCAATTTCGTCAGTAAGGTTTACCGGATTTTTTCCCTGATTATAAATACCATCACCGGCAATTATTAACGCGCCAACATTTTCATTAAAATGATTGCTTGCAACCGTTGAAATCATTTCAGAGTAGTCTGATTTTTTCTCTGTAAAATCAAGCGCTTCTGCTGCATCAGTTGTTTCTCCAAATTCATAATTTACAAGTGTGTATTCTTCGCCTAATTTTTCGGAAATTTCATTTTTCAGGCGGTTGATTTCTGTTGCCACCTGCTGCGAGTCTCTTGTGGAGATAATGGATTTTGAATTATCCCATGCAGTAATAATTACCGGGTTTTGTGTTATTTTTTTCAGGCTGCGTAAAAAAGGAGACAGCAGCAGGAATGCAATTAAAAAAACGGATAAAAAACGAAGAACCATTAAAACAAGCGACTGTATTTTTGTTAGTTCGTTTTTCTTTCTGTTTCTGAAATAGAGTAAAAATGTAATACCTGCTGCGGCAAAAACCACTGCCAGTAAAAAAATAAACCAGTATGTTGTTCCGAATGAAATCAATGATGTCCTGTTTTTATTAGCGGCCGTAAATATACGTAACAACTTTTTAAAACGCCGGATAATACGTATTATTACGGGAAAATTAAAGTAACCGTTTTCTACGTTTAATTGTTGTCCGCAATTTAAATTTAAAGAAATAAAAATGAAAGTAGTAGGTTTAATTTTGTTACTGGCTGCAATCGTTTCTTGTGGCCGTAAGTTCAACCCCGAAATTTCTGTGGATGAATTAAAAGCCGATGTGGAATTTTTGGCATCCGATTCATTAAAAGGCAGGAAAGCAGGGCATGAAGGAGATTTACTAGCTGCAGAATTTATTCACGAAAAGTTTAAAGATGCTGGACTGGAGCTGATGTATAATAACGGCTATCAGTTTTTTGGTTTGATTGCCGATGCAGCTATTGGCGAAGGAAATAATTTAAATATAAATGGTAAGTCATATGAAGTTGAAAAGGATTTTTTGCCTTATTCTTTTTCAGCCAATTTATTGGTGGAGGCACCGGTTGTTTTTGTTGGTTATGGATTGGATGTTGAGCAGGATTCACTAAAGTGGAATGATTACAAAGAGATGGATGTTTCAGGGAAATGGGTGCTTGCTTTACAAGGTGATCCTGATATGGATAATCCGCAAAGTGAGTTTGTTCCATATTCAAGTGAACGGGCAAAGGCTTTAACCGCTTCTGATAAAAAAGCTGCGGGTTTAATTCTTGTCGCCGGACCTGCCTTTAATGAAAAGGATGAACTTTCTTCGCTTGTTTTCGATAAAAACAGCAGCAGTTATTCCATTCCGGTTATTCAGGTTACAAGGGTTGCTGCCGATTATATTTTAGCAGGCACAGGAGAAACAGTTGAATCGCTCGAAACAAAAATGCTGGATTTAAAAATTCCGGTGCATGTGGTAACGGAATCTGATGTTTTGGCCAATGTTAATGTGCAGTTAAAAGAATCGGAATCGCAGAATGTGGTGGCTTTTGTCCCCGGAACCGATGAAGATCTTAAAAATGAATATGTTGTAGTGGGAGCACATTACGATCATTTGGGAATGGGAGGAGCCGGTTCCGGGTCCAGAGCGGTTGACACAGTTGCTGTTCATAATGGTGCCGATGATAATGCATCAGGAGTTGCTGCGATTATAGAAATTGCAGAAAAAACAGTATCAGAAGGTAAAAATAAAAGAAGTGTTATTTTTGCCGCTTTCGGAGCAGAGGAAATGGGATTGATTGGCTCAAAACAATTCACAGCCGATCCGCCTGTGGAAATGAATAAAATAGTGGCTATGTTTAATTTTGATATGGTTGGTCGCCTCGATACTGCAACCCATGCTCTGAGTATTGGCGGTACAAAAACAGCAAAAGAAACCGAAAGTATTTTAAATGAATTCAATCCCGGTTTCGAACTTGCCTTTTCTGAAGAAGGAGTTGGCCCGTCGGATCATGCATCATTCTATCTTCAAAATATACCGGTATTTTTTATTTCAACAGGAGCCCATTCTGATTATCATACACCAAATGATGATACAGAATTCATAAATTTTGACGGATTACAACAAGTTTCAAAATACGGTTATGATTTAATTATTGAAGTTGCCAATCGTGACAGTTCACTTACCTTTCAGGAAGCCGGACCGAAATATCAACGCAGCAGGGGTGGAAGATTTAAAGTTACATTGGGAGTCATGCCCGATTATGCAGGAATGGAAAAACGCGGAATGCGTGTGGATGCTGTAACAAAAGGTAAACCTGCCGAAAAGGGTGGAATGAAAAAGGGAGATATTATTACTTCTATTGAAGGAAAAAAAGTAGGAAATATTTATGATTACATGAACCGGTTACAAACGCTCGAAGCAGGACAAACCATTTCGGTAGATGTTATTCGCGACGAAAAGCAAACCGTGTTAATAATTCAGTTATAAATGAAGAAATTATTTTATGCCTTGGTTTTTATGTTTGCAATACTTGCCGGAAAAACAGAGGCGCAGCATTTTAATGTAAAAACGGATTCACTGGTTTATAAGGAAGTTGATGGACATTCTCTGAAAATGATTATCTACAAACCTGAATGGAATGCAAATGTAAATCTACCTGCAATTGTTTTCTTTTTTGGTGGAGGCTGGGTTGGAGGTAATCCTTCACATTTTGAGTTGCAGGCACAATATTTGGCTTCGCGTGGAATGGTTGCTGTTTGTCCGTATTACCGGACCAAAAGCAGGCACAATACCACTCCTTTCGAAAGTGTAAAAGATGCCAAATCTGCTATGCGTTACCTGAAAACCCATGGAAGCGAAATAGGAATTGATACTTCCCGGATAATTGCTTCCGGTGGGTCGGCAGGAGGACATCTTGCAGCCTGTACTGCAACAATTGATGGCATCAATGAAGAAACTGATGATTTATCGGTATCACCAAAACCAATGGCGCTTATACTTTTTAATCCGGTTATTGATACAGGTAAACGCGGGTACGGGCAGGAAAAACTGGAAGGACGGGAATTCGAAATTTCACCCGTACATCATATTACACCTGGTGTCCCGCCAACACTTATTATGCATGGGAAAGCTGATTCTACAGTGCCATATGAAAATGTTGTGCGTTTTAAACATTCAATGATGCAGGAAGGAAACAAGTGCGTATTGGTTGGTTATAAAGGTCAGGAACATGGTTTTTTTAATTACAGCAAAAAACCTAAGTATTTTAAAAAGACACTTCAGAAAACCGAATGGTTTCTTGATGAATACAACATGTTAAAAGGCAGTAACTGGCTAAATAAATTCATAAAAGAAATTGAAAGTTAGCAGGTAAAAATGAACACAGCAGGAGTAATACAAGTGCAGGACAGTTCCTTTTATCCGGAAATATTTAAATCCAGCCGCGTAACCGGTAGTAAATAAGTGCTGTCAATTCGCGGGCAATCAGAATTTCATATTTAAGGTGTGTCCAGATTTGGTAGCGAAACTGAATGCTTTCACCGACATCGGGAACAAGCTTTTTGTTTCCGCCCAACTCATCATCTTCAAAGGTGAAATCTGCTTCCGCTGCATTTTCAAATGCAGGAAGTGCATTAACTTTTTTAAAATCTGCTTTCCTGAAACTGAGCACAGCGCGGCGCATATGTTCAGGAGAAGTAACAAGCAAAACCGGCTCCTGCATTATTTTAAGTTTTTTACAATTGAGTGCCTGAGATCGGGTATTTGTTCCCTCATTTTCAAAATAAATCCGGACGGAATTAATTCCCCTCATTATCAGTTCTTTTTTCATTAATACAGGAGTACTCAAACTGTCGGAAATATCACCTGGCATTGCAATGATAACTCTTGTATTTTCAAAATTCTTTGCAGCTCGTTCGGTGTACCAGCTTCGTATTAAATTTGATTCGCTGGGCATGCCGCCACCGCCGAGTAAAATTATGGTTTGAGGTTTCCATTTCAACTCTGACTTACTTGTGCCAAGCCAGTGATAGCCCCAAAATGGAAGCGTTGTAAGTGCCAGTAAAATACAAATCAAAAAGAAAATTCCAGTAAGTGTTAATATTATTCGGAGTATCTTTACGAAATAAATATTTTTGTATCTGTTTTTAGACATGATTAGATTACTGAAAACATAAAAGTACTGTTTAACTTTTAATTTTTGTTCATTTGAAGACTTCGGATAAAAACGAAATTATACAATTGTTTGAGAATCAATTTAAAGAAAAAGTTGATTCGTTTGAATTGTTGCCTCCTTCAGGTTCGTACCGCGAATATTGTCGGTTGAGAAATAAAAAACGTTCAGTGATTGGTGCGGTTAATGCCGACGTAAAGGAGAATCATGCCTTTCTCTCGTTTACAAAGCATTTCAGAGATAACGGATTACCGGTTCCCGAAATTTATGCAGCAAGTGCAAGTCGTAAAAAGTATTTACAGCAGGATTTGGGCGATGTCACCCTTTTCGATTTTCTTTCTAAAATACGCGAGAAGGAAGGTTTTTCGGAAAATATTATTTCGGAATACCGAAAAGTGTTGCAGGTGTTGCCCCGGATTCAGATATTGGGTGCGAAAGACCTTGATTTTACGGTGTGTTATCCACGTGGGGAATTCGACAAGTTATCAATGATGTGGGATTTGAACTATTTCAAATACTATTTTCTGAAACTTGCAAAAATCCCTTTTGACGAACAGGCACTGGAAGATGATTTTCAGGTGTTCAGTGATTATCTGCTTTCAGCAGATTCAGGATATTTTTTATACCGTGATTTTCAGTCACGAAACATCATGTTAAACAATGGGCAGGTTTATTTTATTGATTACCAGGGTGGGCGCCGTGGAGCTCTTCAATACGATTTAGCTTCGCTGTTGTATGACGGAAAAGCTGATATTCCACCCGGAGTCAGGAAGCAGCTATTTAAAGTGTATCTCGAAGAACTGAAAAAATACATTCCTGTTAATGAGAAAGAATTTACTTCATATTTTAACGGTTTCGTTCTTATCCGGATTATGCAGGCGATGGGTGCATATGGCTTCAGGGGGTTTTATGAGAAGAAGGAGCATTTCCTGAAAAGTATTCCTTATGCAATAAAAAACTTGAATTATCTTCTGCCTGAATTAAATCTACCCATAGAACTTTCGGAACTGTTGAATGTTTTGCGGCAGTTGAAAGATTCGGAAGTTTTGAAAGAAATTGGTCAGGTTAACAATGATCTGACGGTTCGTATTACAAGTTTTTCGTACAAAAAAGGAATTCCGGAAGATCCTTCAGGCAACGGCGGAGGATTTGTTTTCGATTGCCGTGCCATAAATAATCCGGGAAGGCAAATTGAATTTAAAAATTTAACCGGACAGGATTTTGCAGTTCAGGAATTTCTGGAACAGAAATCTGAAATGAAAATGTTCCTTGATTCCGTAAGGTTAATCGTGGATCAGTCGGTGAATAATTATTTGGAAAGGAGATTTAAACATCTTTCAATAAACTTTGGATGCACCGGCGGACAGCACCGATCGGTTTATGCTGCAGAAAAACTGGCTGAACATTTAAAAAACAATTTTCCTGTAAATGTTGTTCTTAACCACCGTGAACAACAAGGTTAAGAAATGGGAAAAACTGCATGCAGGAAAAAAGATTTTATTGATAGTGAAAATCCTAAATACGAATGTAAAAAATGCGGCGTTAAAGTAAAAAAGGAAGAAAAGGTGTGTAAACCGAAAAAGATTAAAAAATAATATCACTTTCCCGATTTTAATCATCACTTTTTAAAAATCTGTTTCTATTTTCGCGGAAATTTTTATTCAAAAAAATATTACAATGGGAAGAGCATTTGAATACCGCCGTGCAGCGAAGGAAAAACGCTGGGATAAGATGTCCAGAATTTTTCCAAAATTGTCTAAGAAAATAACGATTGCTGCTAAAAGTGGCGGTACTGATCCCGATTTGAATGCAGCCTTGCGCACAGCAATTTTAAATGCAAAGGCGCAAAATATGCCCAAAACCAATATTGATGCAGCCATTAAACGTGCCACAGGAAAAGATGCAGCCGATTATACTGAAGTTAACTACGAAGGAAAAGGACCGCATGGGGTGCTTGTTTTTGTGGAATGTGCCACAGATAATTCAACGCGCACAGTAGCCAATGTAAAAAGCTATTTTAATAAAGCCGGCGGCAGTTTGGTACCAACAGGTTCGCTCGAGTTTATGTTCTCCCGGAAAGCAGTTTTTGAATTTGAGAAACCTGAAAACCTCGAACTTGAAGATCTGGAGCTTGAGTTGATTGATGCAGGTTTGGAAGATATTGAGGAACATGAAGGAGAATTTTTTGTCTATTCTGATTATACAAGTTTTGGCGAACTATCGGCTGCACTCGAAAAGTTAAATATCGATGTGAAAAAAGCACTGCTGAAACGATTTCCTACCGACCCGGTTGAATTCACTGAAGAACAATTGGAAGATATCGAAAAAATGCTTGACAAGCTGGAAGAGGACGACGATGTTCAGGCAGTTTATACCAATATTGCTTAATTGACTTTTATTCCAGCGATTCGAGGTTTTGTTGTTATGTGTTTTACTATAAAACACAGAAAAAAGAAATCCGACGGATAGGCTACAAGAAGATTTAAGGGTTATCTGCGATCAAAAAAAATATTGAACGGTTATCTTACATTTTTAAAAAATGAATCACCTTGAAAATTCAAGATGCTGGTAGTTTGCGGATGAATAAATGAAACTTAAAACATTGTGTATTCAAAACCGTTCTTTATATTTAGCTCTGTAATGAAAATTTATGATATTTCTTTTCAATACCATAGATACCACACTTCCCCTTACCAATCCTGTATTAAAATTTCTTGTTATTCTACTGATTATATTATTTGCTCCGATACTGCTGGATAGAGTTAAAATTCCGCATCTATTGGGTTTAATCATTGCCGGTGCCATTATAGGTCCATTTGGTTTTAATCTGATTACAAGGGACAGCAGTATTATTCTTTCAGGAACTGCGGGGTTACTATATATCATGTTCCTGGCGGGCCTTGAAATTGATATGGCCGACTTTAAAAAAAATGCAGGTAAAAGCACTTTGCTTGGTTTGCTCGGATTTGTAATTCCTATGTTACTTGGCACTACAGTCGGCCTTTATCTTTTGGGCTATTCCCTTTTTACATCGGTTCTCATGGCCAGTATGTTTTCTTCCCACACTTTAATTACTTACCCGATTGTCAGTAAGTTGGACATTGCCAAAAACAGGGCAGTAAACATCACCGTTGGCAGTACATTAATAACGAATGTGCTGGCTTTACTTGTGCTGGCTGTTGTGGTAGGAATGACTTCCGGAGAAATTGACAGGAATTTTGCCTTGAAACTGCCGATCTCATTTGTGATTTTTTCATCGGTAATTATGCTGGGATTCCCCCCACTTGCCCGGTGGTTTATTAAACGTTACGACGACAATGTTTCGCAGTATATTTTTGTTTTGGTATTGGTATTTATGGGGGCGGTTCTGTCCGAACTTGCCGGAATAGAAGGAATCATCGGGGCGTTTCTGGCAGGACTGGCGCTGAACCGGCTCATCCCGCGAACTTCGCCGCTCATGAACCGCATTGACTTTGTAGGGAATGCTATTTTTATTCCGTTCTTTTTATTGGGTGTGGGCATGCTTATCGACTTTCGTGCATTCTTTACCGATACAGAGACACTGATTGTTGCAGTTACCATGTCGGTAGTCGCCACAGTGGGAAAATACATTCCGGCATGGATAGTCCAGAAAAGTTTCCGGTATTCGATTGATGAACGCAGGCTGATTTTTGGCCTTAGCAACGCACAGGCCGCCGCAACACTGGCTGCAGTGCTGGTGGGATATAATGTTATTCTTGGTGAAACTCCGGATGGCGAACCTGTTCGTTTGCTTAGCGAAAGCATTCTAAACGGAACAATCATTATGATTTTGGTTACCTGTACTGTTGCTTCATTTGAAACCCAAAGAGGGGCGCAAAACATTGCCCGAGCCGAAAATGCTGACATAGAGGATGAAAAGAAGGAGCCTGACGAACGGATACTCATCCCTGTCAGCAATCCTGAAACTGTTGATGAGCTCATTCATTTAAGCACGCTCATTAAATCGAAAAAGAACAATAGGGGAATGTTTGCGCTGAGCATTGTCAACAACAATTCTGCCAGGCCGGATGCAGAGAAAAAAGCAAAAAAAATACTGAAGAGTGCAGCAATCACTGCTGCTGCTTCCGACAACTACCTTACCGAACTGTTGCGTTACGATCTGAATCTTGTTAACGGAATTTTTAGTGTAATTAAAGAACACAATATTACTGATCTTGTAATGGGACTTCATGTAAAAAAAGGAATTTCGGAATCATTTCTTGGTAATCTAACGGAAGGAATCCTCGCAAAAAGTAACACTACCACACTGATTTATAAACCTGTCCAACCCATTTCAACCATCAAGCGTCATTTTATTGTGATGTCAGAAAATGCAGAAAAAGAGGTGGGATTTCCTTTCTGGTTGCTGAAAATCTGGAATATTTCACGCAACACCGGGGCAAAGCTGCTGTTTTACGGAACTGAAGATACTCTTCAATTCATCAGGGATATTCATTCAAAACATCCAATCGAAGCCGGATTTGAAGTTTTTGAAGACTGGCATGATTTTCTGATTCTTTCGCGTGATATTCGCTTAGACGACAATCTGATAGTTGTATTAAGCAGAAAAAATAAATCTTCTTATCATTCCAACATGTCAAAAGTGCCTGATTACCTCAACAAGTATTTCCGGAAAAACAGCTTTATTCTGGTTTTTCCTATACAAATTGGTATTGGTCAGGCGCAAAAGTACAACCTGAATTATCCCTCGTTACTTGAGCCCATTGAAAATCTGGATAAAATAGGAAAGACAATTACAAATTTGTTTAAAAGGAAATGATGAGTTTAATTTAAATTGAAAAAAGGACTGAAGTTCCAATTTGCCGTATCTGATATTTTTAATTTCCTCTGCCAAAATCCTGTGGTTATCTGTCAGAAAAATCCATTCATCTAAAAAATAAAATATTTGATACTGTTTTGATTACATTTACAACTTTAACTAATTATTATGCTAACCATAACATCTTATATCGGGCATTTTTCTAAAATATGGGAAGAAAGTCCGGATGATTTTCCGGTTTTTCATCGCAAATATTTGGATTTTGAACAACTTCAGCGGGAACAGAATTTAGAAGTATTTCAACAAAAGCTGAAAAAAATGCAGTCTAAAATGAATGTAAGAAAAATACGTAAATCCGATCCGGGAAGTACATTTTTTCCTGTATTCCGTTCATTTCTCGAAACAGTTTTCGATTTTGAAAGACAACAGCTGGAAATTATACTTTCTGATCAGTTTAAGAATGTGAGCAAAGACTTTTTTTACCGTGCCCGGAAATTTGGCCCGGAACTAAAACCTGAAAGCATTTACCAGGGATTGCGCAATGTTTGGATTATGAATGGTCTGCAACTTATGATGGGATTACCCGTTGAAATTACGCCTTCCATATTCGGATACAGCATGATTTATCCTTACAGTGATAATTTACTTGACGATCCTTCGGTTACCGATGCTGAAAAGAAAGATTTTAGTGAGCGTTTTAACCAACGGCTGCACGGAGAAATGGTAATCCCCAAAAACCATACAGAAATGCAGTTGTTTCGGTTAGTTGAACTTTTTGAACAGCAGTATTCACGAAAAGAATTTCCAAAAGTATATGAAAGTTTATATGCAATTCAGAAGGGTCAGACCGACAGTCTGAAATTACTTCAAAAGAATGGATTGAAAGAATCGGGAATAAAAGATATTTGCTTTGAAAAAGGTGGCGCGTCAGTTCTGGCAGATGGTTATCTCGTTGCAGGACGTTTGACTTCTGAACAGGAGCAGGCGCTTTTTGGCTACGGTGTTTATCTGCAACTGCTTGATGATATTCAGGATGTAAAAGAAGATACAGAAGCAAATACAAGGACTATTTTTTCATGTGCCAATTCAAAAAAGCTGGATTCTTTTGTCAACCGAACTGTTCATTTCGGCCGCACTGCTCTGGAGGAAATGAATTGTTTTGACAGGCCCGAAACACCGCAGTTCCTGAAATTGATGAACCGCAGCATCGAAACAATGATCATTGAATCAGTGGGTATAAATAATACCTGCTTTTCAACGGATTGGTTGGCAGAAATTGAGAAATATTCCCCCTTGCGTTTTGAGTTTGTCCGTCGTAAACGTTCACAATCGAAATCGCAGCGCCTGGATATTTTCCAAAAATATTTTAACCAAAATCAGCCTGAAATGGTCACTGCGTTTTAGGAATGTTTTTATAAATATTTATTCATATCAAGCCAAAAATAATGTCCCATCCCAATGGTAAAAATCAACATTCCAAAAATACTGTGTAAAATGGCAGTAAAAAGAACACTCCTGGTTTTTTCATAAACATAAGCGAGATAAAGACCAGCAATTAATGTAAGCAGAATGGAAACCGGATTATAGTATACAATATGTGCAAAACTAAAAGTTATTCCGCTCACTAAAACCAGCCGGTATCGTTTTTTAAACAACGGGGCATAACGTGTAAAAAGAAAAGTGCGGTAAATTATTTCCTGAAGATATGCCGAAAACAGGGGATAAAATGCGCCTAACATCAGCCAAACCTGTGGATTTCTTCGGGGAAGGTTAAAAAGATTTTCAGGTTTAAAAACAGCAACATAAACTGTAAGTACAACGCCCGTAACAAGAACCACAACCAGGTTTTCCACTATTGTCTTTTTGGGGATTTTTAGTTGTATTAGTGATTTCAAAGTAAAGTTTTTTTTCCGGATAAAATAAATGATCAATCCAATCATTACCGGAAGCAAAATCCTGCTTGGATGTACAATAAACGAATCGAAATAAAGAATGACTGGTATTCCGAAAAAGAGCAGTGCAAACTCAATTCCCCGTACTGTTTTTTGAGAATTTATATTCATTAAAAATATGCATTTAATTGTATGAACGGTTGTAATTTATAACAGATGTAAACCTGCCGAAGTTTAAGTTGTACTTTCTTCTTCGGGAAAATACCTGTAAACAATTAACTCCAGTTTTTCCTGTGTCAATGGTTTATAAATATAATCCGACAGGAACTCTTCCTGTTTTGCCCGTTGCATATCGTCAATGTTGTTGCTTGAAGTGAGCATGGCTATAACAATTTTACCCTTTTGCTCAATTTTAAGTTTTTCGTATTCCTCAAGAAATTCCCAGCCATTCATTCGAGGCATATTAATGTCAAGAAAAATTAATTCGGGACAGGGAAATTTTTTATTTGCAAAATCGCCGGTGGAGGTAAGGTATTCAAGTGCCGCTAATCCATTAAGAGCTACTTCAACATGAACATCAATTCCACTTAATTCAATTAATTTCCTGTTGAGGTAATTATTTGCTTCATCATCGTCAATAAGTAAAATACAATTAAGACCTTTAAGCTTTTTCATCAGTGAACATTTATAAATTATTTTGAGGGTATAAAAAAGTAAAACGTACTTCCTTTATCCTGATCCGATTTAACCCAGATTCTTCCATCATGAAGTTCTATAATTTTTCGGCTGTGTGCCAGGCCAATACCAATTCCGCTGTATTCATTGCGGGCATGTAAACGCTGGAATATTATAAAAATTTTTTCCTCCTGTCCGAAAGGAATTCCTATTCCGTTGTCGCTCACCAAAAACTCCCAGCCTTTTTTTACAGCTTTAGCTGAGATATTTATTTCGGGTTCAATATCCTGTTTCCTGTATTTTAATGCATTGCTTATTAAATTCTGAAAAAGCAGACGCATTTCCATTTCCATTACTTTCAAAACCGGAAGTTTGTTTACTGTTATCTTTGCATTTGTTTCGTTAATGTTCGATTCCAAATCCTGAATTACTGTGTTCACCAATTGGTTAAAATCGACTTTTTTAAATTCACTGTTCTTGCCCAGCCGGGCATATTCAAGTAAACCTTTTGTTAATTCTGTCATTCGGATTGCAGATTGTGAAATAAAATTCAGAATTGTTCGCCATTCATCATTAAGATGTTCGCTTTCGGTTTTAAAAAGTAAATCGATTAAACTTGTAATTGTATTTAAAGGTTCGCGTAAATCGTGCGAGGCAATATAGGTAAACTGCTCCAGTTCCTTGTTTTTGTCTTCTATCCGTTTGGTATATAACCGCTCAGCTTCTTCATTTTTTTTACGTTCTGTAATATCGATAATGGAAGCCAAAACAAAACTGGCGCCATTTTTTTTTAATGGATTTAACCCGATTTCAATTGGAATTTCAGATCCATTTTTTCGAAGACCAAATAAATCGCGGCCGGCTCCCATTGGCCGGGCTGCTGGTTTGGAATAAAAGCTTTTTCTCAATTCCGGGTGGTGTTGCTTTAACCGGTCAGGTACCAGTAGTTCAATTTTTTTCCCGATGAGTTCATTACGGGTATAACCAAAAAGCAATTCAGTTTTTTTGTTAATCATTACTATGTTCCCCGATTCATCCGCTAGAATCATTGCATTTGGCGCCGATTCCACCACCAGCCGAAATTGTTCATTTGCATTTTTTCTTTCTGTAATATCAATAACTGCAGCTAAAACGAGTGTTCCTTCAACTGTAACAATAGGATTTAAACCAATTTCAACCGGAAATTCAACTCCATTCTTTTTAAGCCCGAATAATTCCTGATTTTCACCCATCAGCCGGGATTTTGGATGAGCGAAGTAGCTTTTAATTAAATTCGGGTGTCTTCTTCTTGACTTTTCAGGCAAAAGCATTCCTAAATCCTGTCCAATCAAGTCATTCTTGCTATACAAGAACAGCTTTTCGGCATAATCATTCAAATAGGCTATTTTTCCAAAGCCATTCACCATAATTAATGCGATGGGCGACGCTTCAACCATCAATTGAAAGCTTATTTCCTTGTGTTTTATTTCCAATTACCTTCCGTTTACAATTAATATTAATTAACCACGGCGGATTAACTATGTTTAAGGTATAATTAATTTTTGTTCCAAAAGTTTATATTACAACAGATTACTGTATTTCAACCTGAAACTCCGGTAATTGAATATCAGTGCGAAATTAACTAACTTTGGTTTTTACCATTCAAATTCGTTATTTGTGAATTGGATTTATTGGATAAAACAGATATTTTAGTATTGACAAAAATCAGATATAACTTAAAATTACTCAAGTTGATTAGGAATATTTTTATTGGCAGATTACAACTAAATGAATCAGGATTTCTTTCTGTTATTCATCCCTTTAAATTTCAGTAGCTATGAATTCAGTATTGAACAGTAAAAATATTTATCTCGAATTGCTGGAAAACCTCCGGAAGAATATTCCATGTACTTTTGCTACTGTTGTTAAAACAGATGGATCGACACCTCAAAAACCTGGAAGTTCAGCAATTTTAACAAAAGAGGGTTTAATCGCCGGCACAATTGGCGGGGGAGCTATTGAGCATCAAATCCGGCAAAAAGCAGCTGAAGCTATTCAAACAAAAAAATCAGGAGTTTACAGTTTTGTTTTAAATGATGATATCTCAGCTGAAGATTCGATGATTTGTGGAGGTGGAATGACAATTTTCCTTGATGCTGCACCTGAAGATCATCTGCAGGTTTTTGAAGATTTGGCAGAATCGTATCAAAATCGTATTCCCGGCGTTTTAATTACAACATGTACAGCCGGTTCTGACAGCGGTTTTGCTGTCCGGCGATTTTGGATTACCCATACAAATCTTTCATCAGTAGCTGAAAGTCTTACGGATGAAGTCATACAAACAACCAACGAATTATTTATACGTTCAGCATTTAATGATTTCAGGGAAATTATTGTGCATACATCACCTGGTTTCGAAGATAACTATACTTTTCTTGAAAGCATTATACCATTGCCACAGTTGATAATTGCAGGTGCCGGACATGTTGGAAAAGCGTTGACACACCTTGGAAAACTTCTCGGGTTTGAAGTGACGGTTTGGGATGATCGCCAGGACTATACAAACAAGGAAAACCTGCCGGATGCCGATATTTTACTGTCAGGAAGTTTGGATAGCAGTCTTGGAAAAATAAAAGCCGGGCCGGATACATTCATTGTAATTGTTACCCGGGGACACCAAAAAGATGCGGAAGTTTTAAAACTGTTTATTGCTTCCGGGGCCGGTTATATCGGGATGATTGGCAGCAGGAAAAAAGTGGCGCAGGTTCGGGATTTATCGTTAAAAGAAGGCTGGGCAACCAATACTCAATGGGAAAAAATTCATGCTCCTGTAGGTTTAAAGATTCATGCTGAATCTGTACAGGAAATTGCAGTTAGTATTGCTGCACAGTTAATTCAGGAGCGTTATAATTTGAATAAACGAAATGAGTGATATTACTGCAATAGTTTTGGCAGCAGGTGCTTCTACACGGATGAAGAAGCAAAAACTTCTTTTGCCGTTCAACGGAAATACAATAGTTGAAACGGTAATAATGAATATATTGCCTGCTGTTCAGTCAGTTGTAGTAGTGCTGGGTTCACATCACGATGAAGTCAGGAGCCGGATTGAAAAACTTCCGGTAACCATTTGCGTAAATGAAAATTATACAGCCGGAATGCTCTCTTCTGCAATATGCGGGTTCAGAACTTTAGCAGCAGAAACAAAGGCTGCATTGATCTTTTTGGGCGACCAGCCACTAATTCCACCTTCAGTTACTCAACAGGTGATTGAAGCCTGGAGAAAATCAGAAAAGGGAATTGTAGTTCCTGCATTTAACGGGAAAAAAGGTCATCCGGTTTTAATTGAAACAAGGTTTAAACCTGAAATTGAAAAGCTAAATCCTGAAAATGGATTACGCCAACTGATGAGTAAATTTGAAAACGAAGTATATCAGGTGGAATGTGACATTCCGGAAATACTTCGGGATATTGATACTCCGGAAGATTACAAATTTGAAATAAATTTAAAATCAATATAAAAAAACCGTAAAAGATGAAAGAAAAAATTCAATTTGAGCTGAATGGAAAAAATGTGGAAGTTGAGCTCGACGAAAATCAGACCTTGCTTTGGGTGCTGAGAACTAATTTTGGCCTTACCGGTACAAAGTACGGCTGCGGAATGGGTTACTGCGGATCTTGTACAGTTCTTATTGATGGTGAAGCCATGCGTTCCTGCAGTATGAATGTATCGGATGTAAAAGGTGCTAAAGTTGTTACCATTGAAGGATTGGCGCAAAATGAAAAGTTACATCCTGTTCAGCAGGCTTTTGTTGATCATGATGCTTTGCAATGCGGTTACTGTACTCCCGGAATGATAATGAATGCAGTTGCCTTGTTAAATACTAATCCTGAACCAACACGCGAAGAAATTATTACCGGAATGGAAGACAACCTTTGCCGTTGCGGCGCCCACACCCGGATAATTGATGCTATTTCGTCTGCATCCAAATCAATGAAAGGAGTATCACAGTCATGAAAGCAGACAGAATTAACAAATATTATTTTCACGATGTGGATACACCTCCGGTGAAAGTTGACAGGCGTGATTTCCTTAAAAGACTCGGTGGCGGTATTATCATCGTATTTTCCCTCAGTGAACTTGCATTTATGAATGGGTACAAAAAACCCAATGAAGAAGAATATCCGCAATTCAATGCATTCCTGCGGGTAAAAGAAGATGGACGTGTGGATTGTTATTCCGGAAAAATAGAAATGGGGCAGGGTGCCAATACCTCGCTGGCGCAGGTACTGGCAGATGAACTGGAAGTGAATATCGATAAGGTGGATATGATTATGGGCGACACTGAGTTGTGTCCTTACGATGCAGGTACCTGGGGTTCGATGACAACCCGTTTCCATGATCCGCTGATTCGCGCTGCAGCTGCCGAGGCTCGTCTGGTTTTATTGGAACTGGCTTCAGAAAAACTCAATATCCCCATAGTACAATTGCAAGCATCGGAAGGTAAAATTTTCGATAAAAATGATAAAAGCAAAAGTATTTCTTACGAAGAATTGACTAAGGGGCAAAAAATTGTTCGTTCCCTGAGCAAAAAACCGGAACTTAAAAAGCCCGGACAGTTTGATGTTGTGGGAAAATCGCATCGTCGCATTGATTCAGAAAAAAAGGTAACCGGAAAGGCTCAGTATTCGGCGGATATTCAATTGCCAGGGATGATGTATGTGCGGATTGTAAGGCCGCCTGCACACGGTTCAAAACTGATTTCGGCCGATACCTCAAAAGCAGAAGGCATGGACGGGGTAAAAGTTTTAAAAGATGGTGATTTTATTGTGGTTTTGCATAAGTCACCTGAAACTGCAGACAAGGCTGCTGCTACAGTTAAAACCAAATGGCAGGTTCCTGCATCGAAAGCAAACAGTGAAACAATTTTCAGGCATATTCTTGAAAATGCAACCGACAGTAAGGTTCGGCATCAGGGTGGTAATCTGGAGTCAGGTAAAAACGCTGCTGAATTCAAGTTTGAAAATGAATACCACGATGGCTACAAAGCCCATGCATCCATGGAGCCTCATGCTGCAACAGCGGTTTATGAGAATGGAAAAGTAACACTATGGGCATCATCCCAGACACCATTTGGAACGCGGGAGGAAGTGGCCGGAGCACTTGGTCTTCCCAAAGAAAAAGTACATCTGAAACAGATTTACCTGGGGGGAGGTTTTGGTGGCAAAATATACAACCGGCAGGCGGTGGAAGCGGCAAGGATTGCAAAAATGGTGGAAGGTACTCCTGTTCAGCTGATGTGGAACCGTAAGGAAGAATTTATGTATGACATGTTCCGTTCGGCTGCCGTTATAAAAATTAATTCGGGAACAACGAAGGACGGAAAAATAACTTACTGGGATTTCAATACGTATTGTGCGGGTGATCGTGGAACAGAATTGTTTTATGGCATTCCAAACCACCAGACGGTGACCTGGGAAGGAAACGAAGTTCATCCTTTCGGAACCGGCGCCTGGCGTGCTCCGGGAAATTCAACCAACACATTTGCGCGCGAATCGCAGATTGATATCATGGCGCATAAAATAGGAATGGATCCGCTGGAGTTCAGACTTAAAAATGTTTCGAACGAGCGGGCAATGAAAGCATTGAAACTTGCAGCCGAAAAAATTAACTGGTCCGGCTCAAAACCCGCAGGCACCGGACGTGGTATCGCAATGGGCATCGATGCAGGTACACTGGTTACTGTGATTGCGGAGGTCAAAGTTGATAAATCAACCGGACAAATAAAAGTTAAACGTGTGGTTGTGGGTCAGGATATGGGGCAGGTGGTAAATCCTGAAGGTACAAAAATTCAAGCAGAAGGTTGTGTAAATATGGGATTGGGTTATGCCCTTTCTGAAGATATCGAATTTGATTGGGGAACTGTGAAATCTCAGAATTTTGCCGATTACCAGCTACCTCTTTTTTCCACAATACCCGAAGTTATTGATACTGTGCTTGTGGATGCAATGGATCAGCCACCGCAGGGTGGGGGCGAACCTGCAATTATTTGCATGGGCGCAGCAGTTGCAAATGCTGTATTTGATGCCTGTGGTGCACGGGTGATGCGGTTGCCGGTTACACCTGAACGGGTTTTGGCTGCCTTGAAATAAAACCGGGCATTACCGGTATAAGTTTATTACTTTTTGAAAATACATCTTCTATTCCCCTCCTTCGGAGGGGTTAGGGGAGGCTCTTAAAATAAACATCATGGAAGAAAAAGAATTGTACCAGGAATACACTCCAAAAAGCGGAATATTGATTCCGTTACACCGGAGAGATTTTTTCCGGCTGATTGGTGGAGGATTGTATGTGTTTTTTCAAATTGGCAATCCATTTGAAGCAATCACTGCCGAAGCAGAACAACGCCGAAATCTTCCGGATGATTTTAATGCCTTTCTCCGGATTGCGGAGGATGGTGAAGTTACCTGTGCTGTTGGTAAAATTGAAATGGGGCAGGGGATTATAACTTCACTTCCGCAAATGATGGCTGATGAACTCGATGTTTCGGTAGATCGTGTAAAAATGATAATGGGAGATACCGACCTCTGTCCGTGGGATGGCGGAACTCACGGTTCGCTCACCACGCGCGCATTTTCTCCATATATGCGACGTGCAGCGGCTGAAGCACGTGGTGTTTTACTTGAACTTGCAGCTGAAAAACTTGAAGCCGGAGTGGATGAACTCGATATAAAAGAGGGGATAATATTCATTAAAAATCGCCCCGGAAAAAAAGTCTCTTATGGTGAGCTAACCAACGGTCAAAAGATTGACCGTTACCTCAACGAAAAGCCGGAATTCAAGGATTATTCAGAATTTAGAATCATGGGGAAATCATACAACCGGCGCGATTCGGTTGAAAAGGTAACCGGAAAAGCATTATATGCTGCTGATATTCGTGTTCCGGGAATGTTGTATGCACGTGTTTTACGGCCGCCTTCCCATGGTGCAACACTAACTAAAGTTGACACTTCTGAAGCTAAAAAGTTGGAAGGTGTGCAGGTAGTGGAAGATCGCGATTTCATTGCAACACTGAGTGAAGATCCGGAAAAAGCAGATCAGGCCATTCAAAAAGTGAAAGCTGAATATACTTTTGATGAAAAGAATGTAAATGAAAATACCATTTTTCAATATTTGCTTCATTCAAATCCTGAAGGAAATGAAACCAACAGCCTGGGCGATCTTTCGAAAGGAAAGGAAATCTCTGATGAACTTTTTGAAAGTGAATTTCACGATGGATATGTTGCACATGCTACAATGGAACCGCATGCTGCTGTGGCAAAAATTGAAGACGGTAAATGCACTGCATGGGTTTCAACACAGGGACCTTTTCAGGCACAGGAATCTCTTGCCCGTGAATTGGATTTTCCACTTGAAAAAGTACGGGTAATCACACCGTTTCTTGGTGGCGGATTTGGCGGAAAATCTCCGCACCGGCAGGCAGTGGAAGCAGCGCGGCTGGCAAAAATTACAGGAAAGCCTGTGATGGTCGCCTGGGATCGAAAAGAAGAATTCTTCTATGATACTTATCGTCCGGCAGCAGTTGTGAAAGTAACCTCAGGAATGGACAAAAACGGCAAAATAACTTTATGGGATTATCATCAGTATTTTGCCGGAAACCGCGGCTCCGATACAATTTATGAAGTTCCGAACCAGCGGACAACAGGTTATGGATCGCGCGATGTTCATCCGTTCGGTACCGGGGCCTGGCGGGCACCGGCAAATAATACAAACGTTTTTGCCCGCGAATCACAAATCGATATGATGGCTTCAAAAGCAGGTATCGATCCAATTGAATTTCGCCTGATGAACCTGAAAGATCCCCGAATGATTGGTGTTTTGGAAGCCCTGAAAGAAAAAACCAACTGGAAGCCTTTAAAATCACCCAGCGGAAAAGGATATGGAATAGCCTGCGGTTTCGATGCCGGAACTTATGTGGCTCATTTGGCCGAAGTGGAAGTGGATAAAAAAACAGGACATGTTCAGGTTAAACGGGTGGTTTGTGCGCAGGAAATGGGTTTTTGTGTAAATCCTGAAGGAACATTAATCCAGATGGAAGGATGTATAACTATGGGATTGGGTTATGCATTAACAGAAGATATTGAATTTAGCGGTGGCAATATCAAAACAGAAAATTTTGGCAGTTATGAAATACCCCGTTTTTCATGGGTGCCAAAGATTGAAACAGTGGTACTTGATCGCAATGAGCCACCGCAGGGAGGAGGTGAGCCGGCAATTATTTGTATGGGCGCAGTTGTTGCAAATGCTATACATGATGCCACCGGAGCACGTCTCTACCAAATGCCAATGACTCCGCAAAGGGTATTGGAAGCCTTAAAAAAAGTTTAGAAAACTTTAACAGGTTAAATTTAAATGAAAAGCAGAGTTGCAGCAGAAGCAGTTCTGCTTTTTTATTCTCTCAGTATTGAAATCCTGGTTTAAACAGCAGTAAACAGCCATTGCACAAGTTTCCAAATCAGGAAAATAGCCAAAGCAGTTAGCAGCAGCAAAACAATGATAATGATAAAGATGACACCTTTGCCACTTCCCTGGTATTTTCCTTTATGATAATGTTTTTCAAGCAACCGGACATTTCGGGTGTTCGCCTTGTAAAAAAAATCGAAAATTCCACCCAGAACTGGAATACTGCCAATCACTGCATCAAAAAATACATTTACCGACATTAAAATCAGTAATTTACGGCTGGCTCCATGACGAGCAGCCATTGCAAGCAATCCACCTGAAAGGAGCAACGAAATAAAATCGCCGATGCCGGGAATAAGCCCCAGTAAAGGATCAAGGCCAAACCTGAAGTTTCCTATACTGAACTGCGTGTCAAGAAGGCGGGCCAGATTGCGTACATCTTTGGGCACTTCACGGTGTATATTTTTATTCATACAATACCAGTTTAATAAATTCAACAAAATCATTGATTAATAGTTTTTTATTGATTTAAAATAAGTTGAGGATCAGTTTAGACTGAATTTCCGAAATGAATACATGATAAAATGTCGTCAAGATGTTTTTATTCAGACAATATAAAATCAGGAGTAACAGTATTGCGGATAAATGAGGTTTATCATTAAATCTTAAATAAGGAGTATCTGAGGTGTTTTCTTCCGGTTTTGAGCCTTACCTTCGATATACCTGGAATATATTTTCGCGAATTTACCCCGTCCATGGTATAGCGAAGGTATAATGAAAACCAATACAAAACCGCTTTGGCAGGCAGGGCAAAAATCCGGAAAAAACTAACGGGCTTTCATGTTTTCAAAATAAGCTTCGATGTCTGCGGATTCATTTCACGAATTGCCATGGGGAATTTCATCTTTGGCGAAGGACAGTTCTGCTTCAAATGATACCTGTTTCACTGCATGGAAGGGTTCGGTAAAAAAACAAAGAACCGCAACAGGTTAATTTGACTATCATTATTTAAACCATTTTATATGTTCCGGTTCAATTGTTATATTTACCGGCTTTGACAAATCAACTTATGGAAAAGGAGATAAAAAGGAGTAACAGCCTAATTGAAAAGTGGAGGGACTTACTGGATAAGTTTCATGTATACGGCGGCTTGTTTATAGCCGGATATCTTATAATTCTCGGGATTAGTTCACTTCATTATCAGCATCATTTTAATTTATCGGAAAATGAATCAAAAAAGCTTTGGCAGCAGGATATTCGTATGCCGGTAATTGAAGATAATCTTGCTTACAAACTTGCAGTAAGGGATTCCCTGGGACTTTTTGGTTACACACCCTGGTGGGAGGATTACAAAGACGATAACGGCATTCATCATTTTATGATTACAAGGCCTGGAAAAAAGTACTGGGTTGAAGTACCGGCCGGTGGTACCACTTTTAAAGTAGAAGAAACGCGCACAGGGTTTCTGGATGTGGTGATGGCACTTCATGGATTAACCGGCGGGGAATTAAAAGGTCCTGTTTTTATATCTGTCTGGAAAGCAGTTGCCCAAATAATGAATGTTGTATTTCTTCTCGTGTTGTGTATTACCGTTTATTTCTGGTTTATCCGTTCATTTCGAACTTATAGGGGATGGTTGTTTGCCGGATTATTTGCTTCTGTTTCACTCATAATACTCGCTTTTATATGGTTAATAGGATGAATTATTACAGATTTCTGAGGCAGATTCATTTGATTACAAGTGTTATTCTGCTTGTATTTTTATTTATTTTTCTTGTCACCGGTATTATCATCGTTAACCGGAATTTATTTGAACAATCTGAAACAAATACAATTCAGTCGAAAGTTTTGGTGGAAGAGCCAATGAAAGTGAATCCGGAGGAATATTCGGATTATCTGAAAGAACGGTTTGGTTACAAAGGCAGGCAGATACAGCGGCAGGAGAAAAACGGCAACTGGATTTTCCAGTATAATTTTCAGGGTGAAAATCACCAGGTAACACTTACTCCTGCACAGGATACACTTTACATCCGTTCGAATATCCAGAAGATGAATTTGGTGAATTTAGCCACTAAACTTCATCACATGCGGGGTTTTACCGGTGGCTGGGAGTATACTTTATGGGCTGTGTTTTATGATCTTACTGCTGTATCACTTGTTATTTTTGCAATTACCGGAATTCTGATGTGGTTCAGGTTGAAAATAAGATACACCAGTGGTTGGTGGTTTTTAATTTCAGGAATGGCAATCCCTTTAATAATCATATTTCTTTTTTTATGCTGGCGGTAATTTCAGCTCTAATCAACAGATATTTTTTGAATGTATTTTTGAGTCCACGGACAGAAGACAAGGCATTTTAAACACGAATTGCATTTGAAAACATCAATAAGTTCTTCTCTTTTTACATTTAAATTCCAGTTGTTCCCTGTTAATGCATTTTTAGGACAAATTTCGATGCAAATGGTGCAACTTCCGCACTCCGGAGCTGCAGGTGGATTAAATACTGTTATTAGTGGTGCATCAGTTAGGACGGTGCACATACAAAAGGCACTTCCATAATCCGGTGATATAAGCAGGTTATTTTTACCAATCCATCCCAAACCTGCCAATCCGGCAACAGTTTTATGTGGCAACGGTGTCCTTTTTGTTGTTTTATTATAATTTCCGGTCATTTCGAGGTGGTCTTCTGATTGTGAAAAGGCTGAAAATCCCTTTGCAGAAAGAAATCCAGCAATATAATCAGCCAACCGGTCGATAAAAATTTCCTTATTATGAAATTCATCCATGTCTGTTAAATTGTTCAGAATCATGTTCTGCACATAATCAGGCGAAACAGTTATTTTCTGAAGGTATTTTGGGGATAATGCAACACCTGTAACTACAGCATTCGGAAATCCTTTGTTTTCTTTTACCGGCAATTTCGAAATATCGGCAAAGTAGACGAAATCCGCATTCCGTTGTTTCAATGCTTTTTTAAGTTCAGTTTCCAGCAACATGTGAATATTTGTTTCATTCAAAAATAAGGAGAATTTGGTTATTCCCTTGTTTTTGAATATCACAGATTAAAAGATGAATCAGTTTGTATGCTTTAACTTTCTGATTAGCAGCATCTACATCTGCGTAATTATTCAACGTTATGTGGAATTCAATTCACAAAATAACAGCATTTTTATTCATTTGCCAGACATAAAGCCTGTTCAATATTGCTGTGCTTTTCTGGCATGGTTTTTTTACTTTATTCATAAAGTCCGGGGATTAACAACCGGGCATAAACACATTTATGTATAATTTAAATTTTCAATAGTATGAAAACAATTAAAAGAAACTTTACGGGATTTTTAAAAACCAGTTTGGGACTGGCTGCAATATTCTTATTTTTTACAGCGGCAGGACAAGATCAAAACCTTTCATTTGATGATTGGGACAGCAACAATAACGATGTAATTTCCCGATCGGAATTTGTAAATAATTTTACAAATGGTTTTGCTGATAAATGGCGTGCAGAAACCAATACCGTCGCATATAATGAAAATAAAGAAGATAATGAAGGCATATTCAATGATGATAACGAAGTAAATGATAGTGATGGCGGCATTTTGGAAGACAATGACAATGGGGGTGTTTTTGATGATGACGATGAAGTAATGGATAATAATCGTGATGATGATGATGTCTTTGACACAGATAATGAAGCAATAAATGATAATGATGATGAAGGTCTTTTCGATAATGATGATGCTGTTGAAAGTGAAAAATATGATGACGGTATTTTAGATGATGATGAGAAAGATGACGGTTTGTTTGATGATGATGAAACCAACGACAATGAAGGACTATTTGACGATAATGACTTCTATGAATCCACTTATGATGTTTGGGATACAAATGATGATGATCTTTTAAGTGAAGATGAATGGAATTATGGTTATGATTATTCATATGGGAATTATATTTATGATGATTATGAAACTATAGATCAAAATCGAAATGGTTCCATTGATTACGATGAATATCAGAATACTTTGGGAAAATCTACTTATTATTCTGATTGGGATATGAATAAAGATAATAAACTTAATAATCAGGAACTTGCGCGTATGGTTTTTAATAACTGGGATTATGACAACAGTAATTTTATTGAAAATGATGAATTCCAGGATTTGAAAGATTATTATCTCATGTTCTAGGATAATTTAAAATTTGTGATCTCCGGATTTGTTTTTAATCTCAGTTAAAACAGATGTTATGAATAAAATAGTTTTTAAAAGTCTTTTATGTTTCATGGTATTGGCTTTTGCAGGTTTTGCATGTGAAAGAGAGGCAGTATTGGATTTTCAGGATTTCGATAAAAATGAAGACAAAGTAATCACTGAAGATGAATTCAGTGATGTATTTGCAGCAAATTATTATGAAGACTGGAATTCTGAAGACGATGAATATCTGGACGATGAAGATTTTTACAACAAAACTTATCAAATGTGGGATACTGATGATAATAACCGGCTTTCCAAAGAAGAATGGACATTTGGATATGATAATTATTTTGGAGATTACGTGGTTACTGATTATTCTGCAATTGATGTCGATCAGGATGGATTTATAGAATATAATGAATTCAACAATGAAATGTATGGCGGCAAATTTTACCCGTCATGGGATTTGGATAAAAGCATGGACCTGAATGAAGAAGAATTGTCTCAGGGAGTTTTTAAGCATTGGGATCTGGATAACAACGGCACAATAGAGAATGATGAATTTAACAAGTTCGATACGTATTTTCTGGATATTTAATGCAGAAGATTTAGATGACTCACAGGATATGCTGTTCCTTTTACAAGTCTGGTAATTTTACCAGGCTTTTTTTTAATGTTTTAGTCTAAGTTTAAATTTCAGCGTATAAAGTTTTAACTCTTCACTTTCAGTTTTATATTTGAACTTCAATTTAAAGTTACTTCAACTGCTAAATTTATGAACATGAAAAAGGTTGTACTCAATATTTTTGTATTTCTGTTTTCAGGATTCCCGGTTTTTTCTCAGTATAACATTGTTGATTTTGGCGCCCGCAAAGGTGAACTTTCAACAGAAGCTATTCAAAAAGCAGTTGATGCTGCACATGAGGCAGGTGGCGGAACAATCATTATTCCGGCAGGAACTTTCATCACCGGAACTGTTAAATTAAAAAGTTATACTGAATTACACCTTCAGCATGGCGCTGTTTTAAAGGGAAGTTTAAACCTTGCCGATTACAGGGAATCCTTCAGGAAACATGGAATTCTTTTGTGCGAAGATGCAATACAGGTGGGCATTACCGGCGAGGGAACAATAGATGCTCAGGGTACCATGTTTTACGATACAACGCAAAATCATGTGTATCCTGAATTTAACAAACAACTTACCCGTCAGAAAGAAGATTATATGCCCGAAGGTGAATTTTTTACAGATGGACCGTTGAAACGTAAACCAAAACCTGGCATGGCGCTTACTTTTTACAATTGCAGCGAGGTTACTTTAAAAGATTTTACCCTGAAAGATACGCCATCCTGGGCAATCCGCCTGGCCAGCTGCGATGATATTACCGTTTCTGGCATTTCAATAAAGAATAATCTGATGGTTCCCAACAGCGATGGAATTCACTGCACAGCTTCGCGAAACATCAGGGTTACCAACTGCGATATTCGTTCAGGTGATGATTCTTTTGTAATAACAGGATTTTCAATTGATGAAGAAACTCCCGGATATGATGAACATCCAAATCAGGATAAAAAATATGGCAACAAAACTCCTTATGCCGAAAATGTAGTCGTTAGCAACTGTCTTTTTCAATCGCGATCTGCAGGTATCCGGATTGGTTACGGGCAACATCCGATTCGCAGGTGTACATTTTCAAACATTGTAATTTACGGCTCCAATCGTGGAATAGGAATATTTGCACACGATGCATCAAATATAGAAGATTTGATTTTTTCGAATATTACCATTGAAACACGCCTGCACAACGGACAATGGTGGGGCAATGGCGAGCCCATTCATCTTTCAGCAGTTTCAAGGTTCAAAAATCAACCGGTTGGCATCATCAGGAATGTTCAATTTAATACAATCACTGCCACAAGTGAACATGGAATTCTTGTTTACGGTCATCAGAACAGCCTGATGGAAAATATAAGTTTTACAAATATTGGTTTGAAGATTGTAAAAGGAAAAGAAACGCTTGCCTACGGCGGAAACTTTGATTTGCGTCCGGCAGCTGATATTAACATGCAATTATTCGAACACGATATCCCTGGAATCTTTGCAAAATATGTAAATGGACTAACCATTCAGAATGTTAATTTGGAATGGGGAACTGGTTTACCTTCATTTTTTACGTATGGTATTGAAACTGAAAATGTAAAGGATTTAAAAATTACAGAGTTTTCCGGAGAAGCAAATCCTTCGTCAGGAATAAAGGAGCCTTTCCTGCTTAAAATGACAAGCAAGAGAAAAAATCTTCATTATTAATGATTCAATACATCCTTTTTAAAATTCTATTGCTTTTAATATTGAATTGACAAACATTGTGTCGGGTAATATTTCAGCATTTTTTGTGGAAAATGATTCCCAGAAATTAAACTTCAGAAATTTTTCCAAACTTCCCTTACAGTCACTTATCAGTAATTACGGATGTTTATATCTCTTTTGGCACGGTATTCATTAATTGAATCTGCAAATGGGTGATAAGTTCTTAATTAACTGTCGGTATGTTTAGTAGAAAAGGAGGAGAAACAAGAAACGAGAAGCTGTGAGATAAGAAATCTATCACCCGGATTTATAAAATATGTGAAATTTAAAATTTACTATTATGGAAACGGAAAGAAACTTTTTAACGGAATTATTTAAAAAAAGCCTTGTATTGGGAGGCGTTTTGTTGTTTTTTGCAAGTACCGGACAAACAACTAAAACAGGAAACGATTTTAAATCGTGGGATTCTGATCAGGACAACAGGATTTCAAGGACTGAATTTTCCGATCGTTATTCAAATGATTACATCAACACCAATTCTTATCAGATGGATGATAATGATGTTGATGATAATAGTGGTGTTTTTGATGATAACAACGCGAATGACCAGGGATTGGGAGATGCTGACAGGGACGATAACGGAGTTTTTGACAGCGGACAAAATGATACCGGAGTTTTTGATGATAATGACACCGACACCGGAGGTTTGTCAGACGAAACCAATGATGTTTTTGACAATGATCGTTTCTACGAATCTTCCTATAACATGTGGGATGCTGACAATGACAATCTGTTAAATGAAGATGAATGGCAAAGTGGTTATGATTATTCGTACGGAGATTATGTCAATGATGACTTTAATTCTTACGACACCGACAAAGACGGATATCTCGAATACCAGGAATATTATAATTCCCTTGGAAATTCTGATTATTATTCAAACTGGGATAAAAACAAGGATAATTCTTTGGACAGCAATGAATATTCTGATATGGTTTTTGACAGCTGGGACAGAGATCATAATGGATATATCGATGAAAACGAATATAATGATTACAGCAGCAGCTATTTATCAGATTACTAAAATTAACGCGAATTGACTATAATTTGAAATTGCCTCTTGTTCTTTTTGTGCAGAGGCAATTTTTTTATACCTGTTTGTGTCTAAACATTTTCCAGGTAAAAAACAGGGGCAACAATTTTACAATAAGTGAAAAAAGATTGATAACCAGCGCCTGAAAATAAACACCGTAATATAAACTAATTGAGGAATCAGTAAAAAACCAAAACAAGGTTGCAACTGCAATTGCATTTCGTGCCCAGGGTTCTTTGTTTTTAAATGGAAACCGGGCAATATAAGCCATTAAAAAATAGCAGCAGGCAATTGTTCCTCCCAGCGGACCCAGCACAAATTTCCTGAAATCAAGGGCTTCTTCAGGAAAGTGGGATTGATTCCAAAAAATATGGGCGAGCAGTTTAAAATAATATTCGGCCAATGGATTACTGCTGTAAAAAGCAATTGCAAGTCCGAAAACTGCAAACAAAAGGCTGCTGTAAAAAAGCCATTTTTGCCAAAACAGGAAACTATTTTCACTTTGGATGTTTACTTTCATTTTCCAATCGTTAATTTCTGAAAATAATTATCAAGCTTTTTGCCACTGATTCCAGACATGCGACAGGCGATATGAAAATCAGGCCGCACAAGATACCAGCCACCGGACCGAATTCCGAATTTCTTGTACAGGTATTCTGTTTCAGCCAGGAAAGGTATCACTTCAGCAGAAAGAATTTCTTTCCATTGTTTTGTTTGTTTCAACAACTCACCTGGATTTTTGTCTTTCGGGAAAACTAAAAGATGAAATTTTTCTGGATTCACCTCTTCCCTGATGTTCTTTTCTTCTCCGTTAATTTTGTATGGAAAATAGGGCAAACGCTGTCCTGGTTTTGGAGCAGAAGAATTAAATCCGGAATCTTTTACAGAGGTTAAAAAACTTCTTTTATATCGAATTGCAATTCCTGAGATGTTTCTGAAGATATGATTTTTAAAACTTTGCTTTCTCATGAAAAGCAGAAATAACCGGAGGAAATATTTTAACCCAATCATTCGAAAAAGCCTGTAGGTTTGTCTTTCGGAAGCAACCAGTTTAAAAAAGAGATTGGTTGTTTTAATAATTCTTTTAGCCAGTGGCTTTCTTTCCTGTTCATAGGAATCTAAAATTTCGGGTGCGATTTTATTTTGAATTACAAATGCAAGTTTCCATGCAAGATTTTGTGCATCCTGCATTCCGCTGTTCATCCCCTGAGCTCCGACCGGAGTAAATATATGGGCAGCATCTCCAATCAAAAAACAGCGCCGTGAATGAAAGGATTCAGCATATTTCCCATGCGAATGAAAAATGGAATAAAAGCTCAATTCGCGGAGATGAACTTTCATTTTTGTCTCTTTATCAAAGTCCTTCTTAATTTCATCAAAGGTTAGTCTTGAATTACTATTTTGTGCAATTCTTAATGCTGCATCAATTCTCCACCTGTCGCCCTGAAGTGGAAAGAAACCCGCAGTAGCCCTCTTCGAAAATGAGAAACAGATTTCATTTTCCTGCACTTTCAAATCTGATTTACATTCCATAATGCATAAATTAGTTTGATTGGTTTTTCCCTGAAAGGGAATCCTGAGAAACGACCGGACTGTGCTATGTCCACCATCGGCGGCAATCAGGTAATGCGAAAGTACTTTTTCTGTGCTCCCGTCAGGAAGTTGTATCACCGCAGTGATATTGTCGGGTTGCTGGGTCAAATCCAATAACCGGCTTTCCCATTCAACGAAATGCTTTTTTTTGTTCAGATAATCAAGGAGTATTTGTTCGGTTTTGGCCTGTTCAAGCATCAGCATCGAAGAGAACTGCGACAGGTTATAACCAGCATTTTTTAATTTCAGCCGGTTTGTTTCTCTTCCGTTAAAGTAAATTGAAAGTGCATTTATTCGGTTCCCTGCTTCAGTGCAGCTTCTGCCAAATCCAATTGTTGCAGCAATTCAAGAGTTTTGGCATGAATAATCAATGCGCCTGAGTAATTTGAAGGCGAACTTTTTTTATCAATAATTCGAAAGGAAATATTAAAAAGCGACAGTTGGCAGGCCATCATTAATCCGGCAGGTCCGGCCCCCACAATTAAAACCGGAACGATATTTACTTCAGGTTTCGGCATTTAATTTTTCCTGTTAACAATTTCTTTTTTCACAACTACCAGAAACCGGAATCCGCGACGGCGGTAAATAATGAAGTGCTTAATTCCGGCCCGTTTTATAAGCAACTCAAGTTCGTTGTATTTAAATCCCCGCAAAACAGAAACCGGCCCGTCATTCTTCGAAAGGGAAGATCCGTTTAAAAGTGTTGTCATTATTTTTGCCCCGTAATATGCAAACCTGTTTCGCTGAAGGTCGTTAATAACAAAGCCTGTGCTGGCAATCGAATTCATTTTTTCCAATAGTTTTATAAGTTCATTATCCTTTAAGTGGTGGCAGAAAAGTGAACAATGAACAATATCAATTTGAAGGTTTTGGTTTAAAAAAACACGGTAGTCACCGGTAAATCCTTCTATTTCGGGATATCCACTGCAATTCCTTTCCAGGAAACTTATTGCATTTTTGTTTTTATCTACTCCGGTAAAATTTATACTGAAATTGTTTTTCCTTGCCCAGTCAGCGAAATATTTCAATGAATCGCCACTGCCGCAACCCAAATCGACGATATGGTAATTTTTGTTTTTATCTTTTATCAGCTTTTTAATTCCCTCAAGACTAATTGAATGGCCGCCGGAAGTACGGTTCAGAAAATCAAGTTCGCGAAGATTCCTGAATAACAATTTCGCCGGAACAGTATCTGAGTCGAGCAATTCACTTTGCGACGAACGATGTTTGAATTTATCCGGCATAGGTAAATAAAACTGTGTCAATTGTAATTCCGGGACCAAAACCTGCAGCAAGTACTTTTTCGTCAGGCAGTAATTCCTGTTCCATAATTAAACTCAAAACAAAAAGAATGGTGGGCGAAGACATATTACCATATTCACGTAAAATCCTGTATGAATATTCAAGCTCATTCGCTGAAAACTGAAGTTTGTTATTTATTTTATCCAGTATTTTTCTTCCGCCGGGATGAATAGCCCATTTTCCTATTTTATCTTTTTTAAAATTCAGCTTTTGTTCACATGTCGTAATGAATTGCCCGATATTTTCACCTATAAAATCCGGGACTTTAGGATGAAGTACCATTTCAAAATTGAGAGGTTTAAGGTGCCATCCCATCAGATTTTCACCTTCGGTTAAAAGGACAGAATAAAAATCGGATACTGATAACCCTGTATATTTTTGTTGTTCTGCCTGTTCGTCCGAAACCATAATGGCAGCAGCTGCCCCATCGCCAAAAATAGTATTCGAAAGCAAATTGTCAGTATCATATTTTGGTTGAAAGTGCAGGGTGCACAATTCAACACAAACTACCAATATTTTTGCGTCTCTTTCTGATTGAGCAATCCTGTTTGCAATTTTTAATGCGGGAAACGCAGCATTGCAACCCATGAAGTTTACCGAAATTCGTTCAGTATCATTGGGCAGATTAAGCCTTTTCATAATTTCGGTATCTATTCCGGGTGCGTATAATGCAGTGCAGGATACGGTTATTAAATGGGTAATTCCAAAGGTTTCGGCTGAAGAATTTATTTTACTGAAGGAATTTTTAATGGCGGCAACTGCAACATTGGCGGCATTTTCGGCATATTTATGCATTCGTTTCTCAATGTTCGGAGGATTATTATCTTCAAAAAATTTATTGTCTGCATCCATTTTGCCGAAATCAGGAACAACGGAAAACCGTGATTCTATACCACTTGAATGAAAGAGTATTTTTAATTTACGCGAAGCTGTTTCATTGTTGTAAGCGCTACACATAAATTCAAGTATATCAGCCTGATTTGATTTATATTGAGGCACGGCTGTTCCAATTGAAATTAACCTGCCCATATTAAAAGAGTAAAAGTTGATTATTGATAATCAGTGTCAGGAAAAAGCAATTCATACAGGTTGAAGCCAGCAGGTTTGTTTTCATGGTGTGTTCAAAATCGGCGTTGTTGCTGTTTTGTTTTACCTGGTCAAACCATTTGGAAAGCTGAAAAGCAAGCGGCAGAACAAATATGAGGAAAATCAACAGCGTGAGTGGATGGCTTTGAACGATTAAATGAAAAAACAGTAAAGCAGAAGCTGTTACAAATAAAGCTGCTGAAAAAACAAATGTTCCGCGGTATCCAAGCTTGTAACTCAGACTAATTACACCGTCTTTTTTATCGGCTTCATGTTGATAAATTTGAGTCAGCGGATACATACTTCCGATAAACAGGCTTGCTACGGCCATGCATACAATATTTGCGCCTGAGAAGAAATGGTTAAATGAAAAAGGAGCAATAGCTGCCGAAGTCATCATGTAAACAAATGCTCCCTGAAAGACGAAAACTATAACAAAAGCTGTTACAGGATATTGTTTCAGCCGTATGCCGCGGTAGCTGTACAGGCGCGACATTGTAATGAATATAAATATAAACATTGAAAAATAAACTGAAATTGCAAGTGCCAGCAGTATTCCAGCAATATCGAAAAGTAAGGTAACATAAAACAGATTCTTCGTTACTTTTGGTGGATTTTTTAATCCGCCAATGCTTGTTTCATCCCGGTCCTGATAACTGTTGTAGCCATTGCTGGAAGGAAATATCAGTAAATGGAGTATTGCAAAAGCAATAACAGCCTTTATCCAGTTTATTTCCGGAGCCTGACTTAAAGCAAAGAGGAATACCGGAAGCAAAAAAAAGGAAAATGAAAACCGTAAATGCTTTACAGTATTTTTATCAAACCATTTTATAATGGGAGCATTGTGCATCTCGTTTTTACAGAAAACAAGGCAAAGCGGCTATTTGTTTAACAAAAACAGTATGGTTTCATCCCGACTGCATCGACGTTAAATACTGACCTGTAAAAAAAATCGCAGTTACTGAACTTCAAAAACATCAAATGAAATGTATTCCCTGTTGTATTCATCCTGCGCAATAACTTTAACCACATGTAAGCCTAGCTCAAGTTGGGCAGGAAGTTTTGCCTGCCATAGTTGTGTTGAATTTGATGGAGATGCCCAGCTTTTATAATCATTTCTGAAGGTTTTAAATGATTGTGCAATAAATGGATCTTTTGCGTGTACATTTTTTAGTTGTATCTTTTTTTTGCCGTCAATTTCAGCATAAACAACGGAGTTTTTACTGCTGTTGTACACATTAACTATAATTTGATTGTCTTCTTTTGAAATATTACCTGTTGGGTTCTCAATCCGCATTTGTTCATTTATATTTCCGGCAGGAAAATAATTGGGAACAAAATCATTTCCTTTAAAGTCGAAAATGAAATAACCATTTGGCACGCCATCGATTTGAGTAGTTGAAGGAATTCCCCGTTCATCTTTTGGGCCGGTCCACCATGAACCACTTACCGAGCTGCAAATAATTTGCTGCAATTCATTTTTTCCTTTCCATCCTTCAGAAGCTCCAAAGAAATCGCGTTGCAGAGTGTGTTTATGACCTGATAAAACGAGTAGCTTTTCACGGCTTTGCAGAACATCAAATAATTCCTTCCGGTTATTGAGCTTGTTTCGCTCATCTGTATATTCATTTCTTTCTAATGCGATGTGCTGGCAAATTACCACCAGTTTATTCTGTGGAACATGCTTCAAATCGTTTTGCAGCCAATGCAGCTGTTTTTCGCCGATGTATCCTCTGTAGCAATCCCAGTAAGAACCGGTGTCTCCTTTTTTGCAGGTTCGTTCAACATTATCGAGGCAAACAAAATGCACCTGCCCGTAATCGAAAGAATAATAATTCGGCCCAAAATAACTTTTAAATGTGTCGTTCGAATAGGGTTCATCAGCGTCATAATTAACATCATGATTTCCTTCCACACTGTATACAGGGGCTTTAAGCAATGCCATAGTTTTAATATATCCTGGGAAAAGATCGAGATTGTCGTGCACCATATCACCAAGAGAAACCACCACATCATATTTTTCCGAAAGAACCGGTGCTACAACATCTTTTCTGAAATATTCAGTTTCCATTTCACTTGCAACCTGCACGTCGGCAAGTGCCAGCATGCGGAATGAATCCATTTCTGCAGTTTTGTACAACGAAAAATTGATATTGGACGGTAACGAACCTGTTTTTTTTATTCCGGCAAATTCAAGCAGAGGAGAACCTTCCGGCTGATGGATGTAATAAAACTGAGGGATGTTCATTTTGTTTAACGGAACTTCGAAGCCTGCAGGTTTGGTAATAAATATAATCGTTTGCTCATCTACCGGCAACTCATAATAACCATTTGCATCGGTAACCGTTACCATTTCCTGGTTTGAAACAAGAACTCCCGGAATTCCTTCTTCAGTATCATCAATTATTCCGTTTTTGTTGATGTCGTTAAAGACTCTCCCTTTTGCAAGTTGAGTCGTTTGTGAGTAGCCTGAAATACAAAATAGGATGAGTAATAATATTATCAAATATCTCATTGTTTTATTTTTAATGTTGACAATAAAGAAACTGTTTTTTAATTGATCAAAAAAATAAATGGCCAAATTGAACTTTGACTGATGCTTTGTATTTCTGAAAATTGAGGATAAATTTTAATTATCTGAATCAAAAATTTAAACGGCAAACTTTAATTAATATATTTAAAGTTGAAATAGAAGAAGATGAACAGAAAAAAAATATACATATATGCGGCTATTGGATTCCTGCTGCTCATTCTTGCAGGTTTCTTATTTGGCTGGGCAAATAAATCAAAAACATCTGCACAACTGCCTGAAGTTCCTGATTTAAGTCATTCAAACCAGTTGCTAAGGGAACAGGTATTGCAGGCATCGGAGCTTGCCAGCCGTAATCCGACATCTGAAAACATCGGTCATCTTGGAATGGTGTACCATTCAAGCGCAAATTATGAATTAGCGGGGCAGTGTTACAAAATAGCTGTTCAAAAAAATCCTAAAGACTGGAAGTGGCATTATTATCTTGGGTATTTAAATAAGGAAATGGGTGATTCAAAAGCTGCAATCAACAGTTTCAGGGAAGTAACATTACTAAATCCGGATGTTTTCCACGCGTGGTATTATGCCGGCGAAGGATTTGAGAATCTGAATTTTAATGATGAAGCAGAGACTGTATTCAATAAAATTGCTTTCAGGGAAATGCCGTTAAATGAAATGGAAAAATCAACAACAAGAGTCGATTTTTTTCCGCTCAATGTCTATGCAAAATACCAGCTTGCCCGAATTTACCTGAATAACGACAAGCTTGGAGGTGCAGAGCGGGTGTTAAAGGAAATTATTGATGAATATAAATCATTTGGTCCGGCCTACAGGTTAATTGGGAGAATGTACAGTTTAAAAGGTGATTCTGCCTGGAGTAAGTATTATATTGCGCGGGCAAATGATTTGTCTGTTCTTTCCGAACCAGTTGATACACTTGTTGATGAATTGGTTAAAATGTCACGTTCTGAACAGTTTCTGCTGAAACAGATTGATGAAGCTGAGAAATCGGTGAATACAAAATGGACAGATGAGCTTGTAACCAATGCCCTGGGCTATTTCCCTGAAAACAATTCGCTCGTGTCCAAAGCTGTTAAACTTTATTTAAAAATGGATTTGACTGAAAAAGCTGTTTTGCTTTCCCAAAGGCATATGAATTTATATAAGGATGATTTTAATGAGCTCAAAGTAACTGCAGGTCTGTTTTTTGATAAAAAGCTGTTTGAACAATCACTAAAATACTGCAATCTTGCACTTGAACTGAAACCTGATGATTACCTGCTTCAGTCGCAGGCTGCCATGTGTAACTGGACAACGGGTAATAAAGAAATGGCATTGAACCAGGTTTCTGATATGCTAAGGAATGCTGAAAACAGTCCGGATATTCTTACTGAAGGTGTGAGTCTTTTATTCACATTTAATCAGGATGAAAAAGCGTTGAATTATTTTACGAAATTAAAAACACTTGCTCCTGATAAACCAGCAGTTTTCAGTTTCCAGGGAATTATGGCTGAGCAAAAGGGAGATATCGGAAATGCATTGTTTTTCTTCGAAAAGGCATTTCAGGCGGATACAGAAGATATGAATAATGTGGTGAATTTCATCGATTTGTTAATCAGCCAAAAGAGATGGCAGCAAGCTTTAAAATATCTTCGAATAGCAATGGCTGTGCATCCGAATGAACCGTACATTCTCGAACGCAGCGGGACAATTCTTGTAACCTGCGGGGACCAGCGTTTGCGAAATGTTAACCTTGGAATCGAATTATCTGAACGGGCATTTTTTAATAAAGCCACACTTCCGGATATCATGTTGTCGGCCGGAAAGAGCCTGGTTATTGCAAACGCTTCCATTGGTGATTATCAAACTGCAAAATTTTATATGAACATCGTGCTCGGACTTGCAGAAAAATCGAAAGTTGAAAAAGAATATTTGGATGAATTGAACTATCTGAACAATCAACTCAAGGGTTACAGCTAGAGCATTACCGGGGTTTTTATTTTAGCTTTCCTTCGAATCACAGGTTCTGTTCCTTAAGCTAATAAAAATTCCTGCTGCTGTTATTCAACAATTTTCCTGTTAATGGGTTAGTAACCTTGTTTTTATTTTTATTTGCAATCGAATTGCCAATACACACGTTCGTTTTTAACGAAAGGGAAAAGGAAGAGGATGAAAAAAGGTAGAACTTCAAAAAAAGATAAACCTAATGTTTTTGAATTGTTGAAGCCGTACAGGGGAATGGTTGTTTTGCTTATTTTATTTGCACTGTTGGGCAATGCTGCAAATCTTGTTATTCCAAAAATAATTTCGCATGGAATTGATGCTTACAACAACGGAAACTACATTTTAAAAACAATTTTAACTGAATTTGCTGGGGCGGCAATTATTATTTTTGTATTCTCGTACCTTCAAATGGTTGTTCAGACATATGCCTCCGAAAAAGTAAGCTTTGACCTGCGGAAAAAGCTTTCGGATAAAATATCGCGGCAAAGCTTCACCTTTATTCAGGAAGCCAATCCATCGAAACTGCTGACCAACCTTACTTCTGATATGGATTCGGTAAAAATGTTTGTATCGCAGGCAGTTACTTCAATAGTTTCATCCGTATTTATGATCATCGGTACCTGTATTTTGCTGCTGATTATTAACTGGAAACTTGCGCTGCCTGTTATTTTTATGATTCCTTTAATTGGTATCACATTCTTTTTGATTCTACGGAAAGTGCGGGTTCTTTTTACAAGGGGCAGGGAAGTCATCGACTGGCTCAACAAGGTCATCAACGAAAGTATCCTGGGGGCGGCAATTATTCGTGTGGTGAATTCGCAACAGCTGGAGTATCAAAAATTTCTTGCTGCAAGTGCCGAAGCAAGGGATGTCGGGATTTCGATTGTGACTTTGTTTGCCACCCTTATTCCGGTGATTACTTTTGTAGCCAACCTTGCAACTCTTACTATTCTTGGATTAGGTGGTCATTTGGTCATTTCAGGACAATTGTCGCTTGGTGATTTTGCTGCTTTCAACAGTTATGTCACCATTCTGATATTCCCAATAATCGTTATTGGTTTTATGAGTAATTTAATTGCACAGGCGAGTGCTTCCTACGAAAGAATTGATAAAGTATTGAAATCACCTGAAACTGCTGATACAGGAACTGTTGATAAACCTTTGCAAGGCAACATCGAACTTAAAAATGTTAAAGTTTTATATGACGATAAACCAGCTTTAATGGATGTTTCCATCACCATAAAAGCAGGATCGCGAACTGCCATAATCGGGCCTACAGCTGCCGGTAAAAGCCAGTTGCTTTATCTGTTTACCGGTCTTGTAAAACCTGATGAAGGTTCAGTTGAATTTGAAGGAGTAAACATTGAAAACTTCAACAAGGAGCTGTTTCACAATCAGATTGGGTTTGTTTTTCAGGACAGTGTGATGTTCAATATGAGCCTTCGCGAAAATATTGCTTTTAGTGAAACGGTTACCGATGAATCGTTGCAGAAAGCAATTGATACTGCTGAACTTGATGAATTTGTTCATAGTCTTCCCCGGAAACTGGATACAATTGTTTCTGAAAGAGGTACAAGTCTTTCCGGCGGCCAGAAGCAGCGGATTATGCTTGCAAGGGCACTTGCACTGAATCCCAAAATATTGCTGCTCGATGATTTTACTGCCCGGGTTGATCAGCAAACAGAACAGAAGATTTTACAAAATGTTGAAAAGAATTATCCTGGGATTACACTGGTTTCGGTAACTCAGAAAATTAGTCCTGTAAAAGATTTCGACCAGATTATTTTGCTCATGGAAGGTGAAGTTATTGCTGCAGGACGACACGAAATTCTGCGCAAAACCTGTCCTGAATATGTCCAGATTTATGAATCTCAGCGAAGCACAAGTCATTATGAGAGGAACAGGATGGAAGATAAACATAAACACGTGTAAACAATAAACAGGTAAGTAAAATTGGAACAGGGATTACAGATATAAAAAATATGATTTAATCACGATTGATATGATGAAATAACCATGATTTGGCAATGATAAAAGGGAATAACCGGCCTTAAAGAAGAAGAGCGACAGGAATAAATCTCTCAGGGGAGCTTCCATGGGGCAGGAAATGTAGACGTATCCCTGCTTTTATATACTATGGGAATACATAACCATTAAATGCAGTTTATTCAAATGAATTACAATCTTAATACAGAGCCTGAAAAAAGTCAAAAGAGAAAACCGGGTTTCAAATCGGTGAAAAGCCTGGTGGCGCATATGGTGGAGGAAAAGAAAATTCTGATTACTGCATTTGTAGCCATGGTGATTACTGCAATTCTGAATCTTGCGGGTCCTATAATAATCGGTTATACTGTTGACAATTACATACAAACAAAACAATTTCACGGTGTGCTTGTTTTTTGCGGAATCCTTCTGGCTATGTATATTGTTGCACTTATCGCAGGTTATTTGCAGACAAAATTAATGGGTTCGGTAGGACAACGCATGTTGTATACATTGCGGAATGCAGTGTTCAGTAAACTGCAGGAATTGCCTTTCGATTTTTTTAACCAGAATAAAGCCGGTGACCTGATTTCGCGGATAAACAACGACAGCGACAAAGTCAACCAGTTTTTTTCTCAGTCGCTGATGCAGTTTTTACGTGCAATACTGATTATGGTGGGCGCGGGTATTTTCCTTCTTTCAATTAATTTTGAACTTGGACTGGCAGCGCTTGCCCCGGCACTAATCATCTGGGGTTTTACAAAAATTGCTTCGCCATGGGTTAAAAAACGCAACGCTGCTAACCTAAAAAGTGTCGGGGATTTAAGCTCTGAGGTGCAGGAAAGCCTGAATAATTTTAAAGTGATTGTGGCTTTTAACCGCCGCGATTATTTCAGGGAACGGTTTAAAAAAGTAAACCGCGACAACTATTCCACATCTGTAAAAGCCGGCATTTCAAACAATATTTTTCTGCCCGTCTACACCTTTTTATCCAATGCCGGGCTGCTGATTGTCCTTACATTCGGAATTTACCTGATTTCTACCGGCAATTTCACCATTGGACTTTTAATCAGTTTTATTGCTTACGTAAACAGTTTCTACAATCCTTTGCGTCAGCTTGCATCCTTATGGGCAAGTTTCCAGGTTGCACTGGCAGCCTGGGACAGAATCCGTAAAATACTTGAAATGGAAAGCAACATGCAGCAAATAAGTTCAAACGGAATTGATGAATCGGCTTCGCTTTTGACGTTTAAGAATGTTTCTTTTGCCTATCCCAACGGAAATGAGGTGCTGCATGGAATAAATTTCGATCTGAAAAAGGGGAAAACCTATGCATTTGTGGGGCCAACCGGAGGCGGAAAAACAACAACTGCGTCACTCACAGCACGACTTTACGATCCTTCGAGGGGTGAAGTATTGCTTAACGGCCGCGATATTCGTTCTTTTACTCCTGAAGAACGGGTGAAAAAAATTGGTTTTATTTTGCAGGACCCGTTTTTATTTAGCGGTTCAATTCGTGAAAATATTTTGTATGGGAATGAAGAATATGCTGATATTTCAAACGAAGAGCTGATAAATATCTTTCATGATTCAGGTCTTGAATCATTGCTGCAGCGGTTCGACAGCGGTCTCGAAACAAAAGTAAATGTTTCCGGCGACGGTATCAGTCTTGGTCAGAAACAACTGATTGCCTTTATGCGCGCTGTACTTAGGAAGCCTGACTTGCTCATTCTCGACGAAGCTACTGCCAATATTGATACTGTAACCGAAAAGCTTCTGGATGAAATCCTTCAAAAACTGCCTGAATCAACTACAAAAGTGGTAATTGCCCACCGGCTGAATACAATTGCAAATGCCGATGTTATCTATTTTGTAAATACAGGGAAGGTTTCCCGCGCCGGTTCTCTTAAAGATGCAGTTGATATGCTGATGAAAGGGAAAATGGCAAGTTAATCTGATTGTCCCTGAAAAACCCCTTTCTGTATTTCCTTTTATGATATTATGACAATTTTATTTTTTCAGTCACTTCAATAACCTGATTCAATGCAGGTGAGGCCTGTTTTGCAAAGCAAACAGGAAAAGTGCTATAGATATTGAATCCTGTAGTTAAAAGAAATCCTGTCCGTATACCTGCGCCGGATCAGATTCGTACCTTCTTCGGACTAAATTCGGAGTAAATTCGCATTAAATTCGCGATTTCGCGAATTTAATGCGAATTTAGTGCGAATTTAGTATGAATTTAGTATGAATTTAATAAGGAGATGAACCGGCTTTAAACCGGCCGGGGAAACAGGTTGGGTTTTATAAACGAATACTGGCCATGTTCATTCTCTTGCCTTGAATAATGTTTGTGGCCAACTTGTTATTCGCCGCTATATTTATGATTTTGGTAAAAGCTGCAATAATTCGGGTTAAAAACCTTGGTTGTTTGTGTTTTCAGCTAACCGGTTGGTTAAAACCAACGGCAAAGGATAGCACTCTTATGAGTGAGGCAAAAGATAATAGGACAATAATTATTAATCCTTTTTAATTGAATCCTGAATTTTTTATGTGAATATAAATTTTGTTTCACCGGTATCCACAGGCAGAGACGCGATTCATCGCGTCTCTGCCTGACAAACACCCCCAAAATGATACCGGGCAACAATTTATTATTCCCGGTTCCGGATTTTTCTTGTTTTAAAAACTGTTTCTTACATTTCTTCGGGTGAAATTGGTGCCGGCACTACATTTTTTACTGGTTTTATACTTTTCAGGTACATGAATATTGCATGGGTATCTTCATCGGTTAAAGCCGTAAAATTGAACCAGGGCATTGGTGGCAGCAGCATTCGTGAGCCATCTATCCCTTTGAATTTTCCCTGCGTCAATGCTTTTTTAAACTGTTCCTCCGTCCAGTTGCCGATACCGGTCTGGTCGGGAGTGAGGTTTCCGGCAAATGAAACGCCCCATGGCCCGGCCGCTGAAGTAAGGTCGGGGTAAAACATGCCAAAGCCTTCTTTTATCATAGGATTGTCAAACTTTACAATTGGCCGGTCAGCAGGATATCACGGTAACAACAATTCGGGAATGATTTCGGGCCCGTTTGCCCCCATTTTTTTAGGAGAATGACGCGCATAGAAATATTGTCACCTGAATCATTATACCGCTTGTATTATATGCATCTGCGTATCCAATTTAATTTTTACTTATTTTGAATAATACGACTGAAGATGCAAACATCCAGCTCATTCCCACCGGAATGATTAGAAATCCGTATGTGGTTAAGCCACCAGCAAACATTCCGGTTAGATTTAGCATACCGGTAAAAAGGCATATAAAACTCCATATATGAAGTCATTTTGGAACCCCAATTATCCCGGCCCGAAAGAGTAATCAAAAAGGGACCTGTTCCTAAAACAAGGATAGTGGCAATCCAATCGGCTCTGGATGCAAACCATCCCACAACTTCTGCCAGAACTGCTGAATCCTGAGGATCATGGGCCGAAAGCCGAACCACAATGGCAAACCATGCGGAGTAAGCAATTACAACTATTGGTATTGCAATCGAATAATTATAGATAATTATTTTAGATATCACTTTTCTGGTATCACTTAAGTTTGCCATTAGCGTTCCGGCCAAACCAATTAAAAAAACCCCACAAATCCAAAGGGTTAAATTGAGAATTAATAATACTCTTCCTTCTTTCGCCGCTGCCAGATAATTTGCCAGATCGTTTTCATCCAATGCTTTGTCCAAATCGGCGCCTGAAATTCCCATTAGAGCAGCACCTCCAATCATACAAATAGAACCTGTGAGAACTGTAATTGCAGCAACTTTAACTGTTGTTTTAAAATTATGATTTTTCATTCTGATAAAGTTTTTAGGTTATTATTTATTAAAATGATAATCACTGGGTTATATCCCCGAAATTGGTTTTATACGCTGTTAATTCGGATTAATAGTGTGGTGTACCAAAAATATTAAAAAGCGCTACCGGTTTTCCACCATTTTATTATTCATGCTTGTGTGTCAAATAATGGTTTTTCAATATATCTTCCCCAAAATCGTTTCCCTTTTCGCGCCAGATACAATGGATATGATTCCCTAAACTTCCCTGAAATCCACGGTTGTCGTATTCAATTAGAAAATCGGGTCCGTTAATAACGTAATAGTGAGGCTTTTGAGGTTTCAAGCTGCCAATCCAGCCAAACCAGATGTTGTCAATTCCTGATCCTTCAAACTTGTCCATATATTCATGGGCTTTTTCGTGCTCCAGATTATGCACATATTCTTCAATAATGTATTTTAAATACACTTTTTGTTCAGGCGTAAAACTGCTTGCTTTAATTCCACGGTATTCTGATATCATTTGTTTTCTCTGTGGATTTGTAATGATATCGCCGGGAACTTCGTTGCTAATAACAGCTACCGACTGTTGTTCTTTTGATAAAGCATTTATCAATAGGAATCCGTAGTCTTCTTCTTTACTTAGTACCCGAAGTCCTGCGTATTTTGTTGTATGAACTTCGGAGGGGTCGGTGCCAAAGAAAAGTGGAGTGAGTGAATAATTTCCTCCTGCAACAGAAATATTAAGCGAAATGTGGTGACCTTCAAACTTTAATCCCCAGGGATCAACAATTCCGGGTTTCCCCCAAACTGAAATAAAATAGTGGGAAAAATCCCATTGAAGGTTCCGTAGTTCAGTAATTTCATCATCATTTATTTCTTTGTTTTTGTAAGCAGTTTCGTAAACTTCATTTAAAATATCATCCAGCTTCATAATGCTGGTAGTTTTTAAATAACCTTGCGAACTTAGAAGCGTAGTGAGAATATGGTGAAACTTTATTCTACTTGTTTCCGATAATTCGCCGTATTGCAACCCGGGGCGCGGAGCCAGTCCAACTGGAAGGTTGGTCCATTTTGTTCTGAGCGTATCGTTAAAATCGTAGCTGACTTGCTGACGTTGCTGCTCATTTAGCGATTTAAGAAAATCGTTGGTAACAGCATTTATTTCTTCAACGGATTGACAAAAACTATTGGCAACGGTAAAAAGGATAATAATTAAAAGTAAGAGTGTTCTTTTCATTTGTATGATTTTAACATTAAGTGGTGTTCCTTTCTTATTGCCAGATTTTTGTTTTAGAGAAAAATCATGTAAAAAACAAGAGCATGAATAAAAAAACCAGCTGTAGCAAGTATATATGGACCGAATTTCCTGGCATTCACTTTATCGTAAACGATTAAGCTAACCAGGATAAGAAAGATAATGGCGTACTGAACCGACTGGGTTAAAATATCGCCCCAACCTAAGATATGCGGGCCAATCCGGCCAATTGTTGGCCCCAAAAAAACGATTGCCGCAGCTATCATATACCTCATATGTATTGTTGTTGCTTTTTTGTTGTATATAGCCAATGCATAAAACAGGATAAGTAAAATACAGTCTGCCAGGGGATAAAATATAATTCGACTGTCCTCTGCCTGACTCATTCTAATTATCCTTGGTATGAAAGATAAAATGAGCAATGGGAAAACAATAAATGAAAGCTTTCCAATAATTCTGTGCAGTTTGAATTTTCTGTTCAGAATTAAGAGTGGCTGAGTTATCAGCATCAATATCCAAATAGATGCAATGAAGCCATGGAAATGAACATAGTTGTCGATGTTTTCTCCAAAATGAGGAAACTGGCTAAAATAGGTTTTGTAAAATCCTGCAAAAGTTAAGGGAATAAGAACGATTAAAAAGTATCCAAGGTATTTGTACGTTTTTTCCATGTTTTTATTATCTGTTTTTTATTTTTTGCCAAACCAATTTGTGCTTGCTTGAACCTATTGTGTCTGTAATTAAAATCAGTTTATCCTCTTTAAATTCAAATTTTCTAATCTGATTTTGACCAGTCCAGTTGGGGAATGAACTTATATCTATTTGATGAACTACCTGATTAGGATTTGTGTACACTTTGTAAGTTCCGCAATAAGAAAGAAACTCATTGAAAGCGACAATAACTTCTTCGGGTTTGGCCTGAAGTGGGTCCTCAGAATGGAATTTTAGCCTGTTGTTTTTCATTAAATGCACCGACATACTGCCATTACTTTCGTATGAAATTCTTCCAAGAGCATCTTCACCGAAGGGAAATATTATTGTTCCATCATTTAGCTCAGCTGTCCATTTCTTTAATTCCCATGAGCCTACAAATTTTTCGGTTTTCATTATAAAGCCTAATTTTCCTTCAAATGCAAGTTTTGAATTATTCCGCCTTCAAAAATTAACGTTTCCCTATCCGATTGAGGAGCAATTATAGCTGAAGTTGAGATCACGTTTTGATTGTAATTAAAGACAATGGTTTCGAAAGTCGAACTCTGTGACTCAAGAAAGTTAACCAGGTACATTTTATCACTAACCTTACGTGAGCGATACGGTGCACTCCCTTCAGCGCCTTCATTTGGACCGGCAATCCATTTAAAACTGAACATTCCGTTTGCCATCTCAACGTGAACTGCGGTTCCGTTCTGGTAATAATATTCCATTGTGGTTCCATCCAGCAGATGTTCATCTTTATTTTCCTGTGCTATGGAATATAATGTACAAGCCAGAAAGATAACCAGTAGAGATGCAAAATTCTTCATCATATCAAAATTTAAGTTTCCCTAATCGTATGGCTTTTCGGATTTCGTCCCCGATGCAAAGCCAGATCGGGACAGGCCGGTTTTTTAGTGGGGTAGCTCTTTTCCAAATTTTTAATCCGGTTTTTAATCTATAATTCAATGTTTAAATTATTCGCCTTGTTATTCCGAACAACAACATTGTAAACCGGCAGTATAACAGGGGCAACTGGATTTCCCTCCGTCTCCCGGTGCAACAGGAGCCGGCACCCGGGAAGCTGTTAAACTGTTCTCACAGTTTATCCAGTGACCTGTTAAACCCATTTGAATACATAAATTCCTATACGTCCATCTGTGCTGACATTGTAATTGGTTCCAATACAGTGTGCCGGGCTTTTATTGCCTGGTTTTTCGGATCATTGATAATTGCTCCAAGCTTTTCGATATCGTTTACTTCCATAACGAGAACAATTGAATTCGGATTATCTGCATCCTGAAATGTTTTGAAGCCTGAAACTGTATCACCAAATAAATCAACCCGATCCTGATGACCCTTGATCCATGTGTTAAAATCGCCTACTTTGTGACGAAATACGAATGTTGCCATATTTTTTACTTTTTAATTTTTGTGCCTACTCTTTCCGGTTTTCGGCTTTTCCCGTTTTTATCATTATTTGCATTTGGTCAGGTGGGATTGGTTGTGTTACAACATTATTAACCGGAGGAACCGGAGTACCTCCATTTTTTAATTTATTATGTATTCATAACTGCAGCTGAATCAGCTGCTTCGAAAAAATGTGATACTTTTCCATCCTTGAAAGTCCAGGCGTGGATAGCATTTGCTTTAAATTTGTTGCCTGTAGCTTTCCATGTTCCTGTGTAATAACCTACCATTACAATTTTGTCTGCGGCATCAATAAATTCTGAAATTTCAATATTAAAATTGTCGAAGTATTCAGGGATATAAGCAAAAACGCCACTAACAATTGCCTGGGCCCCTTTATAAAATCCTTCTTTGTTAATGTAAGGCATTCCGATACCGGTTCTCCATTCGATATTGGGTTGCCAAAGGGCAACGACTTCATCAATGTTACCGGATGCAAAATCCCCGTACCCTTTTTTTAAATTTTCTAAATTGTTCATTGCTGTAATTTTATGGATTAATAATAGTTGCAGTATCTACTGCCTGAAAAAAGTTTGATACTTTCCCGTTTTTGAATGTCCAGGTATGAGTTGCCTGAGCTTTGAATTTTTTCCCGGTTTCTTTCCAGGTGCCGGTGTAGTGTCCAACCATCACAATTTTGTCGCCGCCATCAATAAAATCTGAAATTTCGATGTTGAATCCTTCATAATATTCAGGTATTTTGGCAAAAACACCTTCAACAATATTTTTGGCACCGATAAAAGTTCCATCGCCCTCAATAAATGGAAAACCATTGCATTCCTGCCATTTAATATCATCCTGCCATACCGATGTTACTGCTTCTACGTCACCCTTTGCAAAATCCTGGTAACCTTTTTTTAATGTTTCCAAATTGCTCATAATAAAACTTTTAACTGATTGAATAACTTTGATAATTTGGTTTGCTGCCTTTAAACGCCCAATGCAATACCAACTTTTTGGGATACGCTTTGGGACTATAATTCCTTTCGGCTTAAATAGCTGTTGGAATTGTTAATGAGACCTGAAAATTCTACCTGTAGTTTTTGAACATTTTCATCCGAGCCCTGGCTTTTAACCATTTCGGCCATCCATTTTACGTCGTCGGGCGAAATTTGCCATTCCAGGTCGGAAGGTCCGCCATCCAGTTTCCAGATGACCATTAAATCGTAATCACCGGTTGCCATCCAGTATTTTTCGGGACCTTGTGTTTTGGCTGCTTTTCCTGCATCGTCATAAATTTTGATGATCTCTTTTGCCCTGTCCATTTTTCCCGGTGCAAACTTTATCATTACAATCTGATTCCACGAAACATTTTCAAATTTGGAGGCTTTTACCTCATTTTGTGCCCATGCACCTGTTGATATCAGAACCAACAGAATTCCCAATAAATTCAATTTTTTCATACTTCCCGTTTTAAATTAATAACTCTTTTAAATTCAATTTTTATCAAACACAAAAGGAAGGATGATTTTTGGTTTAAAAGCAGGTACGGCAGAATGTATGTTCGAAAGACCAAATTTTATAAGCGTCAAGTTATGACTAATTTACCATATGGCAAAATATTTAAATACAATATTGTATTTTTTTATTTTGCTGGGATTTTACAGCATAAGAAGCTGATGGTGTTTTGTACATATACTATTTAGTGAAGCAATGATTTTAGCATGTTCAAAATTAACTTTATAAACATTGGTTTTTATGGTTTATTAACTTTAGAAATTCGCATTTAAGACTTACTTGTCTTAAATTGTAATGGGTTATCTTTTTTAATAAATTAAATTTTAAGATTATGGGATTAGTTGTTGCACCTGTTGTAAAAGGCAGGGAAGAAGAATGGAAAAGCTGGACATATAAAATGAAAGGCGAGATGAAAAAAGAGTGGGATGATTTGAATAAGCGTCATCAATTGAATCGTCATGATGTCTGGGCGGTTGAAACTCCAAATGGATTAATGGCGGTTGTGCTGCACGAGGGGCCGGGTGCAGATACATTTATGCATGATGTGGCTGTATCTGATCATCCTGTCGATGTTCTTATGAAAGAGAGCATTGAGAAATTTCACGGGATGGATATGAGTGCTCCGCCTCCGGGGCCAATGCCTGAGAAGCTGATTTGATCAGGAGTTTTCGATACAATATTGAATAATTCTGAACTCCGTCATCAGTCTTGCAATGTCTTGATTTTTTCTTTTAATGCAGAAAAATCCACCGGTTTAGTGAGAAAATCATCGGCCCCAAGTTGCATTGCCTGGTTGTAATTTTCATTATCGCCATAAGCTGTAATCATCATAACAACGGGCGGTGGTTTTTCATATTTTTCCTTTATATGTTTTAACAGTTCAAGGCCGCTCATGCCGGGCATGTTAATATCGGAAAGAATAAGAACTACTTCCTGTTTCCGGTTTTCCATGTAATTCAGCGCTTCTTCACCAGAAAAGGCAAAATCAAAACTCATTTCGCCGTTTCTGATTTCCCTCCTGAAACGCTGTTCGAACAAAATTTTAATATCTTTTTCATCGTCAACAACAAGTATTTTCATAATAATTTGTTTTTATTTATTAAGAGGTAAAAGAATAGTAAACGTTGCGCCTTCGCCTTCGTTGTTTTCAACTTTTATTTCACCGCTGTGGGTTTTTGTAATTATTTCGTAACTCATGCTCAATCCCAGTCCTGTTCCTTTGCCGCTGGGTTTTGTAGTAAAAAATGGCTGAAATATTTTATCAAGAACCGCCTGTGGAATGCCATTCCCGTTATCACTGACTTTTATTTCCACTTTTTTGTTTAGCTTTTTTGTGCCGATAAATACAGTGGGCGAGTAGGATGGTGCAGCTGAGCCTGTTTCGTTGCCACGTGATTTTACAAGCTGTTTTTGTTTTTCACTGACCGAATAGAATGCGTTGGTCAGTAAATTCAGAATGACCCTTCCGATTTCCTGGGGTACAACGTTTATTTTTTCGAGCGTTTCATCAAAATCAGTTTTCAGGGTTGCGTTAAACGATTTGTCTTTTGCCCGCAAACCATGATAGGCCAGGCGTAAATATTCATCGGCCAGTGCATTAATATCGGCTGGCTCTTTTTGTCCCGTAGAAGTTCTGGAATGTTGTAACATGCCTTTTACAATTGCATCGGCACGTTTTCCGTGATGGATTATTTTTTGTTCGTTTTCCTTAATGTCTTTAGCAATGGCTTTAACTTCTTCATAGTCTTCTTTTTCAAGTTCTTCCGTTAGTTCGTTAATCAGTTCACTGTTGACTTCAGAAAAATTATTGACAAAATTGAGCGGATTTTGAATTTCATGTGCTATACCGGCCGTTAGTTCGCCGAGTGAAGCCATTTTCTCGGATTGAATGAGCTGATCCTGTGTAGCCCGCAATTCATTCAGGGTTTGTTCGAGTTCTTCTTTCTGGTGGGTTAGTTCTGCTGTGCGTTCAGCAACCAAAGTTTCCAGTTCAACTTTTCGAATGGCAATGGCCCTGTTTATTTCATCTTCTTTCTGTCTTTTTATACGCTCTTTTTCTTCAATTTTCGACTGCCTGTAATTGCTGAATAAAATAGCTATTAGCCAGATTACCGAAAGCATTCCGGCAATGTCAAAATAATTTTCCCAGCGGTTATAAAAATTAGTTAAAACAACAGCGGTTAAATCGCTTAAAACCGATACTACGATATAGGGCACAAAGGCCAGTAAAAACATGCGCAGCTGCCGCATTTCTTTCTGTTGATTCGCAAAAAGAAGGAGTGAAATCAGAAATGCGTGCCATATCCAACGGGTAATTTCCGCAGGCAGGAAAATTTGGGCTATCAGCAGTGATACAGTAAAATATTTGGCATATCTGAACCAAATTACCCATTGCTTATGGTCGTTTATTTTCGAATACCGTAACAGTCGTTGCGAAAGTAAAAAACTAAGAATGAATGGAATCAGAGTAATTTGCATATGGCTTGAAATCATTGGTTTTTAAGTGCTTCTTCGCGGGTGCCGAATATTCTAAACAGGTTCGAAAACCCAGATATCCGGAAGATTTCCTGTATGGCAGGTTGTAAATTGCACAAATAAAGTTTTCCGCTAATGGAGATGGCTTTTTTTTGAGCGACCAGAAATACACGTAATCCGGAACTGCTGATGTAATTCATTTCACTACAATCAAATATCAGATTTTTCTCGCCGCTGTCAAAAAACTGGTTGACTTCCTTTTCCAATATCGGGGAATGTGCAGTATCAAGCCTGCCTTTGATTTTCAAAACAATAAAATTTTCAATTTTTTCTTTTTTTATTTTCATCTGTAAATTTTTAAAGTTACTGATTAGATGATGGATGTGTACGTGAATTCGTTCGTTTTATGTCATATGCTTTTGTTTAAGGTCAATATGTTTCTGTTTTTTTGCCTGTTGTAATGCATTTCATCCATAATTTGCGATATCAGAAAAATTCCAAGTCCGCCAACCGGTCTTTCCTCGGCCGGCAAAGTTACATCGGGTTGCTCATGCGACAACGGATTGAATGGAATTCCGTCGTCTGTAATTTTAATGGTGAGTCTGTTTTTATTCACGACTAAGGAAATATCAATATCATGTTTGTTGCTATCAGTAAAAGCATAAAAGATGATGTTGGAAAGCGCTTCTTCAATCACCAGGTTTAAATTCATGGCCAGTGTTTGCGGTAACTCCCATTTTTGGGCCAGTTCATCAATTTTTCCGGCCAGGGAAGCAATTTTGCCTATCTGATTTTCAATAACAAAATGTTTAATTTTACGGTTTCCCATTTTAAAAGAAACTTTAAGTATTTATTTTGAATAACAACAAACTACCATCATTCACTTTGTTTGGTACTGTTTTTTTTAGGTTTAAGTTTTTTAAACTGAACCGAAACTTCCATTATTTTTCGCAACCAGTTATAATAAAGGGCAATATATAAAAATGTACTCATCAGCCATAGTACTGCAAGGTTAAAAAAATAGGTGTCAATAGTATATCCAAACAGGTTTTTTTGCGATGCCAGAAAATGTGCTCTCCCGTTTTTAAAATCAGGCTCTTTATAAACAGGGGCTATTTTCTGCATGTAACCGTACGGTGTTTCGCGGTACAGTTCTTTTGCATCAGAATTAAGTACCAGGTTTTCAAGCGATTTGTTGTGGTATTTCATTTTCTGGTTGTAGAGAAACTGATCGCCGTTTTCTTTTCCCAACCGGTAAATTAGCTGGTCTTTAACCTGTTTAATTTTTTGATAGCGGGCATTGTAAAAATCCTTTAGCTTTTCGAGGTGCGCTTTTGCAAGCGCTGCAATTTCTGAATTAAACTTTTCCGGCGTCAGGTTGTCTGTAAACTGATATGGAGGCAGCACATTTTCGTTATCAAGTTTTTCAATTTCATTTTTAATGATTGTTAGTTTTTGTGAAATTTCACCCGCCGGCTTGTTCAATCTTTTCCAGCCGTCAACCAGGTCAATCTGGCCAATTAACTGGGTAATCAGAATTTCGGAGCGAAAGCGGGCCTGGGCCATTTCTTTTTCCATATCAAAAAAACGGGCCATGTACCTGTTCTCTTTATACTGTTCAACCGCGAGCGCTTCAAAAGCCCAACGCGAAGCCATAATTTCACCGGCAATTGGCACGGCATCTTTGCGGGCATTTTTATTTTGTAAATCATCGAATTTAACAATAACGCCACAAAGAAGGATTTGCGGTATTAGTAATAAAGGAATTAAAATATAAATGGCCACCACCGAATCGAAGGCAGCTGAAATGTTTAAGCCCAGCAGGTTGGCAAAAACTGCCAGTGAAAACAAAATAAGCCAGTAGGCCATTGTCATTCCATGAATTCCAAGAATGAGGTTTCCGATTAAAACAAAAACAAAGGATTGAAAAGCAGAAAGAAGAACAAGAAACAGAATTTTTGAATTTAAATAACTGAATCGGCTCAGGTTGAGGAACGATTCGCGCTGCACTATTTTCCGGTCCTTAATAATTTCTTCAGCGCTGACACTCATTCCCATAAAAAGAATTACTACAATCGCCATGAAAATGTAGGAGATTAAACTTTTATTTTCGAAGAAAGTGTAGTCGTTTCCCTCCGAAAAACGGGTGAACCATGCTACAATTACTGCAAGTACCGGAGCTTCGAGCAGATTGATAATCAGGTATTGGCGGTCGGCAGTTTTTATTCTTAGATTTCGTTCAAAGAAAATTCTGAACTGTTTTGCCCAGCCGGGTTTTTTCGATCCTTTTGGTGGCAATCCGACTTCGGTGGCCTCATTTTTTACTTTTGTATTTTTTCTGAATTTGGAATACCAGTATTCAGCGGTAAAACGCCGTTCGGGCAGAAAGTTTCCCGAATTGTCAATTTTTTTTGATTCTACAATTTCCAAAACCTGTTCAGGATTTACATTTCCGCAAATAATGCATTCGCAAATATCTGCGTTAACATGGTTGACCTCCGTTTTGAAATAGATGATAGCATCGAGCGGGTTTCCGGTGTAGATTGGGCGGCCACCAGTGTCCAGAATCCATAATTTGTCGAACAGTTTAAAAATGGCTGATGACGGTTGATGAATGTTTACTATGATTAGTTTGCCTTTGCGTGCCTGTTGCTTTAAAAGCAACATCACTTTTTCCGAATCTGTGGAAGATAATCCCGACGTGGGTTCATCCACAAAAAGAATTGCCGGTTCACGAATCAGTTCCAGCGCCACATTCAGTCGTTTTCGCTGGCCGCCGCTGATAACTTTTTTTAGCGGGCTGCCCACTTTTAAATCTTTAAGTGCGTGAAGTTCAAGTTCGTTCAATACTTTTTCCACCTTTTCCTCAATGGACGAACGCGGTAGTTGATCGAAACAGAGAGAGGCATTGTAATAGAGATTTTCCCAGACAGTAAGGTCTTCAAACAAGAGATCGTCCTGTGGTACATAACCAATCAGTCCTTCAACATCCTTTTTATGTTCATAAATATCAATCCCGTTTATTTTTACCTGACCGTATTGTACGGGAATATTTCCATTCAGAATATTGAGCAATGTTGATTTTCCCACACCGCTTCCGCCCATAATTGCTATAAGCTGGCCCGATTTTTCGACAAACGAAAAGCGGTGTAACCCGTTGGTGCTGTTTTTAAATCTGAATTCAATTTTTTCGGCAGAAAAAATGAACGATGGGCTCAGATTCTCATCAATAAAGCCGGAGGCAATATCGGTATAATAAACCGGCGAAATGCGCGGACCGCGGATTATGCTGCCTTCCTTAAAAGCATAAAATCGTCCCGGGATTACAGGGTTTCCTTCAATGGTAAGGTATTCGTTGCCTTGGAATATAAAAATGTAATGCCTAATTAACGAACAGCGCAGGAAAAGCAGTTCGCCGTCGATATTCTTTTCATAAATGTGCCGGTACCTATGTTTGCCGGGATTTTCGTTTTTGTCGATCAGTAAGAAATCGGGTGTGTTAATCTTTTGTGTGGATGGATAAAATATAAAGGCAAAAAATTTATTTACCTCTGTCTGGCTGATTTCGAAGGCACTTGCCAGAGTTTCAAAAAGCACTTCTGCCCTGGAGATATTACCATTTTTTACCAACTCCAGAAACCGCAGGAAAACCATTATCTGCTCATCTTTCCTAAGCCAGCCCCTGATATTTGTACTGATGTTGTTGGCTTCCTGCACCATGTCAACAAGGATCGCCGGTTTGCCGTTTACGCCGTAAAAATCAAGTAATTCTTCAAACAGGTTCAGGTAGTCTGTTGTATCGGCTATTCCAAAATGCTGATGCAGGTATAACGAAAAATTTTGAATGGCTTCCTCTTTTTTCGATTCACTTATGGCCGAGAACAATGCAAATAAGTTGATTAGGGCATTTAATGTAATCTCGTTCATAAATAAAATATTAAAAAAGGAAATCCGTGAATTCCTGCCAATTCACGGATTTGAACAATTAGTTCAATATATTTTTTCTGAAATCTTCCATTAACGATCCGATTTTCGCCAGTTCGTTTTCTGTTATTTTTTTGTTTTCTTCAAAAATGGTAACTACAGGCTTAAACTGCTCGTAGTAAGGTTTAATATTTTCATCTTCCGACATCAGTTCAAGCAACGTATACACAAGGTTTACCCGCTCGTTCTGCCGGTTCATAATGTCAAGCAATTTTGCTTTATTATTGGCGAGCATGGTCGTCTGGCTTAAAACATACAAACCTTCCACATTCGAACCAATAACCGAAAGCGCATAAACACCGGGCCGATCGCCGGCGGACATTTGCTGATGAAAATAGTTGAGATTTTCAGATACCAGGTAGTCGAGTGAATCTTTGTTGTCAGCATTTTTCTTAATTCTGCCAAGGAAGTTTTGCGAAGTAATAAGTTCGTCCCTGAGGCCAAGTTCATCAATCAACTGTTCGGAAACATCACTTATTTCGGCGGCCACATCTCCCCTGTTATAGACGCTTGCATAAAGCAAATCGAAAGAATAGAGACCTAGCCCAAAACTTTGTTCCGATTCGGTCATCAGTTTTTCAGCCTGTTCAGCTGGAACCGTTAAATCCAATATATAAGAAGCCCCTGCTTCATTCAGCAGCGTGACAATTTCCTTTTCACTGGGCATTTTGTCAATGGTTTCAACAATTTGATCTTTGATTTTTACAGCATCAAAAACTTCAACTTCAACATATGCTTCTTGTCCGCTGGAGGTTGTGCCTTTATTTTCTTTTGTTTTTGTAGAAGAATTACATCCGGCAACCACAACAAGGGCAAAGCCCAATGGTAAAACATGTTTTGTAAAAAGATTTTTCATAGGTAATAGTTTTTTAGTTTTATTAATTCATGAATTTACTTTTTTTCTTTTTTCTTTTTTTCCTTATTTCTGTTTTCCAAACTGAATTTTTTGATTGTATTCTGTTTAAGAACAGGCAATTTGGATTTATTAAAGAGAATATGTTTAGTATTGTAATAATAGTTAAATTTACGAATATTTTCTTTATATACTTATTATTAAGTGTGTCTATAAACAAATGGAACGACAAGTTGTTTTCAACATTGGGTAAAAAGACCGCTGAAACTTAAACTGAATAAAATTAAAAAAGCTTTTATGAGCCAATCTTTACAAACTGCGGTTAAAATACTGGTTGTTGATGATGAAGCAGACATGGAGCCGATGATCCGGCAGAAATTCCGTCGCCATATCCGGGAAAAGACCTATGATTTTGAATTTGCTTTTAATGGATTGGAAGCGCTTGATAAAATTATTGAATTCCCGGAAATCGGTATTGTGCTTTCTGATATTAATATGCCCGAAATGGACGGATTGACCTTGCTTAACCGTTTAAAGGAATTGAAAAAACCGGAGTTAAAAACAGTTATGATTTCAGCTTACGGTGATATGGATAATATACGCACCGCCATGAACAGGGGAGCATATGATTTTATTACCAAACCTGTAAATTTTGACGATCTTGAATTAACCATAAACAAAACACTTGGAGAAATTAAGTCGATACGCGGTTGGATGACCGAGCATGATCAACTGGTTTCGATACAAAACGACCTCAATATTTCGCGCGAAATACAGCAGGCTATTTTACCCAAAATATTTCCACCGTTTCCGGATGAGTCAAATTTCGACATTTATGCATCGATGGTAGCGGCCAATGAAGTTGGTGGAGACTTTTATGATTTTTTTCTCATCGATAAGCACCGGCTTGGATTTGTAATTGGCGATGTATCGGGCAAAGGAATTTCTGCAGCAATTTTTATGGCAGTCAGCCGCACGCTGATTCGTGCAACCGGCCTTAAGGGCGATTCGGTTGTTGAATGTATGGAATATGCCAATAACCTGCTCTGTAAAGAAAGTGTTTCATCCATGTTTGTTACTGTTTTTTACGGAATTCTGAACACACAAACCGGCGAAGTGGATTATGTGAATGCCGGCCACAATCCTCCGTATCTGCTTTCATCCGGCGGAATCAGTAAGGTTGAAATGACCAACGGGCTTGCCCTGGGCGTTGTTGATGATTTTAGTTTCGAATCGAAAAAAGTACAGTTGAAGAAAGGTGAGCAGCTTTTGCTTTATACCGACGGAGTTGTAGAGGCTTTTAACCTGGAAGAAACCGCCTACGGAGAAAGCCGTTTCGAAAACTTTCTGAAGGAAAACAGAAATCAGCCTGTAGAAACGATCATTAAGAATTCTTTTGCAGATGTGAGTGGATTCGTTGACGGCGCGCCGCAATCGGATGATATTACGCTTCTTGGCATTACATTTAAAGGATAAAAATTTAAATGTAAAATAGCCTGTAAGGAATCAGAAAGATTATTCCCCTATTTTTTATTTTCCTGTTTTATGAAAATTCACGATTACTATGCTGGTAATAAAACTATAAATTCAGTCCCCTTGTCTTCTTCACTTTCCACCTTCAACTCTCCACCATGCGCCTTCACAATATCGTAAGCCAGGCTCAATCCCAAACCAGTTCCCTGTCCTGTTGGCTTTGTGGTGAAGAAGGGGTGGAAGATTTTGTCCTTAATTTGTGGAGGAATACCGGGGCCATTATCCGAAACAGAAATATAAGCCCCCCTTCCCCCCGAAGGCGGGTTGTAGGAAGAAGTCCTAACAATCACAGTTGGTTTATAATCTGCCCCCCTTTCTTTGATCCTCCCTTCGGGAGCCTGTCCCGATTTTTCGGGAGGCGGGGGGGCTTGTACTGCATAAAACGCATTATTAATCAGGTTCAGCAATACCCTTCCAATATCCTGCGGAACAACATTAATTTTGGTCAGGTTCGGGTCAAATTCGGTTTTATAATCGGCATTGAAGGATTTGTCTTTTGCCCGGAACCCGTGGTAAGCCAGCCGGAGATATTCATCAGCCAGGGCATTGATATTCGTTGGCTCCTTTATGCCGCTGCTTGTTCTCGAATGTTGCAGCATACCTCTTACTATATTTTCTGCCCGTTTGCTGTGATGGGTTATTTTTTCGAGGTTTTGTTTGATGTCGGATGCAATAGTTTTAGCTTCTGCAATATCTCCTTTATCTAATTCTTCATACATTTCATCTACCAACTCATTATTTACTTCGCTGAAATTATTCACGAAGTTTAATGGATTTTGTATTTCGTGAGCTATTCCTGCAGTAAGTTCACCCAGCGAAGCCATTTTTTCGGAATGGATGAGCTGGGCCTGGGCGGCTTTTAAATGGACTAATGCAGTCTCCACTTTTCCTTTTTGTTCCTGAAGCAAGGCATTTGCTTTTTGCTTGTTTTTATTATTCCGATAGAACATAAACAACAATATAAGTGCCGAAAACAAAGCAGTAGCAATGCTTATTAGCCACCATCGCTGAGCTTGCCTTTGCTGGTAGAGCAGGTTTACTTCTGCTTGTTTTTGAGAGACCTCAAAATCGGTGCGAAGGTTAGCCATGCTTTGCACATTATTGATATTATTGATGCTGTCGCGGTAAAGGATGTATTGCTTAAAATAATTATAGGATTCAGCAGGATTTCCCGATTGTTCATAAAGTTCTGAAAGTTTCATATTGGCATCCCTGATTTGTTCTTTCAGTCCAAGTTGCCGGGCAAGTGTAAGGCTTCTGTTGGCATAATTCAAAGCACCTTGCTCATTTCCTTTTCCTTTGTAAAGATCGGCCATTGATATGAGGTAAACACAAACCGGATAAAAATCTTCCAGCTCTTCCAGTATTTCGATGGCTTCCATGATATTTTTCTCCGCAAGATCATTTTCTCCTGTCTTGGCAAAAACCATTCCTATATTGCCAATGCTGTAAGCCACTCCGATCTGATAATCCAGCTTTTCAAATATGTCTCTCGATTCCTCAAAATAAACATAGGCAGAATCATAGATATGACTGTTCATAAATTCCTCTCCGGCATTTAAAATGACAGAGGCTAAGGCAACAGAATCATTGTCTTCCCGCAGAATGGCTATTGCCTTGTTGTAGTAATGTCGTGCATTGGGATGATTATCCGAAATGGAGTAAATATCGGCGATGGCACCATAGGCATTGCCTTCTCCTTTCCGGTTATTTTCAAGCCGGGCAACTTCAGCGCTTTTAAAGTAGGCATCCAGCGCTTCTTTCAAATCACCAAATAATCTTTTCTTATTTCCCTTTTGAAAATAACCGCGGTGCAGGTATTTATTATTGCCTGTCTCTTTGGAAAGATTAACAAGTTCCTCTGCGTATTGTAAAGACAGATTCAGATCTTTAACCTCATTAAACGATAATTTACCAAGCAATTCCAGCTTTTCGGCATCACTTAATGATTCCTTGTTATAAATGATCCTAAGGCTGTCTGCCAGCTTTTGGTCCTGACTATACGATGGCCAAACAAGACACCAGCAATATATCAGCAAAAAATAGCCTTTCTTATGAATCAACATGGTAATATTTCATAATTTAATCGGAGTAGACCTGGATCCTTGGGTCTTCTGATTTGTAAACGGGATCATTTTGAGTTCCTATGTTACATTTTATATCATACTTCCAGGTGCCTTCTTTTAAATTACTGATGGTTCCCTTAAAGTTGACTCCGGTTTCATGAGGAGCATCGGACCAAAAATCTTCTGTTGAAACGGGAGAGTCAGGTTTTGCCGTAATTTTTGTTACCGAATGAACACCTTCTCCAGGACTCCAAAGTATTGGTTCTTTGGGTTTGGCCTTTGTATGACCTTTGTCGGACATTACGAAATCTTCACCATAATAGGAAATTGTAATTGTTGCCATGATCTGTTTTTTTAAAATAATGTTTCTCTTTTATCATTTGTCTGATTTAATGAAATTCATTTAAAGTTTTTAAAATCGTATCATTTGCTGTAAATGGTTTATGTGTTTCAATCAGGTTGGATTTTTAACTACACTAAATTTAAACAAATTACAGCACAAATGCAATACAGTCAGAATATTAAAGGTTGTCTAAAGAGTTTAAAACTGAAATCTGATTCGTGATTCAGACAACAGGCACCTGAAAAATAAACTCACTACCCTTACCTTCTTCTGTTTCCACTTTCAATTCCCCGCCATACGATTTCACAATATAGTAAGCCGATGCTTGCAAATAAAACAAGAATCATTAGAAATGTCAGATGTTTCATAACTCGTTTAATTTATTAGGTAAATAAATAATAAACTCACTTCCTTCACCCTCTTTTGTTTCAACTTTCAACTCCCCTCCATGCGCCTTCACCATATCGTACGCAAGGCTCAAACCTAATCCTGTTCCCTGTCCGGTAGGTTTGGTTGTGAAGAAGGGTTGGAAGATTTTGTCTTTGATGGAAGCGGGGATTCCGGGGCCGTTGTCAACAACAGAAACAGAAGCCCCCCTGCCCCCCGAAGGGGGGTTGTAGGAAGAAGTCCTAACAATCACAGTCGGTTTATAATCTGCCCCCCTTTCTTTGATTCCCCCTACGGGAGCCTGTCCCGATTTTTCGGGAGGCGGGGGGGCTTGTACTGCATAAAACGCATTGTTTATCAAATTCAGCAACACCCTCCCAATATCCTGAGGTACAACATTTATTTTTGGCAGGTTCGGGTCAAATTCGGTTTTATATTCTGCATTAAACGATTTATCCTTTGCGCGCATTCCGTGATAACTCAACCTTAAATATTCATCGGCCAAGACGTTGATATCGATTGGTTCTTTATGTCCGGTATTTGCCCGGCTGTGTTGCAACATGCCTTTTACGATGGCGTCAGCACGTTTGCCATGGTGGTTTATTTTTTCGAGGTTTTGTTCAATGTCTTTTGAAATATCTTTTGCCAACTGCCAATTGCCGACTGCCAATTCATCATTCATTTCTCCAACTAATTCTTTACTCACTTCACTGAAGTTGTTCACAAAGTTCAGCGGATTCTGAATTTCATGGGCAATTCCGGCGGTAAGCTGGCCGAGACTTGCCATTTTTTCGGATTGGATGAGTTGGGATTGGGTACTTCGCAATTCTTCCAGCGATTGCTCCAACTCAAGGGTTCTGTCGTGTACTTTTTGTTCCAGATTGGAATAAAGATCCCGAAACCTGCTGGCCATAAACCCAGTAAGCCCAAGCGGAATGGAGCCATAAATCAGGTAATATAAAAACGAACTGAAACTATCAATACTGTAATTTTGAGAAAATGTGGAGTAAAGAAGAAATGTAACACCACTCAGAGCCAAACTTAAAAATGCCCCTGCTATAATCCATACGCCTTTTTGTTTGTTTCTCCAGGCTTTTATCAATACAAGGTAAGACAAAAACAGAGTACCGATTATTAAAACAATTACAATGGGGATGTTTATATCAGGGCCTGAAAGGATGAAATTTGCCAAAGTCAAAACCGGGGAAAGCCAAATTAAAATTTTGTGAATAAGTCTTGGTTTCTGGTTAAACATGTAACTTATTGTAAAAGGAATCATCGAAAGGGCTGCCATAATTAAGAAGATGTAGGGAATGTGGTGAAAATACCACCGATGCAAAATATCAAGTTCAAAAAACAACCCCATCCAGCCTACAACGACATGTAAAAACAACAAGAACACCAAAATGGTAATGTACAAATTTGATCGATCAGCCGGAAACAAAAGAAATAGAAGTAAGTGCAGCAAAACAACCAGAAACAGCATCGTAGCCAATATGTAAAACTCACGCAGGGCATCATATTTCCTTGCACTTGTTTTATTTTTCCAATAATCTGTAGTTAATGCAATGCTAAATCCAAATCTGCCTGCATCCAATTTAACAAACTTCTTATATTGTACACCTTTATGAAACGCATACCTGACAGCCAGCACATGTGAACCGCCCGGTTGTACAACCACGGAAGAATAATACTCATTTGAGGGCCTTACATGTTTTTCGTTATCAGGATCTATCGAAAATTCACCAAACTTCTGCACCAGTTTGCCATCCAGATAAATCTCTGCCGAGCCTAAGGTATAAAAATACAAATGGGTGGTTTTGGCGCAAGCCGAAGAATCCGCTGTAAATCGCATGCGGAACCAGCCATAGCCGTTCCATAATGAATCGGGAATAGGTTCTGTTAAAATTGAAGGTTTGTAATAATACCATTCACTTTCATCATAGTCGGGTTTAGACCAGTCCAGGTCATCACCAGGGTGAAAGCGCCATCCAAACAGGTATCCAAGGTGTAAAAAACCGATATCATTAAATAAAGTATCGCTTGCAGCGAATTCATATTCATTTGCAAATTCCACTGTTCGAACAAAAACCTGCAAAAAATTATTTTGCTCTTGAAACAATGGCAATCTACTTTTCGGATCGGCAAATCGGATAGCCAACACCTGTTCCTTGTTGATTTTCATTGGAAAAGTGAGCTGAACAGGTGCCTGGTTTATGCGTACCAGTGAATCGAGGTTGCCACTGACTTTCCCCAGAGAATGGATAAGTTCCCCATCGAGGTAAATTTCTGATGCCCCCGATTGATAAATAGCAATAACCAACTTTTGAGTTGTGGTACTGTCAATACTTATCTTTTTTCTGTACCAGATAATACCCGTCTTTTTAGCTTTTTCCTGAATTTCTTCGTTATAAAGATTATCATCGATGAATGTTTGCCACGAGGTATCATCGAAATCGGGATTTGCCCATTCCGGTTTATCCCCGGCTTTGTATTTCCATTCTTTTGCCAGATTAGCATACCCACCTTTTGCAAGCACTGGACTGAGGTTTCCTGGTTTTGGTTCCTGTGCCATTAAAGATATTGGTATTAAAAGCAATACGAGAATTAGTTGTTTCATTTTTTTAGTTGTTAGTTATAGGTAGTTCAATGGAAAAAACTATTCTGTCAGACAGTGTTGCCGGGCCGATGAACAACATCAAAAACAACAGGATATTAAGCATGGTGCAGGTCTTGGTTAGTTTTCGAATCAAAGAATGAAAGGAGCAACCTAAATGGCAAATTATTAGCGATTTAAGATCTTCCGGTTTTTTGTAAACCAAGGTACAAAAAATTCAGTGTTTATGAACACTTGTAACAATAAAATATGTGCCAGTACAATTAAATTAGCTTCCGGCAGGTAAAAATAATTTATTCAACCTGATTTGGACTGTAGTTATTTCAGATTGGTGGCTGGCAGGATGATTTTAAATTCGGAACCCTCGTCCGGCACACTGTTAATTTGTATTTCTCCGCCATGCGCCTTCACAATATCATAACTCAAACTCAACCCAAGTCCGGTTCCCTTTCCGGTTGGTTTGGTGGTGAAGAAGGGCTGGAAGATTTTTTTCTTAATGGAGTCGGGGATGCCGGGACCATTGTCAATAACAGAAACAGAAGCCCCCCTGCCCCCCGAAGGTGGGGGCCAGGAAGCTGTTCTGACAATTACTTCCGGTTTATATCCTTCGATGTTTTGCTTTGCTTTTTCATTGACTGCAAAAAAGGCATTGTTGATGAGGTTTAAAAGCACCCTTCCAATATCCTGTGGCACCACCTCAATTTTTGGATGCGATTTATCAGCTTCAAGTTTAAATTCGGCATCGAATGATTTGTCTTTTGCCCGGAAACCATGGTAGGAGAGGCGCAGATACTCATCGCAAAGTGCGTTAATATCGGTTGGTTCCTTATGGCCGCTGCTTCCGCGGCTGTGGAGTAACATTCCTTTTACAATGGCTTCAGCTCGTTTGCCATGGCTGGTGACCTTACTTTCATTTTCCTTTAAATCTTTAAAAATGGCTTCAATTTCCTCCTGGTCATTATTAGTAATGGCTGCCTTTAACTCATCAAGTAATTCGTTGTTTACTTCAGAAAAATTATTGACAAAGTTCAACGGGTTTTGAATTTCATGGGCAATGCCGGCAGTCAATTCACCAAGGGAAGCCATTTTTTCGGATTGAATTAACTGGGCTTGGGTGGATTTCAGGTCTTTATAAGCTTTTTCGATCTCACGCGCCTGTTCCAGTTCTTTTTGCTGCGTTCTTGCCCGTTCGGTGCGGATTACTCGCTGACGCTGGAAATTGTGAACAATCCAGATACCTGAAATAAAAATTAATCCGTAAAATATATAGGCCCAGATTGTCTTCCACCAGGGTGGACTTATCATTACGTTGATTGATTTTTCAGCCCAGATACCGTAACCGTTTGCGCCTTTCACCCGGAATATATATTTACCGGGCGGAATGTTAAAATAGTATGCCCGCCTGTCTGCATTTGCCACGCGCCAGCTATCATCATAATTTTCGAGCATAAACAAATGTTGGTTTGCGTCGGGATTGGAATAATCGATAACAGCAAAATCAAAGGAAAATGTATTCTGATTGTAACCTAAACTGATTTCTTTCATATCTGAAAAGGTATCTTCTGTCTTACCAACAGCAGGCTCTGCCTGATCCGCAACATGAAAATCAGTAATCACTATTTGCGGTGACTTTGAATTTGTCGTTATTTCTGACGGCTGAAATTTATAATATCCATTGTCATCGCCAAAATAAAGAAAACCATCTTTGTCTTTGTAGGATGCATATGTCAGGTTTTCGGAATAAACACCATAATTTTTACCAAAATTTTTTATTTCGCTACGATGTGCATTTATTTTTACAATTCCTGAACCCGTACTAATCCATAAATTATGATCATCGTCTTCGATGATGGTTTTAACGGTTGTAATTTCATTTAAAATATTAATATTGGCGTATCGGATAAAAGCTCCTTTTGTTGAATCATAATAAAAAAGACCATCATTGGTTCCAACCCAGAGAATACTTTGGGAATCTTCAAAGAGGCAATGTATTTCGAAAGCAACCGGATAATATTCAAATTTGCCACTTTCTTCATTTAACAAGGCAACCCCTTGCCCAATGCCTAATGCAAGCCATATTTTATCATTGGTATCTATATAAATATTATGAATAAAATTTTGACCCCATAAGCCTGTATCTTCTTCATTGGCAACAAAATACCTTGTAATTTTACCTGTAAACGGATTTAGCCGGTTTAAACCCCGGCCTGTTCCAATCCACAAGTTGTTTTTGCCATCTTCTGAAACTGAAATAATATTGTTGTTACTGATTGAGTTGTTGTTACCGGGATCATGGACATAATGTATATATTCTTGTGTGTTTAAATTGAATCGGATTAATCCGCCACCGCCGCCAATCAGAATATTTCCCTTACTATCCTCCTTTATCATGTTCACATATTCAAAATTAGTTGAAGCCTGATGAAATTCACTGTTTATCTTTTGTGTGAGGTTTTCATATTTATTGCCGGAAACATAGATTTTATTTGAACCGTACCATAATTCACCATTTTTATCTTCATAAAAACAATAGACAGTACGACCTAGATTGACATGAGGTATCTCTGTATGTTGAGGGTTAATTCGATATAAAGTACCCAATATTGTGCTGATCCATAATACCCCGTCGTTTGAGATATAACCTGCCCATGTTGTATTATCTGTAAATGATCCGGAACTGTTATCTTCTGATTGAAAATGTGTAATAATTTGAGTTTCCGGATTATAATAGTTAAGTCCCGCACCTGAAGTACCAATCCAGATTGCACCTGTAATATCCTCTAATATGAATGTGATATGATCGTCAGGTGTTGAAGAACGCAATGGCGGTCTGCTTAGCTTTTGAGGTTGATTTGGATCAAAAGGATGCCTTGTAATTTTTTCGTTCGATTTATCCATCGTATGTAATCCGTCGCCGGCTGTTCCAATCCAAAGTGTGCCTTTGCTGTCCTCTAAAACTGCGCTTACTTTGTTGTTGATGAGGCTGTTTGGATTTTCCGGGTCATGTTTGAAATGTTTGAAGGTCCCCGTTTTTTTATCCATTCTGTTTAATCCACCGGCTTCAGGTACATTTTTATCAGCACCATAAACTGA
>CAWFMB010000037.1:0-29633 GCA_963816685.1 uncultured Prolixibacteraceae bacterium | reverse complement strand
ATCAACGAATGTAGCCCGCATGAGCAGGGTGTGCAGAAATATTAATTATTGAACGTATCATTTTTCCGCTAGAGACGTCCCGGGCGTCTGAATGTTCATATCACCAATACCATTTAAATCGTTATTGGGTTTGTCAATAATAACAATTCCGTGTAGGTGGTTTGGCATTACCGCATGTACATCCAATTTTATAAATGCGTAATATTCGGGTATTTCCAAACAAAAATTATTGGCCATTTCCCCGATTTCAGACAATTTCATTTCACCTTTCAATATATTACCAAAAAAACATTTCCGGATTTTGGTGCAGGTGGTAACAAACCAGGCGGCATTAGAACCATAATCCCAAAGTTGTAACCGGGTTGATTAAATGATTTATTTTGAAATTTATCCAATTGTGATTTCTCTGCATCCGGGGTTCAAGAGCGGCTGTTTTTTTCAACTTTTATAAATCAAATTCATTTCAGATAATTCTTGTCCAATTTGATGAATTCCACTTAATATCTTTTCAGTTTGGCTTTCAGATGGTTTTTTACGTCCTTGCACATATTGGGATAATAATGTTGGATTCATTCCTATTTTCTCTGCAAGAAATTTTGCGTTAATCACTTTATAATATTGAAAGAATTGAGCAAAGTCAATTTCAAATTTTAAATTCTCATGCGCAATTTCGAATTCTTCTTCAAAATTTAACTGAGTTGCTTCAAGCGCATTATTTATTAATTCGGGAATTGTTCTCCCGGTTGTAAAAATGGGATATTCTTCGGAATAAGCTGAAAACCCTGTTTTTGTTTTTTCAACTATTATTTTAATTTTTTTCCTGTATTTCTTCATAATTCCTGTTTCAAAGGTTTATTCCTGCATCTTTCATCATCTTTTTCTCAAGTCCTTTTCCAATTTCCTGATTTCCATGATTTGGAAAAATTATTATTCCTTCTTTTTGGTCATGTTTCATTTTAACATGCGACCCTTTTTGTGAAACCGGATACCAGCCATCTTTTTTCAAGATTCGGTATAATTCGGAACATTTCATGTAATTATATCTTTGCACATCAATTTCAAAGGTAAATAATAATTTACTTTTGACAAGGAATTATTTTCAGGATTCATGAAAACGGGACTGCCAGGCAAACCGGAATGGTTTTTCGCTGCATTAATGGTGCATATTCGTTTGTATTGATTAATGACCTCACCCAATGTTCACGGGTTCCATTTTTGTGATGCGGCGGCGGTTTGCAGGTGATGTGGTGTGGGGATACCCGATTGGGATGTGGTGGGGATGCCGGTGGTGGAGACGCCGGTGGCAGAGACGCCCGAATCGGACGTCTCTACGTTCGTATCACCAATACCATTTCGACCATTTATTGGGTATTTATCTATAATAATAATTCTGTGTATGTGGTTTGGCAAAAGGTTGATGAGGTGGCAGATGGTATGCAGAGCCGTTTTTTTTAATCCTCATACACACCCATGAATCGGGCCTGCCCGTTTTCTACCCTGAATTCCCAGTAGCGGTGATAAATGCAACCGGCAGGACAATCACCGCTGCCTATACTGAAGGTAATGATTGCAGAATCGTCATTTCGCATTAATTCAATTGTGTTTCCATCTCCTATACAGCTGTTGTTTAGTTCGGCTATCATTATTTGCGGCAACTGTTCAAAATCTCTCTCTGCAGGTATCATGTTATATTCTTCGCCGGTATAAACCGTCAGCCACGGAAAGCCGGGATACGAGCTGTGGAAGGTTTTTACAGAATCGATTTTATATTTTACAAGTACAGCATCCAACTGACTGTCGCCGGTTGGGATAATTCCGTTTGCGAGGTTTTGTATTTCCGGTATTTCGGTTTGTACCTTCAGGGAAACAGAATTAAAACTAAAACAGTAATAACCATGTATTTTGTAATAATGAAATACTGTATCGCTTTCCGGTGAGTTTAATTCATAAACGGCCTGAATTATCTCCAGGATTTTGACTATTTCAGTTGTATCCAGTTTCGGATTGTAGAAATTAAAGTGACTGCTGTCGGATAAAATCTCCTTGTAATACAGATTTTTTGCATCCTGTGTATAATTATTCAGGATGAATGTATCCGGAAGCGGATTTAATTGTCCGGTATCCGATAAATCCGGATTTTGTTCGGCGCAGGAAACTATCCCGCCTGCCACAACAAAGAAAAACAGCCTTATTAAATATTTCATAACTCCGGTATTTTAGAAGCAGATGAAACTATGGTGCAACAAGTTGCGCCGGCCCCTGTAAAACCTTTTCTGATTATTCAGAGTGTCATACTTACCAGAAAAATCAATTCGGGAAGAAAGCCAAGCAGCGCCAGCAGTTTTGCACGATTTTTTAATTTTTCCTTTTCTGAAGCAAGATAGAAAATGCCAACGGGAAGTGCAAAAATAAACATCATCCAGCCAAAGAATGAAAACAGTTCATTTTTTTCTGTAAGAAATGAAAAGGAGTGATTTCCTTCATCAAAATACCATATTGCCATGGTTACCACTACAGAAACAGCAAAGAGGATGACCGGAAATATCCGGCAACAGGATTTGGTAGTTTTCATGTGATGTATTTATTTTTCATTAATAATGATTTCCTTTTCATCGAACGACCATGCAGAAAAGAAGCCAAGCGCCCCGTTTGAAAAATTGGATTTCGGATTGGCAGGCGCCGCCGAACCCGGATTGGTGGAAGCCACTTCATCGAAAGTGCGGTAAAATTCGAATGCTCCCTTGTCAAGTGAAATCAACTGCACCCTTGCAATGCTGCCATTTTTAAAAACTGTTCCCCGCATGGTAATCTGCACCTCTTTCCCTTCCACATACCTGTCGGTAAAAAGGATTAAATTACCTGCATCATTTTTCGACCTTCCGTTTTTCCAGGTTTTAATGCGGTAATAATTTTCTTCATCTGCAGGGTCCTGCAATATGAGAATCAGGTAATAGCCGTCATCAAAATAGGACTGCCCTTCTTCATAAAAATAATCGAGTGAGGTAATTTCAACAGCCGGGTGTAGAGTTGAACTTGCAACATATTCCTCACCTTCCACTTCAACTGTAAGTGTGTAAGTTCTTCCCGGCACCGGGTGTAATTTTTCGCGTCCGTAAATCCCCTCTTCAGTTTCGGGCAACTCAAAGTGATTTCCTGCATCATCGTCGAGGACCACCGTTGCACCCGATACATTTTCAAGGGGCGAAGTTCCAAAATAATCCCCTGTTTTTGTAATTTTCACTTCTACAGCACCGGGTCTGCCAATTAAATTGGCTTCAATTACAATATTCGGACTGACTTCATTTAAATCCACATCGATTACTTTTTCGCAGCCAAACAGCAAAACCAGGAGGAAGAGAGGTAATATGTATTTTATTTTTAGCATTTGATAATTAGTTGTTAGTAATTAGTCATTAGTCATTAGTCATTAGTAGTTAGTTAGTAGTTAGTCGACTGACATTCGACATTTGTTATTCCTTTCTTCCCCTTCCTTATTCGACATTCGTTATTCGACATTCCAAATTCCTTTCTTCCCCTTCCTGATTCGATATTCCTTATTCGACATTCGTTATTCAACCGTCATTCTTTACCCCTCTGCCTTCGGCATCTCCCCTTTTAAGGGGAGAGCATACATATGATGATACGTATCCAAATAGAAAAAATAAACAATGTGCGATTACGTTCTTTCCCTTCCTGATTCGTTATTCTTTATTCAACATTCGATATTCCTTTCTTCCCCTTCCTCATTCGATATTCGACATTCGTTATTCATCATTCCTTTCTTTCCCTTCCTGATTCGTTATTCCTTATTCCTTATTCCTTATTCCTTATTCGACATTCAAAACTCGACATTCGACATTCGACATTCGTTATTCATCATTCATCATTAACCATTGACAATTTCTCAGTTTCACAATTTTTCAATTTAAAACTTAAACTTATAACTCACCGATGGTATTGCCCTGAACAACGAAATCTGTACGGCTTCGGTTACATCCGGATTGTCTTCATTTTGCCTGAAATCGATAAAATAGGCATTTTCGCGTGCATATGCGTTGTAAATTGAAAAGTTCCAGCTCGATTCGAATCTGTCTGTCTTTTTGCGTTGCCAGGTCAGGCCGATATCGAGCCGGTGATAATCAGGCATGCGATATCCGTTTCGTTCGGTGTAATAACCTATCTGCTGACCTTCGATTTCATATTTACCGCTTGGAAAAGTAACTGCATTGCCTGTGTAATAAATCCATGTGGCCGATAATTTCAGTTTTTCATTGATATCGAACAGGCCAACAACAGAAACATCATGTATCCGGTCGTGGCGTGCAGGGAAAGGATTCCCGTTGTTGATTTCATCAAACTGCCGCATAGTTTTCGAAAGGGTGTAGCTCAGCCAGCCATTTAACCTTCCATCGTTTTTTTTAACAAGAAATTCGGCGCCGTAAGCGTAACCGCGGCCAAAAACAAGTTCTGCTTCCACCGTGGAATTAAAAGCAAGCTGAGCACCATTTTTATAGTCAATCTGGTTTTTCAAATCCTTGTAATACACCTCCACCGACGACTCAAACCTGTTGTTGCCGAAGTTGCGAAAGTAACCCAGCGACATCTGATCCGAAATCTGTGGTTTCACATTGTTGCTGCTTGGCAACCACAAATCGGTGGGTGTGGTGGTTGTTGAATTCGAAAGCAGGTGCAAAAACTGGTAAATGCGGTTGTAGCTGGCTTTCACCGAATTTTGGTTATTGAAAATATAATTTATTCCGAGACGCGGCTCAAGGCCCCCCTGGGTTTTTAAAATACCGAATTTTTGTTTATTAATTGTTTCGACAAGTTCCCCTGTCTCATTAAAAATGTAATATTCACCCGGCCCTACATTATTGAAAAGTGCCAGCCGCAAACCGTAATACAACTTCAATTTTTCTGAAATGTTTTGACTGTTGGCGATGTATGCCGCCCATTCGAGGGCTTTACGGCGGGTAATATTTCTGGAATTAAATGCCGAAGTTTCATCGTTTACAGTAATATCTCCCGGAAGAATGTTGTGGCTGATAACATTACCACCAAATTTCAGGGTGTTTAACGAATTGATGTACCATGTGAAATCCTGTTTCAGGTTGATGTCTTTTATTTCGGAACGGATGGTGATATCGAGGCTGCCCATCACATCAATCTGATAGGAATAATTGCTGAAGATTAATGAAGTATTTGAAAAAAGTTTCCCGCTGAACGTATGATTCCAGCGCAGGGTTCCGGTTACACTTCCCCAGTCGAAGCCAAATTGATCCTTGTAGCCAAAATCATCGCGCCCGAGATAGCCGGAGATAAACACCCTGTTTTTATCGTTCAGTTTGTAATTTGTTTTAAGGTTCAGATCGTAAAAATAGAGGTGCGAATTTTTCAAATCTTCGTCGTTTGAAAACTTAAGGAACAGATCTGCATATGTACGGCGGCCGCTGACAATAAATGAACTTTTATCTATTACAAGCGGCCCTTCAAGGGTTAAATTTGAAGCAATCAGTCCAAGGTTTCCGGTAGCGCCAAACTCCTTCAGGTTTCCCTCTTTCATCTGAATATCCAGAACCGAGGATGCACGCCCGCCAAATTCAGCGGGAATGGAGCTTTTCATGAGGTGGGCATTTCGAATGGCTTCGGAATTAAATACAGAAAAAAAACCCAGCAGGTGTGAGGCATTGTAAACCGGCGCTTCGTCGAGCAAAATCAGGTTCTGGTCGATTCCGCCACCGCGGACATAAAATCCTGAATTCCCTTCGCCGGCAGGTTTTACACCCGGAGTGAGCTGGATAGTTTTCAGTACGTCGGGTTCACCAAAAAGTACCGGCACACTTTCAATCTCTTTGGGCGCCATATTTACATTTCCCATTTCAACGGAAGTTACATTTTTATCGGCACGCTCACCTGTAACTACGATACTTCCGATTTCATAGGATTGTTCGTTGAGTTCAACATCAAGTTTTACATCTTCCTGCAGATGAATATTCATCTGTTTTGTTTCATAACCGATAAACTGAAATTTAAGGTCATGTTCACCTTCAGGCAAGGTGAGTGAATAAAAACCGTAGTTGTTTGAAACGGCGCCGGTATTTGGCATTTCCTCCACAATAACCGAAGCGCCAGGCAGATCTTCACCTGTAGCAGCATCTTTAATATTTCCGCTGATTACAAATTTACTTTGGCTGGTAGCAGAAACAGTAACAATAATAAAAAGGGCAATTAATGTGGTAATTCTGAACATTGTAATTTCAAACAGGGCCTAAAAATAAGAATAATTATCGGGTTATTTTCTGTTCAATTACGGCTGCTTCTTTCAAATTTCCATTGCATTTTCTCCGATAATGACAATGGAAGGAGTTTCTGGTTTATTTTCCTGAAAAAATGACGACAGTTTTCCGAGGGTTGTCGAATAACCTTGCTGGTCACTTTGCGAAATCCGGCTTAAAATCTGCACCGGTAATGAATCAGATATTCCATGTTCCGACAAATCCTGTGCTAATTCGGGTAACACATTCAGCCCCATGTAAACGATAACCGGCGAACCTGAACCAAGTACTTTGACAACAGCATCCATTCCGGGAAATCCATCTTCTCCTTTCCGCCCGGTATAGAAAAGCACCTGGTTATTTTTTCCCCGTTCAGTTAAAGGGACCGAAAAAAGTGATGCACCGGCGATTCCGGCAGTAACTCCGGGAATAACTTCATAATTAAGGTTGTGTTTTTTGCAGAAACGGATTTCTTCGGCACCACGGCCAAAGATCATAGGATCGCCTGTTTTCAACCGAACCACTTTTTTATTTTCGGATGCTCCCTGTAAAAATTCATGATGGATTTCGTCCTGTCTGTTTTTTTGATTTCTGCCATCGGCATTCCATTTTCCACAGTACTTTTTTATTGCACTGTGTTTTGCAAGGTTCAGGATTTCGCCACCGATTAAAGCATCGTACAAAATGATATCGGCAGCTTTCAACCTTTTTTGGGCTTTCACTGTCAGCAATTCCGGATCACCGGGGCCTGCGCCAACAATCGAAATCAAATGCGGTAAATCCATTCCTGCCATTCTTTTAGATAATCCATCGGGCCGGGATATTCAAACTCGTAACGGAGCTGCTGAATCAGTTTATCGCTGCTGACGATTTTATACTTCTCCGGGACATCAACAAATTCGGGTAACGGCAACTCGCTGATTTCGGCGGCACGGGAATAAAATTCCTGTTTGGTAGGATGTTCAGGGCAGCAAGCGTTAAAGACCTCGCCCCAAGCTTCTTTTTCGATAATTTGAATTAGAATTCTTACAGCGTCTTCGCGGTGTATCAGGTTCACCGGCGAACCACCCGGCACTCCTTTTTTCCCTGATAAAAAACGTGCAGGATTGCGATCGAAGCCAATCAGGCCACCAAAACGAACTATAGTAGTTTGAACATCCGGAATTTTACGCAAAAGGTTTTCGGCTTCCAGAATCGCTTTTCCGTTTGGCTTTGAAGGATTTCCCGTATCATCCTCTTTAACCACTTTATTTGCCGGCTCGTATACCGAAGTAGACGAAACAAAGATTACGCGTTTGACTTTCAATTTTTGAATGAGTTGGCTAACCTGATAAATTTGCTGCGGATAAACATCCTCAATATTTTCGATTCGCTTTGGCGGAATCATGATTATCAACACATCAGTATTGAAAAAGCTGCTGTAATCAACGATTACTGCCTCCGGTTCCACTTTAAGATGATAAGTTTCAATCCCGGTGAATTCAAGAGCCACATATTTTTCAGCAGACGAGGTTGAACCCTTAACAGCATAACCTTTTGCAAGCAGTCTTTTTCCAAGTGCTGTACCGAGCCAGCCACATCCTAATATTGATATCGTTTTAACCATTTTGTGCTGTTTTAAAATGTAAATTTTGAAAGGATTTATCAGCTTTTAATTGTACAATCACCCCGCCTTTCGTCCAATGAAATGAGGCAAACCTTTTTTTTCAACCAGTTTGCATTTTTTATTTTTATGTTTCTTCCGATAAACAGGGCTAATTGCATCATAATGATTTAATGCTGAAATTCTTTTCCTTCTTTAATTTCTTTCACATAATTTTTGCGAATGACGAAATCGCCGAATTTTTCACCCTGGTTTCTCGATTCCGCATAATCTTTAAAGATTGGTTCAAGTTCTTTCAGGATTTCAGTTTCGGGAATGGTTTCCCTGTACATATTATTTAACCGGCTCCCGTTAAAACTTCCCCCCAAATAGAGATTGTAATAACCTGAAGATTTGCCAATCAACCCGATTTCAGCGAGATATGGCCTTCCGCAACCGTTTGGACAACCGGTCATACGAATTACAATTTCATCTTTGAACAGTCCGTTTTGCTCCAGAATATTTTCAATTTTGGTAATTAACGAAGGCAAATACCGCTCTGCTTCAGCAAATGCAAGGGGGCAGGTTGGTAAAGCCACACAGGCGATGGAGTTTTTTCGCAATCCTGAAATTTCATCCGGCGCCACATTGTATTTTTTCAGCGCTGCATTAATTTTCGTTTTTATCTTATCCGAAACGCCGGCCAAAATGAGGTTCTGGTTTCCGGTGAGGATAAAGTTGCCGTCACTGATTTGGGCGACTTCGCGCAGAGCATCTTTTAATTTTGATTTGCCGTTGTTTTTTACCCGGCCACCTTCAACAAAATAAGTAAGGTGCCATTTTCCATCGGTTCCTTTTTTCCAGCCGTAATTATCGCCGTTTCTTGTCAGTTCAAACGGTTTTGCTTCTTCCAGGGCAAATCCCAGCCGTTTCTGTACTTCATCAACAAACCACTCCAGCCCCAACCTGTCGATCGTATATTTTAACCGCGCAAGTTTCCTTTCTTTTCGATCGCCGTTATCGCGCTGAACTTCCACCACTTTTTCGGCAATCTCTATCACCTGTTCCGGTTTGCAAAACCCGATAATATTTCCGGTGCGGGGATAAGTTTCATGCGCACCAAAAGTAGAACCCAACCCTCCGCCGGCAACCACATTGTAACCGATTATATTACCCTTTTCAACAATTGCAATAAAACCCAAATCCTGTGAATAAATATCACAATCGTTATTGGGAGGAATGATAACTGCAATTTTGAATTTACGTGGAAGGTAGCGGTTTCCATAAAGCGGTTCCACCTCTTCTTTGCTGTCGGCAACAAGTTTTTTATCGAGCCAGATTTCGTGATACGCTTTTGATTTTGGCAGCAGGTGGCCGCCAATTTTCTTCGCCAAATCAATTATTTCAGGATAAAGCGAAGATTCAGCTGGATTTGCATGACACATTACATTGCGGTTCACGTCGCCACAAGCCGAAATTGTATCGAGCAGGCTGTCATTGATTTTCTGAATCGTGGTTTTCAGATTTTTCTTTAAAACTCCGTGCAACTGAAATGTTTGTCGCGTGGTAAGTTTCAATGTACTGTTTGCATATTCATCTGAAAGGGAATCCATTTGCAGCCACTGCTTCGGACTAACTACTCCACCCGGCATCCTCACCCTGATTAAAAACGAAAATGCAGGCTCCAGTTTCTGGCTCTTGCGTTCTTTGTCGAGATCACGATCCCACTGCTGGTAAATCCCATGGAATTTAGAAACCTGCCTGTCGTTTGCTGCAATTGCCCCGGTAATTGGATCTTCAAGGCTTTCAACCAGCGTTCCGTGCAGGTAATTGCTTTCGTATTTTATTTTTTCAACTTCTGAAAGTTGCTCCCAATTTATTGTCTCGTTCATTTTCTTCTTTTCTTCCGGTTAATTTCTCCATTCACCTAAAAAATATTCAGTTCCTGAATGACTTCAGGAATTCCACCACAATCAATTTTGCTAGTAAACATCAGACTGGAACCGTTTTTCGCGCTTGAGTTTTTTTACATATTCCTCTGCTTTTTCCCTGCTCACTCCACCCTGTTTCTGAATAATTTCAAGCAATGTTTTATTTACATCTTTTGCCATGTATTTCATGTCGCCACATAAATAGAAATAGGCGCCATCTTCCATCCATTTAAAAATTTCCTGCTGGTTTTCGATTAATTTATGCTGCACATAAATTTTCTCTTCCTGATCGCGGGAGAAAGCTACTTCCATCTTTTCGAGGTTTTTGTTTTCGAGATACCGTTGCCATTCCACCTGGTATAAAAAATCGGATTGAAAGCGGCGGTCCCCAAAGAAGAGCCATGAATTTCCTTTTAATCCGCTGATTTCGCGTTGCTGCATAAAAGCACGATACGGTGCAATTCCTGTTCCTGCGCCCACCATTATAATTTTAGAACCATTTAAAGGCATTTTAAAGGCCGGATTTTTTTCGATATAAATTGGAATCTCATCGTCAATTTCAATTACATCGGCCAAATGGGAAGAACATGCTCCCTGCCGAAGGCGGTTTTTACGTTCGTACCGCACCACCGAAACGGTCACATGCACTTCGTCACCCACATATTCCTGGCTTGACGAAATTGAATACAACCGCGGTGGAAGCGGACGCAGGATTTCGATGAGTTTGTTTGCATTCCATTCATAGGGGAAATCTTCAAGAAGGTCCAGCACATCGTGGCCAAATAAATATTCATCAAGTAATTTATCATCTTTCATCAGCTTTTCGATCTGTGGATTTTTCGTCTTTTCGTAATATTTCTTAATGATATCGTAGGTAAGAATTGTTATTTCGAAATGATGCGACAAGGCATCTTTTATTGAAACTTCGCCTATTTCCAAATCGATCATTTTTTCCGGATCGAAACCTGCATGATGAATAATTTTATCTACGAGTGAACCAGGATTTTGGGCAAAAATCCCAACCGAATCACCCGGTTCATAAGTAATTCCAGAATCTCCAAGGGATAATTCCAAATGAAACACTTCCTTATCGGAGCCACTTCCGGTAATTTTAACTTTTTCCAAAACAGTGGCCAAATATGGTTTCTTTTTCGAATATTCGGGTGAAGCTTCAGAAACCTCCGGTTTTCCGGCAATTTCAGTACTGACTTCAGGAACAGCAACCGGTTCGGCTGGCATTAAATTCATCAAAAAGCTGTTCATCCATATTTCGGCACTCATTTCATAATCCACATCACATTTCACCATTGGAGTGATACTGAAAGCCCCCAGTCTTTTAAAGGCTGTGTCGATATCTTCACCGGTTTTGCAAAAATGTTTGTATGATTTGTCGCCTAAAGCCAGTACCGAAAAATTGAGGTTCCCAAGTTTCGGAGCACGTTTCCCTGTAATGAATTTATAGAAATCTTCGGCCATGTCAGGCGGTTCACCTTCGCCATGAGTACTTACAATTACTGCCAGATTATCTTCTTCCTGCAATTTTTTGTAGTTGTATTCATACAAATCAAAAACATTTGCAGAAATATTTTTAAAGGCGGCCTTTTCGGCCAGTTTAGTTGCCAGTACCTGCGAATGTCCGGTTTCGGAACCATACAAAATGGTTAGATTCGTTTTGACAACCGGTTCGTTCTGAATTCCGGCAGTTTGTATCCCAGCTGCTGTTACTGCAGTTCCGTTTTTACCGGCCAAACCTGCCAGCGTACCTTCAAGATAGCCGTTCAGCCACACAATCTGATCCGGTGTAATTCCATTAACCAGCTCATTCAATGCAGCCAGTTGTTTTTCATTTAATGGATTTGACTTCATTTATGAATTTCTATTTAATTGTTGTACTTTTTGATTGATTAAATAATCGCGGATAACATTCCGCAGCCGAATCGACTCGTAAACATCTTCAGCATTTGAACCTACCGCTACTGTCATGTTTCCGTTGCGGTAAACAGCAGGCGAAACAAACTGGCACAATTCAGGTTTATCGTGAATATTTACAAGGACACCCAATTCTTTTCCGTCGGCAAGAATCTGTTTATCGAGTTCGTAATTATTCGTACAGGAATAAAGCATGAAATATCCTTTTAGCAATACCTTATTATAGGCAGTTTCAACATATTTTATCCCTGATTGTTTGATTTTGTCGCAAATTTTTAAGCCGATAATTTCCACTTCGGCATTTGAACGTTGTAAAATTTTCAATTTTTTATATGCACTTTCACCGCCGCCAATGATTAAAATTTTTTGGTTGGCAATATCGATGGAAACGGGTAAAAAATTCTTCTTCATTACATTGTATTTAAATTTCATATTCAATCGGTATCTCTTTTATACGGCCAAAGTTGCTTCTGTTCCAGGCCCTTTCATGAAAAAAGTACAGCACCATTTTAGTAAACAGTTCAATGCCACCAATGGTTACAGCAAAATTGACATTCCCCGATACCAACCATGAAATTATGATGGTATCAATTGTCCCCAATGTGCGCCACGAAATGGTTTTAACAACGCTCCGGCTTCTTTTTTCAGTTATTTTGTAATTGTAATTTTCCCGTTCCATTCAATTGATTTTAAAAAAGTTGAACCTCTTTTGAATCATCTCTTCATCATAAATTACACTGTTTGTCCTGTCTGCACATTTCCCTTTATTGATTTCTATGACTTCGTTGCCAAAAAAGTGTTATGTTTGGCAAATTGTCACTGATAGCCTTACATCCAGTGATGTCTACTGAATTGGGGGAAAATGAAAAACAAATATTCCCGTTCATTCAATGTGCTCTCCTTTTTAATTTTTATAATTTCAGCCATATTCATATAAAAAAAGCCCTTCCACAAATTGCAGAAAGGCCGGTACTGTAACTATTTCTATCGCTGTTTAATCAGTCCTACTCTTCTGCATAAATAAGTTCATGCAACACATACACATCATACATGCTACCCTATTTACCTTTATGTCAGAAGAAAAATTTTTCACTTGATAATGTTTTTAAAAATGTGACTTTTGTCACATATCTCCGCTGCAAATGTAAATTAATATTTTACTTTTCAGCAAATTTTTGTTTCTTTTTTTAATCCAGTCTAAATAACAACAACTAAAATGCTCATTTCCAAACAGTCATTTTTCATTCTTACAACTCATTAAGAACCAAAGGTTTTATACGATTTCAACTGAATGTTTAAATTGAAAAAACAAGATGTAAAATACTATTTAAAATCAATCAATTTAGAGCTAGAGCTATTCGAGGAAATGACCAAGCTGTTTTAATTCAAACACTTGAATCTATTTCAGGTGCAGATTCATATTCTAAAACATTTTAACAGATTTAGACCTCTCTTGATTGTTATTAAATTATTACTAATTTTGGTGACCTTTTTTCGTTCCGCATTGAAAAAGGAATGGATAGACAGGATTAAAACGGAATCATCGGGGAAGGCATTCTGTTTATCCAAGGTTACGTTCTGAGCGTTTTATGATTACTAAAAATATAAATTATTAACTAAAATATATTACAGTGAAAGTATACAAGACTGAACAAATTCGTAACATTTCTCTAATCGGCAATGCCGGCAGTGGGAAAACCACCCTCGCAGAAGCCATGCTGTTTGAGGGTGGGGTAATTAACCGCAGGGGCGAAGTAACCGCAAAAAACACGGTTTCAGATTACACTCCGATTGAACAGGAATATGGTAATTCTGTGTTTTCAACTCCAATGTACACCGAATACAATGGTGCAAAAGTGAATATTCTCGACACTCCGGGAATGGACGATTTAATTGGCGGAGTAGTTTCATCATTAAATGTTACCGATCTTGGTGTGATGATGATAAATTCAACTAACGGAGTTGAATCGGGAACTGAATTGTCTGCACGTCATGCAGAAAATTTGAATATGCCTTTATTGTTTGTATTCAACCAGCTCGATCACGACAATTCAAATTATGAAGCTGCACTTGAACAGTGCAAGAATGTTTTCGGAAACAAAGTGACCATCGTACAATATCCGGTTGATGCAGGTCCCACATTCAGTGCAATTATTGATGTTCTGAAAATGAAAATGTACAAATATGGTAAAGACGGTGGCAAACCGGAAGTACTTGATATACCTGATTCTGAAAAAGAAAAAGCAGAACAACTGCACAATGAACTTGTGGAGATGGCCGCAGAAAACGAAGAAGCTTTAATGGAACTTTATTTTGATAAAGGAACACTGACAGAAGATGAAATGCGCAAAGGCATGAAATTGGGAATGTTGCAACGCGATTTGTTCCCGGTATTCTGCACCTGTGCGCGAAAAGATATTGGTGTTGGACGTTTGCTGGAATTTATTGTAAATATTGCACCGGCACCAAACGAAAGAAAAGCAAGAGAAATAGAATCAGGAAAACTGCTAAAAATGGAGGCATCCGCTGATCCGAGCCTTTTCGTATTTAAAACAGCAGTAGAATCACACGTGGGTGAAATCACCCATTTTAAAGTGATGTCGGGAACGATAAAAGAAGGACTCGATTTATACAATTCACGTTCAGGAAACAAGGAACGTTTGTCACAGGTATTTGTATCGGCAGGTAAAAACCGCGAGAAGGTAGATGAGCTGGTTGCAGGCGATATTGGTTGTACTGTAAAACTGAAGGAAACTAAGTTCAATCAAACCCTTACAACCAAGGATGCAGAAACAAAATATACCTCCATCAAATTTCCGGCTTCGAAACATACAGTCGCTGTTAAAGCAGCAAACGAAACGGATGATGAAAAAGTCGGAGAGGTATTAAGCAAAATAAAATTTGAGGATCCTACTTTCATCATTGAATACTCAAAAGAGCTGAAACAATTGCTGGTGCACGGAATGGGTGAATATCACCTGAATGTACTTAAATGGTATTTCGACAATGTTCATAAAATTGAAGTACATTACCTTCAGCCTAAAGTTCCGTACCGCGAAACGATAACAAAACCTTCACAGGCTGATTACCGCCACAAAAAACAGTCGGGCGGTGCCGGACAATTTGGTGAAGTACACATTATAATTGAGCCATACGAAGAAGGGGCAGAGCCAAAAACCATGTTTAAATTTGGCGACAAGGAACAAAAACTTTCTGTAAGAAATGTGGAAGAGCATACACTTCCATGGGGTGGCAAATTGGTTTACTGCAACTGTATTGTTGGTGGATCCATCGATGCACGTTTTATGCCGGCAATCCTGAAGGGAATCATGGAAAAAATGGATGAAGGACCACTCACCGGTTCTTATGCCCGCGATATTATCGTTTATGTTTACGATGGAAAAATGCACCCTGTAGATTCAAACGAAATTTCGTTTAAACTTGCAGGCCGTAATGCTTTCCGAATGGCTTTTAAAAATGCTGGCCCAAAAATTCTTGAACCTATTTATAATCTTGACGTGTGGGTACCATCAGACCGTATGGGCGATGTAATGAGTGACCTGCAGGGGCGCCGTGCCATGATTATGGGAATGGGCTCTGAACGGGGTAAGGAAAAAATCAGCGCCAAAGTACCACAGAAAGAGATGTACCGGTATGCAACGTCGTTGAGTTCAGTTACCGGCGGACGCGGCACTTTTGCTATTTCATTTGATGGTTACGAAAAAGTGCCATCCGAAGTGCAGGAAGAACTGCTGAAAGCTTACGAAGCCGAGCAGGAAGAAGAATAGACCATTTTCTAATCCATTTTACTATAAACTGAAAGCCCTGGTTTTAATTAACCGGGGTTTTCTTTTTGCAATAAATCTGAATCCTGCTGCTGTTACATTTCCTTCATGGGTCTAAAAATTATTCCGGCAGACCTTCGGTATCAATTGTAAGACTCTTTTTTTGAATCGTTGAACATCAGACTTCTGCGACGCGTTATTCTAGTATTAATGTATCCCGGCTAAGTATGCAGTATGAATGGAAAACAGATCAGGCTCCGTCAACATTAAAGTACAAATACATAAAGATTTATACCCATGAAATCCTTCAAAAACATAACCCGAAAAGCTGAAGACACTTTCGATCAGGCTAAAATTAAAGTAAAAGATGCGCTGAATCTTTTTGACCCGGTTATTATTTATCCGTATGCCGGTTACGGAAACGGCAACAAAGCACAAATTCACGGGAGGATTCTGGAGAAAGAGCGCATGATACATGAAGACCAGGAGCTTGAAGATACCTTTTGGAACAATCTCCGCAAAATATGGAAACGATATGAAAGTGATGAAATTCCGGGAGTGGAATTGGAAGGTGATTTAATGGGGATTAAGGCAAAAACAAGAAGCGATGAAGAAGGTTATTTTAACCTTGTTTTTGAAGGTATCAATGAAAATAATGCAATCCATGACGGCTGGCTGGAAGTTATCCTGCAAATAACACATATGCCCTTTGATGTTGAATTCCAGGAAAGCACCACTGCGTCCATACTCAATTGTTCCCAGCAAAATGATTTCGGAATTATATCGGATGTGGACGATACAATTATTGAATCGAAGGCGATGAATATTTTTAAGAAAATGCGGATAATGCTTACAGAAAATGCCAAAACACGTGTTGCTTTTGAAGGAGTGGATGAACTTTACCGGAAGCTGATGGATAATGGCAGAAACCCGCTTTTCTTTGTCTCCGGCAGTTCGTTCAACCTTTATGATATGCTGGTGAATTTCTGCGAATTTCACAACATTCCAAAAGCACCGTTTTTTTTGCGCAACCTCGGGCTGGAACCAAAACAGTGGATTAAACAGGACACCAGTATTTACAAAAAACAACACATCGAACACATCCTTGAATTTTATGATCAACTGTCGTTCATTTGTATTGGCGACAGCGGACAGCAGGATCCTGAAATTTATATGGATATCCATAAAAAGCATCCGGGAAGAGTGAAAGCCATTTACATCCGGCAACTGGAGTCGCCCGAAAGAAAACAGCAACTGGAAGAAATGAGCAGTCAGGTGGATATACCGTTCCTGATAATGGAAAATACAGGGGATGCACTCAGGCATGCCATAAACATGGGATGGGCCGGCCGGTAAAAAGTTATTTTATTCTCCCCATGGAAATCCTTTTCTTGTCATGCAAAATTCGCCTTCGTTAACATTTGCCAAATCAACTTCGAATATTAATTCCTGCTTGTTCATGGCATGGGGTTCAACAAATTTAACCAGATATTTTTTACTTTCGACCCCTGTTAATTCAATATCCAAATCATATAAACAGTTGCATCTACAAATTGGATTTACCTCAAATTCTTGAATGACGACAGTGTCGCCACTCTGTGAAGTTTCAACAAATAAACTGTCAGGGCAACAATTAAACCCAGCGTTTATATGTTTCAGATTTAATTTGTTATTCACTCTGTCGAAAGAATATTCAACGCAGGAAATCGTATCAGGTGTTTCTAAGACATTAAATGCGGATTTGGTTTCATCTTTACAGGTTGAATGATTTACGATTTGTCCGGTCAACACAAGAGGATTACTGCTGTAACTGTCATTTTCTGTTTCACAGCTTACGATTGCAATACCAATACTGAATAAAAGCATCACCACATAAACTCTGGTTTTCATGATCTGGTTTTTAAATTAGATAATATATTGCACCAATGTAAAATTACAACTTAATGGGAGCAAGTTGAAGAATACTCATAAAAAATCTTTATGAATCAATGTAATAAAATTCCTGTCTCTAATGAAAATGTATTGCCAAACCCGAATTATCCTGGATTTTAAAATTCAGGATTGAAGCGGATGTAACTTCCCGATCTTCTGTTTTTACGTTAGTAGGAGAACTGATGTCCGGGTCATAAGAACAGATTGTGGCTATGTAATTTTTGTTATCATCCAAAAAATCAGTTTTTAACTGAAGTTCTTTTGGCTGGCTGGCAGTTAAAGCTCCCAGAAACCAATCATTGCCAGATTTGCGTGCCACCACGGCAAACTCCCCAATGCTGCTTTCCAATATTCTTGTTTCATCCCATGATGTTGGCAGCTTTTCGTAAAATTTAAGCTCCGGTACATTTTGAATAAAACCCTCTGAACTTCCGGCGCCGCCTTTTTTACCCGGTGATCCCTGCGGGCGGTCGTACCAGAACAAGAACTGCCATGGACTGTAAATCATTACTGCTTTGGCCAGTTGCGAGACATGGCCTCCCATTTTTTCTGTCACCCGGGGAGCAAAATAACAGTTGGTATTATCGCCGGCGCCGGCAACCATACGTGTAAACAATGTGGTCAAGGTATGTTCGTTTGCCGGACTTTCCTCATCGCCGCGGATGCCTTCCTGTGTCATCAGGTTTGGATAGGTGCGCGAAAATCCTGTTGGCCGGTATTCATCATGCACATCAACCATCAGATGGTGCTCAGCTGCTTTTTTAATTGCTTCGTGTAACCAGATTGTCCACTCCTGCGAACCCACGTTTACAAAACCATACTTCACTCCTTTGATTCCCCAGGATTGGTAAAGTGGCAGTATTTCATCCAATTGTTTTTCAAGAGCGCGCCGGTTGACGTAAACAATAATTCCAATTCCTTTAGCGCTTGCATATTCAATAACATGATGCAAATCCAGCGGTCCCGGAGAGCGTTTCGGATCAACAGTAACAGTGGTTGCATCCGAAGATTCATCATTTTCGGGACCGTACCAGCCTGCATCAAATTCAACAAATTGCAGGTTGTGTTCTGCAGCAAAATCCACACAAGCCATTCCCCCTTTCGTTGTTAATGTTACCTCGCGAATTACTTTCCCTGGTTTAATCCAGCCAATATCTTTTAAAGCACACGGATCATTTAAATTGAGCAGCAAATAATTATTTTCAATCAGTTCACCAGCTGATTTTCCCACCATAATATAACGCCAGGGAGTTGCATACGGCGGTTTTACCGTTGGATTTCCTTCGAGGACTGCTTTTAATTTCTGATTTCCGGAAGCCTGAAGTTTCATCCGGGCAAAATCCACCAGCCGGGCTTCACCAATTGCCAAAAAATTTTCACCGGCTTCCACCACCAGCGGCCGTTCTGCCGGTTGTTTAATTTCACTGACTGCCACTCTTCTGTATTCCGATTGTGCCCGATCTGAAACCAGACAGGTGTAATTGTTTTTCAGATTGAATTCAGTCAGCTCCTTTTGAACAACCAGTGAATCAATTCCCGGCTGCGGCAAAAACGTGTATTTAAAAGCAACACCTTCATTAAAAACCTTAAATGATATTTCAAATTCCCGTTCCGGTGAAACTTTTTCTTTCAAATGAATCCGAAGATGATTGTAATGATCAGGAATCTCTTCCCTCTCTCCGTAAACCGGTTTCCATGTTTTATTAAATGTTGTATTCGACACTTCTGCAATTTCAAGGTTTTGCAAAGGAAACGAGGAATTTTCAGTTTCAAAACCCAGTCGGGAAACATCAATAATCACCGAATCTTCGAAAGTCACTGAATAAACCGCCTGCCCCTCTTTATCCAGTTCAAACTGAACATTTATTTTTTCATCGGGGCTGGAAACAGAAACCTTAAGGTTATTGGAACAGGATAATAAAACTACTGCCAGAAGCACAACAATATGTTCTTTCATTTTCAGAAGATAAAATTCATGGTCAAATTAGTAAAATAAAACTCAATTTACACTTTAAAAGTAGCAGATTTAATGTCTTCAAAATTACTATTCGCCAATAGTTTTGTTAATCAACGATTACTTATTTCTTTACAATTTTGTCAGTTAAAGTAGAGTTCCCAAAGTTAAACTGCATGAGATATATACCTGATGGTAAATTCTTTAATTCAATACTCTTTTCAATTGTATCCCCTGAAACAAAATCATTTTGTGTCAGGATTATTTCTCCTTGCAGATTAAAAATATGGTAAAAATACTGCCCTCTAATGTTTTTACTGTTAAATGTAAAATTTAAGTTTTCAGTAAAAGGGTTTGGATATAAACGTATATTTGGAATCAGATTATCATTTCCAAATCCAAAGTCGATTTTATGGACTTCCGTCATACGGTAACCTTGACGCTGCAAATAAAAATACAAATGATTAAAGGTCGAATCAATTGTAATCCGGTCATCAGCTAATTTTATAAAATCACCGGAATTTATTAAATAATAAACTTCTGCATCTTTGGGCTCCGTCTCAAAACTAATTTCGTATTGCAATGTGTCATTAACCAGAATTATCAGTGAATCCTGAAATGTATATCTCCCGCTATCGATTACTATTTTATCAACTCGAATTTCGGATTTCAAATCCTCTTTTTTATTACAAGAAACAATGAAACCAACTGTGAAAACAATTAGCCAGATTGCAATTATGAATTGTTTTGATTTCATATCCATATTATACCAATCACTATTGAAGTTCCTTTTTTACAGTTTGAACAGGATTACCGGCCCCAGCAAACCGGCTGGTTTAATTTCCCAATCTGAAGCATTAAACGGTTTATAGTCGATGTTAACAAAGTTGATGTCATAGAATTTTTTCCAGTTCATGCCGCGGATATCCATATCGCGAATGCGGTTGGCAGCCACATTGGTTACTTCCACTTCCAGCATGTTTTTTCCCTGCACCAGGTTATCTACCTTACATTTGAAAGTCGGCCCCAGTAAGATTCCAAAATCCTTACCATTTAATTTTACATTTGCACAGTCTTTCACAGTTCCCAAATTTAAAAGCGCTTCGCCCGGTTCTTTTTCCCAGTTGAACTCGATGGAATAATGTGCAGTTCCGGCATAACGCTCTGTTTCCTTGTCTCCCATTTCTGTCCACGACTGCAAATCAATTGTAGCGATATTTCCCGGATAAACCGGTCCTCCTTTTGTAAACTCAATTTTCCACATTCCTTTTATTTGTAATGAATCCGGCGAAATTTGTTCATAAACAAAAGGTGCTGCCTCTACTTTTTTATTGGTGCATTTCACAAAAACCGTCTCTTCCGGTTCCAGTTGAAGCCGGATAGAATTGCCTTTTTGTTCAGGCAAAGAAATCTTTCCATCCATTGGATTAAGGAAAATATAATTTTTAGCCGGGGCATTTAATTCAATCATAGCATCATTTGTTTCAGTTCCGGTATTGAAAATCATGTACCAACCTTCATTGTCCATCTTCATCTTCAGGAAATGAAATCCATTTTCAACAACCGATTTTTCACCTTCAATTCCGGCTGTCAAAAGCAATTCCGGAACACTGCCCACATTTTCAGATGGAAATGTTTGCTTCAAATTTTGAAGTTGTATTTCGCGTATTTCAAGCTGAAACATTCCCGGTACACTTTCAGGCAGTTGTTCATCAAAATAAACTTTTCCACCTGTGTCGATAAACTGTTTCAACTGCCGCATCGTCTCCAGCGGAATATAGCTTGTTTTTGGCACAATCACAGCTTTATATGCAGCATTACCTGACGTAATAATTTTACCATTTTCCGTTTTACTATTCAGCAGTTGTTTATCAGAAATATAATCAAAGGTATAACCTGCATTCATCAGATCCTTCGATAAACCGGATATAGGGTGCTCCACAAACCAGCCGGCATCCTTGTTTACGCCCAGGTGATTAAAAATTCGTCCGGGCGCTGCAGCCACATCAAAATATGGCCAGTAGACAAGCACATCGTTCTGTTGCCTTGCTTGCTGTAACACAGACTGCGATCTTTGTATATATTTAAACAACACGGGCAATTCAGGCCACAGCGGATTACGGTCGTTCAATTCGGTGGAAGCATAAAACAGCCAGCCCGGCCATGCTGCATCTTCCGGAGAATAGCAGGTTCCGTGAAAAAACATGTGGTTAATTCCGGCGAGAAAAAAACGGTTGGTTGCCCGAACCATATCACCGGGAGTGACTGTCCAGTGCTCATCAAGCCAGGTAAAACTCTCTGACGAAACCAGTTTTTGACCGGTGATGTGTGCAGCCGACGATGCAAATTTGTTTACAAAAATATCCACTGAGCCTGGTTCCACGGTCCGGAAGATTTCAGTTTCCGGAATGTCACTGGCGGCATATAAATCGAGGATATTACCCGGCGAACCATGTGCCTGGTTGCGGTTCAGGCTTTTGTGCAAATGTGTCCATTCGGTCATGGGTTGTATAAATGACTCCAGAACCAAATCTGACAACGTTTCGCGGTAATCTGATTTCACACGGGCAACGATTTCCTCATCATCACAATCGCCGGCTAAAACATACAAATATTCAGCAAGATCGTATCCCCTCCGCTTTTTAAACTCTTCGGTAAAATGGGTGGTAAAATCACCTGTATATTCAAACGAATCGTGAAAAAAGCAGCGAAGCAAACCTTCACCGATTTCGAGCCGATTCCAGAACTCATTGAGGTACCAGTTGGTAATTTCTTCGTTAAACGTATCGATGGCCCAGCCTTGTCCGCCGTCGGCAGCACGTTTTACCTTATCGCCGTTTTTTATGCGGAATGCTGTATAAACCATTCCGGATGATGGCGTCGTAAATGATTCCTTAGGATTCAGCACAATAACCTTTTTGTTTTCATCCACAAATGAAACGGCTGCCGCATTTTCTACACCTTTGGGCAAATTCCATTTCTCTCCTTTCGTCAATATTGTTTTGTCAATTTGTAAAGACCATAATCCTTTATCTTCCGGAACAAATGGGCCACCACAACGCCAGCCGCTTCCGGGGGGCAAATCAACACCCATTCCCAGCTTGTGTGCTTCGGTAATCGTGTATTTCAATATTTCAGAAAATTCCGGAGAAAGATATTCGATGAAAATATTTTCTTCACCTTTCACTCCATAGATTGGAGTAATCTCAACCCCACCAATCCCTGCATCGTGGAATTCTTTTAATTCGCGTGAAATATTTTCCTTATCCACTGCATTGCCCATCCACCACCACCGCGTCCACGGTTTCGATTCCTGAGTGGATTCAGGCCACAATTTTTTTTCTTCTGAACCTGAAGAAAAAAGCAGGGAAATAAAAAGCAGAATTAAAAAGTACAGTTTCATCTGATTCAGGTAAAATTAAATTCAAATATCGCATTCGAAGACAGAAAAATATTTCTTTATCTTTAAAAACTGAAAGATACAAAATCATTAAGAAATGAAACGAGCTCTAATCATTTTACATACAATTATAACAGTAACCAAAATGAGCTCCATTAAATACTTTTACAACACTAAAGATAAATGAGATGAAAAACCGGCTATACCTTATTCTTTTAATTCTTTTTTCAACACATGTTTTTGCACAACACAAAACACAAGTCATCACTAAACAACTAAAAGATTTCCAGGACATGAAATTTGGAATGTTTGTGCATTGGGGACCAGTGAGTTTAAAAGGTACAGAAATTGGCTGGTCGAGGGGCAGTGAAGTGCCGGTGCAGGAATACGACAACCTCTACAAGCAATTCGATCCTGTAAATTTTGATGCCGGTGAGTGGATTAAAACATTGAAGGAAGCCGGCATGAAATATTTTGTAATTACTACGCGGCATCACGATGGCTTTAGTTTGTGGCCTACTGAATATTCTGATTATAATATTTCGTCCACTCCTTACAAAAAGGATGTTTTAATGGAATTAAAAAATGCATGCGATAAATATGGAATTGTTTTCGGAACGTACTATTCCATTTGCGACTGGCATCATCCGCTGTATCCGCTGGGAAGTCCGGGAGGCAAAACAAAAAAAGCAACCGGCGATATGGAAAAATACATCCCTTATGTGAAAGGACAAACCAAAGAGCTGATTGAAAAATACAATACAAAGATTCTTTGGTTCGATGGTGAATGGGAAGAACCCTGGACACACGAAATGGGACTTGATTTTTATAATTATTTGAAAGGCCTTGATAACAATGTGCTTATTAATAACCGTGTGGATAAAGGCCGAAAAGGGATGGAAGGAATTACCATTTCGGATGAATATGCAGGTGATTTTGCCACCCCCGAACAACGCGTGGGAACCTATGATGTTGAACATCCCTGGGAATCATGTATTACAATTTGCAACCAATGGTCGTGGAAACCAAATGATGAAATGAAAAGTCTGCAGGATTGTCTGTTTACCCTGTTGAAGACTGTGGGCGGAGGTGGAAACCTGCTGTTAAATGTTGGACCAATGCCCGATGGACGCATTGAACCACGCCAGGTGGAACGTTTAAAAGAAATCGGCAAATGGCTGAAAAAATATGGTGAATCTGTTTATGGAACCACCGGTGGCCCTTATAAACCCACCGACTGGCTAACTTCCACAAGAAAAGGAAATACCATTTATATTAACCTGTTAAACTTCAGTAAAAATGAAGTAGAACTGCCGTTTCCGTTTGACTCTGAAATAAAATCATGCAAAATTCTAAATGGGAAAAAACTGGACTTTGAAAGAAATGGAAATAAACTGCATATCAGGTTGCCCGGCAATAGCCCCAATGAATTGGTTTCGGTATTAAAAATTGACGTAAACAGTGATGTGAAAAATTTTGAACCGGTACAGGTAAATTAGAAATTTATGTTTTCAGTAAAAAATAAAACGATAATTGTTACCGGTGCCAGCGGAGTAATTGGATCCGCAATTTCTTTGGCTCTGGCAAAAGAAGGAGCACAAATAATTGCATTGGGAAGAAGCGCTGAAAAACTGCAGACAACATTTGAAAAAATAAGTGCATTTGGAAATAATCATCTTCAAATCATTTGCGACGTACTGGATATTGAATCATTAAAAGCTGCTAATCATGAAGTTCAAAAAAGGACAGAGAAAATTGACGCATTAATAAATGTTGCAGGCGGGGCAACCAAAGGAGCATCTACAAAAACCGAGTTCCTGTTTCATGAAACGGATTTGGAAGATTCGTTTTTTGGTATTGATTTAAATGATTTTCGTTACACTGCAGACCTGAATTTTCTTGGAAGTGTTTATCCCATCAAAGTTTTTGGTGAAAGCATGGCAAAACAAAAATTCGGAAACATTATTAATATCAGTTCAATGGGAGCAATTCAGCCGCTGAGTAAATCTCCTGCATACAGCGCCGGAAAAGCAGCCATTACTAATTTCACACAGTGGCTGGCCGTTCACCTTTCAAAAATGAATATCCGGGTAAATGCCATTGCACCGGGTTTTATATTAACCGAACAAAACCGGTTCCTGCTTTACGATGAAATAACAGGTCAACTCACACCGCGAGGAAAACGAATTATTGATCATACACCGCAGGAAAAACTGGGGACACCAGATGATTTGGTGTCCACGGTTTTCTGGTTATTGTCAGGTAATTCATCTTTTATTACCGGCATAACAGTACCGGTAGATGGTGGATTTTCAGCATACAATGGAATTTAAAGCCCCTCTTAATCATCCAGGAGACAGGAAAAACAGATTTAAAACTTCGATAACAAATCTAAAAATATGAAAGTAGTCATTCTCGATTCAGGATATAAATCCTACACTTTTGAAAAAGAACTTTTTGAAGGGAACGGAATACAACTGGAAATTCATCCCTCCTTTAAAGGCGAAAAAGCGGAAAAGATGGAATTTGCAAAAGACGCCGATGGAATACTGGTACGCCACACCATTATCGACGAAGAATTTCTTTCGAAAATGAATAACCTGAAAGCTATGGTTCGTTACGGAGTAGGTTATGACAATGTGGATGTGGATGCCTGCACACGTTTTGGAGTAAAAGTGGCCAACGTTCAGGGATATGCAAATCATTCTGTTTCAGAACATGCATTGGCATTGCTGTTTTCCTGTACGCGGGGATTGTGGGATACCGAAGAACAACTTTCCAGGAAATTTGCGGCACCACCTGTAGATGATATTTTTGAACTTCATGATAAAACTCTTGGAATAATTGGCCTGGGCAGAATTGGCAGCACTTTCAGCGAAAAAGCAGCCCCACTGTTTAAAAATATTATTGGAACAGATCCATATAAACCTCAGCGGTATTTTAACCGTTTCCCTGTTCTTAAAACTGAGCTTGAAGAATTACTTGAAAATTCAGATGTCATTAGTCTGCATTGTAATTTGACACATGAAACTACTCATCTTTTAAACGAAAACACATTCAACCTGATGAAAAAAAAGCCGGTGATAATAAATACTTCGCGGGGAGAAACTATTGATGAGAAAGCATTACTGGATGCATTGAACAGCGGAAAAATCCACAGTGCCGGACTTGACGTTTTTGAAAATGAACCACCAACAGATGCTCAATTTGAACTTTTAAAACATCAGCGAACCATTTGCACCGGACATTATGCATGGTATTCTGATCGTGCTGTAAAAGAACTTCAGAATAAAGCAGCACTAAACCTTTTGAATTTATTAAACGGTCAAAAAATCAGTGACAGCCTAAATTAAAAACAGCTTTATTAACCTTTTTAATCTGTAAAATCAGCTATTGACTTTCATCTTCAGATTCCCTAACTTGAGTTGGTAATTAAACTGACTTAAAATGGAACAGCTTTTAAAAATTGCATTCAATGAACTTGGAACCGAAGAAATAGCAGGAGATGAACATAATCCTGAAGTTTTAAAATATGCCAAAGACACAAAAATCAACGGCATTACAAATGATGAAATTGCCTGGTGCAGCACTTTTGTGAACTGGGTGGCCTGGAAATCGGGATTACAATATTCAGGAAAACCAAATGCCCGTTCATGGCTGAATGTGGGCACGAAAGTAATTTCGCCTGAACCAGGCGATGTGGTTGTCTTCTGGCGCGAAAGTCCCGAATCGTGGAAAGGGCATGTGGGCATATTTCTTGGTCTTTCACCCGATAGAAAGCGGGTTTATTGTCTGGGTGGCAACCAGGGAAACCGGGTTTCTGTTTCTGCGTACCGGCTAAATACAGTCTTGTCATACCAGCGGCTGGCACCAGTTAAAAAATTTACCATTCCAGATCCGGTACTTCAGATTGGCAGCAGCGGCCCTCAGGTTGTTGCACTGCAGGATGCATTAAAACTCCTAAGTATTGATGTTGGAACTTCTGATGGCTCTTTTGGCACGAAAACCGCATCAGGAATCAAAGAATTACAAACCCGCAAACCAAACCTTACGATTGACGGCATTTATAATGAAGAATCGAGAAACCTGCTGGAATCGTTGTTCCAGGCTTAATATTTTTAATCATTCAAATCATTAAATCATGGGAAAAACAGTAGCTGAATTAACAACAGAAGAATTTGAGGGCCTTTTACACGAATTTTATGCCCCACCGGAAAAAAGGTACCAAATGACCACCGAAGAAATCAAAGATCTTGCACAACGACTCAACAAAAAAATTAATGTACCAATAATAAACGAAACTGGCGAAGAAAAAATCCTTATTAAAGTTATTCTTAGCATCGATGGATTTCTTTATGAGCACCTGCCAAATGAATTTTACGATCTGATACGCAGCTCAGACAAAGGAATTGATCAAAAGGAAGCTAAACGACTGATACGTCGTTTAACACAATGTGCAAACCAAAAAATTGATATACCATATCTGCCCGAAGCGATGGAGCATATTGCTTTGCGGTTTGTAATCGGAATGGTGGTTAAAGCATCCCTGAAAAAAATGGATTTTGTACAAGCCCGATCAGAATCGGATAAAATGAACATTCCGGATTCGGATGATGATATTGAAAATATAATTGAAAATTAATCTGCTAAAAGGAAATTCAAAATAAGAAACTATTTAAAAACAAATACTATGAATTTAATCCGGTTAATCATCTTTCTGCTGTTACTGTCATTTATGAATGTTTCCGGACAAGTGCCGGCTGGTTATGATAATTTATTCAACGGAATTGATTTAGCAGGCTGGAAAATTAAAGCACAGCCCGAAGATTCAGTTAAAAATTACTGGACAGTAGAAAACGGAACTATTGTTGTCAACTCCGTTGGCGACACAGCACACAATTATGTATGGTTGCTGACTGAAACTGAATTCGACAATTTTGAACTGCTGTTAAAATTTGCTGCTTACAAATCAAGTCCGGGAAACAGCGGAATTCAGCTTCGCAGCCGCTACGATGAGGAAAATTACTGGCTTGATGGGCCTCAAATCGATATTCACCCGCCACAGCCCTGGAGAACAGGTTTTATCTGGGATGAAACACGCGGAGAACAGCGCTGGATTTATCCGGATGTGCCCAAAGATGAGTGGGTAGATGAATCGATGCGTGAAAAGGAAGTCAATATTCTATATAGTGACGATGAAGAAAAATGGAACGAACTTGAAATTTTTGCCGATGGAAATAAAATTCAGGCCTGGCTCAACGGAGATATGATAACTAATTTTAAGGGAAAAGAAATTTTAAATAACGAGGTGCATAAACTATATGATGTAGGAAAAAAAGGTTTCATTGGACTTCAGTTACACACAGGTGATGAATTACACATGAAATTCAAGGATATTTTTATAAAACAATTGTAAAAAAATTACTTTTCAAATTTCTCCAAAGAGGAGGAATATAGATTGGCCTTCCTGCCGCCAATCAAAGTATTGTTATTTCTTGTCCGGATTAGCCCGCTTTTTCCAATTCTCTCGGGCCAGTTCCTGCATGTCTTCCACTTTATCGGTTTCATCCACAATTTCGAGCCCCAGCAATGTTTCGAACAAATCTTCCATAGTTACCAGCCCAACAACACTTCCAAAACTATCGGCAACCATCGCAAGGTGTTGCCTCCGTAAAATCAGGGTATCCATAAGTTTCGCCACAGAAAATGAATCTTCAACAAAAAGTATATCCCGTTTTAATTCTGATGCTTTCATTTCATGCCTGTCCTGGGCAAGGTTTTCAAGAATGCTGTCTTTCAAAATTAAACCGGTTACATTATCCGGATGATCTTTGTAAACGGGTATCCGGGAAAAAACCAGCGGATTAAATTCATCAAAAATTTCAATTATCGACATTTCTTCTTTTACCATCATTATTACAGAACGAGGGGTCATTATTCCTCTCACTTTCAGGTTCTCCAGCCGCAGCAAATTTTGAATTATCGATTTCTCTTCCCTGTCAAGTGCACCGCTTTTTAACCCTGCATCGGCCATTGCAGAAAAATCGGCACGGCTAAAAACACTTCTGTTACTGTCATTTTTTATGAGCCGGGTAATCCATTTACTTAACCAAACAAAAGGTGCAAGCAGAATCAGTAATACTCTTAACGACCGAACAGTAAATGGCGTGAGAAGTTTCCAGTAACTGGCGCCAAGAGTTTTAGGAATAATTTCAGAAAGTATCAAAATGGCAAGTGTCATCAATCCGGCAATTAACGACTCATAAGTGATTTCAAAAAAATAAAGATTGAGGTGATGCGTACCAAAAATCTTTCCGGCTTCCACTCCCACTCCAATAGCACCTACTGTATGGGCAATAGTATTCAATGTTAATATAGCAGAAAGCGGCCGGTCAATATCTTCCTTAAACCGGTTCAGTAATTTACCGGTTAATGGTTTTTCCCTTTCCATGCGGCTTACATAAGTTGGAGTAATACTTAAAAGCACCGCTTCCCAGATTGAACATAAAAAGGATGTTACAATGGAAACAAAAAAGAAAAAAAGTAATGCTGTCATATTAAGCTTTACACATTTTATACGAAAATAGCGAATTCAATGTCAATTAAAAAGAATAACTTAATTGTACAAAAAATAAAACAATTAAACCCGATAACTGATTTCTGCAGGAAGTACTACCTCCTTCCTGATTTTGATTAACTTAACATGGTGTACAAATTTCTTTTCACCAATTAAGCCACAGATAAAATTAAATGGGAAATCCCTGAGTTATCATTATTTTTCCTAAAATTTGAAAAATCGTAAAAATGTAATAACTTAGAAACGCATTAGGAAAGTCTGAAAATAA
>CAWFMB010000036.1:0-72613 GCA_963816685.1 uncultured Prolixibacteraceae bacterium | reverse complement strand
GCCAACTATCGTTAGTTTTAATCCGTTAAATCTTAAATTAAACCGGCCTACTTATCAGAATGAACAGTGACAACCCAATCTTAAACAGCCCTTATGAAGAGCCGGAATGGCATTATGCAACCGACAACGACGGCTCCCTCATCAACAACGACATATGAACAGGACGCAGAATATTTACACCCGATATCAATGCTATTCCTTCACGGCAGGGGCCGCAGGGTTCTATGTTCGAAGTCAATGATTATGCCGAAGCTTATGGCCATCAGCTTGTAAATTCAAGGGAAGAGTGGGAAACTTGAGAAGTCAATTTGGCACTTCAAATGAATTGAATGAAACAACATATCTTCGATTTTTTAAACTGAACAAGATAGAAGTTGTAATCAAAATTAATCATCAATGAATTCTACATTAATACCTGTTGAAAAAATTGACCGGGCCATTTTGATAATTAGAGGCCAAAAGGTGATGTTGGATAATGAACTGGCCGATATTTACGGTGTAACTACAAGCAGACTCAATGAACAGGTAAAACGCAATAAAGAACGGTTTCCCGCCGATTTTATGTTTCAGCTAAACAATCAGGAAAAAGAACAGGTGATCGCAAATTGCGATCACCTCAAAAAACTCAAATTTTCAAAAACCAATCCCTATGCTTTCTCAGAACACGGAACAATTATGCTGGCAAGTGTATTAAACACCCCAACTGCAATTCAAACCAGCGTTTTAATTGTCCGTGCTTTTGTAAAGCTAAGGGAAATTCTGTCTGCACATAAAGACCTTGAACGAAAAATAGTAGAACTTGAATCACAATATGATGAAAAATTCAGACTGATTTTTAAAGCGATCAGAGAATTAATGCAGCAAAAGAAAAGTAGTGAAAACCGACCAAAAATTGGATATAAAACAAACAGCAATGACCGATAAAATAGCATCTATAAAACACGCCGAAGAAAAACGGGCACACATCCCTTCGCAGGAAGAGGCCGGATATGAGGAAGCCAGTGCAAAAGTGAAAGCAGGTAAAAAACAACTGGAACTGCCAAAGAATCCTGTTGTGCACCGGGGACAGGATCCGGAACTGTTCTGGCTGGATAAATACGGTTCGGACGATACTAATGACCAGTTCCAAACTGCAAGTGATAAATCTACATTTTCATTCAATTTCAAAGTGTTTTATGTTGTTACTAGTGTAACAATGCCAAAACAGATGAATTTTCAGCAGAAGAATTTAAACCAATTGGAGAACTTATAAGGACAAACATTAAAAAGTCGATTATTAAAATGATTACCGATAACTAAACCAATACCGTCTATTTCTCCAACCTCCTGCCGGAAGAATATCCTGAATCTTTTAATGAGCTTTCGGATATCATTGAATCTGCCGGTTATAAGGTAAAGTTGCTGGTGGAAACCTACGACATCTACTGCCGCGATTACATGCCGGTACAGGTGGCAGAAGATGATTTTGTGCAATTTGTATTTCGCCCCAAAGGCTTATTTCAAACCGGAAGAATATATTGGTATTACAAACCGGGTGCTGGTGGAGCTGATGAACCGGCTGCCCCGGCCACATTATAGCCCGTTAATCCTGGATGGTGGTAATGTTATAAAAGCAACAGATAAAGTTATCATAACCGACAGGGTTTTAAAGGATAATCGTTACCAATTCAGCGAAGCTGAAATCATTACTTAGTTTGAAAAGGACCTGCAATGTCGTGTCATCATCATTCCGGAATATCCAAAAGAACTCACCGGCCATGCCGATGGTCTAATACGCTTTATTGACGATAGTACTGTCTTAATAAATGAAACTGAAAACGAAAAGGAAAGAAATTGGCAAAGGAGCTTCTTAAGTATATTATCAGAGAACCAGCTTCTCCATTTAAAAGTACCCTGTACGGTTCCTTCATCACAAAAAACTGCCAAAGGTTTATACATTAATTACCTGCATGTAGGAAATTTAATTGTTGTACCTCAATTTCAAATGAATTCAGACGGTACAGCATTACATATCCTTAAAGAAGTTTTTTACAATAATACAATAGTTCCCTTTGATGCCCGCCGGATTGCAAAAGGCGGTGGAGTGTTGAATTGTGCCTCGTGGACAGTAACGTCTGAACCTTGATTTTTCTCATTAACCTGATTCCATGATTATTAAGGAATCAGGGTAATTCTGTAAAACATGGTTCAGAAAATTAGTCGGAAAAAAGCATGTAAGTTTCAGACTATGTTCGAAAATTCTAAAACTTTTTAGACAAATTTGAAATACTTGTAATCATTCCTCAATCTGACTCACTATCCAGGATAACCAGCCGGAGATCGTTGAAGCCCTTCTGAAAAAGGTGGAGTCAGAGTTTACATTGTATAAATAGCAGCGTTTCATAACTTCGACAATCCTTTCCTTATCCGGCATTTGGCCCAAATCAAAAAACAATTTCAGCGATTCTTTAAATGCCATATGTGCAACTATTAATCGTACAAATTCCTTCTGCCGTTCATTAAGGTCGAGGCTAAATACCTGTTTTCCCCTGGAGGTCAGCCGGCAGCCAATGTGCCGGGTATCCTGGTCACGGCCCACATCAATGAGACCTAAATACCGACCTGCATTTGAATAATAATCGGTTTGCCGGGCATCAAAATCATAGTTTTCTGTGATTTCCTCTTTGGATAGGAACTCCTTTTGCTTCAGCAACTCGCAAAGATTAATAACCCGTTCAAAATTGTCAGCCTGCGGAAAAGGAATTGCCGGTTCGCTCACTGGGCTTGTCTGGTCCATGAGTTCCATCAAAACTTCAATGTTAAATCCACCTTCCTGTACCTTGTACTTTCTATGCTTTATCAGTACCAGTGAATTATAATGATATGCATTTTTAAACCGGTATTCCCTCAAGTGAAAAATTCCGTTGGTATAAGAAAGAAAAATGGGCCGTACCTGCTTCTGAATTTTCCCACTCCACAGTTTGTAAGGATAGAAAAGCTGCCGGACCAAAAAATCATCGGAGATATAGTTTTTTGCTTCAATAAGGTATAATGAGTTATCACCTTCATAGCCCCCGTCAATTTCAACCTGTGAACTTCCTACGCTCACCCTGAACAAACCACTGGCTGAGTTGATATCAAATTCAAAATACGAAGAACTCATTCGCCCGCTGACCGTTGGCCATAACTCATCTTCTCCTGTAAACCGGTGAAGAATTTTTGAGACATAAGCACAGTTTACTGCCGTTGCTTCACTGGTGATATCCTTGTAATCCAGGCTTTCCAAAAAGGTAGGAAAATCAACATGCGATACCTCAATATCTTCAGTATTAAAATCATGAAATGTTTCAAATGGACCGATTACATAACCACCTCGTGAGGTTGGTAAAATGGAAAGGTCATTTTCAGCAAACAATTTTGGAAGCTGGGATTTATGGTCAAATTTTGTCATTAACCGGGCTTCCCTGAATTCATTGATTTGCGTTGCTGAAATTACTGAATAACCTTCACCCGATATCCTTTTCAGGAGTTGATATTTATCAAACAAATGTTCCCAGGCCAGGTCATTTTTCGATTTAGTCATAGTTTTTTATCAGTACTTCATCTATCTCTCCGCGATCAGCACCGTTTGAATTCACTGCACGGTTTGCCTTTACCGTGATTATTTTATAACTTTGATACTGTTCTTTTATTAAAGGAGCCGATGAGTTGGACAACAAAAACTTTACACCTTTAGAATCCAAAACATCACAGGCCTTCCGTAGTCGTATCTGATCAGCACTGTCCCATCCACCCTGAACATAACCCGTGAAATTGGAACTTTCAGAAATGGGATGGTAAGGAGGGTCCAGGTAAACAAATGAATGCTCATTAGCCAGATTTAGTATCTCACCGTAGTCTTTATTGTTAATGCTTATATTAGCTGAATTAAGGTACCTGCTTACTGCCTTTATAACAGGTTCATTAACAATATTGGGGTTCTTGTATTTACCAAAAGGCACATTGAACTCACCTGCATTATTCACCCTGTACAGTCCGTTGTAACAGGTTTTATTCAGGTAAATTACCCTCGATGCCCGCTGAACGGGAGTCAGTTTTTTAAAGGCATCGGTCCGGTCAAGGGCTCGGATTTCATAAAAATAATCCGGCTCGTTTATATGTTTTTTAAGATCAGCAATAAGTACCTCAGGATTGGTTTTAATGACCCGGTAAACATTGATAAGCTCCTCGTTGGAATCGTTTATTACCGCATTCCGGGGCTGCAAGTTAAAAAAAACAGCCCCTCCACCCACAAATGGTTCAACGTACCGAAACTCTTTTATATTCTTAGGTAACTGTTCAACAATCGAAGCCATAAGCTGTCGTTTCCCCCCGACCCACTTCACAAACGGCATCACTAAATTTTTGGCCTTTAACATCTTAATATTTTCTCTGCTAAAAATTTATTTTCCGGAAAGATAACAATCTTTTCCGGAAGAAGGTCGCTCAGGTCTTTTGATTAATGAACAAACCCATGGGAAAATATTTTAACCCATTCCTTAAAATCTGAAGAAGAATGATAATTAGTAAGGTCATATTAAAATCCACAGTCAGACCATCCCAGGTCTATACCTCAGCCGTACTTAATTCGCACTATACTCGCAGTATCTTCGCAGTTCATTCGCGATTTCGCGAATGAACTGCGAAGATACTGCGAATTAAGTGCGAATTAACTCCGAAGAAACTATAGACCAGGTATAGTCATGATATGGAGATAAACTACAGATGTTTAAAGTTTGGAGATTCAATTCATGCTCCGGGTTCATTGGAGAATTTTTCGTATATCCGGGGTTTATTTTTCTGACCTTCAGTCCATCAGTCCATCAGTCTTCATCAATCCATCAGTCCTTCAGTCCTTTAGTCCTTCAGTAATTCGCCAACGAGACACAAGACACAAGACAATTAAGACACAAGACAAGACACGAGACAAACCTGAAACCTGAACCCGAAACCCGGTCAGATGACAGTAATTCAATCATCAGTCCTTCAGTCATCAGTCTCCATCAGTCCATCAGTCCTTCAATCCATCAGTCCATCAGTCCTTCAATCCATCAGTCCATCAGTCCTTCAATCCATCAATCCATCAGTCCATCAGTCCATCAGTCCTTCAGTCCATCAGTCCATCAGTCCTTCAGTCCATTTATTACCGCAGGATTAGAATTTTAAAAAAAGAGATGATATGTGCTGTGATTGGTATGGTTGGAAAAAAAACAGGAGGAAAAAGCAATATTTTCCTCCTGTCCGGTTTTTGCATTCTCCTGATTATTTTACAATCAGTTTTTGAGTGAATCCGTTTTTAAACTGCGACTGAATGATATACATTCCGGGTTGCATATTACTTACGTTGATAAAATCATTTTCTGATTCCACAATTCGGGATAAGATCATGCTTCCGCTCAGGTTGTAAATTGCAACCTGTGTTGGTTCATTCACGCCAATGTAAACTTTATCAGTAGCCGGATTTGGATAAACCCTGATATTCTGTCTTTCCACAATGGGGTTAATACCAGTGCCCATTTCAACTTTCAGATAATAAATATTAATTCCACTGTTGGCTGAATACATATAGATTGTAGTTGCCGGTCCGATGTAATTGTAAACCCCTTTCGAAATTTCAGGCCCGAGTGCAGGGAACACTGCAAAAACAGAATCCGGATGTTCGGCTGCGATATTCAGATCCCTTGTTTCACTGCTGCTTGATGACATAGCCATCACAGTAATTGTTGAATTACCTTCCACATCAAACGCAAGAACGCGACCCAGCGGCATTCCGTTTTCATCGAAATCGCCGCCGCCACCTAATTTCAACCGGTGGGTGAATTCCATTCCATCAAGTGTTTTGCCGTTTTCATCGATTACAACTGTTTTTTCACTATGTGCATATATTGTCAGACCTCTGATGGTAGTATCTGAGTCTACAGTGCCAAGGGCATTAAAACTACTGTTGCTGATGTTCCAGACACCTTCGGTTGTATCTTCGGCAAGGGTAAGAGAATAAGCGGCAACACCGTTATTCGGGGACATGATGTATAACATCACCATATTATCCTGAACATCAACAGCCATTGGCGCTGCATACGAAGCATTTGTATTTCCTCCAAGTCCATGTTCAGGGAAAAGAGCTATTGAATCAGCTTCTTCGGCACCTCCGGCAGGTATCTGGAAGAGTTCGAATGCTGCAGCTGGTGCGGTTGCCGGTGGAGCATGATTTGTTGCAGGGGCAAGAATATAATCTTTACCTTTAAATGTAAAGAAATTTACTCCCGAAATCCCGGTTAAAACAGGTGCATAATCTCCGGTGAAAGTTGATAGAAGTTCACCATCCATATTGTATAATGCCGGGTAGGTAGAATGGCCGTCAGCCCAGAACATATCATCGCTGATTGGAAACAGACGGGGAGTAATTCCAAGTTTAGGCAAGGCCGGTTCTACTGCAGCAGGATAAACTTCCTGTAAAATAATTTTTTGCGGAACTGTATCTGTTACTTCACCTGCCTGCACATTCCATCTGTAAACGATGGGTTCAAGGGCGGCAGAATTTGCATCTCCCACAAGGATATAGCCATCATCTTCAGCGGTTACATCTCCATAAAATGCAAAACCATCGCCAAGACGGTTGGTCGGTTGTTCAACACCGTCAATGGTGTCCTGTGAACTCCATGAAAGAAGGGTTGACATGTCATAGCCACCCTGGTCATTTTCTTCCATCACATAAACCTTAAAGGGCTGAGTATGTGTGTTCGTGGCAAGATTGGCAAGAAGTATTTTTCCCGAAGGAGTAATTGCAATATCGTTAACGGCAAATGTTCCTCCTACAGCTACAAGTGTATCAATTTCAATTGTATTTACCAGTTCTCCGTTTGTTGCATCAAGTACCTGCAGTACAGGTGGATTTGTTTTCCTTGAAACCACATACAGGTTACCATCATAAAACGCCATTCCGCGTTCTGTTGTTCCCCCCATCCAGGAAGGAACTTCTCCACCAATTGGAATGCCGGTGCTCCAATCCGCAGTACCGCTCACGGAAATATCCCAAACAGGTGTTACTACTGGTTGCTGGGCAAATGACACTGCACCAAAAACCATAAAAATAAAAAGCAAAGTAAATTTTCTCATGATAATAAATTTTAGTTTGACATTATAAAAAGTTGTTATTTTGATTAACACAGTATACAATTTACAAAAACTGACTGTATTTCCTTTACTTTTTAACAATAATTCTGATTAAAACTGACTCAATTCTTAGAAGTTCTTAAATTACTTGAATTAAAGTAATTGTGAATTGACTTTTATCATAATTTATGATTTTGTTGGTTGAAAGAATTTTAAAACGTTACGTCCTTTTTAATCATCTTCTCAGATGAAATCCGGCTCCTGAAAAGTTTAATATTCGTCACAAAATGCAGGTTGCTCCGCACCTTTTTTGCAAATTAAATTTGTTCGCCATTGTGATTTAATCACGTTTGGGTTTATAGAAAAGGTGCTGCGCTACAGGATTTTTGCAGTGAATATTGTTAAATTCTAATCTTCAAGCTGTTTAGCTCCGGAATATACATGCTGGAAAAACATTTATGTCTAACAGATTACCTTTGGTTTAATGCGATAAGTTCAATACAGAATGTTTTAAATGTAGGAGCATTACAGATGACGGGCAGACTTTAAGTTAATTACAATATCCGTCAAACGGAGATTCATCCGTACAAAACAAACCCGGCAAAGGTTTGACTAAAACTTTACCGGGTTCGCCTGGTTCAGATTACTCAAATTATTTCACCAGTTTGACTGTCTTTCTTCCGTATTTTGATTCAAGGGTCAGTAAATAAATACCTCTTGGAATTTCAGCTCCTGAAAAGGATACAGCATGTTCTCCCTTCAATTTAAGTGATTTTTGTGTAAGCAGAATTCTTTTTCCTGTCAAATCGGTAATGTACAATTGAACTTTGGATGCATCAGGTAAAATATAACGGACATTAACCTGTTCGTTTGTTATAACAGTTGGAACAATCAGGCTAAACACTGCTTCAGGAATATCTTTTGAATAGGTTGTCAGGAAGGAGAAGGAAACCACTTCTGACCAGTCGGTATAAGATGAAACACCATAGTTTGCCCGGGCTTTTGCATACCACGTGCCCTCGGTAAGATTATCGAAAATAATAGTATTGGCAGGGGCATCAACCGATTGCTGAATGCGGCTGTTCCAGGGAAAAGTGATGGCGTTTGAAAGCTGAAAGGTAAAACTTTTTGCAAGCGGATCGGGTTCAACAGTCAAGGCTGCGCCTGGTCCTGTAAGCGTTTCCCCTTCTTCGGGTGAAATGATAACCGGCACCAGTGGTGGAGTTTTAACCGTAGAGAACCGGATAACTTCGGACCATAATGTAGTTGAATCTGCATTTACTGCCTGCAACCGAAGATAGTAGGTTGAAAACGGAAAAATTGTTCCGGCAGGTAAACTGAATGAGTTTCCGTGTACAGATGTTGTATCCAATACAATTCCTGTAAAAAGGCTGTTGGTAGAAATTTGCATTCGGAAATCAAACTCTTCATCAAAGGCTTCCCAGCGAATAGTTGGCATTACATCAACATCTGCAGCTTCATTTGCCGGATAAATAATTTGCGGCCGTGGCAAGGGAAGGGATCTAAAACTTCTTGTTTGCGAAACAGTATCTTTTGCATTGGCTTTTCGTGTTAATATCCGCCAGAAGTAAACCGAATCTTCATTTAAACTCACACTCACCGACGGAAAAGCAGTGGCTGAAAGGTGGAGTCGGCTGATTGCAGTTGTAAAATCTGAATCTGTTGCGATTTCAAGAATGTAATGATCTGCATTTGGAACTTCTTCCCACTTAAATATAAAACCCGGATAAACTGCCTGGGAATCCTTGGGAGAAACTCAATTTTGCCGGCTGATTTTCAGCTGATTCTTTTCCCATGATTACCGGTGGGAATTCATTTCCGTTTCTGTCTAAAACTGAAACGGCAAAATTGTAACCGGCTAACTTATCCTGAAATTTTGTCAATTCAAATTCAGTTGAATAGGATATTCCCAAAAGATAACCTGCATCAAGGAAAATTCCGGGCTGATCGTGCATTTCATCAGGAATGGCGTAAACAGCAAAACGAATGCTGTCTTCCTGCGAATCCCAAAGCAAATGGTTGTTTTCAATTCTCAGGTTTTCAGGGAGACTACGGTCATTGTATTTATTCCACGGTTTTACCGGTGGCAAAGCAGGAGTTGCATATTCATTTGAGCGGAGATAATTTATGAATCCTTTAATAAAGAACATTGTTGCTCTGAAGAAGACACTTCCCGGGGCCTGATTTTTATCGGAATCCCTGTTCCATTGAATCTGAAGTCCAAATTCAGAAGGGTCATATCCTGCAATTGAATTTTTCATACTGAGCTGCGAAAAGTATTCAATCATTGACATTCCGCTTAGTTTTTCTGCCAAGAAACTGGCAGATGCCGACTTTAGAGCGATTGGAGGCTGATAATCGGAAGCATCAAGATTTGAAAGTGAATGGCTTACGTAAAGATGACGGTTGTACTTGTTAACGACATCTGACCACCATGGTGCAAGCTTTTTGTAATCCTGACCCACACTTGTTGTTGGCCAGTATATTTGTGGCGAAATGTAATCTACAGTGCCTTCACTTAGCCATGCTACCGGATCGCAATAAATCGATTTGTATGCATCCATCCCTGTAATTCCTGAGGGCAATGTAAGCCCGTATGAAGCAGCTATCTGCGGATCAACAGTCCAGATTCCAAAAGGTGAAACTCCAAAGGTTACCCACGGTTCATTTTCCTGAATGGTTTTATAAACGTCAGCAATCATTTGGTTTACATTTTTTCGTCGCCAGTCGTCCAAATCCATCGATTTTGGTTTCCACAGGTTCTGCGAATACTGGTCAAGTGAAGAAGGTGTTCCGCCATATGCATAAAAATAATCGTCGAATACAATGCCATCCACATCATACTTTAATACAATTTCTTTCACTATGTTGGCAATTCTTTCTCTTACTCCCGGATTTCCCGGATCAAGGATGGAACCGTCACCTGAATATTCAAGTACCCATTCAGGGTGAGTTTGCCGGTAATCTCCGGGCAATCCCTTATACTTACCTGCGACTGATTCAAAACGGTAAGGATTTAACCATGCATGAAGTTCGAGGCCTCGTTTATGACATTCTTCAACAGCAAACAGTAAAGGATCATAACCCGGATCCATTCCCCTTGTTTCAACGAGATGTGCCGACCAGGGTTCATAACTTGATTCATACATCGCATCGCATTCGGAGCGTACCTGAAAGAAAGACTGCATTCATTCCTGCAACTTTCATAGAATCGAGTATTCGGGTGAGTTGCTGTTTTTGAGCGTCAATATAAATACCGCCGCCTCCTGCGGGAATTTTAGTTTGCGGCCAGTCAAGTCCCCAAACTGTAGTAAGCCATGATGCCCGCATTTCTCTTTTTGGAGGCTCCTGAGCTTTAATAGTGGAAACAATAATAATAAGCAGTAAAAGGAAAGTTAAAGTAGAATTTCGAAACATGTGTTTTTAAGTTTATCAGTTAAACGATGAGCGGATTCATAATCGTTGTTTATGTATGGAAAGACAGGAAGATTCTGGATTTTCCTGTCTTTCCGAAAATACAATTCAAAAAGAAATGAATAAAAACTACCTGAGCTTTTGATCTATGGCAATTCCATAGGCTTCCACTCCCGGAATGAAGTATTCGACCACCGGACTTTCTTCACCTGTTTTTACTCGTTTAATTCCCGGACGGTGCAGCGGATTTGCCTGGTAGTATTCTTCAGGATCCATTCCTGCAGGAGGCTGTGGACCGCGGTATGCCCAGTATACATATTCCCCGTCAGTAGCCATTCCGGTTACAAAAATCGCTTCTGTATCGCCACCTTCTCCATCGAAAGGTGAATTATCAATTACTTTTAATCCTGAACCATCCAGATTGCTTTGCAGGATCATTTTATAGCGGCTTTCGGCAAAATAAATCTTTTGGTTGACTTCATCGATTACAAATGAACGAATTCCGTAATTTTTCAAAATGCTTCCTGCGGCAGGTACCGGATCGCCATCCACCTTATCGCGGCCAAGGATATCACTTTCAGTAAATCTGAAAATTCCTGCTCCCGTTGTATGTTTTGCCCACCACCATTGATTGTTGTACCGGGTGATTGTTCCGTTCAGGTTTCCCCAGCCAATTCCTTCGCCATAATAACCAGTCCATGTATTACGAACAAAATAATCATAATCGCTCAGCGAAAATTTCTTGTTTCGTGTATTAACAGGGGTTCTGAATATTCCTTCACGGCGGTCGGCCCAATAGATTAATCCTTGTTCTTCATCGATATAACCATAGTAAAAATCGAGGAAAGTATCGCCGCCAAAATTCTCCAATACAGATTCACGGCGGGAGCCATCATAATAGATCACAAAAATTTCACCATCTCCGGCGGTTAAATAGTCTGGTTCAGGCGTATAGGCAAACCTTGTTCCTGCATCAAAAACATAAAGCCAGTCGCCGCTGAATTGCAGGGTCAGGGGATGTTTGCCGGAGCGGTAACCCAAATCAAAAGGATTATTCACTTCAGGATCAATTCCGTTAATGATTTTTTTTGCCATTATATTTCCGCCTTTTACAGCATAATACAGAGTTTTTGCCGGCTGATTATAATTTACTTTTACATTAACATTTACCGGTGCAAGATTTTTGTCTTCGATGGTGATGGTCAATGAAACAATCTGGCTGCCAATACTTCCAAACACTACAGTTGGCGATTCCAATGTGCTGTTGCCATTTTCGTCAATTCCTTCGCCGACAGTTCCTTTTGGAAAATCCCATTTGTAAGATACAGGTTTATTTTCAGGGTTTTCAAGGAGTACGTTGAAAGCAACCTGGGTTTGATTGTATACAATTACAGGATCACTGGCGGTGTAACTTACAACCGGTACAATATCACTAATCATTATTTTCTTTTCAATTTCCTGCATTCCATCCACCTTTAAAGTCACAGTGTAAGTTCCGGGTTCTGTATATTTATGAACCGGATTTTCTTCGGCAGATGAGGTGCCATCTCCAAAATTCCATTCCCATGAACTGCCGGTAACTGATTGATTGTTAAAGTGAATTTCTTCGCCCACTACATAATGCAGAGAAGAGGAAGAGTAAGTAAAATCAATATCTGCAGTTGGAAAATAAACCGGGTCGATTTCCTGTTCGCAGGCCCAGAAGGTAAATCCTGCAAATACAACTGCTATGATGATGTAAAATTTTAATCGTTTCATTCTTTAGTTGTTTATTTCATTTCAGTATTTCAATTTAATCTCACCAACTTCTTAATAAAGTTTAAAAGACAGTAATCTTTTTTACGTCGGAAAAATTTCCGACCCCGGAGCCGTTTACTACTCTGAATCTTGCATTTAATTCATATCCCTGTGTAAATTCAACAGCATAATACTGTCTGTTTTTATTGTATATCAAAGCGTTGAAAGGAACATCGTTCATGTTTGTGCGTAATGGTTCACCAGCTTCAGCTTTCATTATTCTCGAAACAACATCACCGGTAGTAATGGAATCAAAGTAACTTTCAAAAACTTCAGGTTCCACAATTTGCCTGTCGGTAACAAGCAACGTTTTTAATTCGGGATAACCGAGCTGAGGGAAGAGGTTGTCAACGAATTGTTCTTTAACATATCCGGGAATGAGTTGGTTAAACTGATCACTGTTAAAGGTGATTGGGTTTTTGTATTCAAGTGAAGCAAGGGTATAACTTACCGGAAACTGGTCCTGAATGACATATGCTTTTTTTTCCGGTACATAATTGTCTTCCGAATGAGTGAATGTTTTTATCTCCAGTAATTCGCGTGATATTTCAGATGAGTCAACAGAAAGGGAGTAGCCGGTAGCAGGATTGGTGAGAAGGTATTTCTGACTTTTTTGAATGTCGTACCACACACCCAGATAATTAATTTCACCGTCAGTTGTCCAGTATTCGGCATAAAATTCAACATTATTACCTGCTTTAACATTTGCAACCGGAACATCCCAGTATACATTGGCAGTAATAAAACCGGGCTCTGATAAATCAGCCACGGGATTATTAATTTCGCAGGCAGCAAAAACTACAGTTGCAGCAATAATCAATGCAGGAAGTTTAAAAAAACTGCAAAGGTTAAACTGTTTATTTCCTGTTTTTAAAGTTTCCATATTCATCTCTTTTCTTGTTTAGTTTTGTGGTGCCCAAATCATTGGTTTTTTCAGCCATTCCGGATTTCTGAATGCATCCAGGCGCATCAATTCTTCGCGGTTGTATTTTTCTTCGGTTTCAGGATCATAATTTATCCGTTGGATCCATTGGTTTTCGGCAGCCCAATAGGGTTCGTAAAGGTTGTGTGGGCGCCTTAATCCAGGGTAGACTATTGTATTATCGTACCGTATGTTATTCAAATCATTACTGTAACCGTATCTGCGTAAGTCGTTCCACTGTTCCACCTGCAGGTACATGGCCTTGTATTTTTCGGTCATGATGTCGCTAATTGTAATGTTGGACGGTCCCGGGACAAGATCAGGGTTGTTTAAATAGGCATCAATTTGTTCCTGAGGAACAAGCATCCTGTGCATGTGTGCTTCAATTCCCTGGCGCAGATGTTCTGTTGCCTTATTTTTATCTCCTGCCCAGTAAGCAGCTTCAGCAGCTATAAAATGTAATTCTTCGCGTGTAATGAATGTAATGGTTGAAGTATCTGTGGTAAGCACGGAAGCATACATATCAGGGTACCATTCAATTTTATTTGTTGGAGGCATTCCTGAATTGCTTTCAAGGTAACGGTATTTTACCACTCCGTTATCGTCTGGACGGGCCTGCATAATGAATGGCAGCCGGGGGTCAGTAAAGGTATCAGTTACCGGATTGTAGCCCATTATATCTTCAACAAGATACTTTGTGGGTATTGCAGATAAAAGATCGTTTGAACGGCTTTCCCACGTGTTTACCGGTTTGTTGTTTTTACCCCACATGTTGTTTTTTTCGACACTCGAACCTCCGTCGAATTTGTATTTGGGATCTGTCCATCCTGCGAGTGCTTCTTCTGCCGCAGCCAGAACAGCTGCAGCATTTCCACGGTTCATATTAGGTAAATCGCGCAATAAAATGCGTGCTTTTACCGCAAGTAAAACCTGTTTCCACTTGTTCATATCTCCTGCAAAGACTCTGTCGACATTAATTCCCATCTGCCGGTTGCTTTCCTGGGTTACCTCAGGACTGTTAAACAACTGCAAAAGATCGTCTGCTTCTGTTTTCATCCATTCGTAAATACTTTCCTGGGAATCGTATTTTGGTGAGGAGGATTGATATGCATCGGTTAACGGCATTGGTCCAAACACATCAGTAGTCTGCTGCACAGAGAGCAGCCGGAGCAATCTTGTAAGTGCCACATAATTCATTGAATTTTCTTCTTCTGCAAACCGAAGAAGTTCTTTTCCATTAGTGCCGACATCATAAAAATGGCGGCGCCATTGCGGATGGCGGTTCATTCCAAGAAATTCCCATCCACTGCGGTATGCATGCGATTCAGTCTGGCTTTTCCCCGGAGTTGTTAAACTTTGGGCCAGATAAGTTCCATATTCGCTGTGGTCGTAATTCTCAAGAGCTGTATAAAAAAGTACTACGGGCATAATTTCATTCACCGGCACCTTGTCAACACCATCAGGGTCGCGGTTGTCGCCAAGATATTCATCACATCCTGAAAAGGTTACCAGTACAATGAGTAGAATTAAACAGTATTTCAATTTTTCCATGACTTCAAACATTAAAAAGTTGCACTTAAATTTAGCAGAAAATTCCGGGTGTTGGGGATACCAAGGTAATCGATTCCAAAAGTTCCGGTGCCACCTGAATTTCCGGTATAGTTAACAACGGGATCGGAGCCTGAATATTTGGTTATGAGCAGTAAATTCCTTCCTGTTATTGAAATGTTTAACCCTTTGATTCCTATTTTGCGGGCTAAGGCATCGGCATTATAAGCCAGTGTGGCATAGCCTAAACGCACTAAAGTTCCATCTTCCACAAAGTTTGAACCTACCGGTGCATAATAATTTATATAGAATGTTTGATCAAACACTACCGGAGTTGTATTTTCTGCATATGTACCGTCAGGAAGTTCCACTACACCATTCACAAGAATTTGTCTGTTTCTGTAATCTTCAAGAATTTTTGCCTGACCACCCGACATCAGACTGCGCAAGGTACCGTTCACTACATCGCCGCCTTTTCTGAAATTAGTCATCACGGAGAGCGACCAGGATTTGAAGTTAAAGCGGTTTAACCATCCCACATTAAAATCGGGTTCACGGTTTCCAATCAACAACGAACTTGATGCATTGATTTTGGGCCGGCCAAATTCATCAACAATAACACGACCCTCATCATTACGCAGATAATCTTTACCGGAGAGGGCCATTGTTGAGCCCTGCAGATAAGCTGTTGGCCGGATATCGCCAACCTGACCGGCATAATGGTATACTTCCACCAATTGATCAGGCAGACTGACCACTGTCCCTTTGCTGCGCCCAAAGTTTGTAATCATGTTCCAGCTAAAACTGCCACTTTTTATCATCGTCTGATCCCATGAAATTTCAATTCCTTCGTTCCGGATATCACCTTCATTGCGTGTTTGCAGAATATTTCCCGACGCAGGTGAAACACGAACATCCACAATTTGGTTGGATACGGAAGTTGAAAACCAGGCAACATCCAGCCGGGTTCTGTCATTAAACAGGCGGGCATCGGTTCCAATTTCCCATGATGTTGTCATTTCAGGTTTAAGGTGCGGGTTGCTGCTTCGGGTAGGATCCACACCATACCCGTTGTCGGGGTGGGGCATGGCTTTATACCAGTTGTTTAGCCGGTAAAGTGGTGCATCTTTTCCAACACGTGCCCAGTTTGCCCTTATTTTTCCAAAGCTTATTAATTTTTCAGGTAACTTCAGTAGTTCGGTATAGATAATTCCTGTGCTGAATGATGGATAAAAGTAGGAGCGGTTTTCCACCGGAAGTGTTGAGGAATGATCATTCCGCCCGGTGGCGCTAACCTGGACTATCCCAAGATAATCGAGTTTTATTTCGCCATAATAGCCATACACATTTTTCTCGCGCCGGTTCATGGTGATATTTTCGCGCCGGATATCAGCAAGATTATTAATGCTGTAGAATTCAGGGACAATGAACTGGCGGCCACCCATTCCCACTGAACGTCCTGTTTCTGTTTTAATGTCAATTCCTGCTAAAAGATTCATATTCAGTTTTTCCATTAAATCCTTGCTGTAGGTTGCAAGAACGCCACCATTTATTACCGCACTTTTTCCGTCGGAATAGAAAAATGAACCCAGATAATCCAAATCTTCCGAAGTTGGTGTTTGTCCAGGCTCCAGACTCCATCGCGGAGTAACTATACTTTTGTTTTCCGAGTTGGTCAAATCATAACTGAGCCGTCCGACAATATCAAGGTTTTGAATCACATTCCAGGTAACTGATCCCTGCAAAAGGGTCCGGTTTGATTCATATTTGGCAATATCCTCGTATCTTGACCACAACGGGCTTATTGGAGAATTGTACCTGTTGTTTGTATCAATATACAGCCAGCGAATTGACCCATCCGGATTTTTGTAATTTGTAATATCATCGTCGATAGGCCATTGGTAAGCTGAACTTATTCCTGCGCCGCCTCTTGAATCACGCGCAACAATATTTGCCATAAAATCAATATTCACTTTTGGAGAAGCTTCATACTTCGATTTGAATAAAATACCATATTGCTGAAGGTAATCTTCAGGAACAATTCCCTCATGGTGAATGTAATTTCCTGAGGTGTAGGAACTGAATCTGTCGGATCCTCCTGAAACTGAAAGATCGTATTTCTGATATAATCCGGTTTGCAGGTAGTTTTCAGGATTATTGTAGGTAACGGTTCCATCTGGAATCGGTGGTCCCCATCCACCCATCGACTGTTCACGATAAACTCCATAGGCACCGCGAAGATACATGTCCTGTATTTCGGGAATCCGGTAAGGTTCATCAATCTGAACAGAACCGCTGGCTTCCACTCTTATTTCTCCTTTTTTACCCGACTTTGTTGTAATAATAATTGCACCGTTTGAAGCTTCCTGTCCATACAATGCAGCAGCTGCGGCACCTTTCAGAACTGTAATGTTTTCTATATCGTTCGGATTAATCTCTGAAGCTTTTGATGCGCCGCCTGAAATATGCATTCCGTTTAAAATAAAAATGGGTTCGTTGTTTTGTGCCGGATTTATGGATGAAATTCCACGGATAAGAATTTGCTGAGATGCGGATGGCGAACCTCCTGTTCCCGAAACTTCGATACCTGCAATTTTCCCCTGCAAAGCATCAACAAGATTGTCCTGGTGCCCTTCATTCAGTTCTTCGGAATTTACTGACTGAACTGCAAAATTAAGGCGCCGTTTTTCAGCACGAATACCCATTGCTGTGACTACTACTTCATCCAGACCAAGAGCTTCCTCTTCCAGCACAACATCAATTGTCGACTGATTATTAACCGGAATCTCGGTGGTTTTAAAGCCGATGAATGAAAATACAAGCGTTGCATTTCTGTCAACTTCCAACTGATAGGCTCCGTCACTTGTGGTGGCTGTTCCTTTTGTAGTCCCCTTCTGAAACACATTGACACCCGGCAGGGGTTCGCCGGAGTTGTTGCGTACAATCCCGCTGACTTCAATTTCTGAATCCTGATTGCCTGCATTGGCCTCATCAGGGTGTGTGAAAAAAAGCAGCAGGAGAAACATTAAAAGTACATGGGAAATGTTTAGAAGAGGTTTTTTCTTCTTTATCCGGTAGTTTTGGTTCATGTGCATAAGATTTTATAACAATTCAGTTTGAATTAATCAGTTCAGAAAAACATCAGTTAATTACATTTTATAAACGAATATAACTGGTATCGGTTCTGCAATTTATGAATTTTCATTTTATAAAAGAATTATTTATGACAGGGTTTAATCCATATTATGTTGAGTAACATAACCATAAACAGCTGTGAATTGTATGCTGTATTGGATTATTTATTCAATTCTATTGCAGCTAAAATAAGAGGAGCAATTCCTTTTTGATCATTAAGAACTTGTTTTTCAGAAATATAATACTTGTAATCTCCTGCGCGGTAGGGATTACCTCCAAGTCCGCAAGCGCCGCAGATATTTGATAATTCGGGAATTCCGTCATTACCGGTGGTTATAAAATTGGCGGTAATATTTTTGAAGCTATCTTCTGCAATCCGAAGATATTTTTCATTGAGGTAACCTTTTTTTGCCCCTTTGGCAAAGGCATAAATAAACATCGCTGATCCCGAGGTTTCGATATAATTTCCTTCTTTACCGGCCTTATCGAGCACCTGGTACCACAAACCGGTTTCAGGATCTCTTACTTTTAACAGGGCTGAACTGAGGTTGTCCAGAATTTCAATTAAACTGTCACGTGAAGGATTTGTTTTTGGCAAGTATTCCAGCACGTCAACAAGCGCCATCATGTACCATCCTGTACCCCGGCTCCAGAAATGCTGCGACTGACCTGTTTGAGGATTGCTCCAGCGTTGTTCCCTGCTTTCGTCCCAGGCATGGTAAATCAAACCTGTTGATGAATCCAGTGTTTTTTCATAAATGAGCTTTAACTGAAAAGTTACTTCATCCAGCCATTCCGGTTGATTAAACAAAACAGCATAACGGGTTAAAAACGGCGAATACATGTAAGCTCCGTCCAGCCATATTTGCCATGGATATCTCTTTTTATGCCAGAATCCGCCGGATTTTGTTTTAGGTTGGGTTTCCAGTTGACTGACAAGGTTTTTAACTGCCAGTTTGTATTTTAATTCACCGGTTGTTTCATAAAGTGTAATCATGTTGAAACCGGGTCTTATCCTGTCCAGATTATAATCCGCCAACTTAAATCCATTTATGTTTCCATCATCTTCCACAAAATAATCAATGTAGGATTTCATGTAATCCATATATTTTTCATCGTACTTAGCCAGTTGCCCGATTGCTGATCCCAAAAAGGCATAATCGTATTCATATTTTGGTTTGTCGCGCTGATAATAAATCAGGCTGTCGTGACGGGAAATAACAGCATCTGCCAATTTCAGCGCCCACTCCGGGCGGTTTGCTTTTTCATTCTTTTCTTCTGCGAATGAAAAATAAAACAGAAGTTGCAATGAAAACAGTAGAATCAGAAATTTCATCGTGATTGTTTTAAACATTCGGGTACCTGTTTTGGAAATTGTTCAGCCAAAGTTAATAAAACCTGCCCGCAGAACCGAAAGTAGTGAGTTTAAAATAACAACTGAACTAAAAAAGTTTCGTTGAGGTGAGTTTTGTTAAACGCAAAACAGACGTTCAGCTTTTTCCTTCAAAATACAAATCCTGCATTTTGATAACTGCATTTTTAAAATCGGGAAATTTTGTCCAAAGGTCTTTTTTACAATTCGATAAATCCTTGCACTGGATACAGGCATCCAGTTTTTTATCAATGACACATTGCCTGACATCGCATTTCTTCAAGCGTATACCGACTGGTTTATCCGGATTTTTGCAACCAAAGCAGAAAACCTGATCAGGATCGAATTCTTCAACTCCAAAACGGGTTTTCATTTCCCAGGTTTCGTAGGCTTTCTTTTTTAATTCAACATCGTTCTTAACTGAGGCTTCCATAAAAAGACAGTCTTTGGGACAGGTGTAACCACAATATTCAAGTTTTTTGGGATCCGGAATTTCATTCTGAAGATGAGTAAAACCGGCTGTTAATTTTCCGGAGAGTAACAATGCGCAACCAGCTACAGCACCGGTTCTAACGAAGTTTCTGCGGTTAATTTGGTTTTTCATTTTATTTGATTTTGGTTTAAAACTAAATGAATAGCTAAACAAAATGACAAACTAATGGATAAAAACCCTTAACTATGCCGCAGAAGATTTTTAGTCGTTAACTTTTTGATGTTGAAAAAAGGAATAAACTTCATCGTAATTTTGCACTTCCATTAAAGCGGCGCGCAATTTTGCAGCTCCCGGAAAATTGTTCAGGTATATTTTATAGAAGCGTTTCAGGATATTGAAATTTCGTTTTCCGCTCCATGTTTGTTCATAAAGCCGGGTATGCTGAATGAGTTTTTCAATTCTTTCTTCTTCTTTAATTTCTGCTTTTTCGGGATTAAAAAACCAGGGATTGCGGAAAATACCACGTCCAATCATAACGCCATCAACACCTGTATCTTTTACTTTCTGCAATCCATCTTCATAAGAAATAATATCGCCGTTTCCATGCAGGGGAATGTGCGGTTTAAGCCGGTTTTTTAATACGACCGCCTTTCTGATTTCCTCCCAGCTGGCCATTCCTTCGGATTGCATTCGCTGCGTGCGTCCATGCAGAATAATGGCGGCCGGTTCTACCTCCAGTAACTGCGATATCCATTTTTCGGTCTGATGTTCCTTTATACCGGTTCTGGTTTTCACACTCACAGGCAGATGTGTGGCTTCTTTTGTGGCAACAACAATTTCCTTGGCCAAATTGGGTTCACCAATCAACGCGCTGCAGGTACCTGTTTTAATAACTTTTTTTACAGGGCAGCCCATATTTATATCGAGCCCGTCAAATGAATAATTTTCGGTAATATACGTTGCGATTTTCGCATAAACTTCAGGATTCCGGCCCCAAATCTGCGCCACCAGTTTGATGTTTTTATGTTGCAAAAGCTGACGTTCTGATTCATTAACAACCAGCCGCTCTGCCACGCGTTCCCTTCCAGCCGGGTGGTTCATTCCTTCCACCGATGTGAACTCAGTAAAAACCACGTGCAGTTTTCCGGGTGCCGTCATTCCCATTACAATTTCCCTGAAAACAGTGTCTGTAACATCTTCCATGGGAGCCAGCGAAAAAACGGGCTGTCTGTATTCCTGCCAGAAATTAGTCATTCATTAACTTTGTTTGTTCCACTTTTACCAGTGCGAGGCTTTTCCTGTATTTCCGGCTGTTGCCAAAAATAAAAGGTTTTTCTGCCTGAACTATTTTCCCTTTTTTTTCAGCCTGACATTCAGGAGTACAGCAACCTTCGGATTTTTCCCTGCACTCATCACACTGGATAAACAACAAATGGCAACTGTTATTTGCGCAGTTGGTATGCGAATCACAGGGTTTTCCACATTGGTGGCATTTTGAAATAACCATACCATTTACACTTTCTCCCAATCGTTCATCAAAAACAAAATTTTTACCAATGAATTTTGATTCAAGACTTGCAGTTTTAACCTGCCGGGCATATTCCAAAATTCCGCCATACAACTGGTTCACATCTTCAAATCCTTTATGTTTCAGATAAGCACTTGCTTTTTCACAACGGATTCCGCCCGTACAATAAAGCAGTACTTTTTTATCTTTTTTATCATGAAGCAAATCAGTAACAATTTCAAGTTCTTCACGGAATGTATCCGCTTCAGGGCAAATTGCACCCTCAAAACGGCCAATTTCACTTTCATAATAATTGCGCATATCAACCACCACTGTATTTTCCTGTCCGATGAGCTGGTGGAATTCGAGCCCGGTTAAATGATTCCCCACATTTGTCACATCGTATGTACCATCATCCAGACCATCGGCAACAAGTTTGGGCCTCACTTTTATGGTAAGCTTGTAAAATGATTTGCCATCGTCTTCTATGGCATGTTTTACCGGTATTCCTTTTAGAATATCAAATTTGTTGAGCGTTTTAAGGAAGGCTTCGAAGGAATGTTCGGGTACGCTCATTTGCGCATTAATCCCTTCTCGGGCAATATAAATCCGCCCAAAACAATCCAGGGGATACCAGTCGCGAAACAAATTATCCCGAAACTGCTGCGGATTATCAAGATAATGGTACCTGTAAAAAGAAATTGTTTTCCGCTGAAACTGCTCTTCCTGCAGTTTCTTTTTCAGCACTTCTTTATTTACGCGGTTGTACAAATGCATTTATAATGTAAATTTTTGACCGGCAAAAATAATCATTGTGACTTAAAAGACAAAAATGGATTCTATTTCCGGATAAAATAAAAAACCCGGATAAATCATCCGGGTTTTAAGGGAAAATTATAAACAAAGTACAATTAATGAACAGCAATAATATCCGGATTTCCATCCGGATCTCCAATAACTTTTCCTCCTGATGAAACATTTCCAAGCAACAATATTCCGGCAACATGGGGAGCTGCCATTGATGTTCCGCTCATGGTTGCATATCCGCCATCCTTATAACACGATTTTATACTGTAACCGGGTGCACAAAAGTCAACCGGAGGATTTCCGTAATTTGAAAAATAAGCCCATCTGTCGCTACTATCCATTGCAGAAACTGTATAAATGTTTGCGCCGTTGGCTCTTGCAGGTGAATGATTAGTGGCACTTTCACTTTCATTTCCTGCAGCCAAAGCAAATTTCACATTTTTGGAAGCTTCAACTACAGCATCGTCAAGAGCTTTTGAAGCAGGGCCGCCAAGGCTCATATTTGCCACATCGCCACTTTTTCCATTTGCAGCAACATAATCAACGCCTGCAATAACGCCTGAATAGCTTCCGCTGCCACGCCTGTCAAGTACCCGCACCGAAACAACTGTTGCTCCGGCTGCTACTCCAACCACTCCCTGCGTATTATTAATTGCTGCAATGGTTCCGGCAACGTGTGTTCCATGACCGTTCTGGTCATCTGGATTGGTGCTCTCCTTTCCACCTAAAAAACTTTTGCTTCTGCCTGTATCCACATTTAAATCAGGATGATCCTGATCAACACCTGAATCGATAATCCAGGCAGTTTTACCCGTTGCATTAACAGCGCCATTTACACGGGTAATTCCCCAGGGAATATCCTGTGCGGGTGTGCTTCCACCACCACCGCCACCAGGTTTTCCGCCACCGTTTCCCGGTTTGTCCGGATGGATTACCGGATTTCCAAGCGTTACAACCTGATCCTCTTCAATTAACTTAACCGATGGATCATCCTGTAGTTTTTTTAACTGGCCCGGAGGTATCATTACTGAAAAACCTTTTACAGCAGTTCCGTAAATATGTCCAACTTCAGCATCCAAAACATTGGCCCGTTTTAAAATTTTATTTGTGACTGATTTTACAGCCAACTGTTTCCTTTCGTAACCTTTTAACTGTGAAAGTTCGAGATTTAAATCAGTATCTTCCAATAAAACGATGTAACTTTTTTTAGCAGAAGATGCTGACTTCAGTTCGGGTTCCGGATTTTGTTCTTCAATCAAGGATTCATTACAGGCTTGAAAAACAGAAATCAGAAATACCAGGGTGAAAAGTTTGAGCAGGAGTTTTTTCATGTTGTTTGTATTAGTTAATAATTAAACAGAATTGTCGGACAAAGTACAAAAAAAATTAATACCTTGAAGTACTTTTCTGTTTTTGAATAAAAAAAAACTGCATATCGTTTTGATAAACAGTTTTAATGTATCTGAAAATAACCCCAGTTGAATTACCTTGATTATTTCAGAAATTCATTCACTGCAGTTTCAATTCTTGCATTGATTTTAGCAGTATCCGACTTTTCAAATTTATCGCCTGTGATATTCTCAAACAGCTCGATGTAGCGGTCGGAAACTGAATTCACAAATTCTTCTGACATTTGGGGAACCTGCTGGCCTTCTTTTCCCTGGAAGCCATTTTCGATGAGCCACTGACGCACAAATTCTTTGGAAAGTTGTTTTTGTTTTTCGCCTGCAGCTTGTCGTTCTTCGTAACCTTCTGCATAAAAATAGCGCGATGAATCGGGGGTGTGAATTTCATCAATCAGGAAAATTTTACCGTCTTTTTTCCCAAATTCATATTTGGTATCCACGAGAATCAACCCTTTTTCGGCAGCCATTTCAGTTCCGCGCTGAAACAGTTTTCGGGTGTAATCTTCCAGCATTTCGTATTCTTGTTTTTCAACAAGGCCCTGTGCAATAATTTCATCACGTGAAATATCTTCATCGTGGCCTTCCTCTGCTTTTGTGGTTGGTGTGATTATCGGATTGGGGAACTTCTGGTTTTCAATCATTCCTTCAGGAAGAGGAATTCCGCAAAGTGAACGTTTCCCGTCGCGGTATTCACGCCAGGCATGGCCGGTTAAATAGCCACGGATAACCATTTCCACTTTATACGGTTCACACATGTGTCCGACAGTTACATTCGGATCGGGCGATGCAATCTTCCAGTTGGGTACAATATCAGCAGTAGCATCTAAAAACTTCGAGGCGATTTGGTTTAGCACCTGACCTTTGTAGGGAATTCCTTTTGGCAGTACCACATCGAATGCCGAAATACGGTCGGATACCACCATCACCAGAAAATCGTCATTTATGTTGTACACATCGCGTACTTTTCCATGATACACATTTTTTTGTCCCGGAAAGTTAAAATCTGTTTTAGTTAAAGCGTTGCTCATATGGCTGTTTATTTGTTATTAAATATTTTTTAATACTTCAATATTTGAATGATACATGTTCTCTTCAGATATGAAATCCAGTTTGAAAGAGTTACAATTTGCGGTGCTTTTTTGTTTTTAAGAACTTTTATAAAATTTCGAAGGGCAGGATTATTTTTTTCTTCTAAATAAGGAACAATTTGTTTATCCCAATCAACAATGCCAGGGGTAGAGTCATTTTTTAAATCATGTTGCATTTTGGCACCTTATTATATGGTTTTCTTCTGAAAGTCACCCTTCGGGGGATTTAGGGGGTTTTCTATCGTTTTCTTTTTCTTCGGCATGGCGGCTGTAGGCATCCACAATTTCGCGAACCAAACGGTGGCGTACGATATCGTTTGTGTTGAATTTTACTACTGATATTGATTCGATGTTATTCAGTATTTTCAGGGCAAACAATAACCCCGAGTTGCTTCGCCGCGGCAAATCGATTTGCGTAACATCGCCGGTAACGATAAATTTTGTGTTTAATCCCATTCGGGTAAGAAACATTTTCAACTGGTTAATGGTTGTGTTTTGCGCTTCATCAAGAATAACAAAAGCATTGCTCAGTGTCCGGCCGCGCATAAATGCAAGCGGGGCAATCTGAATGGTGCCGTCTTTCAGAAAATCTTCAAGCCGTTTTGCCGGAATCATATCCTGAAGTGCATCGTACAGCGGTTGCAGGTAGGGGTCGATTTTTTCCTTTAAATCTCCAGGAAGGAATCCAAGATTTTCTCCGGCTTCCACTGCCGGACGACTTAAAATTATCCGCTGGATTTGCCGGTTTTTTAAAGCTCTTACAGCAAGTGCAATTGCAGTATATGTTTTACCGGTTCCTGCCGGGCCTATTGCAAAAATTAAATCGTTATTGTTGCTTTCATCCACCAAAACCCGTTGGTTTGGAGTTCGGGCACGCACCGGTTTTCCATTGTTTCCGAAAACGATAAAATCTTTTTCTACAGTTCCGTTTTCTTCCATGGCCGAAATGCCGTTCGCCATGATCTGCAAAATTGTATCTTCTGTGAGGATATTAAATTGCATGTAATGGTCGAGAATGAGTGCAAACTTTTTTTCAAACGATTGTATTTCGCTTTCTTCACCCTGAATGTACAGTGAGTTACCCCGGGCCGTTATACTTATTTTGGGGAATAAATTTTTTATCAGATTAATTTTTGAATTGTTTATCCCAAAAAATTCCAATGGGTCAATTCCTTCCAGATATATTTGTCGCTCCAAATTGTTGTTTTTATTTTAAATTATTGATTAAAAGGGTTAATGACTTTTAATTTTTCTATTTTTTTAAAGTCTTTTTCATTTCTTGAAATTAATTCTAAGTTATATACTAAAGTAACTCTATTTCAGTAATAGAAGAAATTGCAACATCTGATTCTGAAATAAATTTGTCTACTAGTTTTTCTGCTTCCGGAGAAAACTGTTGTTGCAGATAATATATTACAATATTTGTATCCCACAGATATTTTATTCCCATGAATCCCGTAGCTCATTAAATTGTGCATCAATTTCATCAAGCGGTTGTTTTTGCATGGCGCCTTTATATTTTGATTGCCAGTTAATATTGCTTTGTGTATCGGGTTCTTTCCGCATTCGAATTAACTTCAATCCTTCAAGATTTTTAAGAAGAACAAGTGCCTTTTCATTTAATATATCTATAGTTACTGTTTGCATAATGACATATTTATATTGATATTCTATATCTTCGTAAATTAAATCAAAGGTAGAAAAAAACGTTTTAAGTTAACTACTGGTATGTTAAACATGGATTTAAAAAATCAGATTTATTTGATTGTCAGTTGAAAGAATGTAAGTAAATGAAAGAAAAATTAGAAGCCTTTAAGGAATTGCTGGAAATTATGGATGAGCTTCGTGACAAATGTCCGTGGGACAGGGAGCAAACGCTGGAATCGCTGCGGAAACTCACCATTGAAGAGACCTATGAGCTGGGGGATGCAATTCTCAGGAATAATTTACAGGAAATAAAAAAGGAACTGGGCGACTTAATGCTGCATATTGTTTTTTATGCGAAAATCGGGTCAGAGAAAGGCGAATTCGATATGGGTGATGTACTGGAAGGTATCAATAAAAAGTTGATATACCGTCATCCGCATGTATTTGGCGACGTAGATGTGGAAGGCTCAGCCCGGCAGGTAGAACAAAACTGGGAGGCCCTGAAGCTGAAGGAGAAGGGTGGAAACAAACGGGTTTTGGAAGGTGTGCCTGCGGCAATGCCGGCGCTGGTTAAAGCCAACCGGATTCAGGAAAAAGCAAGCGGTGTCGGGTTCGATTGGGAATATAAAGAGCAGGTGTGGGACAAGGTAAAGGAGGAAGTAAACGAATTGAGCGATGAAATTGAAAAGGTGGATAAAGATAAAATTGAAGCCGAATTTGGCGACCTGTTTTTTGCCATGGTAAATGCTGCCCGACTGTACGGCGTGGATCCGGAAGCAGCATTGGAACGCACCAACCTGAAATTCATGAAACGGTTCAATTACCTTGAAAGCCAGACGCTGATGAAAGGCAAAAACCTTCACGATATGAGCCTGGCGGAAATGGATGAATACTGGGAGGAGGCGAAGAGGGGAGAAGAAGCCCCATCCCAACCTTCCCCGGGGGGGAAGGAGTAACGATAAGGCGAATTCAGTTTCTAATGCTCAGTGATAAATATTGTAATTCATTCTGATACAGATGAAATTTGTGTTTGACGTATGAAGTTTTTATATTTGCACGTAACCGTTAATGTACCTTATCATGAATACTAAATTAACATTGAGATTAAATGATACTGTAATTGAGCGGGCTAAAATTTATGCCAGTAATCATAATATCAGTCTTTCAAAAATGATTGAATCATATCTTGACAGCCTTACAAAACAACCTGAGGAGGGAAAAAAAGGTACGATTACTCCGCTGGTTGAGAGCTTGAGCGGTGTGATAGATTTAACTTCCGGCTTTGACTATAAAAAGGAGTATCGTGATTATATCATAGAAAAATACAAATGAATAAACTCTTTGCAGACACAAATATTGTAATCGATTTATTGTCGCGGAGAGAGCCGTTTTATGAAGAAGCGGCAAATCTTTTTTCAATGGCTGACCGAAAACAAATAAACCTGACAATTTCTTCCTTAACAATTGCAAATACCAGTTATGCTTTGTTGAGACAGATGGATTCAAGTAAAGCCAAATCAATACTTCGAAAATTGAGATTGATAGTCAAAATATTACCTTTGGATGATAAAATTATTGGATTGGCTTTGAACGATGAAACTTTTTCTGACTTTGAAGACGGTCTGCAATATTTTACTGCAGTCGAAAATAATCAGGATTTAATAATAACCAGAAACTTAAAAGACTTTAAGGCTTCAAAGATACCTGCTATGACTGCCAAACAATTTCTGAAAACATTTTAATATTGATGAAATGAAAACCTTAACCTTGCTTATTGCTGCTTCATTCATGTGGACAATTTCACTTCGGGCAGCAGAAAAACCGAAATTGAAAACCACCCTTACCAAAACCGAACTTCAGGATAAAATAAAAGGCGGATGGGCCGGACAGGTGATTGGCTGTACGTTTGGCGGGCCAACGGAGTTTCAGTACAAAGGAACCATGATTAATGACTATCAGCCAATCCCATGGGATGATAACCGCTGTCTCTGGTACTATCAAAATGCGCCGGGTTTGTATGACGATGTATATATGGATTTAACCTTTGTGGATGTTTTTGAAAAAGAAGGGCTGGATGCTCCTGCAAAATCACATGCGCTTGCATTTGCCAATGCTGATTACATGCTGTGGCATGCCAACCAGGCAGCGCGATACAACATTCTGAACGGCATTATGCCGCCGCAGTCAGGCTACTGGATGAACAACCCGCATTCTGAAGATATCGATTTTCAGATTGAAGCTGACTTTGCCGGGCTGATGGCACCGGGAATGGTAAACACAGCAACTGAAATCTCCGACAGGATAGGCCATATCATGAATTATGGCGATGGCTGGTATGGTGGCGTTTATGTCGCGGCGATGTATTCGCTGGCTTTTGTTTCCGGTGATGTGGATTATGTCGTTACTGAAGCATTGAAAGCTATTCCGGAGGAATCAGAATTCTATATGTGCATTAACGACGTTATTAACTGGCACAAACAATTCCCCGCAGATTGGAAACGGACATGGTATGAAGCGGAGAAAAAATGGTCGGCTGATATTGGCTGTCCCGATGGTGTTTTCAATGCCTTTAACATCGATGCAAAAATAAATGCAGCATACATTGTAATCGGGTTGCTTTACGGCGAAGGTGATTATTCAAAAACGCTGGAGATTGCCACCCGTTGCGGACAGGATTCGGATTGTAATCCGGCAAGCGCCGGTGGAATACTGGGGGCAATGATGGGCTATTCCAATATTCCGGAATTCTGGAAAAAGGGAGTTTACCCGGTGGAAGATATGGATTTCAGGTATACCACCATGTCGCTGAACGACGTGTACCGGATTGGAAACAAACATGCACTGCAATTGCTCGAAGATAACGGAGCTGAAATCAATGGGGATGAAATTGAAATTCCGGTTCAGCAAATAAAAGCGGTTCCGCTTGAAGTGGGATTCAAGGGACATTATCCTGTTTCGCGCAGCAGGGTGGGAGATAGACTCAACAGTGACAAACGCGAGATGCAGGTTGTTTTCGAAGGTAACGGATTTGTGCTTACCGGTGGCGTGCAAAAAACAGGCGAAGGAAATGATAATGAGGTGCTTGAAATTGAAGTAACTATTGATAACTCTGCACCGGAAGTTATCCAACTGCCTGAAAATTTCAGTAAACGGCGCCACGATGTTGCATGGAAGTACCAGTTGCCCGATGGAAAACATTCAGTGAAAATAAAACTGCTGAATCCGCAACCCGGCTTTCAGGTCAATGCAGGCGATCTGATTGTGTATTCTTCAAGGAAACCGGAGAATACATGGAAAACGGAGTGAAGTCCATGAATTATAACCGTTGGCTAAAGCACAACGGCAAAGGATAGTGTTCTTTATTGATTGCAGTGCTTCTATCCTTGGGGTCGCTTTTACAACGGCAAAGGATAATGTTCTTTACTAATTGCAGTGCCTTTATCCTTTGCCGTCGCTTATACAATGGCAATGGATTGTGTTCTTTAACAATTGCAGTTCAACTATCCTTTGCCGTCGCTTTCAAGCGACGGATAGAGATGCCGAAGTTTTCCAGGGCTTTAGCCCAAATTCCTTTTGAGAAGATAAGGGCTAAAGCCCATTCCACCCTGCTGTATTATAACCGTTGGCTAAAGCACAACGGCAAAGGATAATGTTCTTTACAATTGCAGTGCCTTTATCCTTTGCGTCGCTTTTACAATGGCAATGGATAGTGTTCTTTAACAATTGCAGTACAACTATCCTTTGCCGTCGCTTTTAAGCGACGGATAAAGATGCCGAAGATTTCCCGGGCTTTAGCCCAAATTTCGTTTGGGAAGATAAGGGCTAAAGCCCCTTCCATCCTGCTGTATAATTAGCCGTTGGCTAAAGCACAACGGCAAAGGATAGTGGTCTTTATTAATTGCAGTGCCTCTATCCTTTGGGTCGCTTTTACAATGGCAATGGATAGTGTTCTTTAACAATTGCAGTACAACTATCCTTTGCCGTCGCTTTTAAGCGACGGATAAAGATGCCGAAGATTTCCCGGGCTTTAGCCCAAATTTCGTTTGGGAAGATAAGGGCTAAAACCCCTTCCATTCTGCTGTTTAATTAACCGTTGGCTAAAGCACAACGGCAAAGGATAAGGTTCTTTACTAATTGCAGTGCCTCTATCCTTTGGGTCGCTTTTACAATGGCAATGGATAGTGTTCTTTAACAATTGCAGTACAACTATCCTTTGCCGTCGCTTTCAAGCGACGGATAAAGATGCCGAAGTTTTCCCGGGCTTTAGCCCAAATTTCGTTTGGGAAGATAAGGGCTAAAGCCCATTCCACCCTGCTGAATTATAACCGTTGGCTAAAGCACAACGGCAAAGGATAATGTTCTTTATTGATTGCAGTGCCTCTATCCTTTGCCGTCGCTTTCAAGAATATTGGATTTGAAATGACAACAAATTTACTTCAACTTCACCCGCAGCAAATAATCATCGGCGGTAATGTATAATACCGAATAATCTTCATTAAACGCGCAGTTGGCGGTGGCTTCGCCGGTGAAAATGGTACCGAGGTGTTTGCCTTCGGGGTTAAAAACCAGCACGCCTCCGGGGCCAGTTGCAAACAGCCAACCGTTTTTATGCACCTTCATTCCATCGGGTAGCCCTTTTAAATCTGCAGTTTTATCTGTGGCATCAAAAAATACCTTTCCATTTTTAAGCAGGCCATCACCGGTAACTTCATATTCCATCCAAATGGCTTTTTGAGGATCGGAATTGGCTACATACAATTTCCTGTAATCCGGCGAAAAGGCAATTCCGTTTGGGCGCGACAACTCTTTGGTGAGCAACATTGTTTTCCCGTTTTTATCGATTTTGTACACACCTTGAAAATCAAGCTCTTTAGCCGGGTCATCCATGTTGAACTCCAATCCGTATGGCGGGTCGGTAAAATAAATTTCGCCGTTTTTGTTGACTGCTGCATCATTGGGACTGTTGAGCTTTTTACTGTTGTAGTCATCAGAAAGTGTAGTGAATTTTGCCTTTGGATTTGAAAGCGGGGCATCCATTCGTGCAATCCGCCGGTCGCCGTGCTGACAAAGGATGAGGTTCCCGTCACTGTCAAGCAGCAAACCATTGGAGCCGGTTTCGCCACCGCGTTTGGTTTCTCCGGTATAACCCGATGGTTCAAGGTACAACTTTTTGCCGCCGGTTTCCGACCATTCAAATATTGAATTCTTTGGGATATCGGAGTAAATCAGCTTTTGCTGAGCCTCCAGCCACAACGGGCCTTCCGTCCATTCGTGCCCTTCGGCAAGAATTTCAACCTTTGCATCCTTTGGGATAACCTGGTGGATTTGTTGGTCGTTGACGATGATTTTGCTTCCGGGTTTTATTTGCTGCGCGAAAACAGCAGGGGAAGCGAGAAGCAGGAAAAATAAAATTGCGGAAATTTTCATAAAATGCAGATTTAAATTTGATATTGGAATAAGGTTCAATTTAAGAAATAAAAGTGATAAGGTTGCCATTTCGATGAGTGTCCGATACATTTCCCACTGTCATTTCGACGAGTACCCTCGGAGAAATCTGCGACTTTGAAATCTGTAACATTGAAACAGATTCTTCCTTTCCGTCAGAACGACAATTAAAATGCATTTTATCTGCTTTAAGGGATGCCGGTTTCCATAAAGTTACAGAAGCACTGGCAGGTGTTTAGGTATGCGCTGTAAAAATCAAGCTTGGTTTCTGTCAAGATCAAGCTTGATCCTGACCTAAACCTAACCTGGTTTTTATTCAAATCAAGCATGGTTTTTAAAAGAGGCTTTTCTTTCCGTTTTTTCACACAGGGGTTATCCATAACCTATTTTTATCTGGTTAAAAAACCCACAGGATTCAACCTCCGACCCCGACAGCCGCCAGATGATTACCCGCAACAATATTACCGAAGTCGCCTACAATGTACAAACCTCGGTGGACTCCAAACACAATCTGCCCTTCGACTACAAGGTTACCAACACCAATGATGCAAAGGCAATGGGCAACATGCTGCAAAGAGCCGAAAACATACTGGAATACAATAATTTTACTGCCCTGTACGACAAAAGCTATCACACGGGAAGTGAATTTCAAAAAGCCGCAGATTTGGGAATAGATGTTATGGTGGCAATACCTAACGTTGCTGCAAATGCCCCAAACCCTGATTACAATGTCGAAAAATTTGCCTTCGACAAAACAAATGACTGTTACACCTGCCCGCAGGGCGAGGTACTCACCACAAACGGAAGGTGGCACCAGGACAAAACCTACCGCTTTAAACGCTACACAACAACTGCCTGCAAAACATGCCCGGCTAAGCCCGAATGCTCAAAAGCCATTTGCGGAAAAGCAATTCAACGCAGCGAGTTTCAGGAACTGGTAGACAACAACAAAAAACGAATCAGCGAAAACAAGGAACTTTACCGGAAACGACAGCAAATAGTGGAACACCCATATGGGACTATAAAACGACAATGGGGATTTAGCTACATATTAACAAAAAAGGGAATCAGCCGGGCCAGCGCTGATGTCGGATTAATAATGACTGTGTACAACCTGCGCAGGATTATCAGTATTGTCGGGATAAATGAGTTGAAAAAGTACCTAAAAAGTGCTTTATTTTTCATATTCGAAAAAATGCCACTACAACAGTTGTTTTCAGGCAAAATAAGCCCGAATATTTTCAAACATAAAACAATTATAAAGCTCTTAAACGTAAGCTTAAATCAGCTATATTTAAACCAAAAACTAACGATACAATATGGTTTTTAGACGGACTGCCGTTATGGGTAATTTAACCAGACATGAGCAAATTTGAAACATATAAGGTTTTTACACCGACTCAACCAGCAATAAATACTTTTATTGAAAGGACAAGTAAAGTAAATAACCACTTAGTCGATTCTTTAAGAACTCCAGGAAAGCAGTTAGTGATTTATGGTCATTCTGGTTGTGGTAAATCCACTCTAATCACTAACAAACTGAATCAAGTATATGAAAGAGCAATTGTTACAAGATGCATGAAAGGAATGGTCTTTGAAAATATGATTCTAGATGCATTTGAACAATTAGGTCCATTTTTTACAACAGAAACAAAAACACGTAAATTTAAGATCGCTCCAGAAATAAGTGTAAGCTATAGCGACATTAAAGCTTCTTTAAAGCTTATAGAATTTGATAGGAGCAAAACTATAACTCAAAAGGAATTTGTCCCGCCACAACTGACTCCTCAAAGATTAGCTCATTTTTTTGGAGAATCAAATTCATGTTGGGTGCTTGAAGACTTTCACAAAATTAATGGAGAAGAAAAGACTCGAGCCTCTCAAATTATGAAAATATTTATGGATATGTCCCTTGATTATCCTGATTTAAAAGTTATTGCAATTGGTGCTGTAGGGACTGCAAGACAAGTTGTTGATTATGATAACGAGATGAATAATAGAGTTTCTGAAATTCATATTCCTTACATGAGTAACGAGGAAATTAAATCCATAATTACGAGAGGAGAAACACTTCTTAATGTGAAATTTCCTCTGCCAATCGCGGAAAAGATAATAAAATATTCATGTGGCTTACCATCAATATGCCATCAGTTGTGCCTAAATATGTGCACAAATAAAGGTTTATATCAAACTTCATCTAAAGAGCTATATTTCAATTCTGAAGATCTTGAATTAGCAATTGAAAAATTTGTTGAGGAAAAATCAGATTCGTTAAAAGCCGAATTTGACAAAGCAATTAAAGTTTCAAGTAATGCTAAAAGAAACGTGCCAAAAGAAATCATTAAAGCTTGCTTACGAGTAAATAAAGATGAATTTTCACTTAATGATATTATGATTAAAGTTGATGATATCACAGACAGTGACGTTCATTCAAAACTTGTTCAATTATGCAGTCCTTCAAGAAGTGAGATTCTTGTTTTTGATGAAAACTCAAAACTTTATAGATTCAATAACTTATTTCTTAAAAACTTTTGTTTGTTGCATTTTCGAAATGAGAATTCAGGTAAAAATAAAATATTAAAATGGTCAGACCAGATGGCAATAAATAGACTATTGGAAATTATTGAACGTGATATTTCAGACGAATATGAAATTTATATTGAAGATTTATAAAACAAAAACTAAGCATAACATTTTGCAAATTCCATTAGGGGTTCAGTGGTATGCCAGCAGCGGTTTTCCGCTCATTCTCTCGTCATTACCATGACAGAGAATCACACGCAAACCCTTACGTAACTTGCAATTTACCGTAGCCAATGCAAGTTTCAAGGAGATATCCTTTATATTTTTTCGTAATTTAGATGGAATAAATAAATTGATTTATAAGAAGTATTTGTGCAAGAAGCTATTAATTAAAAATCTTTAATCCACATGTCATGAAAAACCTAAATCTAAAAGAAAGTCGACGAAGTTTTCTCAAAATAGCAATTCCTGCCGGAGGAATGTTTTGTATGGGTTGTCATAATGTGTTTGGTTCCAACATTGCTTCGTCAAATGAGCAAGAGCCAGAATTTGAACAAAGAGTTCAAACTAAGCTTTCAATTAAACATATAGAATTATATAAACTTAAATATAAATATTATGTGCAACGCATGGAAAAATTTGCTGAATATATGGGTCGGGATGCACTTATCTCAATGCTGAAGAGAGCTGTTGATGATATCAATCTGACTAATAAACCCAACCTGGAAGCAAAATCTGTAAAAGACTTTATAAATCCAGTGCTTAAAAGTGAGAATTATAAAATGCTCCTTGATTTCGAGGTCCTAGAATTAACCGACAATATATGCCAAACAAAAATAACAAATTGCATATATGCAAAAGTATTTCGTGATATGAACGCTGGTGACATCGGTTATGCTAATACTTGTTATGGAGATTTTTCAAGCGCTACAGCTTATAATCAAAAATTGAAGTTGGAAAGGACAAAAACCCTTATGGAAGGTCATGATTATTGTGATCACAGATATATCTGGGATAGTTAAATTTATTCATCAAATTGTAAATAGAAATGCACTGGCTACAATGTGTAAATATTATAGCAGGTGCGGTGGTATGCGAGGCGCAGATTCCCGCATCGATTTTCTTCGTCCTTTGGACGGAAAATCACTCCGTGAATCCGCTACAAAACTTACACCTGACCGTTATAAAAAATTGTAGTTACTTTTCTATTTTGCCGGGACAAATTGAAATTAATAAAAATAAAATCGGATATGACAGACAAGACAAATCAGAATGACAGTTCAAATTCCTCTGCTGAGTTAATACCAAAGGTTACAGGAATTGGGGGTATTTTCTTCTTTTCGGAAAACCCGGAAATGACAAAAGAATGGTATGCAAAACATTTAGGACTTGAAGTAAATCAATGGGGTTCAAGTTTTGAATACAGAAATGCAAACAGACCAGATGAAATAAACTATCTTCAATGGAGTCCCTTCAAAAAAGGCAGTGATTATTTCTCCCCATCCGGGAAAGAGTTTATGATTAATTACCGGGTTCAAAATATGGAAGGACTTGTAAAGAAGCTTGAGGAAAGCGGTGTGACAATTTTAGACAGCATTGAAACATATGATTATGGAAAGTTTATCCATATTATGGATGCAGAAGGAAACAAGATTGAATTGTGGGAGCCGGTTGACAGTGTTTTTACAGCAATGGATATGAAAACAACAAAGTAGAAAAGAAAACTTATCGTATACATAAATTGTTCGGGGATTTATGTGGATTTGTTGTTACAGGGGCATTGATTAAAAAAGAGGGTTGCGTTTCAGAGCTAAAGGATAAATAAATTTAACAGGAAAAAATGAACAGGAAACAAACAGCTATAGAATTTTTGAAACTCGCTTCTTCGGGAAAAGTGAAAGAAGCCTATGATAAATTTGTCCATCCCGGTTTCATCCATCACAATGCTTACTTTAAGGGTGACAGGAAAACTCTGATGATGGAAATGGAAAAGAACCATCACGAAATGCCCGGCAAAACATATGAACCACTTCGCGCTCTCGAAGATGGAGATTTAGTTACAGTGCATGCAAAAATAAGTCATGTCTTTGACAGAGACTGGTCTGTGATCCATATTTTCCGTTTCGAAGGGGATAAAATTATTGAAGAATGGGAAGCTTCCCAGGAAAACATAAAAGATTCACCAAATGAAAACGGAATTTTTTAAACTGATTTAAACCGGTTGACTGCAAGGTAATTTTATTACTCTAAAAGTGCGGAATCAATTTTATGTAACTTTACATTTCATTTCAAATCAAGGCATGATTCAGGATATACATCCGCACAGGTTCAGCAATACGTTTATTAAAACTTCCGGCATTCAGGAAGAGGATTATGTTTTTCATTTTAACGGCAATTCACTTTTATTAAAACAAAGTGGCGACAGGTTTGAATTTCCAAGGAAAAGAGATTTGAAAGAATGTGATCCCGAAGGAATTTTTCTGTTCACATTAGATGATTTGAATTGTTTTCTGGTCAGGAATTGCAATGTACCCGAAAGTGAAAAGTTTGTTTACCACGAAATAAATTTTTACCGGACGATACCTCAAAAAGAAATTGACTGGACAAGCATTGTTGCATTCCAGTTGATGAACTGGTACACACAAAACAAATTCTGTGGGAAATGCGGAAAACCGACAGTCCTTAAAAACAATGAACGTGCGATTTTCTGTTCCACCTGCCAGGTAACAAAGTATCCTGTTATTTCACCTGCGATTATTGTGGCTGTTTTACGTGGCGACAAAATTTTGCTTGCACGCGGCCCCAATTGGCGGGAGAATTATTTTTCACTTGTGGCAGGTTATGTGGATGTTGGCGAATCGATTGAAGATGCAGTTGCCCGGGAGGTAAAAGAAGAGGTGGGGCTGGATATTAAAAACATTCGTTATTACAAGAGCCAGCCCTGGCCGTTTTCGGGATCAATGATGATTGGCTACATTGCCGATGCCGATGACAACCAATCCATCCTTATCGACAATAATGAAATAGCCGAAGCTGCATGGTTCCCGCGCGACAATCTGCCCAACCATCCCAATGAACGAAGCATTGCGGGCGAAATGATTGAAAAGTTTGTAAGGGGAGAACTTGTATTAAAACCGATAAAACAAGATTGAAGTCGTTTCTTTTTAAAGTTGCCTGTAGCATGAAAATCCTCTCAACCTTCAGCTAACGATATCCGGATTTGATTGCAGAATTCCAACAGATAGACTTAATATGGATATTTTTTATAGTTATCTTCCTAAATTCAGTCTTTTGAACTAAATTTAACCATCTGAACCAAATTATCAATTTCATCATGTAGTTATGCCGGAAGTAAAATTTTATAAACCTGAAACTTCTCTTCAATGGATTGTAACGCAGTTTGAAACAATAAAATACGAAAGTTTAAATCAAATTCTTTCTGATAAATTTATTCCCAGACCCGATGTTGCTCTCGTATTTCACTTTGGGAATATACCTAAAATGATTATGCCTGATGATTTCCTGCTTCAGCCATACTTTGTTGCACCTGTAGTGACAGTACCAAAACAATTGATACTTGAAGGCAAATTGGATGGTTTTATTGTTGTGTGTAAATCAACAGTCTTATCCAGGATTTTTAAGTTGGATATGTCTGAAAAATCAAATGGTATTATTGAGTTACCTTCCGGAATATTTGCCCCCTTATGGAAAAAGCTCCATGATATCACATCGGACCAGGGGAGGATTGAATGTTTTACCGGATTCATCCGGAATTTAGTACCACAGGATTATGAACCAGACATAATAGATGTCATCTATGATGATATCATAGAAAGTAATTTAAAATTTAGTCTTAAGAATATTGAAGAAAATTCATTTCAATCGATAAGCAGCCTTCAACGAAATTTTAATATCCGCGTAGGTGTAAGCATGAAAAAGTTAATACGGATTGCAAGAATAAATTACATATTCAAAAATATGCTTAACGATCAAAATTTTAATGCCCAACAACTGATGTTTGAGGGAGATTATTATGACCAGTCGCATTTCATCAAAGATTTTAAAGAACTCACTGGAGAAACTCCAAAACAATTCTTTTTACACAATACCGAATTATGCAGAATTATTTCGGGAATGTTTAAAGGTGATTTTTCTGTTCAGAAAAATTAAACAGAATGCGGTTTTTATACAATTTATAGAATAAGAGCATTTGTAATTTTACCCACTTTAACATGATGCCGGGAAACGGGCTTTCCTGATGAACACCGGGGCAATTTATTAAAAACAAACAATCTTATTCATATGAAAATTCAATTTTTTATTCTGTCATTGTCCTGTATTTTATGTATGTTGAATTCAGCTTACAGTCAGGACAAACTTGTTTCGTATTCCAATTACGACTTTGTTTCCGGAGACCAGGTTCTTTATTACGAAGATTTCTCGAAGGATAATATTGGTGATATGCCTGCACTCTGGTCAAGTAACGGAAGCGGCGAAGTGAAAACCTTAAATATTGCTGAAGGTAAATGGTTTCACATGAACGGTGAAGATGCGGTATATTGTTATTCGAAAACAATTGAATTTCCTGTTAATTTCATTATGGAATTTGATTTTATTCCTGATGCGGATTACGCTGATGGAAGCATTTTAACCTTTTATCAGGAAACTGAAAACAGAGAACTTAATGACATACCTTTTCCCGGAGACAGAGGGCTTCATGTGATGATTGGAAGCGAAGGGTGGGAGACTCAGGGTTATGACAGTGAACAGGATGAATGGCTTACAGGTCAAGGCAGGAAAGCAACTGTGGAGAAAGAAAAAGTTAATCATATTATCTTTTGGGTGCAAAATCGCCGGGTACGAATTTACCATAAAGGTGAAAAAGTACTGGATATGGGGACAAATATTTATGCAGGAACCAGTTTTAACCGTTTTCGATTTTCCGGTTGGGACAGAGCCAGTTTTCCCTTTATCAGCAATATAAAAATTACCACCGCTTCTCCTGATACACGAAGTAAATTATTAACAGAAGGCAAACTTATCTCATATGGAATTTATTTTGATTCGGGTAAAGATGTTGTAAAACCTGAATCTTATGGTTCGGTAAGAGAAATTGCAAATGTAATGAAAGAAACTCCAGACCTTAAAATTGAGATATCAGGACATACCGACAGCGACGGAGACGATATTTCAAACCTCGGTCTCTCAAAACGCAGGGCAATCAGTGTGAAAGATTATCTTGTAAGTCAGTTTCAGATTGAATCTTCCCGTATTCAGACAGATGGTAAAGGGGAAACTATGCCCATTGAAAATAATGATACTCCCCAGGGGAAAGCCAAAAACAGAAGGGTGGAATTTATAAAACTTTAAAGAAAACTAATTATGAAAAATTCACCCTTGTTATTCATGATATTATTACTGTTGATTTGTTCAACAGGTAATGGGCAAAATATTTACCGCACGGAACAAGAAATTCCAGTGTTTCCGGGAGCGGTGAGAAATATTGAAGCACAGAAACAGGCGCTAAGCGAGTATCAGGAAATATATGCCGGTGAGTCACTCCGCGATTTGCGGGTCAGCGTTTATAATGTGAAGACTATTCCCGATGATGTCTGTCGTTTTTATATAGAAAAACTAAAGGCCAAAGAGGGTTTTCCTGATGATAATTCCGGCTCCTCAAATCCGGAAAGTACTATAAAACCATGGTACGAAGTGAGCTATTACGATAACAGCTGGTTTGAAGACCAATATGAGGGTAATATTAAGATTCGGGATGGAAAATGGTTCAAAGCCACCTTATCGAAACGAAAACCATGGTCTCAGGGAGAATGGTTACAAGGTGTTTATTTTGAATGGACAGTTATACTCGAAAATGGTGACTGGGCTCGTCACTTTGTTGACATTATTGATGACGATAGTTTTGATTCGGGAGCCAAAACAGTGAACAACAAAACTTTGATAACTATAGTTAGTCAAGTTGGAACATCGGATGAAGATTAGCAGGCCTGGAGTTCACATTTACAAATAAATATTCCATTATTCCTTTAACGGCTCAAATGCTTTGGTCCGGCATCAGCTGCAAAAACTTTTGTATTTTCTATCTGTTACAAACGGACAGTTAATTAAAGGAAGATTAAATTCAAAATTATGGATCATAAAGGGAAATCTATACGGCCATTCATTGGCGCAAAGGAGTTTGATGTGTCGCGTAGTTTTTACCGCGACCTTGGATTTGAAGAAAAGATTCTGTTTCCGAATATGTCTTATTTCAAATCAGGTGAGTTGGGATTTTATCTGCAGGATGCCTACATCAGGGAATGGGTGGATAATTCGATGGTTTTTATGGAAGTGGATAATGTTGAACGTTTCTGGAAAGAACTTCTGAAGCTGAACCTTCCTTTAAAGTATGAAAATGTGCGGCTTACTCCAATTCAGTATTTCGGCTGGGGAAATGAATGTTATCTGCATGATCCTTCCGGGATTCTGTGGCATTTTGGAGAATTTGCTGAATCAGCAAATAACAGAAGCTTTGCATAAGCTTAAATAAGCCAGTCTTTTTTACAGAACCTGGTTGTTTAGAGGGGCAGAAACAAAAAAAGCCGTTCCATCAAAAGACGAAACGGCTTTAAACAAATATATAATGGGTTTTTATTCTGCCACTACTTTGGAGAAATCCATAGCTGCCAAACGTTTGTACGAATTGTACCTCCATTTTGCATTTTCTTCGGCTGCTGCAAACAATTCGTCGGCCTGTGCCGGGAATGATTTTTTCAGCGAAGTATAACGTACTTCTCCATTCAGGAATTCCTGGAATTTATTCCATTCAGGTTCTTTTGAATCCAGCTGGAACGGGTTCTTTCCTTCTGCTTCAAGCAATGGATTATAACGGAACAGTGACCAGTAACCTGATTGTACTGCTTTTTTCTCTTCGGCCTGAGTTGCACCCATTGTTGCACGCAATCCATGGTTAATACATGGAGCATAAGCAATAATGATGGATGGTCCGGGATAAGATTCGGCTTCCTTCACTGCTTTCAGGTATTGGGCATTGTTTGCACCCATTGCTACCTGTGCAACGTAAACATAACCGTAAGTCATCATCATGGCGCCCAAATCTTTTTTACGGATTTTCTTACCAGATGCTGCAAATTTAGCCACTGCACCAACCGGAGTAGCTTTGGATGACTGGCCGCCGGTATTTGAATACACTTCAGTATCCATTACAAGAATATTGATATCCTGTCCGCTGGCCATTACATGGTCGAGTCCGCCAAAACCGATATCGTATGCCCATCCGTCACCACCAAATACCCAAATCGATTTTTTAACCAGATACTGTTTCAGTTTGGTGATTTCTTTTGCATAATCACTATTGCTTTCAGCGATCACATCAAGCACTTTTGCTGATGCATCAACAGAGCCTTCGCCATTGTCTTTGTTTTCAAGCCAAAGGTTAAAAACTTCTTTTTCTGCGCCGGAAGCACCATTATTAACGGCTGTACTCATTATTTCAGCAATGCGTTCGCGCTGTGCCGAAACACCTTCAGCAAAACCAAAACCGTATTCTGCATTGTCTTCGAAAAGTGAGTTTGCCCATGCCGGACCGTGGCCTGAATCATTGTTTGTACAGTAAGGAGTTGATGGTGCTGAACCTCCGTAAATGGAAGAACAACCTGTGGCATTGGCCACCATCATCCGTTCGCCGTACAATTGAGTTATCAGTTTGATATAAGGAGTTTCACCACAACCTGCACAAGCTCCGGAGAACTCGAACAACGGCTGGGCGAACTGTGAATTCTTAACAGTTTTGGTTTTATCCACCACTTTTTCCTTCAGCGAAACCTTGTTTGCCATATAATCCCAGCGTTCAATTTCATCACGCTGTGTATCCAGTGGTTCCATAACCAAAGCTTTTTCTTTGGATGGGCAAACCTCGGCGCAATTGCCGCAACCGGTGCAGTCAAGAGGAGTAACCTGGATTCGGAAATTCAGGCCGCCAAACATTTTTGCCGGGGCTGCAACCAACGTTTCAGTTCCGGAAGGCGCTGCTTCGGTTTCTTCCGGAGTAAGCAGGAACGGACGAATGGCAGCGTGAGGACAAACATATGCGCACTGGTTACACTGAATACAGTTTTCGGGGAGCCAGTCGGGCACGTTTACCGCGATACCGCGTTTTTCGTAAGAGGCAGTTCCCAGCGGGAAAGTTCCGTCTTCGGCTCCAACAAAGGTGGAAACAGGAAGATCATCCCCTTTTTGGGCATTGATTTGATCTACAACTCTTACAATATATTCAGGACGCTGTGACTTGCCATTGGTGTGAGAAACTTCAATGTCTTTCCATTCGGCAGGAACTGCAACTTTTTTAATATTTTTACCGCCGGCTTCCACCGCAGCAAAATTCATATTCACTATGCGTTCACCTTTTTTACCATAACTCTTTATAATGGCTTTTTTCATTTCATCAATGGCCATTTCGTATGGTATTACACCGGTAATTTTAAAGAAAGCCGATTGCATGATGGTGTTGGTACGGGTTCCCAAACCAATTTCTTCACCCAGTTTGGTACCGTTAATGATATAAAATTTAATATCATTTTGTGCCATATATTTTTTCATGCTGTCGGGAAGACGTTTTTTTGTTTCTTCTTCGTCCCAGATGGAATTCAGCAGGAAGGAACCACCTTTTTTCAGCCCTTTTAAAACATCGTACAAATTAATATATGCAGGAACATGGCAGGCTACAAAATCGGGTGTGGTAACCAGGTAAGTCGAACGGATTTGCTTGTCGCCAAAACGAAGGTGTGAACAGGTAAAACCACCCGATTTTTTTGAATCATACTGGAAGTATCCCTGACAGTATTTGTCAGTGGCATCACCAATAATTTTGATGGAGTTTTTGTTTGCACCCACAGTACCGTCGGAACCCAAACCGTAAAATTTTGCCTGGTAAGTTCCTTTAGGCGCCATATCAATTTCATCTTTCAACGGAAGAGATTTGAATGTCACATCGTCAACAATTCCGATGGTGAAATCGTTTTTCGGTTCATTCATTTCAAGGTTTTCATAAACTGAAAGAATTTGTGAAGGTGTAGTATCTTTTGAACCTAAACCATAACGACCTCCAACAACAACCGGGGCATTTTCCCTGCCATAGAATGTAGCTTTAATATCCAGGTAAAGAGGTTCGCCGGCTGCACCGGGTTCTTTTGCACGGTCAAGAACTGCAATGCGTTTTGTTGTTTCAGGCAATGCCTGCATAAAATATTTGGCAGAGAACGGACGGAACAAATGAACGGTCAGTAATCCGACTTTTTTACCTTGTTCAGTTAAGTAATCGATGGTTTCACGAATGGTTTCAGTTGCCGAACCCATGGCGATGATTATATTTTCTGCATCCGGAGCACCGTAATAGGTAAATGGTTTGTATTCACGGCCTGTAATTTTACTGATTTCCTTCATGTAATCTGCCACAATATCCGGGACATCATCGTAAAATTTATTTGATGATTCTTTTGCCTGGAAGAAAATGTCAGGGTTTTGAGCAGTACCACGAGTAACTGGATGTTCAGGGTTCAGGGCACGATCTCTGAATTCCTGAAGTGCTTTCTGGTCAATAAGTGGTACGATATCTTCCATTTGAATGGCTTCGATTTTCTGGATTTCGTGTGAAGTCCTGAATCCGTCGAAGAATGAAAGAAAAGGAATCCGTGATTTTAAAGTTGCAAGATGAGCAATCCCTGCAAGATCCATTTCCTCCTGAACCGAACCGGCAGCCAACATGGCAAATCCTGTCTGACGTGCAGCATAAATATCACTGTGGTCACCAAAAATTGAAAGTGCATGACCGGCAAGAGCCCGGGCACTAACATGAAAAACTGTTGGCAGTAATTCGCCTGCAATTTTATACATGTTTGGTATCATTAACAATAATCCCTGTGAAGCGGTATAAGTTGTAGTTAAAGCTCCTGATTGCAATGCTCCGTGTACTGCACCTGCTGCGCCGCCTTCGCTTTGCATTTCGGCGAGCCGTACAGGGCGGCCAAACATATTTTTTTTGCCAAAAGCAGCCCATTCGTCTACATATTCTGCCATTGTGGAAGATGGAGTAATAGGGTAGATGCAGGCAACTTCACTAAACATGTAACTCATATATGCTGCTGCATAGTTTCCGTCGCATGTGATAAATTTCTTTTGTTTTGTCATTTTATTTTCCTTTTATTCTAAAAAGTTATAATTCAATAATTTTCATGATTAGTATCAGTACAAAAAGCCAAATAGCCAGAGCGGGATTTTGTTTTTAATTCCAATTTCAAGCATATCGGCAGCAACAATCGTATTTCTTTTTGGATCAGTATTTTGTCCTCCCAATATAAAATGGTATTGATTATCAACAAGAAAATCGCTCTTAGCAGTACTGTTAACTTGTAATATATATCCCACCTGGTTGTAAAAAAAAGTATGCTGCAAATTTAATTTATCTGTATTATCCGGAGCAATTGCATACAGCAAATTTGTATTGTGCATATACACTCTATCAGGTTTTTTCATTTCATCCTCTCCACCGTTTGCATACAGCAACTGAATTAACCGTGCATTTTTAAGGTACCTCAGGTAATTCATAATCGTTGCACGTGAAGTTTCCACTGCAGTTGCAAGTTTACTTACATTAGGAGTGAAGGGCGATTCAGAGGCAATAATGTGCAGCAGTTTACGCAGTTTAGATAAATATTTCAGCTCAATCTGGTTGATGTACGGAACATCAATTTCAAGTGCAAGGTTTATATGTTTCAGCAACCGGTTGGTATAGAAATTTGGATCGCCAATAAAATAAGGGAAATAACCGTGTCTTAAATAATCGTTAAAATATGCAAGCGGCCTTACTTTGGCAACAATTTCACCAGCAATTTTAACGTGATCTTTCAGTATTTCCTCGAATTTGTATACTCTGAAATTACTGTTTGTTGCATTATTCAGGTACTCTCTGAATGAAAGCCCTTCCAAATGATAAACCTGGGCTATGCCTTGCAAATCAATGTTGTTTTCAGCGATTCGCAATACAGGTGAAGATGTAAAAACTACTGTCAATCCCGGCAGTTGATCATAACATTGCCTTAATTCTTTCGACCAGTTCGGGTACTTCTGGATTTGGTCGAGAAGAAGGACTTTTCCACCCCGCTTAACAAATTCATCTGCAAATGAAATAATTGATCGTTTAGTAAAATAGAAATTGTTAAGGTTGACATATAACACTGAATTATCACCCGGAAATTCCTGTTTCAGGTAATCGAGCAGGAAAGTCGTTTTCCCTACGCCGCGAAAGCCTTTGATGCAGATCAACCTGTCTGACCAGTTGATGCTTTTGGCAAGCTCCCTTTTTAGCGTAAAGTGCGTACTTTCAAGCAAGCTTTTATGTGTATTTTGAAAAAATTCCAATGCTATAATTTTTATGCAAAAATAACAGTTTTTACGCCAGATTGTAATGTACAGATGTCAATTCTTCAAAACATGTGTAATTTATAACTAATAAAAATAAGTAGATTTTGAAATGTCTGTACGATGTAATAAAACGGGAAGAACAAAAAAAGCAGACACTAAAGATGCCTGCTTTTCAAAATTTGTATTTTATTTTTTACTATCCGTCGTTCATTGAAGTAAGAAATTCTGCAACGGAGTTTGAACGCATCAGCCTTGTTTTCATAAATTCCATCGCTTCAAGTGAATTCATGTCGCCAAGGTAGTTTCGCAGAATCCATAATTTATTCAACATTTCTTTCGGAATAAGAAGATCTTCGCGGCGGGTACTTGATGCCGGAATATCAACAGCCGGGAAAATTCGTTTATTTGAAAGTTTTCTGTCAAGTTGTAATTCCATGTTACCGGTTCCTTTAAATTCCTCAAAAATAACTTCATCCATTTTTGAGCCGGTTTCAGTCAAAGCTGTAGAAAGAATGGTAAGTGATCCACCTTCTTCAATATTTCTTGCTGCACCAAAAAAGCGTTTAGGTTTGTGCAGTGCATTTGCATCCACTCCACCTGAGAGTACTTTTCCTGAAGCAGGTTGAACAGTATTGTAGGCCCTGGCCAGTCGGGTAATTGAATCCAACAGAATTACAACATCGTGTCCGCATTCAACCAGTCGTTTTGCTTTCTCCAAAACAATATTGGCTACTTTAACATGTTTGTCGGCAGGTTCATCAAAAGTTGATGAAATAACTTCGGCGTTTACACTGCGTGCCATATCGGTCACCTCTTCAGGACGCTCATCAATAAGGAGCACTATCATGTAAACTTCGGGATGATTGGCTGCAATTGCATTTGCAATCTCCTTTAATAAAACAGTTTTACCTGTCTTTGGCTGCGCAACTATTAACCCACGCTGGCCTTTCCCGATTGGTGCAAACATATCGACAACCCTTGTTGAAATATTGTCGTGACCATTACCAGTCAACTCAAATTTTTCATTTGGAAACAGCGGAGTCAGGTGATCAAACGGAACCCTGTCACGTATATATTCAGGACTTCTTCCGTTTATTTCGAGTACTTTTATTAACGGGAAGTATTTTTCACCTTCTTTTGGAGGACGTATTGAACCTCTGATTGTATCGCCGGTTTTAAGGCCGAATAATTTTATTTGTGACTGAGATACGTAAATATCATCAGGAGAATTCAGGTAATTGAAATCTGAGGAACGCAGGAAACCATAACCATCCATTAAAATTTCAAGTACACCGGTGTTGACTACAATTCCTTCGAATTCGTATTGTTTGTTATTTTTGTAATTATTATCCTGTTTCTTCTGATAAGACTTCTGTGGTTCTTTTTTATGCGATTTGAATTTATCGCTTTCTTTTTCTTTATCCTGTGTTCTTGTCTGTTCTTCCGTCTGGATTTGTGCTTCAACAGGTGCCTGTTCTTTTTTCTCAGGTGTATTTTCAATTTTAGGTTTTACCTGTTGCGTTTCCTGCTGTCTTTCCTGCTGTCTTTCCGGACCTGCATTTATCTGTTCAGCGTTTGCCTGAGCGGTTTTTTCCTGAAAAGGTTGATTCTGTTCCTGCCAGTTTTCTTCAACTGGTTTCCTTGACTTTTCTGTATTAAAACCTTTTATTATGGCTTTAATCTGATCCTGACGTGACTGTATAGGTCCATCCTGACCTTCCATGTTGGAAGGTTTTTTTGAGGTAACCTTAACTTTTTCTCTTTTCAGCACTGGCTCTACACGGTCGCGGCGAGGACGTCTGTTTCTTCTTTCATCATCCTGTCGGTCTTCCTGTTCCCTGGTTTCGGGTTTTTTACGCAACAGATTTTTGAATGATCTGTCCTCTTTGGCTGGCTGCTCATTTTGAGCATTCTTTTTTTCCTTGTTTTCTGCTTCCTGAACAGCTTGTGTATCAAGAATCTTGTAAACAAGGTCTTGTTTTTTGTATGATTCAACGCGTTTGATATTTAGCTCCTTAGCAATCTCACGCAGCTCTGGAACGAGCTTTTTATTCAATTCTAAAATGTCGTACATGTGTATAAACTTATTAATCTCTTTTCCCGATTTAATTTTCTTTTTTGATGAAAAATTATTTGGAACAAATAACGTGGAGACGAGAATACTTTGAAATTCGGATGCAATTATAAGTAAATACTTATTACAATCCAAAAATTAGAATCTTTTTTTGTTTAGTTGTCCCTTTTAATTAACGTTTTACAGAGTAAATCTTAAATTAATCCACTTACTCAGGTATTTTTAGTACCTGATGTGTTGCGGTATAACTTGTTGTGCTTGTTTAGTTTTTTAACGTCGAATAATAAAAAATGTTTAATAATCTGCCTGTTTTTAAAACCGGATGTTGTATTTCAGCTTCAGTCGGGCACTGCTTTCTCCCATAATATACCGCTCTTCAGGCTTCAGGAAATTAGCAGTCCAGGCAAGAATGATTTCATTTCCGGGTTTTACTATCCATTGAAAACGCGATTGCCAGCCGACAATTTTGCTTGCATTATCGTACTGAACAAAATTGTACAGCGTAATTTCGGGGCTGAAAAGTACATTTGCATTTACCTGGTATATATTTGCAATGAAATCACCTTCGGGTAAAAAAACATGATTGCGGATTAATGTTCCTCCTAAAAATAGTGGAACTGCAACTTTCCAGTTGGCCTGAACAACAATATCGTTTCGCCGGCCATTAAAAAAATCGCCAAAACTATACCTTGCATTTCCCCATAAGTTGCGGGCTCCCTTGGTTGTTAGTTGAAATTCATGCTGCCACCATTCATATTCTCCTCGCGGAATAACAAATTCGCTGAAGATATTAAAATCTTCTTCCAAGAAATTCGTATTGGCTGACAATTGAGTATTCAATTTGTTCGCCCGACAATAATCGTATTCCCAGCGGGTTGATTTTAAATTCGCTGGTTTCAAGTTTACCTGTTTCAAGGTTGGTAATGTAATCGAACCCGCCACCAAAAAGAACCTGCATAATTCCCCATTTGTTTGGGCGTGGTCCAAATTGCAGTTCGCTATAGGTTTCGCGGATATTGGTGCGGGGTACAAATCCCATTCCCGCAATAAAATTTTCTCCAATTTCGAGATGCCCCAGCCGTAAATTAATATAGTCATTTGGGTAAGCAAACCTTGCTCCCCATGCTGCATCTTTATTGCCGGCGTTTTCGGTATCCGATTTTAGCCCAAATAAAATAACCGATGCATTTTTATTCCCCTGGAAAGTGGAAGTAGAAAGAGTTAAATCGGCACCTGCCATTAAATTTTCATGAAGACCGAGTGCATTTCCCCGGGTTGCGATAACACCAACAGACGACTGTTTCCAGAGGTTGCGCGAAACACGGACAACAGTAAAATGATTAAAACCGGTTTTCCTGTCATCGTTTATATGCATCATGCCGATGTTCCACCTGCCGATTTGCCCGGTTAATTTAGCCCCTGACATTTATTGGAATGGGAACACCGTATTCATCCAACCCCATCCGGCGCGAGAAAAAGGGGATTAGTCTTTTTGAAACCGGACTCGCATCATCGGCAGCAATCCCAAACTGGAAATAATTGGCACCGTCGAGAAAAAAGTCTCTTTTCTCAGGAAAATGAAGATTAAAACGGGTGAGATTAATCTGACGGTCATCCACCTCGGTTTCAGCAAAATCAGTATTGATGGTAAGAGATGATTTCATGCTGGGTGTAATCTGGTAAAACAAATCAACACCACCGGTTAGTTTCGGGTCATTTTTTTCGCCTTTCCTTGTATCGAGACCAGTAACAAGGTATGGCGAAATGTCGAGGCCAATACCCTGTGTAATGTTTTCTATGCCATTTAAAATCCCCCCATCGGAGACCTGGAATTTGTATGTATTCAAGTTTGCCTCGGGCCAGTAAGCCGATTCAAGATTATTTACAATGTGACGTATGAATTTTATTCCCCACTTATCATTCTCCTTATCGAATCCAAGGGTTTTAAATGGAATTTCAATTTCGGCTTCCCAGCCATAATCTGTAATTCGTGCCTTTCCCGACCAAAGTCCGTCCCATTGTTTGTTAAAAACTGCGCCGTTTTCACTAACAATTGCATCACCAATGGAACCGCGCGGCCCTATTTGAAACCAGTAACCATTCCGGTGATCGAGATAGGTATCCAGAATAACCTGGATACGATCGTCATTTCCAAGGCTGACATCCCGTGCCATTTCTTTGGCTGTAATCTTATCCGGATCGTCCCAGCAGCGGAAAGCAAAATAGATGTTGTTTGCATCATAACAGGTCAGGAATTCAGTTTTTCTTGAAACAGGTGCTCCTTCATTTGGTTCGCGCTGGTAAAATTCATCTGTAAGAAAAGCTTTATCCCAAACTTTTTCATTCACAAAGCCATCGATTTTTGGTGGAGTTTCCACCCGGATTGCTTCGATTACGGGCTGTGAGAATGCCTGTTTCAACAGGGGGATAAATAGAATCAGAAGAATTAATAATTTTTTCAACAGGTTTAGGCTTTAATTTACCGCCGGCAAAAATAGCAAAAAAGTTTACTTTTTACCCGTAACACGAATTACCGATGCACGACCCTGGTGAAAAGGTCCTTCATCCAAAACAACATCGGTTTCAGTAATTTTTAGAGGGGAAAGTGAATTGAAATCTTTACGAAGTTCATCTTCCGAAAATAAAAGTTCGACATTTGGCGGACCCCCGGTTTTGTTGTTTATCTGTTTCTTTGAAAAGCCTTCGAGGATAAGTTGACCACCAGGTTTTAAAAACGACAGAAGCTTTTTGTGGTATTCAGTTCTTTTAAGCGGGTGCATATGGGCAAAAATAAGGACGATACAATCGAATGACGCTTCCGGAAATTCAATTTCATCGTAATTGCTGATTTGATAATGGATTGAAACATTATTTTGTCTGGCAAGATTTAAAGCTTTTTCTTTTGCTACCGTACTGGGATCAAAAGCTGTTACCTCCCATCCCTGTTCTGCTGCATAAACAGCATTTCTTCCTTCGCCTTCAGCCGGAAAAAGAATTTTACCAGGTGTAAGTTTTCCCAGCTCTTTTTTATAATACTGATTCGGTTCGGTGCCGTAAACATATTCATCCACATCAAAACGTTCGTTCCAGAAACTTGCCATCCTGTTTTTTTTGATAAAACAGCGTGAGGGTGCAGAGGTTCAAAAATACTCCAACTTTAAAAATAATAAACGAAACCAGGAAAGAATCTTTTCAGAAAGAAGCAGTTTCCAAATTGCGAAAAATAACCTGAGATTTTCCTGCTGCGCCAAATATTAATCTTATTAAAGGTACTAACCGGGCAACAATTATTGCCAATTCAAAATGATACAGGGTGTAATATAATCGGGTGATATGATGATGAGATATTAAAAAACTGAATAACATAAAAGGCCACCGGTTTACGGCAGCCTTTTTTTATTGAATTGACGGAACTATTAATATTACGGGCAAACAAATTGAATGTTTGATACGTCTGATTTTTTTGAAACACCATCAACTTTGAAATCTGTAAATACATTTGCAAGAGTTTGTCCTGTACCTGTACAGTTTGCAGAAAAATCAAAAGTCCATGAAACTGAAGTACAAGCTACAAAATCAACATATTTTTGACGAACATTGCCATTGCCTGGCTGGGTAAAACCGGCAGGTGCATCTGTTACAATCGCCTGTGGAAAAGTAAACTCAACGAATTTATTTCCTGATTCAGCAGGTAAGTAGGTAAATGTTATGGTTCCATCCATATTATCAACATAAGAGAAATCTTCATCGCAGCCAATACAGAGTTCACGTAAATAGTAATCAACTGTGATATTTTCAAGGGTGCCACCAGCTCCTCCAACACCTCCTATTCTATTGAAAAGGGTTGAAATTTTGGTGCAGGCAATTACCGTAACCGGTTTGGTGATTAAATATTCAGTAACCGCCGGACTAAAACCAATATTACTTCCGTTATCGAATGTAACATTTCCAATTGTTGCACCTGCCAAACGATAAATCCTAAAGTAGGCATTTAAATTGTCGTTCCATTTGTCTACATACAAATTGGTGCCAATAGTTTCTGTTTCTTTTGAATCGATCCAGTTGGTGACGCATTCATTGCAATTTGTGGCACTTTTTAGTATCAATCCCTCATCCGAACCAGATGGAGTTTCATCTTTTTGACAACTCCAGAAAATACCGCCGGCAATTATCAGTGTCAGCGTGCTGAATAGTAAAATTTTTCTTTTCATTGCATTAATTTTTAATTAGTTGAATTTTTAGGTAAAAGGTAGGTGTATTTCATTCATCTCAGATTAAAGGGAGATTAAAAAAGGATTAAAACGGGATTAAAAAAGATGCTAATTTTGAGAAATGCGCTTTCGAAATTAATGTGATTTATTCCTGCAGTAATACAAAATCGACTGTAACAGGTTTTTTTTTAAGACTTTGACCGGAATTATTGAACACAATCAGAACCTTTCGTATCAAAATTTAACTATGCAAAAGAAATTATTGTTCAGTGGCCCATGTAATTTCTACTTTCTTACGGCCCCAATCTTTTGCCCGATCTTTATTTTGGCCCATATAAATGTCGATTCTTTTTGTCCAGCGTTTGTTCATTTTGTCCAAAACAGTGTAGGTGCCGGGAAGTCCTTCAATTTTTACTTTTGTATTATAGGTGAGGCCCATGTTTATCAAATCGCGCGAAACTGCAATTCCCTTAACACCGGGTTCAAGTTTGTCGCCCCAGGCAGCCACGTCAGGATGTTCGGCATGTGTTTGTTCCGGTAACGAATTGTATGCTGTTGCAGTTACTTCTATTGTTTCGGTTTTTGTGTTATCGCATTGAAGAAATAAAACCAGAAGAACCGGTAACTGCAGGAATATGATTTTTAATAATGTTAAATTTTTTCTTTTCATAAACAGAGCTCCTTCAAACAATATATACAAAAAAACGAGGTAAAAAGCAAATTGCCGGGTATTGAATTGGTTTACTTTATTTTACCGGTGAAGTAAATACCTCAAATTTCATTTTTCCGGACAAAAAAACAGAATAACACAAACTTCTCTTACCGCAGCTCTGAAAGGATTTGTTAAAAAAGTTACCTGTATCTTTGTATTAATAATAGTGCAGAAGTGGAATTAAATGGTAAAAGGTAATGTCGTTTTAACAGCAGGATTTGTATTTCCTTCCAAAGCAGTTTTATACCGGTTTTCACCATACCTTCCATATACCATGGACGGGGTTGGTTCGCGATTTAATATCAAAGGTATATTGATGGTATAGCGATGGTAAGTTCCGGTTTGCAGGTAAAATGCCTGAGAACCTTCTCTTTTTGGGAAGTCATAACTACATTTGGTTCAGGAGACAGTGCAATGCCGGCTCAATGTTCTTTCTCTCCAATTCGTTTATGTATGTCGTTATTATGGTTGCTTCTTTGTATCCATACAAAAAAAATTATGATGCAGTTTTTTACCAATATTATCTTTTCTCCACCTGATTTTTAAAGTGATTCGTTGAATTGACCCGGGAATATATCAAAAATAAAAAAAGCTGTCTGCAGATTTGTGCAGACAGCTTTAAGATACCAATTGACTGTATCAGAAAAACGGTACTGTTTATCGTTTAACAAACCGGGTGGTATGAGTTCCGTATTTTGATTGCACAGTGATGAAATGAATCCCTGTCTTTAAATTGTCAATCTCAATCGTTTTCTGATCAGTAATTCCAAAGTCCAGCTTTTCAACAGCTTGCCCCAGAAGATTTCTGATGGTATAGCCGGTCATTTGTGGATACTGCACAAATAACCTGTCGCTGGCGGGATTTGGATAAACTTTCATATCCATTTTTTCAGACAGGCGAGCCGCTGTGGTCCCTCTTTCCCCAAAGGAGATGTTGTCAAGGTAAACCACGGTACTATCTGTTCGGATGTCCGGGAAATCAGGAAATATTGTCAACGCTTCAAACGATTTTCCAATGGCATCCGAAAAGTCAAAATTCATAACTTCCCATTGATCAACAAGGGTATTCGGAAGAACAATTTCGATGTTGTCCCCACCGCCTGTTGGGCGTTCAAGTTTCAGCCCCACATTACTTATTTCGGTTTTATAAACCATCATGGTAAAAATGTGATTTTCTTCAGTAATAGCCAGGGCATTATCCCCTGCATAACTAAAATTATCCACCATCCCGACCCATGGATCAGCATCAGCATTAATAACAAACCGCAGAGCCATTTCTGTTTCGTTGATTCCCGTGGTATCGGGGTTTTCAACCACTGTAACATCATCGGCTGCCGGAGCAGCTCCATTCGCAAAAACCAGCCAACCTGCCGTATCCGATTCGTTTTCAAAAGTCACCATGAATTCAGCGGGTTGTGCATTGATGGTTATAAAACCACCTGTAATTAAAAAAATTAAAAGTAAAATTTTTTTCATACTGTGAATTTTTTATTGGGTTATATTAATAAAACGCTTGCTGTTTGAAAAGGTTTAATTCTAATGAAAATCAATTCAGTAAAATACTTGTTTCCTGTTGAATTTAGTTGAAGATGGATAAATCGGTATAATTAGTTTTAAAGCCTGGTTACGCTTTTCACACCAAAAGCAAGTAAATTTAAAATCTGCTTTGTTTCTTTTTATTTATTTTCTGATTTGGTATATTTTGCTAATATTTAATATAATCAATTATCCGTCAGTTCATTCAATCTTGTTGAAAACAATCTGATTTATGAACATTTTTGTACATGAAAGAGTTAATGCTGAAATTAATTTTTAGTTGATTATCTGTGTGATTATTGATTGGTGGTGTTAATTGTTGCCAATTTTCCGGGGCTGTATAAACGGTTTGGAGTTATTAAAATGGTCGACAGGATAAGTAATTTATTTTTCTTATCCTCCCCTTTTTTCGACAACACTTAATCCTTTACACAACGAACACTTAAACCGGAGATACTATTTTCCCAACCACCCGACCATACATTAAATCGGCAATTATCATCTTCATAGGAAAGAAAAAAAGTATGATGAATATGATTAATATTATCCCATGAAGCACACCACCAATTACCATTAATACCAATGGCTCCCATTTCTGATATATAAGCTCCACCCGGAAGAGCTGTAAAACCCGATTCATTTGTTGCGCCGGTATTTGGACTGTTCCAATGTGTTGTTCCTGTTTCTTTCAGTTTACCTCCGGCAATAGTGTCGCCTCCCAAAAAATCAACAAGTTGCTCCCATTCAGGTTGACCAGGCAAATGCCAGCCGGCAGGACAAACACCCTGAACGCCACTGGGATTTGAAGAGCTGGGTGACGCTCCGTTCAAGGCGGCTGCCAAGTTGTAAAGAACTCCGTAGGTATTGTAGTTGATCGATGCTTTGGCATTGATAATATTTGTGCCATTATATCCATTAACGTAGAAATAGGGTGCTGAATCTGACACAGAGGTGTAACCTGCAACATGCGGGAGGTATCTCAAATTCTCAGCCATCCATACCTGTTCTCCGATTTTAACAAATTGATATTGATTTCCATCCCGATCGTCAATAAAACTTCCTGTCAACAGATTTTCAGCTTCCAGTTTTTCTATTCTTTTCAGCAGGGCATCAACGTATGCTTTTGTTGCAGCATCCTGTGCATTTATCGGGTCGGCAAGGTTGGTGATGTTTTGGTTGGCCATGTTTTTTGTGGCGTAAATGCTTAAATCGGGCCGATTGGTTAAATCATTGTAATCATTGGAACCAATTTGATTTACCATGTCCTTTGTGGCGTAAATGCTTAAATCCGGCTTGTTGTTTAAATTGTTATAATCATTGTTGCCATTTTCAACTATCATGTCTTTTGTGGCATAATTGCTTAAATCAGGCTTGTTGATTAATTTATTGTAATCATTGGTCCCATTTTGATTTATCATATCAATTGTGGCGTAATTGTTTAAATCAGGTGTGTTGATGATATGGGTATAATCAATGTTGGCAATGCTTTGATATACCGTTTCCTTTGTAGCGAAACTGCTTAAATCAGGCTTGTTGCTCAAATCATTGTAATCTTTATCCCATGCTGCAAATGCAGGGTCTGTTTCAGCAATTGTTCCTGAAATGGCTTCAGCTGTTTTTGCATGCAGGGCATAGGGTACGCTTACCAGCCGGGTTGTGCCGGAAATAATATAATTTGTCCCGCCGGTTATGTCGATTTCAGCCTGAATAAAATACGGGCCGTTTGCCCAGTCGATGGTTGAGAAAGTACCCATGATTGGCGTTCCGCTGCCGATTTCTGCGCTGATAAGTCCGTTTGCATTGGTGACAGGATTTGGATGGAAAACTTCCCGGTAAACTTCCGGGCCATTAATAGTACCTTGAATTATGCTGATACGCAATCCTATTTGCTGATTGGCAATCAATGCATTTTTGTTGTTGCGCACCACTGCCTGATAACTCATTTTCTCGGGTGCCTGGGCCAATGCACAGACTGTTATAAAAACTGTTAAAAGGAGAAGTAAAATTTTTTTCATCATAAACCCTTTCTGATTATTTATGCTATACCCCTACTATTCTGTATTTTCATTGAATACAACTACACCGTAATTCCAGGTCGAGATCCATTTATTACCTTCGGCATCTATGGCAATTGCATTAACCCAGTCGCTCGGTAAACATGAGTTAGTGCTGTTATAAACAGTCCAGTTGGTGCCATCAAATTTTATTATTCCCTGAGATGACCAATCCACAGCACTGTCCATGGAAAACCATTTATTTCCCTTTGAATCTATGGCAATTTGAAAAACACTATATAGTAGTCCGGAATTAGTATTGTTGTAAACTGACCAATTCACATCATCAAATACTGCCACTCCTCCTTCTTCTCCAGGACCAAGTTCCCAGTGTCCCCTTAGGCCAAACCATTTATTCCCCTGTTCATCAATTGCGATTGAACTAACCCCATAATTTATTTTAGGTATAGGGATCCTCGAATAATAATATAATGTCCAGTTGACATCGTCAAATTTTTCAATGGCTTTTGAGGTTGAAAACCATTTATTTCCAAGAGCATCAATAGCAATCGCGCTAATATCATTGTCCGGCAAATCTGAATTTATGCTGTTATAAATTGTCCAGTTGGTGCCGTCAAATTTAGCAACTCCACCATTATGGATACCAACCCATTTATTACCAACCTTATCAATAGCAATTTCAGAAATTGAATTATTTGGAAAACCTGTATTCGAGCTGTCATAAATAGTCCAATTGGTATTATCAAATTTTACCAATCCACCACCGTCATCATTGTCATCATTGCGGCCCCAATCGTAAGTTCCAATCCATTTATTATCCTGAGCATCAATAACAATTGAACTTATAAAATAATCGCCATCAGGTAAACCCGAGTTAGTGCTGTTATAAACAGTCCAGTTCACATTATCAAATTTAACTACCTCTCCCAATGACATCCCAAACCATTTATTTCCCTGTGCATCAATAGCAATTGAAGTAACATCATCATAGGGTAATCCTGAATTTTCTGAATTGTAAATCTGACATTGTAGAGGTGAATTTTCAGCTTCAAGTCTTTCTATTCTTTTCAGCAGGGCATCAACATAAGATTTTGTTGCAGCATCCTGAGCGTTTACAGGGTCGGCAAGGTTGGTGATGTTTTGATTGGCCATGTTTTTTGTGGCGTAAATGCTTAAATCGGGCCTATTGGTTAAATCATTGTAATCATTGGTGCCATTCTGATTTACCATGTCCTTTGTGGCGTAAATGCTTAAATCCGGTTTGTTGTTTAAATTATTATAATCGTTGTTGCCACTTTCATTTATCATGTCTTTTGTTGCATAATTGCTTAAATCGGGCTTGTTGATTAATTTATTGTAATCATTGGTCCCTTTTTCATTTACCATATCAATTGTAGCGTAATTACTTAAATCGGGTATGTTGATGATATGAGAATAATCAATGTTGGCAATGCTTTGATTTACCGTTTCCTTTGTAGCGAAACCGCTTAAATCAGGCTTGTTGCTCAAATCATTGTAATCTTTATCCCATGCTGCAAATGCAGGGTCTGTTTCAGCAATTGTTCCTGAAAAAGTTTCTGCAGTTTTTGCGTGCAGGGCATAAGGTACACTTAACATTTGGGTCGTACCAATTATTGTATAACTTGTCCCTCCGGTAGTGTCAATTTCGGCTTGAATAAAATACGGGCCGTTTTCCCAGTCGATGGATGAAAAAGCGCCCAGGGTTGGTATCCCGCTGCCGATTTCTGCGGTGATAAGTCCGTTTGCATTGGTAACAGGATTTGGATGGAAAACTTCCCGGTAAACTTCCGGTCCGTTAACAGCGCCCTGTATAATACTGATGCGCAAACCAATTGGCTGATTGGCAATTAATATGTTATTGCTATTACGCACCACTGCCTGGTAACTCATCCTTTCGGGTACCTGTGCTAAAATACCGGTTGTTATAAAAAACGCCGACAGGATCAGTAATACTTTATTCATTGCGAATCCTCCTTAGTTTTTTATGATTTTAAATGTGTTAATTAATTTTTTATCCAAAATCATTTGTATACTGTATATGGAAGGTGCAAGATTACCCATAAAAAAATGGGTTTGCTGTGCTGTAATTTTTTGGCTGTGTAAAATTCTTCCATGCACATCCACAACCTGAAATGATAAATTTTCATTTTTAAAATTTTCAATATTCAGAACAAGTAAATCGGTTGCAGGATTAGGAAAAGCTGTAAATGAAAGATATAAATCTCCTGCTTTTTTTATTGCAGGTGCCAGCTCTATCCTGTATGATTGCTGAACCCCTTCCGTCACTGAAACATTGGTTCCGGTGTGAATCTGGTATACAACCTGTCCGACGGAATAACTTATCGAACCACCATTACCGGAAACATCGATACCTGCAGCAACTATTGCTTCCTGTGCAGTTGCCGTTGCAACTAAAAAAGCAAAAGATAAAAGTGACGTCACAACCCAATTTTTAACTGTCCTTTTATTTTTCATTTTTCACAGTGTTTTATGAAACTTTTAATCTTTTATACAGCGGACGGATAAACCATAACTCTTGTTCAAGCTAAAGCGGTTTACACCGGGAATACTCCAGTACAGTCCGCGGTCCCATGCCAATTGAGAAGAATTTTCAGTTGCACTCCACCAGTAACCGCCAGTACCAACATTTAAGAATCCTTCGCTGCCGTAATGTATGCCACCAGCCAGGGCAGTAAAGCCACTGGTGTTGGTACCGTTGCCATTTTTATTCCAGGTACTGGTCGCTTTTAAAAGTAATCCCTCATTAGTGCCCCGGAATCCGAAAGTATCTACAAGCTCTTCCTGCATTCCAAGAAACAACTCAAGTTCTTTCCACTCCTCGTCCGACGGTAAATGCCAGCCGGACGGGCTGGCAGACTTAGCAGCAGTCCAGTTGTATAAAACACCGAAACTGGCGTAATTTTCATTTTGTTTGCAAGCTGCCGCATCATTACCGGTGTAGCCATAAACATAATAACGGGGTTCGGTATTTGAACCTGAAGAAGGGGAATCAACTGAAGGTAAAAAAGCAAGATTTTCTGTCATCCATATTTTATCTCCGATCCGTAACCAATCATAAACTTGATTATCACGTGAATCAATGAATGTTCCTGAATCTCCGGTGAATTCATCAATTACGATATCTTCATTTGAAGTACAGGCAAAAAATACGAATGAGAATAAAATAAAGTAAAATCTTTTCATAACTGTATATTTTAAATTAATCAATAACAGTCTGGTACAATTGAACATTCTATGCATTCAACCTGCCGAATAATACGGCTGCAACACAATCCTCATTTGCCTGACAATCATCATTTACTTAGCACTTTAATCCTTTACGCAGCGTACACTTACACCATGTGCTTTCATGGTTTGTAAATCACTCCACCAACCCGACCAATAATCTACGCCGCTATTTTCTGATGAAAGGATAGTAAAATTCTGGTCAGGATTAAGATCATTCCATGAGGAGCTCCACCATATACTGTAATAGCCAGGAGTCCAGAATTCAAAACCCTCATAATTCATGTAACCACTACCTGGAAGTGCTGTAAAACCTGATTCATTAGTAGCACCTGTATTAGGACTTTTCCAGTGTGTTAATCCGGTTTCCTTTAGTTTACCTCCTGCAATACTGTCACCGCCCAGATAATTAATTAGTTGTTCCCACTCAGAATGATCTGGCAAATGCCATCCGGAAGGGCAGATGCCCTGAACGACACCCTGATTTGAATTAACCTCCGCTCCATTCATGGCTGCTGGCCAGTTGTAAAGTACTCCATATGTCTTGTAATTTTCAGTTGTCTTGGCTACATTAATATCTGTGCCATAATAGTCATTTACATAATAATGGGGTATTATATCAGAATAGGAGTAGGGTTTAGCTAATTCGGGCAGGTACTTTAAATTTTCAGCCATCCATAATTGTTCCCCGATTTTAACTGTTTTATAGGAAGTCCCGTCCCTTGAATCTATTAACACATTTGAATAAAAATTCAGATGTTTTTCTATTGCTTCAACTTTGGCCAATACCGCATCCAAATAAGCCGCAACATCACCGGTAAGATTTTCAGCAGTTTTTGCATGCAAGGCATAAGGCACGCTCAATAACTGACTGACAGTTTTTACCGGATAACTGGTATTACCGGCAGGATCAACTTCTGTTTTCATAAAATAGGGGCCGTCCGACCAGTCAATACCTGCAAATGTGCCGGTTAATTTAATTCCGGTTCCAATCTCCACTGTAATAAGTCCGTTCATATTAGTTAATGGCATCGGGTAAAAATCTTCCTTATATACCACGTTTCCATTTATACTATCCTGAAGTATACTGATTCGCAAACTTACCCGTTGATTTCTGACCAGGCTATCCTTTCCGTCACGGATTATTGCCTGATAGCTCATTTTTTGGGGTGCCTGAGCTGTAATACCGGCTGTTATCCAGTATTCCTGCAAGAAATAAAATCATTGTTTTCATTGTTTACCTTTTTTACTCTTTAATGATTTTTAAATGATTTAATAAAGTGGTTCTCATTTACCAGGTTCATTATATAAATGGAAGGGGGTAATTGCTCCATCCCAATACTTGTTTTTGAACCGGTAATTTTAACTTGCTGAAGGATTTTTCCCTGAATATCTGTAATAAAGCATGTCATATTTTCCCACTTATAATTATCAACCGTTAAATACAAAATATGAGTCACAGGATTTGGATAAGCCCCAATGGAAAGTTGAATATCTTCGGTACCAGTAATCAATTTAATCACCGATATGTAGTATGATTGTTGCACGCCTTCTGACATTGCACCTGCAGAACCTGTTTGGTTTTGATAAAAAACCTGTCCAACTGAATAGCTAAGCGATCCGTCAATGCCGGAAACACTTCCACCGGCTACAGTAATAGCTTCCTGCGCGTGCAACTCAGCAATAGCAACAATTAAAATAAAAAACAACCTGTATTTTAAAAATATGTATTTCATGATTTGAGGTTTTAAAAAGTTTAAAATTTCAAATTAACTTCATCCAAAATCAGTCTTTTACGACAGTTGTGATGACAAACAGGATTAACTGGCGATGACAACCGAATAACAACCTGATTATAGTTTTCTTAAATTATTTGCATACACAAATTTTGCAATTTCACTTCCCATTTTTACACCGGCGAGATGGTCGTTTCGGAAATTATGGCCTCCGTATATTCTTGAAATGCCCATGTCGTTAGCCAAATCTGAAAATTTTGTATAACTTCTTTCAGCACCTGGCATCGTATAACTGCCTACAGTAAATGACATTTCATCTGTGCCGAAGAACATTTTAAACAAATCAGCTCCTGCTTTACCGGCTGCAGAATATCCGGAAGGATAGGACGGAACAGGAGGTGTTGCCCGTGCTGCTGTCACAGCTGCCCATACAGGATCTCCTGCTGTATCGGCATTTCCGTCGTTATCTCCTTCATGGATAGCGGTTACGGGTCTCCAGAAATTGTAATAAAAATCAGCATCGAATGTGCATATTATAGCATCTGCCGTAGTCATGTGTGTCAGCGCCAAAAGCCTGGCTGCTTCAAATCCATCCAATTCTTCATTAATGATCATAGCCTTGGCCACCCTGTTCATCATACTTGGCATATTTTCAGTAAAAAACACCACCTTGTTGGTTTGTTCCTGGGTTCGTATGGTGCTGCTGTTGCTTCCCACTGTTTTTACTTCATTATAGTCAGCGGTGTATTCCGGTGAATTGATTTTATAGGGTGGTGCCGGACGAAACTGGTCTCCGGACAATATCCCGAAAGGTTCGGTATCTCCCCAGGAGGGGCCGTATGCTGCATTTTCGGGCCATGCCGGAGTTGCATTGGTAAAGGGTGGATAAGAACGGTATTCGCCCGGTTGTGTTCCCTGCGGATAAGTTTCAAATGTAGGTAAAACATCATTTTGTCGTTTTATCAGCATGGCTTGTGCAGCATCTTTACCAATTTGAATTCCCATATCCTTATATTCCGAATCTTCAATTCAGTTAAACAACCAGTTAAAAGATCATCGGCATATTGCTGCGAAAGCGGATACAAGGTTACCAGAACATCGTGTGCCGCCTGTGCTACCGCTGCATCAGCTGCAGAATAAATTGTCTTTTTCGACACTTCCTTTCCGTCGTTCCAGCTGTTATCCATTGCATAGGTTTCATATTTGGGAACAACATTATTTAAGGCATCATGCACAGCCAATGTCACCATTGCATAAATTCTCGATTCCACGGCAAGCGGCATTTTATTGTCAATTGCCATACTTAAGGCTTCATCCCATTTCAACACCATCGTATTGTCGTACGATTTTATCATGCCGTTATTGGCACGTTTGAGTTCCCCATTGTCCAGAACAGGATCGGATTCATACTGTTCACAGGCAACCATTGCGATACACACCATTAAAGTGCTACCTAGTACTTTAAATCTTCTTTTCATGATTGTGAGTTTTAAATAAAGTATTTTACTACATTTCAATTTGAGATTATTGTAATTCTCTATTCTCCTTTTATAAATTTTTTTGCAATAACATCATCATTTGTCACCGCACGAATAGTATAAATTCCGCCTGGTAAATGAGAAATATCTACATGAGTTATTATTCCGTGAATTTCAGAATTTTTTATAACTGCTCCGGCAGTGTTGTATATCTCCATAGTTCCGGATTCCAACCCCTCAATTGTAATTAGGTTCTTTGCCGGATTTGGATAAAGGTTAAAGTCATTTGAATTAACATTTAGATCATCATTTAACCCGGTGTTAATTTGTCTCGCAGATTGATAATCACTAAATTCCACAACACCTGAGGCTGCTGTCCCAAGCCAGATCGTTCCCTTTTTATCAATAACCATTAATCTGATGAACACATCTGGCAAATCTGAATTTAAACTATTATATACTGTCCAGTTACTCCCATCAAATTTTACGAGCGCTTCATTATGCCACCAGTCCGACATTCCGAACCATTTATTTCCTTGCACATCAATAGCGCAAGACATAACAAACTGGCGGGGCAAACCGGGACTATTGTTGTTATTGTAATAATACCAGGTCTCATTGTCAAATTTTATTACACCTCCATGGAGATCCGAATCTTCCATTGTTCCCATCCATTTGTTACCTTCTGCATCTATCACCATGGATTGGAAAGATCTATCCCAGGACCAATCTGATTCGAATTCAGGAATATCGATAGATGTCCATTGGCTGGCATCAAACTTAAATAAATTCATACCGGAATTTACCCATATGTTTCCACTCATATCAATCTCAATTAAGCCGATATAGTCCAATGATAAGCCAGTAGTAGCATTGTTGTATATGGTCCAGTTAGTATTGTCAAATTTTACGATTCCTCCACCTTCCGTTCCGATCCATTTATTTCCTGATGCATCAATAGCAATATCAGTGATACCGGCATATGGCAACCCGGAATTGGAGTTGTTGAAAACAGTCCAGTTGGTTTTATCAAATTTTAATAATTCTCCGTGGGACCTGGCATTAAAATCAATGGTTCCAACCCATACATTATCCAAGGAATCTACAGCAATTGAATTTATTAAATCACCTGATAATCCTGAATTCGATTGGTTATAAACAATCCAGTTGGTATCATCGAATTTTATGACTTCCCCGTAATATGTGCCGAACCATTTATTGCCATGCACGTCAATCGCCATTGATGTAATTTCATTATGAGGCAGGCCTGAATTGTTGCTATTGAAAATCCGAACTTGTTGACCTGCTGATTGCAGCGGATACAAACCACACAAAAGAATCAAGAACAAAATGATTCTGAATCGTAATTTTTTCATTTTCTGTTGTCCGGATTTCGAAGCAACCGTAAACTTCATATAATCCTGACTTCTACACCCAAGTATAAAATTCCTTTTCATGATTGTGAGATTTAAGATTTTATGTCAATAATAAAATACCTATTTGTCTGATATAAAATTATATCAATGAATTGACGAAGTAAATACCCGAATCCGGGTATTTTTTAAATTAGACAGGAAGATTTATGTAATGATTCAGATAATGTTAAATACCTGGGCAAAATAAGTGCAATCGTAATTGGTTTTACAACCCAGTTTACGTTTTATGTTTTTTCGGTGTGTTGCAACGGTTTCAACTGAAATAAAATTTTCCCTGGCAATTGCTTCATTTGTACTACCAAGTGCAAAAAATTTGAGCAACTCTTTTTCCCTTTTAGTTAGTGATTCGAATATATGAATATTCTTATGCATGTAGTTATTTTCATCAATTATCCTTTGAGCTTTTTGGGCTATTTCAAGCATCGAATCGATGGGTATTGACATCCCAATTAAAAGTTTAGGATGTCCTTCATTATCTCTTAACAAAACTTTACATCCGGTAATAAACCAGCTATAATTTATTTGCTGAGACTGCCTGACTTCCTGGAAAAGCGAAATAATTTCTTCATTATTGTTACGTCGCAGTAATTCGAATATTTTAGGCGTATATTCAACTGAATCTTCCGGATTCAATATGCTCGTATGATAATTTACTCCCATTTTCTGAATTTCATCGTTTGTCATACCTAAAAAATCCAGGCCTCTTTTTGATATGTATTTCAAACTAAAATCATCTGCATTAAAAATGATAATAACACCCGGCATGTCATCCTCTATAGCAGCTATTTCGCTAATCTTTTTATCGATAAGTTCATTGATATATCCGTCTGAACTATCTGTTTCTGATGAGTTTAATTTCATTTTGTGCATTTTAATGTAATTAAAATTACAAAAATTTACATTTATTTTTTTCAATACAGAACAATATTTTTAAGATAGCTCCCATGACCTGTTTTCCCTGATATTCAGCCTTCCGGTTCCATTTATCTTTTGCCTGATCATATTCTTTCCATGTATAATTTTGTTCCTATTGAAAATCTGTTGCAAAATATCTTATCAGAGTTGCGGGCGAGTGAGTTTTCCTTATCCATACATTTGTTCCAGGATTGAATTTCCAAAACACATTTCCAAGATTTACCTTATCAAAAAAAGCACAGTGTAAAATGTACCCTTTACTTTTAACTGCAAAATCATTTATAGATACTGAATAATTATAACCCGACGAATATTAACAGTTGAATCAGATAGGATGGTGTTCATGTATTTTATGTTAAAAAAAAGCGCATCCCGTTGTTACGAAATGCGCTTCTGGTTAAACGAGCATTGATAAAATTATCAACAGCAGCTTTATTTGTTGTAAACTACCTTTCCGTTAAATACAGCATCACCCAGGGTCATCCGGTAAAGGTAAATACCGCTGATTTTGGATTGTGGTTTAAATTCAGCAGTATATTCCACACCGCCTTTCACCGGGCCTTCGAATATGGTTTGAATAGCCCGGCCGGTCATGTCGAAGATGTCAATTCTTGCCTGCACGTTTTCGGGTGATGCAAACCTGAATTGCACGCGGCTGGTAAACGGATTGGGATAAACCTGCAGGTTGATTTGCTCCATGGCCTGAATAATTTCAGCAGATTTATATTTACCGTTGTCTGAATTTGTTTCAGCTTCAACTTCCATTACGGAAATAGTAATTTCTCCACCTGCAATCTGCTGGTCAAAGGTTAAAGGATTACCCGGCTGTCCCAGGGAACTCCGGTTCCAGTTGCTGGAGAACCAGATTCCACCGTCGTTGCGGTAATAGGTGATTCCGATTTCATCAGCAACAGGCACTACTGCCAAATCTCCATCGGTGATGGTCACATGGAGTGGTGAATTTCCAGAGACGCTCACTACGGTGCCATCATCCATTTTTTCGGAAAGATTGGCTTTGGTATCGAATATGGCCTGATTGGAAGCCAGGAACGGAATTGATTCGGCGCCAATGGCAAACAGGTTAATTGCATTGCTCTCAATTACATAGGTGTGCAACGTTCCATCCAGAGTACCATCGGGTTTGTACCAGCTTCGCAATTCAATGGTAATATTTCCCTGTGGATTTGTTTGTTTGTTGTTGTAACCCACTTCAAAACTGAAGCTGGTCTCTTCATTTAAAGCGCCTTTTATCATTCCGTCGGAATCCGTATTCACCAGATGGCCGTTTCCTGAAGCAGTTCCATCCGGAACATCCGGTTTTGCCAGTGTAACAGTTGCCACCGGATTGGTTTCCATTTCATTGTAATAACCACCGGAAAGAATAACGGCAATTTTTACATTTTCAATGTCTCTGATATCAATTTGTACATCAGCGCTTGCCGCACCAACTGTTCCATCCAGAACATTAACCAGTCCGGCAGGCAGTTTTTTGGCTGAAGGTATTGGCTTGTAAACGATGTTGTCTCCTTCGCCCTCAACAAAGCAGAAGGTAACTTTTGCTCCGCGTAAATCTCCAACGGGAGTATTTTTGTCCTGCAAAACTGCTGCCATTGTGATAGTTCCAGTGCTTGAATTTGGGCCCGGTTGTCCATGCAAGCATATTATCAGTATAAAAACCGGTTACAGCAACAAATGGATCAATTTTTCTAGGATAAATTAACAGAATGGCAGGGCCACCGGAGCTTTCGGCATAATACTCTGTTGCAGGAGTAAATTCAGCCGTAACTTCCCATGAATCAGTTTCATAATTCTCTTTTGGTATTTCCTTGATTTTATGAATCAGCGTTGCCCGGTAGGTATCGGGATAGCCGTTTTCTCCTTCCGGAATGGCAAAGGCAGGCGCCGTACCCACAGATTGGCCGTCAAGGAAAAATTCAACTGTTCCGCTTAACGGATAGCCGTCACACATTCCTGAAACTTCCGCATAAAGGGTAACTTCATCACAATAGCGGGCTGCTTCAGCACTGGTGAAAACCACCGTTGATGTTGGAATTTTAACCACCACATCATAACTGCAGATACCTGCATTTTGACAATTGTCAGTGGCAGTCCAGGTAACTGTGGTAGTTCCCGGATTAAAAACCACTTCGCTTAGCGTTGCTGTTTCATATTCGGCGACTGTTGTTGCTCCCGATAGTTGTACAGTAAGTTTTACATCTTCCGAGCAGTCATCGGCAGCTGTGGCATCAAATTTTGTCCCTGCTGTATAAGTGCAGCGATCGCTGTCCAGGTCATCAGAATCTTCAGTGGTAACCTCAATTTTATTAATGCCGCAAATGCGGCTGGTAAATTCCGGTGCATCCTTGTCACTTCCATTGTAGGTAATATGAATATCAGGAGCAGAATTACCGCAATCATCGGAAATTTTATAGTTGTAGGTGACGGCCCACCTGCAATCCGCTCCCTGAGGTTCTCCTGATTTTACAACATGTACGTTATTGCATTCGTCTTCGAAAAGCTGTGCAATTTCCCTTTCTGATGGTCCTTCCGGAATTTCACTGAAGCATAGATTTAAATCTTTTCTTCCTTCCGGAATTACAGCACCACTAACGAGTTGAGGCGGATTTTTGTCGCCGCCGGTATACTCTACCCGAATTTCTTCTGCATAATTATTCCACAGTCGTCATGAATCGTGTAGGTATATGTAACCATCCAATCTGCAGTCATCACCCACTGTCAACCCGTCGATTTTTCCACATTTACTTTGCTGCAATCTTCATCAAATAACATTGCGATTTCGCGCACTGTTGGGCCTTCCGGTTTATTATCAGCACAAAGATTCAAATCGGTTTCACCAGCCGGAATAACTGCATCAGGTTTTAAGGCCGGGGCATCCTGATCCCATCCGTTGTATTTGATTACCACATCAGCGGCATAATTTCCGCAATCATCAGAAATTTTATAGGTATAAACTGCCTCCCAGCGGCAGTCACTGCCTGCCGGTGCACCCGATTTTTCTACATGAACCACACCACAATCTTCGGTAAAGTATTCTGCAATTTCAGATTCTGTTGGCCCTTCAGGTATTTCATCAAAGCATAGATTCATATCTTTACCACCCTGAGGAAGGCGTTTGGCCAGAACAGGAGCATCCTGATCCCAACCATTGTATTTGATAACCACATCATCAGCATAATTTCCGCAGTCATCATATACTTTATACGTATAAATTACTTCCCATCTGCAGTCGTAACCGCGTGCTACCCTTGATTTTTCCACATTTACTTTACTGCAATCTTCCGTAAATAATGCTGCAACCTGTCTTTCTGTTGGTCCCGCCGGCATTTCGTCGTAGCACAGGTTCATATCTTTTCCTCCGCGTAAGAAAGCATCGGTGATCTGTCATTACCGGAGCATCCTGATCCTTTCCACTGTAAACAATTACAACATCGTCAGCTTTTCTGTTGCAGTTATCGTAAATTTTATAGGTATAGGTTACCTGCCAGCCGCAATTGTTGCCTCTTTTTACCTGCGATTTTTCTACATTCACAGCGCCGCAATTGTCTTCGAAAAATCCTGCAATTTCCTCTGCTGAAGGACCCGCAGGAATATTATCGAAACAAAGGTTCATGTTTGTTTCCCCGGCTGGCAGCTCTGCATCTGCAAGAAGTGCCGGTGCCGACTGATCGCCTCCTGTATATTTTACCGAACAGGTAGTTGTATTCCCGGCAATATCCGAAATGTCAAAATTGTAAATCATTTCCCACCGGCAATCCCTGTTTTCTGTACCCGGAAGGGTACTGCTGTATTCTGCGGTAACAACACCCGGACAATTGTCCTGGTATAAAGCTGCCACACTGTTTTCCAGGGTTTCCGGATCGAATGACTCTGCATCAGAAAGGCACCAGTTTAACCCAATGTTGTCTAATGTGCTGCAGCCGGTATTGATGTCTGTCAGTTGAGGGGCTTCATTATCGGCAACTGTAACTGTAAAACTGCAGGTGGCATCGTCGCCGATTCCATTTGTTGCAGTAAGCATAACAGTTGTCGCTCCCTTTTCAAAGGTCGAACCGCTGCCGTCGCCCGTACCACTGCCTGCAGTAGCACCGGTAAATTCATAACTTACCGTGGGCGCCGGATTTCCGTCAACTGCAACGGTATAGTTAACCAATGCATTGCATACACCGGCATCAGTTCCAGCTGAAACATCGCCGGGACAGGTGGTAAATGACGGCGGTATTCCGGGCTGGAATACGCCTCCGGGAGCATCTGTAAAATCTCCCTCTGTTATTAAACAGCCGTTATTTGTTGTAGCCGGATGAAATGCCCTTACTGCAAACTGAACCGGATCAGTGGTTAATTGCGTTGGATCAATAACAGTAAGATACAAGGTAGTTGTGGCTTCATATTGTTTGTTGTTGCCCCATTCCATTACCGGTACTTCGGGATCGAAATAGAATGAAAACCCGGGATGATTAAAAATTAAATTTTCACCTGCATTTTTAAGGCACATTCCAATGTTTAATTCACCGGAAGCACCATTGTCATCAGCTCGATGAATGGTAATTTCATAGGACACCGTACCTGTTTTGCCCATTTCAATGTATCCTTGCTGAGGCCCGATCTCTGCAAGTCCCAGTTTTTTGTCACTGTCATTAACATTTATAGTCACCTTTGCATTTTTTTGACCCAATGCAGATACTCCCGTTATAAACAGGAGGGTGAAAAGCAGCAAAAGTTTACTGCGTGCGGTTCCAAGTAAAAGTTTTTCATTTTTCATGATGAGACGTTTTAAAGATTATTGAAAAGTTTTATTGACGCTGTTTTTATGAAAGGTACTTCCTTTCATAATATGTTAAATTAGTTGATAATCCCTGTTTTTTATCCATTAAATTCCTCACATTTAGCCGCATACAATTTACGGGATTTAATTATGATATGTAAACCTGTTTGTCCCATGCTGAAAAAATAAAACCGGTAACCGTTTCAAATTGAGAATATTATTGAAATATTCCTTGTTTTACAGTAAGGAGAGAAGTCAGTGTGCGTATGGAAACTTCTGAACCGGAGGTTGGAAGTTCAGCATCCGCAATAAGTGCCGGTGCCGGCTGATCATCTCCGGTATATTTTGCAGAACATTGAACAAAAAAAACCGGCAGAATTCAATTCTGCCGGTTTTTAATCCTAAGGCTTAATTTACAATGCGTTACAAACTTTTATTTGTTGTTGTATACAAGTTTACCGTTATATACTGCTTCACCCAGTGTCATCCGGTAAAGATAGAATCCACTGATTTGCGCTTGCGGTTTAAATTCGGCATTGTAATTCACACCACCTTCCACCGGGCCTTCAAATACTGTTTTCACCATCCGGCCGGTCATGTCATAGATATCAATCCGTGCGTTGACACTTTCCGGTGAAACAAATTCAAATTGCACCCTGTCGGTAAACGGGTTGGGGTAGACCTTCAGGTCGGAAAAATGTGCCATTTCAACCGCCGTTTCTATGAATCCGGATTTGTTTTTACCGCTGGTTTTCACCTCGTGGATAACAATGGAGCCGCCACCCAATTCCGTTGCATTGTCAGAATTATCATCCGTGCCCATGGCATTGTCGTAAACAATTCCATTATCGCCCCAGATTTTAATGCGGAAACGGTCAGGAGCAGTGACGTCATTCCAGTCGCCGTCGAAAGCCACCAGGGTGAATTTGTATGAACCTTGTCCGTTAATGGTTCCTTCGCCGCGGTAAGTTGCTTTTCCTCCGGAGATAACCAGTGAACCTGCTTCATGTAATGTGCTTTTGAAATTCAAGTTTCCGGCTTTAAACTGGAATTCGGTATTTCCATCCACCTCAGGAATCGCAGTTTTTCCCTTTTTGTATTTGGCCACAAAACCGAAGTTGGCTTTACCTTCCAATGTTGATCGGCAGCATAAGCTCCTGTAGGCGACCAAATCCAGCCACCACCGGTTACAAAACCAGCGGATGGATCGTAAACAGGAAGGTAGGCTACTGATGGCTCACAACAATCTGAGCCAGCAACAGCAGTAATTTTATAAACTGCAGCTTCAGAGCCAGTTGAAAAATTTATTTCAGCTGTCCCGGATGCATCAGTTGTCTGTTCTCCAACCGGAGTGGCAGCATTATCAATATAAAACTGCACAAGAACACCTGCGATGGCCGGGGTTATAGTAGCACTAATTGTTGCTGTTGAATTAATCGGTGCTGGATTACCACTTTCACTCGCATCAATTGAAGTTAGACTGTTGATTATTAATTGTCCAGGTACGTATAAAATATTGTAATTACTTAATCCTGTACCAACAGCATTGCTGATATTGATGTCATACGGAGAACCTGATGCTAAAGCAAGTGCGGCAGCGCCGTCACTTGTAATCGTTGCAGAAGTTACTACATCATTATTGACTAAGCCAATTGTGGTGAATTCAGTACCATTAAAAAGGTATGTTTGGCCACAATATTTGCTGTCACTTTTGGCAGTGATAACCAGGTCAACAGCTTCAACGGTAGTGTTCCTTCCACAAATGAAATGTTGTAGTTATCATCTGCAGCACCAGAAGCTGTGATAGGATAACCACCCACAACAACAGGACTTGAAGCAGTAGCCGTTGTACTTATTGAAGGAGGTGTGGCCGGAGCCAAATCCCCGTTAACCAAACCAGTATAGCTTACCGTCAGTGTTGGCAGGTCAGCACCGTAGTCCTTTGTTTTGTCATCGGCAGTGATAACCAGGTCAACAGCTTCAACGGTCAGTGTTCCTTCCACAAATGAAATGTTGTAGTTATCATCTGCAGCACCAGAAGCTGTGATAGGATAACCACCCACAACAACAGGACTTGAAGCAGTAGCCGTTGTACTTATTGAAGGAGGTGTGGCCGGAGCCAAATCCCCGTTAACCAAACCAGTATAGCTTACCGTCAGTGTTGGCAGGTCAGCACCGTAGTCCTTTGTTTTGTCATCGGCAGTGATAACCAGGTCAACAGCTTCAACGGTCAGTGTTCCTTCCACAAATGAAATGTTGTAGTTATCATCTGCAGCACCAGAAGCTGTGATACGGATAACCACCCACAACAACAGGACTTGAAGCAGTAGCCGTTGTACTTATTGAAGGAGGTGTGGCCGGAGCCAAATCCCCGTTAACCAAACCAGTATAGCTTACCGTCAGTGTTGGCAGGTCAGCACCGTAGTCCTTTGTTTTGTCATCGGCAGTGATAACCAGGTCAACAGCTTCAACGGTCAGTGTTCCTTCCACAAATGAAATGTTGTAGTTATCATCTGCAGCACCAGAAGCTGTGATAGGATAACCACCACAACAACAGGACTTGAAGCAGTAGCCGTTGTACTTATTGAAGGAGGTGTGGCCGGAGCCAAATCCCCGTTAACCAAACCAGTATAGCTTACCGTCAGTGTTGGCAGGTCAGCACCGTAGTCCTTTGTTTTGTCATCGGCAGTGATAACCAGGTCAACAGCTTCAACGGTCAGTGTTCCTTCCACAAATGAAATGTTGTAGTTATCATCTGCAGCACCAGAAGCTGTGATAGGATAACCACCCACAACAACAGGACTTGAAGCAGTAGCCG
>CAWFMB010000035.1:0-70080 GCA_963816685.1 uncultured Prolixibacteraceae bacterium | reverse complement strand
GAGTAAAGGAGTTTACCAAATTTACTTTCAAATTTTACATTTTTAATAAACTTAAAATTGAAATCAAGATTATTAATCTGCTCATTTTCTAAACATAAAACATTAATTGATTCTTCGTTTAATTTATGATTAAAATGTTTTAGTAAATTGCCTGTAAACTTTGCCCAACCTGCATAGGAATTGTTTATGTATGGTGAAATTATCAAAATCTTTTTCAAAACGAAATGATTATTTAAAGGACGACTTTTATAATTTTATTATTCCAGCTAAATATTTAATTCTGAAAAACATGTATATTATCAGGTATGAACAGTAAATATTACAATAGTTGAATAAAAATAATATAAATCTGTTATTGCTTTCTGAAGTAACTTGCATATGTTCGTATGAATTTTTTTTAATGCTGTCTTTATTAAAAATACTTTGGGTTATTCCTGCAAACACATTTTTATACACATTTGATTCGGACTATTTTTGTTTGTATATGTAATGAAACTTTCTCCAGTTGGATAAAATTGGCTTGGGTAAAAAGATATCAGGTTTAAAATCTTTAAGAGTACGATGAAACCCAAACATAAATGCCTGCATCTCATTTGGCATTTTACAATGAGATATAACATTATTGAAATGTTTATCCTCAATAACTATTTTTTTTATAGTGGTTTTATCTTCGTCCTGTCCACATAATACTTTTGATGGTTATTAAGATTCCATTTTACACTACTTTTAAAAATATTGACACCGTAAATATGATTGTCAGTATAATAATCAAAAACGGGTATTATCAGTTGCGATATGTCCTGATGTGATTTAAGATATTTATTCAGATTTTCAAGAAACAGCTCATCTTCCAGAATCATATCAGCATCGATTTTAACAAAATAGTCAAATGATTCTGAACTTTTCATGAAATTATCATACAATGTATTATGAGCTTTAATATTAGATAATCCGGAAAAAACAATATGTTTAAAATTTCTATATGATTGATTTTTTATTGATTTTTGACATAAATCGAATTCATTTTCACCTGAATGTAAGGTGCCTATGAGAAAACTGTAATCATTACTTTCCATTTTTAATTATTTCCAGAATTTCACGAAAATTTTTTCTTTATAATTCATTTTTATTTCATATAGATTTGGTAAAACACTTTTTTTCAAAACAGATTTTAGATCTACAGCATGATGCACAACTATTGGTTCAATATCATATATACCTGCAGAAGCATAATAATCCAAATATTTGAAATTTCCCCCGACAATATTATTAGAAAATTTAACCCATGTTGCTGGTATTCCAAAAGAATTTGCTGTTATGAGACCATGTAAGGAGCTTGAAACTATAGTTTTACATTGTTGTACATGGAGTATGAAATTTTCAATATCTGCATTAATATCAATAACATTATAATTTATTCCCGAATTTATTATTTTCAATGATTCAAAGAGCCTTTGATCAATGTAATGTGGAATTATACCTACATCAAATAGTTTTACTGCAGTTTTTTGATTATAATACTCACTTAAAAGACATGCCGGATCACCATAGTTTTCAGGACATTTAATATTATTCTGCTCAAACACTTTTTTCGTCAAAGGTCCTCTGACAGATAAAACCTTTAAAGGAGCCGATTGGATAATTGAATCAGATTTTTTAAAACCTGCGCCACAGATTACAGCATTCCTGTTATTTAATTGATCTAATGTTGAACCGATAAAATAAAATTCCGGTCTATTAAATACATTTACAATTTTTCGTTTATTTATTATTGTTGAATAACCTGTCATTTTACTGAACAAATTTGGATTAAGATTGTCTCCAAAATTGTTTTGAGTTTCAGGATTATTTGACCAGTTTAGTAATACTGATTTAGAAGTTAAAGTGATAATTTGTTTATTTAAATCTAATCTTTTTGTTTTTTGAATTATACTTCTTAAGTTGAGATTCATTTAGATTTTTTAAAATGCAAATTTGATGAATATTAATGGAGCAAATACTATTAAATAATAAATTCTTCTAAGTTGTTGTTTTTTAGTGTGTTATTTATGTTGTTTTTTTGTTCAATTGTTAAATTTTTTTTCCATTTATCTTTTGAAGTTGTTCTTATTTCTGGAGCTGGTATAGGATGTACAAGCTCAAGAAATTCTGCAATTTTTAAAAGTTCATCATCAGTATTATCATGTAATTTATCATAGTCAACGAATAAAAATCTATGCGGATAGGATTCACTCGTCATTTTTATTTTATTAAAATGAGCAATCCATCTTAAAGTGCATTTTGATTCGATTGGTAAAGATTCATAAATATTTTTGTTTTGTGAGGTTATCCTAAAAATTCATTTGGAATAGGATATTTCTTCCAATTGTATATCCATTTCATTACTCCTTCATGTAAAAGCATACTTGATACAGTTGCGTAAGGATTTCGAATTATACCAATAAAATAACTATTAGGGACATACTTATACAAGAAATCTACGAGCCATAAATTTGGATGACTTTTATCTGCCAAGTTTATTTTGTAAAAGAAAGGTATAATATTATAGTACAAAATAATCATTGGTAAAAAAATTCTTCTTTTGTTTTTATTAAGTGCAGATTGAGTAACCCAAACAAAAATTGGTTTTTTTTCAATGTTTACTTTTATTTCTGAACTTGAATTAAGTATATTTCCTAACCAGTGTGTTCCAGATTTACCGGTTCCTAAAACAAAAATTTTTTTCTTCATATTAATTTAAATGGTAATGTATTTATTCCAATTATTTTTTTTACAAAATATACTTTGAAAATGTTAGATGCTGTTATTATAAGTGATGTTGCAACGGCTGCACCTATTGCATTCCAAAATTTAATTAGGATTATATTTAAAATGATATTTAATATTGCAAAAATAATTGAAAGTTTACTTTGAACTTTCTCATTACCTGTCATTATTAATATTAAACCAACTGCACCAGTTCCAAGATTTACAATTTGCCCTATACTTAGAATTACCAGTATCCAATATGCATTCATGAATTCAGCTCCCCAAATTCCTAGTAATTTTTTTCCAAAGAACAAAAATATGACAAAAGGAATAAGACCTATAATAGATAATCCTTTAGTTACTTGTTTTATCATTTTTTCCATTTCTTTCAATAAACCTTTATCATATAATGTTGCCAGCTTTGGTGCTATAGCCGAGCCGGTTATTTGTAGAAAAAATATGTTTAATAAAGCAATTCTTGCTGCTACTGTGTAAAATCCAACTTCTTTTGTATCAGATAGCCAGCCAAGTATAATAACATCAGTATTTGTTATAATTATTGCAGATAATGATACTCCAAATAATGGCAAAGAAGTTTTAAATAAATGTTTAAATAAAGTAATATTATGAAAATCAAAATGCGTTAATGATTTCCAGTATAACCACATACTTAATGTTACAATAATACGTCCAATGCCAAATAAAACAGCAACTGTATTAACAGTAATTTTGTATTGTATTATCCAAAACAAAGCCAGTAACAATCCGGTAACACCAATGCTTAAAGTTTGATCTACAAGATTACTTTGCCAAACTTTGCGATATCCAATTAATCCAGATGAGAATATACGAGAAAATACCATGGGGGTCATTACCAATAGACCAATAATTAAAGGTATTATTAAATTTTCTTCATTAAATATATTGTTAGCAATAAATGGAGTAAGTAAAATAAAAATAACAGATAGGAATAAAGTAATTCCTCCATTTATTAAATATGCTGAGTACATTACATTTCCTATATGTTTATATTCTTTTTTATCTCTAGCAATTGCAACTTCTTTTATAATAACTTGTTGCATACCAAATAAACCAATAACAATTAACAAGTTTACTATTCGATGTGATAAATTAATTATACCTAATCCATCTGCACCAATTGTTCTGCCCAAAAAAACACTAACTCCCAAACCAACAAACATTCCTATAACTTTTACAATAGTGGAAGCCGAGGATTTTTTTATCACCTCCAGCGTATGCTCATCCAAAAATGCAAATCGGGAACGACCGTATTTAATAAGTTTTCGGACCACTATTTAGTAATTTTATATTGGGTCTGGTTATTTACAGTTAATAAGGAAATTAAAGTATATGGGTAGGATCAAACTTAATCTCAGGGATAATTCGCATTAACATTTCTCTTATTGTTTTTTCTAGATCCGGGTTCGTATTATCCACTTCAATAAACGCCGGACAAGCAAGGGGAGGGATAAGAAATTGCAATAAATTATTATTTTATTTCGATATAAGATTTATATCAATTGATATTCGGTTTGTAGTATATCGGTTTCAATCCATTGCCGGTATTCATTAAAAGCATCGGGGACAAATTCAATACTTTTCATATTAATTCATCGGCTTTCAATGAAATCACTTGCTTTTTAGCTTCATATTTTTCTATTCTCTCCTTTAAAACCCGGGCGTATTCCGGATTACTTAGAATACAATCTGTTGCATCAGCGGTTTGTATGCTAATTTCAACTACTTTGTGTGGGAATAGTTTTTTTATTCCTTCAACAAAATCGGGAGGAATTGAATCTGTATTTATTTTTATTGTTATTTCCATTGCCTAACTTTTTATCAATTGTATTAAAATGGCTGGTATAATCAAAAAGGCAGATACTGTTTGCTGTAGCATATTTCAGGTTCTAACTTCTATTATTTTAAAGTTTAACAGGTTTAATTTATAGCTGGTTCAAACTTTATTTCAGGAATGATTTTTCGTAGTAAGCCGGTAACTGTATTATCAAGATCGGGTTTTGTGTTGTCTATTTCCACAAAAGGATGTTCCGGCGCTTCAAAAGGGGAGGAGATTCCGGTAAAATGTTTTAATTCTCCTGTCCGTGCTTTTTTATATAGTCCTTTTGGATCGCGTTGTTCGCAGACTTCCAGCGGTGTATTTACGTAAATCTCCAGGAAATCTTTTTCCCCAATGATTTCGCGGGCCATCCTTCGCATTTTACGGGTGGGGCTGATAAATGCACAGATGAGAATGATGCCGCAGTTCATAAAAAGCTTCGAGACTTCGGCAATGCGCCGGATGTTTTCCATGCGGTCCTCTTCTGTAAATTTCAGGTTTTTGTTAATTCCTGAGCGAACATTGTCGCCATCGAGTATCTGGCAGAAATAGTTGAGTTCGAACAACCGTTTTTCCAGCAGGCTGGCCAGGGTGGTTTTTCCGGAACCACTTAATCCAGTGAACCAGATGACTTTTGCCCGTTGCTTCAGGTAGATTTCCTTTGCCTGGCGATCTTTTATTTTGTCGAAGGTGGGGTAGATGTTCATAGTTAAGAGTTTAAAGTTTAAAGTTTAAGGTTTAAAGAGTACCGGGTTTCGAGTTCGAAGTTTCGGGTTCAATATCTGCTAAGTTGATGATTTTACTTCACGATGAAGAATGGATTGAGCAGGTTTTCTTTATTATAATTTAATTCCTGTGAATAATCTGTTAACCAAAGGTGTTTTCCTGCGGCGTTGGCGATGGCATGGCCGGCGGCTGTATCCCATTCCATGGTGGGACCAAAGCGGGGGTATTCGTCGGCAAGACCTTCCGCAACCTGGCAGATTTTAAGTGAACTTCCCCTTGAAATGATTTCAAGTTGCGGATGTTTTTCCCGAAGCTTGTCGATGTATTGGTTTGTTTCTTCATTCCTGTGCGACCGGCTTCCGATTACTGTATATTTATCATGCGGGACGTTTCCTGTTAATTTTTCACCTGATTGCTGCAGGGTGTCAAAAACTGAATTGTCAGTTGCATTTTCAAGCTTCCAGGCTCCGGTTCCGGTGATTCCAACATACAATGCGCCGGTAACCGGTACGTAAATTACACCCATCTCCGGTTTCCCGTTGGTTATCAAGGCAATGTTAACTGTAAATTCGTCATTTCGTTTAATAAATTCCTTTGTGCCATCCAGTGGATCGACCAGCCAAAAGGATTCCCATTTTTTACGTTCGGCATAGGGGATTTCCTTTCCTTCTTCACTTAGAACCGGAAGGCTTGTTGCCATCAACAATTCATTGATTATCCGGTGACTGGCTTTATCGGCAATTGTCAGCGGTGAATTGTCTGCTTTTCGCTCGATGGAAAAATCGGACTGCGGATCATTGTAGATGGATAAAATTTCTTTTCCGGCTTTGATGGCGGCTTGAATTGCAGTATTAATAAGAGGTAAGCTTTCCCCAGACTTCCGGGAAACGGGAGAAGAAGGGAATGTGCAATTATTAAGATTATTGTTTTTTTCCATTGATTTTATTTTGAATTTTTACCCCCTCCGGCTCCCCCTCTTGATGGGGAGAGCAAGACGCTCGTGGTAATTATCTGGTTTTATTGGCTGGTATGCTCAGACAGGTCTTGCAGATGCAGTCAGGTTGAGGAATATGATTATGTTATAATTCGTTTTAGTTCTTCAACAAACCAGTGTGCAATTTCAGTTTTAGTAATCTGTTCTTTGGGGTTTAAATGCTCACGGATTGAGTTTTCATCAATATCATCGGTATAAACAAGTGTTTCGGTGTAGGTAACCGGTGATAATCCGGGAATAAGCTGTTGTGTTTGTTCAATTATTTCTTTAAGCGGAAAATTGTAACGGGCTATAAAATAGAGATCGTAATAATCGCGAATGGTGTTTCTTTGTGCAATCGCTGCCATTTTTAATGATGCTATTATTTTGGCAGGACAAATATTAATGTTTTGATGCTGAAAGGAATGTTCAATTATATTAAAAGGTACTACTATTGCGCCTGAAGAAAAGAAGGTTACTTTAATGTTTTGAACTATAAAATCAATATGCCAGTCGTCTTCCTGGCGAATGATTTTATACCCAGGGAAGACTTTCGCCATATTTCTCTTTATTGTTGTTGTATTTAATTTATCTCCATCATAAATAAAATCCAAATCTTCAGACATCCGGTGCCCAATTTGAAGTGCAAGTGCTGTGCCTCCCACCAATGTATATTTTTTAATAAAATTCTGGTTTTCAAGCATTGCAAAAATGTTGCGTGTCCCTTCAGATATAAAGTCTGTATTTATGTTATTGTTGGTCATGGAGGATAACTTTTTCAATAAAATTGATCCTTTTTTTATATTGATCTTTGTTTGTCCAGTTTTCCAGTACAGAATAAATCTTTTCTTTTGAAAATAAATCCTTTATCAGCAGGAGATCAGGAATTTCCCCAAATGCAATTACCTGTTTTATAATAATATTATCGGGCAAATCTGCATCCTTTTTATATGACCAAAATATATGTTTAGAAAATGGTGTGATAAGCATAACAAAATATTTATTTAACCGGCAGCTTCCTGTAACTTACTTTTGCATCCTTAAGAGAGAAATTGCAGACTTTAACAGGATGTTTTTTAACATCCGCCAATTATGTTTTATTCATTTTTTAGCATTTTTCTCTTTTTCTAAACTCACTTAAATATAAGAAAATTTGGAATGACAGAAAACTGCTTTTTACATTGACTGTATCTGTACTGGTAAAATTTTGTTTTTATTCCTTGGTGACAGGTTAGTAAAGTCCGGAGATGTTAAAAGTTCCAGAAATATGGAATAAGCCAGACACTGATTATAAATGCGATGACCTGCATTGGGGCACCAATAAGCAGAAAATCGCGATGGGAATATTTTCCGATGGATTTTATAATGAGGTTGGCACGATATCCCCTGGCAGTCATAAAGCTTGAAGCGCCTGCAATGGCAATGGCTACAAAAAATGGTTTTGCATCGGCACCCAGTATTTGCGCGGCTACTACTGCAATGGGAAATACAAGGGCAACGGCTGCATTGTTTGTAATTATTTCTGTAAGTATGGCTGTTAAAAGATAAATGATAGCCAAAACGCCCGCCGGCCCCAGTGACTTCACAATTCCGATTGCATCTTTGGCAAGGATTTCTGCCATTCCTGCATTTTGAATGGCGCGGCTTACAGCAAAAGCCGATGCAATGCTGACGATGAAATCCCAGCTCACCGCCTTTGTATAATTCTGGTGTGGGAGGATTTTCAGCCATACAAGCAAAATGGCAGCAAAGGCTACAAAATAGAAGATGTTGAGCCGCATGCCGTATCCGTAGGAGACAATTTCATTGATAACAATGCCTGCCACCATTGCCAGTAAAATAAAAAGGGCCAGCCATTTTTTACGGGTGCTTTTTTCCTGCCGGTAATCGCGCACATAGTTGACAAGGTAAAAAATACGGGACGTACTCCAAATCTCTTCAAACTTTTCTGTTGCCAGTAAAACCACATTGTCACCCACCTTTAGTTTCAGGTTGTTCAGATTGGCAGATATGCGTTCGCCATTTCGATGCACTGCAAGCACTACAGCATTAAAATGTTCGAAAAAGTTGTATTCCTTGATTGTTTGTCCAAGACCGGCAAAACGGGGCGAGAGTACTGCTTCATATTGTTTTAATTTGGCGGGATCAGCGTTTTCAAGATACTCGATTCCTGCTAGTCTTACATCCTTGTGCGCGAGGATATAATTCATGCGGTCAGCGCTGCCTGCCACAAGGATGTGGTCATCTGCACGCAACTTCAAATCATTTAATTTGCCTGGTCGAATTAACTTTCCGTTTCGTTCGATGGATTGTATTGTTAATCCGTTTAGTCCGGGGATTCGTTTTCCTGAAATAGATTGGCCGGTAAATTTACTGTCAGAAGTAAGTATAAGGTTGTAGTAATAATCTTTTACATCTGCATTTTGCTGGCTTATTTTTATCTTTTTACCGGGAAGTAACAGGTTGCCAAAAACAGCAATATAAATAAAGCCGATAAGAGAAATGAAGCCGCCCACTTTTGCCAGTTCGAACAGGTGTAAACCGCGAAATCCGTTTTCAAGCATCAATCCATGCACCACAAGGTTGGATGATGTGCCAATAAGTGTACACATTCCTCCAAAGATAGCGGCATAGGAGAGGGGAATGAGGAACTTCTTGTAAGAAAGTTTCATCAGGTCGGCCCATTTAATGAGCAGTGGGGTGATGTTCACTACCATCGGCAGGTTATTCAGAAATGCTGAAAGAAAAGCCACCGGAATCATAATCCGGGGAAGCAGAAAGGGCATTGGGTTTTTCTTACGGGGAAGCCATGCCTGTGCCAGCCGGGTAATGAGGCCCGATTGCTTTATCCCTTCATTAACAAGAAACAACACGACGATAGTAACTACTCCGTTGTTGGAGAATCCTGCAATCAATTCCTCTGCTGTAATGATTCCTGTAGCCATAAATATAACTGCCGCACTGAAAAGAATCAATCCGGGACGCAGCATTTCAGTAAGAAATGCTACTACAATGTAAAGCAGGATGGCGAGTGTAAGCCAGGCTTCAATGGTCATATAGCCCCCCAACCCCCGGAGGGGGAGTTTGAAATCCCTTATATTGGGAATAGTATTTCAAAATGATGAATTTGTTTTTGTATTTTTCTCTTTATGTATCTTTTAGCGATTACCCCAAAATCCCTGTGCGTTGGCTTCACCCCTTGGTGGACAGGGGTAGCGAAGGAGGTATGATGATTTTCCTCCTTTTTTTACCCCCAAGCCCCCAAGGGGGAGTTTGACTCTGCTGATATAGAGAACAGCATTCAAATTTTTTTGAATTACGATATTATGTATTTCTTTATTTACAACATCGGACTTTTGTGCGTTGGCTTCACCCCTTGGGGGACAGGGGTAGCGAAGGAAGTATGATGATGATTCTCCTTCTTTTTACCCCCAGCCCCCAAGGGGGAGTTTGACACTGCTGATATAGGGAAAAGCATTCAGATTTTTTTGAATTTGATTTACGATATTATGTGCTTTTTTATTTATACTTTAATTTTTTATGTGATTACCTTCACTTTGAAATCTTAAGAATTGATTTCCAAACGATGTTTGACTTTTAAAGTAATTTCTTCAAGTACTTTATTTATATTGGTTTCAACTTTATCGTTTGTAAAACGAATTACATCAAGGTTAAGAGACTTTAATTGTTCAATTCTTTCCCTATCTTCTTTTTTTGTTCTTAAATGATATTTGCCGTCCAATTCAATAACTAATTTTGCAGGATGACAATAAAAGTCAACAATATATAAATATATAGGATGCTGTCTGCGGAACCTTACGTTACAAATTTGCTTTCCCTTTAATTTTTCCCAGAGTAATTCTTCAGCCGATGTCATTTTATTACGAAGTTGCCATGCTTTTTTTAATGTTGAAGGTGTGGCTCCGTAATACATTGATTTGGCTAATTCATCATTCATATGCAGAAATTTTGCACCAGATTTCAGGGGAAAGCGGTTGAATTTGCAATACCTGGTTTATTTACTATTTTTTGTGCGTTGGCTTCACCCCTTGGGGGACAGGGGTAGCGAAGGAGGTATTATGATGATTCTCCTTCTTTTTACCCCCAGCCCCCAAGGGGGAGTTTGACTCTGCTGATATAGGGAAAAGCATTCAAACGTTTTTGAATTATGATATTATGTATTTCTTTATTTACAACATCGGACTTTTGTGCGTTGGCTTCACCCCTTGGGGGACAGGGGTAGCGAAGGAGGTATGATGATGATTCTCCTTCTTTTTACCCCCAAGCCCCCAAGGGGGAGTTTGACTCTGCTGATATAGAGAACAGCATTCAAACGTTTTTGAATTATGATATTATGTATTTCTTTATTTATAACATCGGCTTTTTGTGCGTTGGCCTCACCCCTTGGGGGACAGGGGTAGCGAAGGAGGTATTATGATGATTCTCCTTCTTTTACCCCCAGCCCCCAGGGGGAGTTTGACACTGCTGATATAGAGAAAAGCATTCAAACGTTTTTGAATTATGATATTATGTGATTACTCTTTATTCTTACTCACTTGAAATCTTAAGAATTGATTTCCAAACGATGTTTGACTTTTAAAGTAATTTCTTCAAGTACTTTATTTATATTGGTTTCAACTTTATCGTTTGTAAAACGAATTACATCAAGGTTAAGAGACTTTAATTGTTCAGTTCTTTCCCTATCTTCTTTTTTTGTTCTTAAATGATATTTGCCGTCCAATTCAATAACTAATTTTGCAGGATGACAATAAAAGTCAACAATATATAAATATATAGGATGCTGTCTGCGGAACCTTACGTTACAAATTTGCTTTCCCTTTAATTTTTCCCAGAGTAATTCTTCAGCCGATGTCATTTTATTACGAAGTTGCCATGCTTTTTTTAATGTTGAAGGTGTGGCTCCGTAATACATTGATTTGGCTAATTCATCATTCATATGCAGAAATTTTGCACCAGATTTCAGGGGAAAGCGGTTGAATTTGCAATACCTGGTTTATTTACTATTTTTTGTGCGTTAGCTTCACCCCTTGGGGGACAGGGGTAGCGAAGGAGGTATTATGATGATTCTCCTTCTTTTTACCCCCAGCCCCCAAGGGGGAGTTTGACTCTGCTGATATAGGGAAAAGCATTCAAACGTTTTTGAATTATGATATTATGTATTTCTTTATTTATACATCGGCTTTTTGTGCGTTGGCTTCACCCCTTGGGGGACAGGGGTAGCGAAAGAGGTATGATGATGATTCTCCTTCTTTTTACCCCCAAGCCCCCAAGGGGGAGTTTGACTCTGCTGATATAGAGAACAGCATTCAAATTTTTTTGAATTACGATATTATGTATTTCTTTATTTACAACATCGGACTTTTGTGCGTTGGCTTCACCCCTTGGGGGTCAGGGGTAGCGGAGGAGTTATGATGATCCTTTTCCATCGTTTTTTACCCCCAAGCCCCCAAGGGGGAGTTTGACACTACTGATATAGAGAACAGCATTCAAACGTTTTTGAATTATGATATTATGTATTTTTTATTTATACATCGGCTTTTTGTGTGTTGGCTTCACCCCTTGGGGGACAGGGGTAGCGAAGGAGGTATGATGATTTTTCTCCTTTTTTTACCCCCAAGCCCCCAAGGGGGAGTTTGACTCTGCTGATATAGAGAACAGCATTCAAACGTTTTTGAATTATGATATTATGTATTTCTTTATTTATACATCGGCTTTTTGTGCGTTGGCTTCACCCCTTGGGGGACAGGGGTAGCGAAGGAGGTATGATGATTTTCCTCCTTTTTTTACCCCCAAGCCCCCAAGGGGGAGTTTGACTCTGCTGATATAGAGAACAGCATTCAAACGTTTTTGAATTATGATATTATGTATTTCTTTATTTATACATCGGCTTTTTGTGCGTTGGCTTCACCCCTTGGGGGACAGGGGTAGCGAAGGAGGTATGATGATTTTCCTCCTTTTTTACCCCCAAGCCCCCAGGGGGGAGTTTGACTCTGCTGATATAGAGAACAGCATTCAAACGTTTTTGAATTATGATATTATGTATTTCTTTATTTATACATCGGCTTTTTGTGCGTTAGCCTCACCCTTTGGGGGTCAGGGGCAGCGGAGGAGTTATGATGATCCTTTTCCATCGTTTTTTACCCCCAAGCCTCCAAGGGGAGTTTGATACTGCTAATATAGGGAAAAGCATTCAAAAGTTTACCGAGCCGTTAGTCATCTTAAGCCAGTACAGCAGGAACTACAATTTATATACCTTTTCGTTTCCTTCCTTAATCATATTCCGCATATCCACAATCATTTTTGCATGCTGTTGTATAAATTCCACATCAAAAGCGTCATGATTGGTCGTTAACACCACACAATCTGCCTGTTGCAAAGTTTCTTCATTCAGCTCGATTGAATTCAGAATATTTCCTTCGTGTGTTTTAATCCGGGGAATGAACGGGTCGTGGTATTTTGCAAGTCCGCCTTTGTGAAGGGTTATATCAATAATTTCAAGGGCTGGTGATTCGCGCTCGTCGTTGATATTGGGTTTGTAGGCAACACCGAGGAACAGGATGTTGCTGCCGTTTACTGCTTTTTTGTGCCGGTTAAGGGCAGTGGCAATTTTTATGTACATGTAATGGGGCATCCGCATGTTAATATGTCCTGCAGCGTGAATCATGCTCAGGTCAAAATCGAACCGTTTGGCAATATGCTCCAGGTAAAATGGATCGAGGGGGATGCAGTGGCCGCCAATTCCCGGTCCGGGGTAAAATGCCTGGAAGCCGAAGGGTTTTGTTTTGGCCGCTTCAATCACTTCCCAGATGTTGATATCCATTTTTCCGGAAAGCAGCGCCAGTTCGTTAATCAAACTGATGTTGATGAGCCGGTAAGTATTTTCAAGGATTTTTACCATTTCGGCAACACGTGGTGAGCTGACGGTGTGAATGTTGTCAATTGCCTTTTTATACAGTGCTTCTCCAATCTGTTTTCCTTCTTCAGTCATCGCTCCCAGTACTTTTGGTGTATTGCGGGTGTGAAACGACTTGTTTCCAGGATCGACACGTTCTGGTGAGTAAGCCAGCCAGAAATCAACACCGTGTTTGAGGCCACTCTCTTTTTCAATTATCGGAAGCATTAAATCTTCGGTAGTGGTTGGATAAGTTGTGCTTTCGAGACTGATGAATGTTCCGGTTTTCATGTGCCTTCCAATATCGGTGCATGCGCTTTCGATGTAACTCATATCCGGTTTACGGAAACGATCGAGAGGAGTGGGGACGCAAATGAGCAGTGCATCACATTCATTCATTCTTGAGAAATCGGTAGTGGCAGAAAGGGATACATTATCGACCACTTCTTTAAGAACCGCATCGCGAATGTCGCCGATATAATTGTCGCCCCGGTTAATCCGGTCTACTTTGTCCTGATTTTTATCGAAACCGATAACTTTTACTTTCGCTTCGGCAAAATTAACTGCCAGCGGAAGCCCGACATATCCGAGCCCGATAACTCCGACAACCTCAGTATTCTGTTCTATTTTTTCAAGAAAGTTTTTAGTAGGATTCATATATTATTGCTTTAATGTGTATATGCGATGATGCAGAAATAAGAAAATTCAGGTAAAAGATTATACTTCATCCCAGCGGGTTCTGACTGTGGAAAAATACTGTCTTCCGAAAACCCAACCCAATCCGATAATCCCTCCAAGAAAAATCCAGATAATCAGAATCAGTGGCCGGTTGGGTTTCGATTTTTCCAGAGGCACTGTAACCGGTTTAATTATGGAGAAAACAGGGGTATCTTCCTTAACTTTAATCCTGGCCTGTTCCAGTTGCTGGGCCAGTTCCGAATAAACATTAAATGCAAGCTGGTATTCATTTTGCAGGCGTTCCTCTTCTGTATAGGCAACTGCACTGGTTACATTCTTGTTGCGATCACGGAATGAAGCCAGTTCAGCCTGTGCCTTTTGAAATTCAGTTTTCTTTTCTTCGTACCGTTCTTCCACGAAGTTCATTTGTGCAGTTGCTTTTTCCACTTTGAACTCGGTTATGTATTTCTGAAGCAGTTCCTTTGCTTTTTGCGTTACCTGCGCTGTTAATCTGGGTTCGTGAAAAGTTGAACTTAGTTGGATTACTCCTTCCTTATCATTTAATGAAAGAGAAATATTTGCTGCAATAATTTTTCGAACAGCATCCTGTTTTGGAGTAAGTTGAATAGTTTGAACTGTATCCGTTTCTGCAATTTCTGCTGAATATTTTTGTTCTCCCCTGATAGCCTTTAGAATCACTCCAGGAAGGCCAATGGTATATTTTTTAAGGACGGAAATAAAACCGGGATTATAGTATTCAGTGTAATATTCATAGAGCGTAACCCGTTTATCGATGCCTTCAATTTTGAACGGAGTATTCATGATTTCCAGTTGAAATGGAACGCTTTGCACAATTTGCGGATAAACCTGCGGGGACAATTCAGTAACCCCCTGCGACATATTTATGTTAAACCCGGCCATGGATGCCAGTGACGACAATCCTCCTAGTTTTGAACTTCCCTGTGATGTTTGCGGCACCAGTGTGGTGGATGCTGTAAATTCCTTTGGTGTCAGCATTGCCACAGCCAATCCAATCAGGGCAAACAATAACACAATTTTGAAGATAAGCTTCCTTCCGTTCCAGATGTTTTTTGCCAGGGCAATCAGGTCAATTTCATCTTCTTCAACAGTATTTGGTGGAGACTTTTTATTTTCTTCTGTCATCGGTTGGGATATGATAAATTGATAAATTGAGAAACTGTTAAATGGTCAAATTGATTAATGGTCAAATTGTAAAATGAATAAATTGCAAACCTGATTATAATTTTCAAAGTTATCTTAATACAGCGGCAATGGCAACAGCGATGGAAGAAAAAGCACTGGCAATGGAGAGCCACTGACCAACACCCACATTTTCCTTTTCTGGCTTTTGCGGAACCACAATCTGGCTGCCCGGCCTGATTTCAGGATAACTCCTGTTTAATAACCCTTTAGTAGTCGCTGTGGAACCGTTGGCATATTTTACATACGTTTTTCTAACCATTGCATCAGCGCTGTAACCGCCGGCACGATTGATGTAATATGAAAGACTTTTTCCCTCTTCCCACGTAATGGAAAAAGGATTTTGCACACTGCCTGAAACTTTTACCGTCTGCATGAACTCAGGAACATTTAATTCGTCGCCGTCGCGCAGGAGCAAATCATTTTCACTTCCCTGATTGTTCATGATAACATTCAGGTTGATGGCTACATTTTCATAACCGAGCTCTTCCGTTTTACGTGTAAATGAAGCGCCTTCAGTATAAGCCTGGGGAGTTGTACCACCTGCCATCTTTACAAGGTCGGAAATGCGCTGGTTTTTGTTGCTTATGGCATAATCGCCCGAATATTTTACTTCGCCCTTGACTGTTGCCGTAGCCTGCTCCCGGAATCCCGGAGCCCGGCGAACAGCAACCCTGTCGAAGGGAAGCAGTTTAAAACCGGAATCCTCTTCCTTAACGTTTAATCCGCGTGAAAGATTAAAGGTAAAAATGTGCACCATATCATCGGAGAGTTCTGCAGCTTCGCTGTAGCTTAACCTCCTTGCCACTTCCACAAATGTGCTGTCGGCAGCTTCGGTTAAACCGCCAGCAAGAAAAATTGCATCACCAAGTGTCATTTCCTGTGAATAATCAAACTGGCCCGGTTCATTCACTTCTCCTGCCACAAGGATATATGGTTCTTCCTGCAAGTCATAGCGCGATTTAATCAATACCATATCTTCCCGTTTTAAAGTGATATTTCTTTTGCCTGACATTATTTTTCTAAGATCGAAAGCAATGGATGTAGTTGTAGAATCCGGGTTTAGGCGGGTGATGAGGCCCCTGTTGAGAAATGCATTTTCTTTCAGACTATCGGCTTTATAAATTAAATCGGTTAGTAACATTCCCGGTGTAAATTCATATTCACCGGGGCGATTAACGGCGCCGTTGATAGTGACTCTGTTCACAAAACGTTCCTGTATTTTTCCGTTGCTGACTACATCTCCGTTCATTAGCGCTGTGGAGTTAATTTTATCCATCGGAACGTCAATTATTTGCAAACCCCGCTGTGTTTTTCGCTGAATCTGAATGCTGGCCAGGTAGGCGCTACCGGTAAAACCGCCGGCAAAACGAATTAAATCTGCCACTGTTTCATCTTCTTTCATTTCGAATAAACCGGTGCGTTTGAATTCACCTACTGCTTCCACTCTTTTCTCTATAGGCGGAATCAATACAATATCCTGGTCCATTAACTGCACATTGTCAGAAGGATCTGCATCGACAAGAAATTTATAAATATCCACCGATTGAGCAATTTTATTGTTGCGGATAACTTTAATGGAGCGGAAAGAGCCAATGCTGTCGGGGCCGCCGGAAAGGTAAAGAGCATTAAATACTGTAGCTGTTACCGGAAGTGTATAAGTTCCGGGAGTGGAAACTTCCCCCACAAGGTTCACCCTTATTGATCGCAACCGGCCAATGTTCAGCTGAGCAAAGGTTTGAGGATTGTTTCCGCCCATATCTGCATAAATTGAAGTCAACCGCTGTTTGATTTTTTCTTCAGCAGCATTAAATGTCATTCCGGCAACATAAACCGGCCCCACATCGGGAATGATGATTTGCCCGCTTGTATTTACCGTGAGCTGGTAACTATTTTGCGAATTTCCCCAAATGTTGATAATGATCTGATCGCCAATTCCCAATTCATAATTTTTAGGGGTTTGAATGTAAAGACTGGGTTCAAAAGTGAGATTCTCATTGGAAAACAGATCGGCACCAAATATTCTGCTTGTTTTTTCCTGTTTAAGCCGCTGTACGGAATCGGGTAACTCATCCGGCGGCATCAAACCCATACCTTCCAGTTGCTGAGCATTCCAAATGGTGTCGCCTCTTTGGGATGTCTGCATCAGTCTTTTTCGCATTTCCATAATCTGCTGTTCAGTGGCTCCCCTTTGGCGTGCGAGTTCAATGGCTTGTTGAAGTGTTAGCCCGGCCTCATCCATTGCTTTTCTTGCCCGTTGAATTTCTGAATCCGGCAATTTATTAACGTCGACATTTTTTACATCCTGAACGTTTTTTGTGTCCTGTGCTGAAATTATCGTTCCGGAAGAAAGGATAATAAGCAGAAGGAGAATTTTAACGGATATAAACCGTATTTCAGATAGTTGAATTGATCTTATCATTAAGAATATGGATTTTTTGGTTTAATAAAAATGCAAATTTAAGCTTTCCAGATGAGTAAAGCCGGAGAATGGTTTAAAATTTCATCTTTTTCCTTTTCATTAATGGTAATAAACTTAATTTTCCTGTTTATCAGTTTTTCAGTCTTCTCAACCAATGTGGTGATATACATGCGGTCAAATGTAGTTCCAACCAGTACCAGGTCTATTACACCTGAATCGTTTCCTTTGGCAAATTCACCCGTCAGATACGCTTCTTTTAAATCACCAAGATGCGAAGTAACTTCTTCGATTATCCGATCGATTCCCACCATTTTTTGGAGGATGCTGTTAATGTCGTTAAACAGCGGGTGCTTGGTGTTGGCCTGAAACATTTTTTTATTTCCTGAAAGAGAAGCTTCCAACAGCCCTGCTTTTTCGAAGCGGTTCAATTCGAGCCTGATTGCATTGGTGGATTCACCAAATTCAGTTTCGAGATTGCGCAGGTAACTCCGTGTGTTGCTGTTCAGGAAAAATTTCAGCAGCAGTTTTAACCGTGTTTTATTCGTTATTAATGTGTTAAGCACTCTTTGGTTTTGGATTTATAAGAAAAGCCGGAATGAAAATTACATGGATTTATAGACGGCTCCGCTTCCTCACTTACATTAATGGATAAGTAAGCAAGTAAGAAATTGAGTAAAAATATTATTCAATCCGGAGGCCAAAATTAGAAAATATTTCTTTTGAACAAGCTTTTTTGATTCTAAATTAATGTTCCAAATTTACAGGCAAAATGAATGTGGGTTAAACAAATTATAAATATTTGGATGACTTTGAATTATGGTAATTTGAAAAGAGCATGATATTGTCTTTTATTGAAATTCCAATTAAATGAAGCTGGAAAATTTTATATTATTCTATTCCGAAGGCAAATAACTAAGATTATTAGCCGACACTTCAATTGTAAAAATCTGGTTAATTTGTTCGAAACGCAGAATGAATTTTTGTTTGCCGCGGGCTTCTACAAGTTCACCCCGCAGACCAATTAATGGTCCGGCAATTATTTCAACCTTCTGGCCGGGTTCAAAATTTTTGTGCGATACGGTTACCTCAAATTCCGACTGGTGCATCATTTGTTTGAGAAAATTGATCTGCCTTTCCGGAATCACGGCTGCCTTTCCGTCAAATGTAATATAACATACTACATTATCGGTTTGCAATACTTTATCGAATTCAGTTTTGCTGATATTAACAAAACAGTAGCCGGAAATCAATGGAGTTTCTATCCATTTTTTACGGTCTTTCCACTGCCGGAGCTTTTTTTGAAGCGGCAAAAAACATTCAATACCCTGTGCAGTTAGATCAACGTGGACCTTTTTTTCAGCCCTTGACCGGGTGTATATGACATGCCACAATTTGCAATTGGGATTCAGCGTACTCATTCTTACTTTTCAAAGGTGCTAACAAGTTAATTTTTGGCAAAAGTAGAAAAAAGCAGGTATTGCTGCAAAACCATTCAGGGTAATTAACAATTTAAACGACAAATAAAATAAGGACTTTTTTATCCCTCAATGCTCGTTTTGAATTTTTGTACTAAATTTAAGTATTATAAAAGTTAAAATATTATGGCCGTACTAAGATTTGACGAAGTTCAGTATGAACATGTAAAAGAAGGACTCGATCGAAAGATCATTTATACAGGTAATTTGATGACTGTTTTAATAGATTTTAACAGCGGCCCCTGGGAAGAGCCGGAGCCACCCCATTCGCATCCGCATGTACAAACTTCATATGTTGCGGCAGGCGAAATTATTTTTTATTGTGAGGATGAACCGGACCAGCATTTAAAAGCCGGAGATATGTTTGCAGTTCCTCCGGATAAAAAGCACACCATTAAGCTGCTTACTGAAAAAGTGCGGCTGATTGATAGTTTTTCTCCATTAAGGGAAGATTTTTTATAATTCAAAAGGTGTACAACATTGTCACTCCTTTTTGATCTCCTGCCTGAAAAGGGAAAATATCCCAGTTTTTCAGATGTTCCCTGTCCCATTTATATTGGTGGGTTAGGTAAACAAGTTCAGTTGATAATATTCCGATTCCGGCACCTGCGACCACATCAGAAATCCAGTGTGCATTTTTTGCCACGCGCATCACAGCAACGGCGGTTGCGCAGGAATATGCGCCAACACTGTACCACGGACTTTGGTCTTCATATTCGTGATGCATGAAATGAGCCATGGCAAAAGCAAATGATGAATGACCGGAAGGAAATGAGCGCATATCTCCGTTTGGTCGCCTTACTTTTGTTATCGATTTTAATGAAGTCACAATAATCTGCCGAAGTAAAAAACTTTTAAATGCCAGTGCAGTGCGGTTTCCAAAGTTATTTTTCCCCTCAATGCCAAACGCATTTAAAACATAAACCGATACAAGTGGCGCATATTGAATATAATCTTCAACCGGCCCGTGATAGGCAAAATTTTCCTGTGCAAAATCCCGTACACCTTCTTTTATTCCCGGAAAAAATTGTATTGTTGTACCGGCTGTAATCAGCAGGGCAGGAGCAATGTATGGTTTCAGACCCTTTCTTTCGTAAGGATATCTGAAATCCAGTCTGTGAATGGAATCTTTGTGAAATAAATTAATTTCGGAAACTGAAAGCTGATGACTGGCCGAATTGGATAAAGTATGATTCAGGTGCAAAGTTGAATTGTTATTTGGGAAAAAATCACCTGCGTGTCCATTTGTAAAACTAAATATAAGTAAAATTAAAAGTATGCCTCCGGGTTTATTCATTTGCATTTCATTTTTATCAAAGTAAAGGTAAAAAGAAATTTTAAAACCTGAAGACAGAAACAGGTTCAGTTGATGATTTAATAAGGATCATAAAAAAAGCCTGTCCGGTACTATCCAAACAGGCAATATTTATATCTGTTAAATTTAAATTTTATTGTTTCCCGGGTCTCAGTTTACGAACTGCCGCTCCGGCCTGCCATAATTCCGATTCCCGCATTTCGGTAAGTTCGGCATTGAGGCTGGTTTTGTAATCAGTGGCGCTTGTTGAATCGAGTACACGTTTTGTTTCGGTGCCCGATTTAACACTTTCGTACAAATCATTGAATACAGGAAGTGTAGCTTCACGGAACTTGTGTCTCCAGTCGAGGGCACCGCGTTGCGCAGTGGCACTGCAGTTTGCATACATCCAGTCCATTCCTTTTTGGTCAACCAGGCGAATCAGACTCTGGGTAAGTTCTTCTACTGTTTCATTAAATGCTTCCGATGGACTGTGTCCATTGTCGCGCAATACCTTATACTGAGCTTCAATAATTCCGGCCAGTGCACCCATTAAAACACCACGTTCACCAGTCAGGTCGGAGTAAACTTCATTTTGGAAAGTTGTAGGGAACAGATAACCTGAACCGATTGCAATTCCCAATGCAAGTGCACGTTCTTCAGCTTTTCCTGTATAATCCTGAAATACAGCATAACTAGAATTGATTCCGTTGCCAGCTAAAAAGTTGGTGCGGACACTTGCTCCCGAACCTTTTGGTGCCACCAGGATAACGTCAACATTTTCCGGAGGAATAACACCGGTCTGTTCTTTATAGGTAATCGAGAAACCATGAGAAAAATAAAGGGCATCGCCTTCGTTTAAACAAGGTTTCAGTTTTGGCCAGAGAATACGTTGTGCTGCATCAGAAACCAGGTACTGAATAACAGTGCCTTTTTTTGCTGCTTCTTCCACCGGGAATAGTGTTTCTCCGGGTACAAATCCATCGCGAATTGCTTTTTCCCAGTCTTCCTTAAATTCAGGAGCCTGGCCAATAATCACGTTAAAACCCTGGTCTTTCATGTTCAGCGCCTGTGCAGGTCCCTGAACACCATAACCGATAATAGCTATTGTTTCGTTTTTTAAAATTTCCCTTGCTTTTTCAATTGGGAATTCTTCGCGAAGTACTACGTTTTCACTTTCTCCGCCAAAATTAATTTGTGCCATAATTTTATTGTTGATGTTATAAATTTTTGATTTTCCTTTGATTCTGCTGCAAATTTATCATTTTTTCCTTAGTTTTCATTCTCATCTGATATTGCTGCCCATGCTTAAACAGAATTTAATCCAGGCTGTCGAGCATCGCATCTCTTTCCTTTAAAAACTCTGAAAGCCGTTCAATTGGATCGCGTGTTAAAGCTACCCGTCCTGAACGTATAAACTGCATTACTTTTGCTTTGTTCAATTCTTCAAACAAAGCCTGCGTTTCATTTTTATGCCCTGTTTTTTCAATCACTGTATATTCCCTTGTAATTTCAAGAATGCGTGCACCTGAATTACGTACTACTTTTTCAATTGTATCGTTTTCATAAAGCGCTTCAGTTGGAACTTTATACAATGCAATTTCCTGGTAAATCATTTCTTCGTTGGTGTGATAAAATGCTTTCAACACATCAATTTGTTTTTCGATTTGCCCCGCTATTTTAGTCGTTAATTCTTTTGTTGCCTTTATGACAATAGTGAATTTATACACACCTGGTATTGCAGATTCTGAAACGGTGAGGCTTTCGATGTTTACTTTCCGGCGCGTAAAAACGATAGTAATCCGGGTGAGCAGACCAATGTGGTTTTCTGAATAAACTGTAATTATATATTCTTGTCTCATTTTATTGATTTTAAATTTTACCTGAAATTATTTACGGTTCAAGGATAATGTCGGAAACCGAAGCTCCCGTCGGTACCATTGGAAATACATTGTCTTCCTTCTCAATAACTACTTCAAGTAAGTACGGACCATCGTGTTGAAGCATTTTTTCAATTCCATTTTCCAAATCATCGCGAACCTCAACTTTGTGGCCATCAATACCAAAACCTTTTCCGATGGCTATAAAATCAGGATTTTGCAATTCTGTAAATGAATACCTTTTTTCGAAAAAGAGTTGCTGCCACTGTCGCACCATTCCAAGGAAGTTGTTATTCAGAACAATTATTTTAACAGGAAGTTTGTTTTGAGCAATAGTTCCCAACTCCTGAATGGTCATCTGAAAACCACCATCGCCAATTACTGCAACCACTGTCCGGTCGGGAGCTCCGAGCTGCGCGCCCATACTGGCCGGTAAAGCAAAACCCATTGTTCCGAGTCCACCGGAAGTTACATTGCTTTTCGATTTTTTGAACTTAAAATAACGGGAAGCAATCATTTGGTGCTGGCCAACATCTGAAACCAAAATAGCCTCGTGATTTGTTCTGTCTGCAGTAATCCGGATAACTTCACCCATAGTAAGTCCCGGTTTCTCAGGATACAAATCGTTATGAATAATTTTTTCGTTTTCAATTTTATCACATTCGCGAAACCGGTTCAGCCATTCCTCGTGTTTATTTTCCTTTACATTGTCAATAAGCATTTGGAGTGATTTTTTTGCACCTCCTAGAATCGGAACGTCTGCTGTTATAATTTTATTAATTTCAGACTGATCGATTTCAAGGTGAATGACTTTTGCGTCTTTCACATAGGTGCTTACTTTACCGGTTACACGATCATCGAAACGCATTCCAACAGCAATAATCAAATCAGCTTCGTTTGTGAGCAGGTTTGGTCCGTAATTTCCGTGCATTCCAAGCATACCCACATTCAACGGGTGATCAGTAGGCATTGCCGATAAACCAAGCAATGTCCAGGCTGCAGGAATCCCTGTTTTTTCTACGAATGCTTTAAATTCTTCCTCAGCATTTCCAATAATTACACCCTGACCGAACAAAATCAACGGGCGTTTTGCCTTGTTAATTAAATCTGCAGCTTCTTTAATTTTGAAAGGATCAATTGGTGATTCCGGAATATAACTTCTGATGCGGGTGCATTTTTTATATTCAAAATCAAGTTCGCCAAACTGTGCATCTTTCGTTAAATCGATTAACACAGGTCCGGGTCTGCCGGATTGTGCAATATAAAATGCCTGCGCAATGGCACCTGGAATTTCTTCCGGTGAAGTTACCTGGTAATTCCATTTGGTTATTGGCATTGAAATACTGATCACATCCGATTCCTGGAACGCATCGGTTCCCAGCAGCGGCGAAGCAACCTGCCCTGTGATACAAACAAGGGGAGTTGAATCAATCATTGCATCTGCAATTCCGGTAATGAGGTTGGTTGCACCAGGTCCGGAAGTGGCAAAGCAGACACCGGCTTTCCCGGTGACCCGTGCATAACCTTCGGCAGCGTGCACCGCTCCCTGTTCATGCCGTGTCAGTATATGTTTAACATTTTTATCAAAATCGTACAAAGCATCATAAACGGGCATAATAGCACCGCCCGGATAACCAAAAATGGTATCAACACCTTCTTCCAGCAATGAAAGAATGGTGGCTTGTGAACCGGTAACTTTTCTCTTCGTCATACTTTTACTTTTTTAACTGTGAGCTTCCTGCCGAAGCATCGAGCCGTTGTTTTTATTTAATTTTGTTTAATTCCTTACTCATTAAATATTAGTTTCAGATTTCCCTGACCGCTCCTCTGTCGGCAGAAGAAACTAAACTTGCATAGGCTTTTAACGCCTTCGAAACATATCGTTGCCGTTTGGCAGGCTGAAAAGCCTTTTCGCCTGCTGCCTCTTCTTCTTTTCTGCGAAGGGCAAGATCTTCATCAGAAATCAAAAGGTTTATCGAACGGTTGACGATATCAATTTCAATTTTATCGTTTTGTTTAATTAAAGCGATTGCACCACCTGCAGCAGCTTCGGGTGAAACATGTCCGATGGAAAGTCCTGATGTTCCTCCTGAAAAACGGCCGTCCGTAATCAGTGCACAATCTTTATCAAGCTGCAACGATTTCAGGTAAGAAGTAGGATACAACATTTCCTGCATTCCCGGCCCACCTTTTGGTCCTTCGTAACGAATTACAATTACATCACCTTTTTGAACTGTATCGCTTAAAATTCCGTTCACTGCATCATCCTGTGAATCAAAAACTTTTGCATTTCCGGTAAACCTGAATATAGAAGGATCAACTCCTGCTGTTTTTACAATACAACCACTTTCTGCAATATTTCCGTAAAGAACAGCCAAACCGCCATCTTTGTTGTAGGCATTTTCATAATTACGGATACAGCCTTTTTCACGGTCGTTATCCAGATCGCTGTAATAGTTTTCCTGTGATCCAAGCACTAAATTCCGCTGCCCGTTTCCGGGAGAAGATAAAAAACGTTTCCTTGCATCTTCAGAAGCAGTTGCAAGTGTTATATCATATTCTTCGATGGCTTGCTTTAAGCTGCGGCCATCCACACGGTTTACAGAAGTTTCAATCAATCCTGCCCGATCGAGTTCTCCCATAATGGAAAGAATTCCACCAGCCCGGTTTACATCCTGAACGTGGTAGTGCGAACTAGGCGCTACTTTGCATAGGTTGGGTGTTTCCCGCGAAAGCTGATCGATATCTTTCATTGTAAAATCGACTTCTGCCTCATGGGCAATGGCAAGCAGATGTAAAACCGTATTGGTTGAACCTCCCATTGCAATATCGAGTTTCATTGCATTTAAGAATGCATTACGGGTAGCAATGTTTCTTGGAAGTACAGAATCATCACCTTCGAAATAATATTTTTTTGTTGCATTTATAATTTTTTCAACTGCTTCTTCAAACAACCTTTTTCGGTTAGCGTGAGTGGCAACAATTGTCCCGTTTCCCGGAAGCGCCATGCCAATTGCTTCGGCAAGGCAGTTCATTGAATTTGCTGTAAACATTCCTGAACAGGAACCGCAGGTAGGACAGGCATTTTGTTCAACAGCCGCAAGTTGCCGGTCAGTAACCGATTGGTCGGCAGCCATTACCATAGCATCCACCAGGTCGAGATGTTTTCCGTCAATTTCTCCGGCTTCCATTGGCCCGCCGGAAACAAAAATTGCAGGGATATTTAATCGCATAGCTCCCATAAGCATTCCTGGCGTAATTTTATCGCAATTTGAAATGCAAATCATTGCATCCACCTTGTGGCCGTTGCACATGTATTCAACACTGTCAGCAATTACATCGCGCGAGGGGAGGGAATACAACATTCCGTCGTGCCCCATTGCAATTCCATCATCGATTGCAATTGTATTAAATTCGGCTGCAAAGAAGCCTTTTTCCTCAATCATACCCTTTATATATTGTCCGATGCTGTGTAAATGGGCATGACCCGGAACAAACTGGGTAAACGAATTAACAATTGCAATAACCGGTTTTCCGAAATGTTCTTCTTTCATTCCGTTGGCCCGCCAAAGGCTTCTGGCTCCTGCCATTCTCCGGCCTTGTGTTGTGGTGTCGCTGCGTAATGGAATTTGCATACTTTAATGTCTTTTAATTAATTTTCTCATGAAAAAAGCCTTTCCTGATTTCAGGAAAGGCTTTGTTATATCTTGTAACCCTACATATAATAGCTAGCCCTTCCCGGTAAAATTTAGGATGACCACACCAATGACTAGAATATATGCAGAAAATAATTTCATTTTTTAATTCGTTTGTTGAGGCAAATGTAAAAAAACTATTCAAAAACAAAAACGATTTGAAAGTAAAATCAGGTTTTTAGCATAAAAATTAAAATTTAGATTAAAAATTGTTTATGAAGTGCAAGTTTTACACTGCAAAAATCAGCAGCAGAAATCTCTGACATGACATTTATTGATTTGGAAATAACTTTAAGATAAATAACAGGTATTTCCGGCAGAATGGATATAATTTTCACTGTAAAAATCTGGCTTTCACAAGAAACATTGTAAATTTGTGAATGAAGAAAGTGAAAAACCAGGATATTCCAATAGCGTAATTCATTTAAAATTAAATTGCTACTGACATGAATAAAATAATGTTTATCCAAATGTTGTTGCTTTTTCTTTTCAGTTATTTACCGGAAAGGACAATTGCACAAGATCATCTGGTACAGGGAAAAGTTACTACTTTCGACAGTATTCCCGTTATAAATGCAGATGTTAAAGTAAATAGTACTAAAAATGTTGTTCAAACAGATTCGCTTGGGTTTTTCCAGGTTTTTTGTAAAAATGAAGATAAACTAACCGTCAATGCAAAAGGGTTTTCAAAGCAGAAGGTTAAGGTTGAAGAAAAAAACCGGTTTCTGTTTATTAATCTGAAATTAAAACCCGGAGACTATAACAGGGAACTTGCAATCGGCTATGGTCATTTGCCGAATAATGACAAATTATTTGCTGTGTCAACACAATCGGATGATGATTTTAATTATTCCCGTTATTCCACTTTATCCGATGCATTAATTGGTCGCTTTCCCGGATTGACGGTCCGAAACAATGAAGTAATCATAAGAGGTACAGAAACATTTGGCGCAAGTAATGCAGCGCTTATTGTAATTGATGGAATTGCCAAAGGTACATCAATAGCGGGAATTGCACCTTATAATATAGAATCAGTTTCAATTCTGAAGGATGCATCTGCTGCTGCTTATGGTTCGCAGGGGGCAAATGGTGTTGTTCTGATTGAAACAAAACGCGGCGAATCGAATGAGTAAATTTTTTATACAGGAAAACCTGAAGTCTAAGGCCATTTCTGTATTTCCTAATACCAAAATTATGAGAATGAAATTGTTATCCATCCTGTTGGTTTCCCTTTATTCTTCGGTTTGCTTTGGTCAACCCGAAAAGTTTGAAAACATATTGTACGGTGTTGCCTACTATCATGAATATATGCCATCGGAAAGGCTCGATGAGGACATCCGGCTGATGAAAGATGCAGGAATTTCAGTTGTACGTGTGGGAGAGTCAACCTGGAGTTTGTTTGAACCGCGGGAAGGTGAATTCGAATTTGCATGGATGGATCGGATTATTGATAAAATGCACGAGGCTGGAATAAAAATTATCCTGGGTACACCCACATATTCTATTCCTGCCTGGCTTTGGCACAAACATCCCGAGGTACTTCTTACTTACCAGAAAGGCGAAAAAGCTTATTATGGTATCCGGCAGAATATGGATATAACCAATCCTGCTTTTCTTTTTTATTCTGAACGAATCATTCGAAAAATGATGGAGCATTATGCACGACATCCCGGAATTATTGGATTTCAGGTAGACAATGAAACAACTTCAAGGGGAGTTTACAATACCGATTTTCAGGTGAGTTTTGTCAATTACCTTAAACAGAAATTCGAATCACCTGAAAACCTGAACAAAGTCTGGGGACTGAATTACTGGGGAATGACCATTAACGGATGGGAAGAACTGGCACCACGAGATGGAATTACAAACACCGGATACAAACTTGAATGGGAACGGTTTAACAGGAAAGCTGTGGCTGATTTCCTTAAATGGCAGTCGGAAATTGTTCGGGAATATAAACGCGATGACCAGTTTGTTACTCACTGTTTTATGCCCTCCGTTCAGGATATCGACCAAAAGGAAAGTGCCAGGTTGATGGATGTAATGGCAGTGAATGTTTATCATGGCCAGCAGGATGATTTAACAGGCGACGAAATTGCGTTTGCAGGCGACTATTTTCGTTCGGTGAAACACCAGAATTACCTGATAACTGAAACAAATGCGCAAACCATCGGCTGGAATTCCCGTATTCAGCAGCCACCATATCCGGGTCAGATGCGTCAGAATGTGTATGCCCATTTAGGTTCAGGCGCCAATATGGTGGAATACTGGCACTGGCATTCCATTCATTACGGACAGGAAATGTACTGGAAAGGAGTACTTTCTCATGATTTGCAACCCAATCGTGCCTATGCCGAAGTTTCGAAAACAGCACATGAACTACAACGTATCGGAAAAAAGCTGGTGAACCTTAAAAAGGATAATAAAGTGGCTATTTTATTTAGTCATGATTCAAATGATGCGTTAAATTTTATGCCTTTTGATAAGAGTGGCAGCGCCTGGGGAAGTTCGGAAAACGACTTTTACCGAAACCAACTGGTGGCTCAGTTTCATAAAATTCTGTACAGGAACAATATCGGCGTCGATTTTATATTTCCTGACAATCCGGAATTTGATAATTATCATCTTGTTGTTATACCATCCCTTTACATTGCCTCCAATGAATTACTCCAAAAAATAAATCAATATGTGAAGAATGGAGGCCATGTAATCATGCAGTTTAAAAGCGGTTTTTGCGACGAAAGTTCAATGGTTCGACCGGTATTGGCACCCGGTCCGTTGCGGGAATCGTGTGGATTCCATTACCAGGAATTTACCAGCTTTGATGAGCTGCCTTTAAAAGATGATCCTTTTCAGGTGGGAGAGGAGAAAAATAAAGTGAATACCTGGGCGGAATATATCATTCCTGAAACCGCAAAACCATTGGCTTTTTACGAACATCCTTATTTTAAGGAATATCCTGCAGTTACAATCAATAATTTCGGAAAAGGGACTTTATTGTATGAAGGATGTATGGTTTCCGATGCAATTCAGGAAAAAATTATTAAACAGGCTGTTGAAAGAGCCAAAGTAAAAACTCCCGATCAGGATTATCACTGGCCGTTGATTGTCAAATCAGGTGTAAATGAAAATGGAAATACTATCCGTTATTATTACAATTATTCTTCAGATGCCTTGAATTTTGAATATCCTTTTGGAAGCAGTGTTGAACTTCTTTCCGGCAAAAAAGTTTCAAAAAATAATAGCCTGGATATTGAACCTTGGGGAGTTTTGATTATTGAAGAATAGAAAAACTGCATTTTATATCAATCGAAGGCTGAATTGAGCAAAATTATTACCTGCCGAAAGGAATTGAAATTGAATGTGAAAACATTAAAACAGTAATTTCATCAACAGGTGTTGTTTCCTGTTTTCGTTGCCATATCACTAAAGATTAAAATTCAAATATTTTAGCCACGTAAATTTATGAATTGGCTACCGGTATTACCTTGTAGATACCCTGTTTCTGTCTTTGGAGTAACAATCTTAACAGGATTAATGCAAGTTCGGGTGATTCTCCGGCACTTGAACCCATAAATTAATCTTAGGGTTCCTTGTGAACTTATTAAACCACAAGCGCAATGCAAAATTTAAATTCAATCCTCAGGAGTGTGATAGCCTTTTCTTTAACTACATTCCGTTTCTGACCGGATTCCGGTTCATAAATACACTCCCGGTGTTATTCCCGATAGTTGCATTTTTTAATTGTGACATGGAGTCAGAAGTCAGGATAGGGAGGTGAAATTTAAACTACCCATAATGACATAATATCATTTCCGGAGTAAAGACGTCTTTAATGTGTTGATGAATAATTTCAGCTCTGGATAGCAGAATGTCGTGTTGGAATTAAATTTATTCCTGTTTGTAAATGGTCTATCTCTGTACCAAAGACGTATTAAATTTGATTTAAATTCGATTTTAATTGAATTTAATGCGACTTTAATCCGAGTTTAATCCGAGTTTGATTTTGCATTAATCTATCCTTGATATGAAGATGAGCATTTTTAAAAATCCGGATACATGAACTTCCTTTTCCTGAATGAAAGGAATGGATATGAACAAATTTTTCATTTTTGAAGGGAATTAAAGTAACCGCATCTTTTTCCTTTCTGAAGTCCCTGCATGTGCTTTTCTCACTGCAATAAAGCCGGTTGTAATTTTAAAAGGGGCTTTTACTTTCTGATTTTTTCTTTTTAACAGGCAGGTGTAACCGGAGCGATTCGGAAGGATTAATCAATTTATTTTGAAGTCAGTCAGCGAGCTGTTGTATATTTAAATAAAAAATAAATGCTGCGTAATTGCGCAGCATAAAATATAAAAGCTGTCCGGTAAGTTCCGGACAGCTTTTATATACTTCAGAATTATCCTTTTTAGTATCCGGGATTTTGGATTAAGAGTTCGTTTTTATTCATTTCATCTCTGTAGATCGGGAAGAAGTAGGCTTTTTCTTTCCAGTCGCGATCTTCAAAAACTTCAGTGGAATAATCTGGCTGCGTTGCAGTTTGACCATTTTCCCATGGATAAAAAACAACTACTTTTACTGCATCTTCATAACCAGTTTCACCGATTAACCAGCGTCTGACGTCAAAAAAGCGATGTTCTTCAAACATTAACTCGATGCGACGTTCGTGCCGGTAAGCATCTTTTAATGCCTGTCCGGAAGCATTTATATCAGGCATTGCAGCACGTTTTCGGATCATGTTTATGTATTTCAGTGCTTCCCCTTCCTCGCCAAGTTCAATACAGGCTTCTGCATAATTAAGATATACTTCACCAAGCCGCATGTATCGCCAGGGAACTTCCTGCCGGGTAAATTGAGCATCAATATCCCTGACAATAAATTTACGCATGTAATAACCGGTATAACCACCGTTCCAGTCTTCAATCGGTCCCAAACGTGTGTCCAGACCATGCCTGAGATTTTCCGGATCAGCGCTTAACTGCCAGGTTCCGACCTGGATTATTCCTAACGGGTCAATGGTGGCAGCATCTGTAGGACGGGCTCTCCACTGCGCACCTTCGTAAAGGATGTTTGCATAAAAACGGGGATCACGTTTTTGACCGCCAAATAATCCGTAAGGATCACTGCTCTGCTCCGGATTATCCCAGCTAAAAGGAGAACCATCGGCCATTTCAAAATCTTCGACAAGATTCACCAGCGGCGTATTATTTCCCCAGTTATGGTAGCCATTCGGGCCGTTATGTAATCCGGGATGATAATTGTCCCAGCCTTCATCGGTTTTTTGAAGATAATACCGAACGAAAATATCTTCATCTGCACCTTTCGACGTGAAATAGTCGATATAGTTTTGAGTTGCCTCTTCCTGTGAGGCCGGATCAGGTGCGTATAAATTGTACATACCCATATCGATTACTGCTTTGGCTGCATCTTTAGCAGCACGCCAGCGCGCAGCACGATCGCCACCAACATAACCAATTAATTCAGGATTTGAATAACCGGAAGCACTATAGGAATTGTGCAAATCGCTTGCTGCATAAAGAAGAACACGGGCTTTTAAAGTTAAAGCGGCTCCTTTTGTAGCCCTTCCGAGATCATCTCCGCTGTACGATTCGGGCAATAAACTGGCTGCCTTATCCAAATCTTCAACAATAAAATTGATGCAATCTTCATAGGAATTACGTGCCACCGTAAATTCATCAGATAATCCATATGGATCCTTTATTATAGGAACACCACCATATAAAGCAGTAAGATAATGATAGTAAAATGCCCGCCAGAAATATGTTTCACCCGTTAAACGGTCTTTCCATTCCTGGTCATCGAATTGAGCTTCATCAATTTTATTCAGGAAAATATTTGTAGCCCGAATATCTTTATAAAGAGGCCCCCAAAGTTTTTGGATAGTTCCCTGACCAAACCAATCGACTTCCCAACCCGGAATCTGGTCAGGTGTTAACAGGCTTTTTACGAAATTGCTTACTCCCCAGTCGGGTGTGAAATGAGTTTCATCCACATAACTTGATAACATATCAATGTCAAAAGAGTGGCCGAGTTCCCTGTAATAATTGTTTACGAAAGTTTCAATAAGAGACGGATCATTCCAGACATCTACTTCAGAAAACTGATCCAGAGGTTTTTTATCGAGAAAATCTTCGGAACAGGAAATTGCTAATCCTGTCAATATGAGTAAACCTAATAAATATTTTATCTTTTTCATACTATTAATTTTTAAAAGGTTAACGTTACACCAGCATTAATCGTTCTGTTTTGCGGGTAGTACTGCCCGGAATTTGATTCTGTTTCCGGGTCGTAAACCTTAAACTTGTCAATAACTGCGAGGTTCATACCATTCACATAGATCCTGAATCCTTCTATTCCCAACCTGCTGCTCAACGAAGTAGGAATACTGTAGCCCAATTCAAGGTTTTTTAACCGGATGTAATCTGTGCTTCGCAGGAAGAAGGTATTTGCCTGGTTGGCCCAGTATTCTTCGTCCCTGTTCCATGTACGAGGTGTAGAACCGGTTTGATTATCCGGTGTCCAGCGATCTTTTGCATAAAAGTTCAGGAAGTTACCTATTTCGCCTGATTCAGTGTCAACATATTGAACGGCGCCTGCAGCTCCCTGAAATAAAACGGTGAAATCGATTTGTTTCCAGCCCAGGTTAATATTTAATCCTCCCTGGAACCGTGGTATATTATTTTTATATTCCCGAACTCTGTCAAGGCCGTCAATTACCTTATCATCATTTACATCTTCAAAAATGACATCGCCCGGCCTTGCTCCTTCCCAGTGCGGATAAGCATCAACTGCTGCCTGATCTTCGAAAATACCAATTGCTTTATAATACAGATCAGTATTCATCGGATGACCTGTAGACTGTTGGTAAACAGGAACACCAGGAGTTTCATCCCAGAATTTGATTTCATTTTTTTGATACCCGCCGTTAAGTGATACAGAATAATTAAAGTCACGCACATTATTCCGGTAAGTAACCAGGAATTCAAACCCGCGGTTTACAACTTCGCCGATGTTTTCGCGGGGCAGTGATAAACCTGTTGATGACGGGACTGAAGCGTTTCTCCACCATAAAATGTCTTCCCGTAAATTATGAAAAAAATCGGCTTCAAAATAAAGTTTGCCATTCAGAGTCTGACCATCGAAACCTATGTTTTTCTGGGTTGCAACTTCCCACGTAACTTCAGTATTTGGAATTCTGCTTTCGCTTAACACTTTACTTTCAACTGTTTCATTGAAAATATAGGTGTAGTTGTTTGAATTAAATGCATAAGATGACAGAAACTGGTAGGGATCAATCCGGTCGTTACCGGTTTGTCCAATGGAAGCCCGAAGTTTGAAGTTTTCTATGAAGGAAAGATTTTCTTTCCAGAAATTTTCTTCGGAAATTCTCCATCCAAGTGATAATCCGGGGAAGAAACCAAAACGGTTGTCTTTCGGAAAAATGTAAGAACCGTCATAACGCCATACAAATTCGGCTAAATACTTGTTTTTTAGACGGTAGTTTACGCGTCCAAAGTAGTTTAACCTGGCAGATTGCCTTGCGGAGCCTGAATTGTTTTTTTCAAGGTCGCCACCGGCAAATAGCTGGTCAACAATTTCTGAAACAAAATAACGACGGAATGCCCAGAAATTCATAAAGTCTCCCTGGAAGCTTTCCATTCCAAACAGGACTTTAATATCGTGAGCATCACCAATTTTCGTTTCATAATTTAAAAGGGCATTTAATGTGATATTCTGTTCATCTTCCATTTCCTGGCGTAGGCGGGGATCGTCAAAACCTCTTTTCCCTTTGATAAGATCAGGTAACCCATCATCGCCGTATGTTTCGAAATCCCATGAATAGAGGTACCAACCTTTTTGGAATTGCTTTATATTTCTTATGCGCTTGTCGATGGCTGCATTACCTGTAATTGATAATCCTTCCACCCACGGAATCTGGATTTCAAGTTTCATGTTGCTATCGAACACATAACGTTTATCCCGGTTATATCCGGTTTCATCAGTTACAATTACCACAGGATTGTCGCCGTATTCAATATCGGGTCCTGGTGTACCATCGGGCCAGTATGCCGGAAGATTTGGTTTTCCGCGCATCAGCATCCTGAAAATTTCACCGGCGCTTCTGTTTGGGAAATTCCTGTCTTCCTGCCGGCCGGCAATATCAATAGCAAAATGGATATTATCGGTCACCTGGCCATCCAGGTTACTGCGGAAGTCATATTGGTTGTAATAGGTTGCTGAATTCTCGTAAATACCATCCTGGAAATTTGCACCCATTGATACAAAATAACGCATAGCCTGTGTGCCGCCATTTATTGAAACATTTCCATAACGCTGTGGCGACCATTCTTTAAAAGTTTCGGCAAACCAATCAGTATTTGGATGTGTCCATGGTGCTGATCCGTCACGGTATTTTTGAAGGTCATCTTCAGTGTAACGGATATCCCGGCCGCGATAGGTATTGATTTCATTAATCATTTGAGCGTAAGTTGCTGCGTCCGCCATTTCCGGAATACGAGTTGGCTGATTAAATCCCTGATTCAGATTAACTGCAATTGTTGGTTTTCCTACTTTACCGCGTTTGGTGGTGATAAGGATAACGCCGTTTGCTGCCTGTGCACCATAAATAGCTGCTGAAGCATCTTTCAATACAGAAATACTTTCAATATTTGCAGGATCGATACGATCCATACTGCGGCCGGTAATTCCATCGACTACAATTAAAGGGCTGCTGTCGTTCAATGTATTTGAACCACGGATTAACAATGTTGAACCGTCATAACCCGGTTCGCCGGTGCGGTTTACTGCAACCAAACCAGGTAAACGACCAACCAAATTGTTACTAACATTTAATGCAGGTGATTTTTTCAATTCTTCACCCTGTACTGCAGTCACAGAACCAGTGATTGTTGCTTTCTTTTCGGTACCGTAACCAATTGCAACAACTTCATCCAATCCAATGGTTTCTGTTTCCAAAGTAACATCAATGTTTGTTTTGTTCCCAATGGGAACTTCCTGTGTTTTCATTCCCACAAAGGAGAATACAAGGGTCTCTGCATCCGCAGGAACAGCAAGTGTATAATTCCCGTCAATTCCGGTTACTACTCCAATTGTTGTTCCTTTTACAACCACTGAAACTCCGGGCAATGGCGAAGCACCTTCATCCACAACAACACCCGATACAATCCTTTGCTGATCGCCAAATTCGGGTGAAACTGTTTTTGAATTTTCGGAACTTTCGTATGCCTGAACATTGGCTGTAATTGTCAGCATGAGTACCATTAGGAAGATGGTTACATACTGAAATTTTTGCCGCTTTCCACTTGAGCAGAAAAGCAATTTCATTGCAATTTTTTCCATAAATGAATTAGTTAGACAGTTAAACAATAATAACATTAATGACTAAAATCTAGTTGATAATCAGTCATTTCAATCAAATTTAAAGAATTATAATTAAATTATTACTATAACAGCTGAATTATTTTCAATTAGACATTTAACAGTACTTAATTTATTCTTTCGTTTTAGGTTATGTGCTTATAAACAGAATCATGCGAGGTTTGTTTAGATTGCGGGCTGGTTTTTGCAGGATTTTTAAAATTGTGAGGGCTTCGCTATAAATGAAACCTTTGCTGACTATAAAGATGTTTTGCATTAATGCAAAATTTAAATCATCAAATGAGCACTTATTTTGCAGGAAACTTGAAAATCAAGGTTGCTTACAAACCCAGCATATCGTCTATTTCTTTCATTGCATTTACTGCCAGTTCTGCGAATTCGTTCAACGGGATTCCTATTTTTTCGCATTCAAGGATGTTTTCGCGCTTCACAGATGCTGCAAAGGCTTTTTGTTTCATTCGTTTTGTTACCGATTTTGATTGAACACCTTCAATTTTTTTATCAGGATAAACCAATGCTGTAGCTGTTATCAGGCCGGTAATGGTTTCGCCGGCTGCAAGTGCGTGCTGAAATTCGGTGGAACGTAGTTTTCCTGAGGCAACTTCATTGTGCATAACAATTGCATCGAGCATTTCAACTGTAATTTTTCCTTTCAGTATTTTTTCAGAATATGGTCCGTGTGTGTATGGATCAGCATTTGTTATTTCAACATCAATATCGTGCAGCAAACCTGCAATTCCCCATTCATCTTCATTTCGCCCCAGACGTATTGCCAAAGCTCGTAACACAACTTCCGAGGCATAACAGTGTTTACGCATGTTTTCGGATTTAACATATTGGTTAAGCAAGGTAACTGCTTCTTCTCTGGAAATCATTTTAGTTTATTTTGGTTTGTACAAACTTCGAAAATAAATTCAATACTTTTGTTTTAAAGTTCTAAATTAAAAATTTTATGCAAGAGATTGAACGAAAATTTTTGGTGGATATGGAAAAGTGGCATCCGGCGGGGAAGGGCACCAAAATTATTCAGGGATATTTATCAGACGACCCGGAGCGGATTGTACGTATACGTATTGCAGATAATGAAGCATATATAACCATTAAAGGTAAGGTTGAAGGAATTTCAAGAACAGAAATGGAATATGAAATTCCAAAACAGGATGCTGAGGTTTTAATGAAACTTGTATTGAACAGCCCCGTGGAGAAAACCAGGTATAAAGAACTGATTGGTGGTTTTATCTGGGAAATCGATATTTTTGAAGGAAGCAATAAAGGTTTGTTTCTTGCTGAAATTGAATTGGAAAGCGAAAGTCAGGAATTTGAAATACCTGTCTGGGCTGGTAACGAAGTATCGCATGACAGACGTTTTTACAATTCCAATCTTTCGGGAAAGCCTTTTACCAGCTGGTAAATTAAGTTGATGTTAACTCTTTTTATTTTTCAGAAAGGATATAACATAAACACTATTTTTGCGTTTTGAAAAAAAGCTGTAAAAGACTTAAACTATGTTTCCGGAAAAAACAAGAATCATTTCGTTATTATTTCTTTGTTTAATTTTTTCTGTAAAAGGATTTTCACAAGTTGATTTGAAAGAAGAGCAAAATCAGCAGACGCTTGAAAAAGGAATTGAGCTTCTTCAACGTTATTTTACCGAACAAAATGCGTGGCATGTAGCTCATCCCGAAACGAGTGAAAACGTGACCGGGTTGATTCATTTTATTGAAGATGAACCGCTGGATTCTATTTTGTATGATTTAAAAGAATCGGCTGCCGATACTACATTTAAATTTGTATACCGCCTTCCTGAGAATGTATCCGACAGTTTACATGTTCCGGGTTATTATTCTGCTTCGGAAGTGAAAAATGATCTTGAAATTCTTGGTTTAAATATGCAAACTGAATTTCAGAATAAAAAAATTACGGTACCCGTAGCCTTGTTAAGTAATGCTGATGAAAAAGTAAATCTTTTGAGCCCACGCGAAGGAATACAGCTTTTTACCGATTCAGTATATGTTTTTCCGGACAGTTTGCAGGTACCTGATGTGGTTCCCGATAACCAGATAAAAACAGCAGATGATTTCCAGCGGATTTACCGGCTCGATAGTTTACGCGATGTTTATATCGAACAAAAAAGGCTTGCTTACAACGACTCGCTGATGACAGCTTATCAGGATTCAGTTATATTGGATTACCGGCAGCAGTTATTTGATAAAGAATATCTGGCGAGAAAAAAGAAATTGATTGATTCTGTTCGAGTAAACAATTATACAGTTCTCAGGAACTATAACGATTCGGTAATAAATGCTGTCAACGATTCAATTTTAAATGTGATACAGGTACTTTCGGCATATGCTGATTATATAGATACCACCAAGATTCATTTAACAAATTTAGTCAATAATGAAACAACATTTGTATTAAGCGATGCCAACCAGCGTTATGCACGATTTTGGCTGAAAAACGAACAGAATGATTCGCTAAGCGTGTTGTTAAAAAACCTGGACAAAAGAACGATTCAGATGCTTATTGATGATGGTGTGACCTTCAACCGGTTCAGGACAAAAGAAACAAAAGCCTTCGATTTCAGGACACTGAACAGCAGTGTTTTGGGATTAACCAATGTTGGAAAGCTTTATGATGTTAATACGCCCTGGCAGATAGGGGGTAACGGGAATGTTGGATTTACACAAACCTATTTAGAAAACTGGAAGAAAGGGGGGAAGAGTGCACTTGCATTGTTAATTGTAATGAAAGGTTTTGCCAATTATACCAATGCCAACGGTAAAATAAAATGGGAAAATTCAGGCGAAATTCGGGACGGTTGGATAAGACAGGGAGGCGAGGAAGCCGAACTGCAGAAAAATGATGATAAATTTGAAATCATTTCACGATTCGGAGTTAGTGCTTTTAAAAAATGGTATTACAGTGCTGAACTTGATTATGAAACACAGTTGTTTAGAGGTTACCGTTATCCAAAATCGGAAAATCCTGAACCTATTTCAGCATTTATGGCTCCGGCACGAACTTTTTTTAAGGTGGGTCTCGATTATAAACCAACAAAGGATTTTTCACTTTTTCTCTCTCCGCTGACAATTAAAAATGTTTTCGTGCGCGATACTTCATTGATTGATCAAACCAACTTTGGTATTGATGCAGATAAAAGAAGTTTCTGGGAACCGGGTTTGAATGCTGATGTTCGTTACCGGACTGACCTTACTTCGGATATTTCGTATGAAACGAAATACAAAATGTTTATCAATTATGAGGCGCCATTCAGTAAATTTGATATTAACTGGGAAAACCAGCTTGAAATGAAAGTAAATGATCATATTAATTTTCGGCTGCTGGTACACCTGATTTATGACGATGATGTTTTATTCCCGATATATGATGAAGTAAACGGAGAACAGGTAAAAGTTGGGGAAAAGCCTAAACTGCAGGTTAAAGAATTAATTACTGTTGGATTTTCGTATAAAATTAACAGAACTGTTACCCGGACCAAAAGAAAACATTGACAGTAATAATCATTTCCTTTTAGTTACGCCAGATATAATTTACTGAATCAAATAAACTTTCGAAACAAATGATGTTGTTTGCAAAATCAATAATCTTATATTTTGTATCCGATTCCCTTCTTACTCCGTAACCCCAGGAATCTTTTCCTTTGGCATAAGCAAATAATCCCTGGGGATATAAATTCTTGTTCATAGCGTCAATGAACGGATTTTCAGGTTCATATCCTGAAACATATGTCCCGTTATTATTCAGTAAAATCCATTCCCCATTCACATAGATTTCAGACATTACATGCACTTTAAAATTCCTTTTATCGCCGTTTCGATAATCGTAAGCCCATTGGATTGAAGCAGTTTCAATCATTACCGCAGGAAATCCAAATTTTCGCAATGTGCCGGAAATAATTAATGCTGCAGAATGTGAATCGTAAATAGTGCGGATTGCGTACAACTGGTTCAGTGTTTTGTTACCAATGTCATTGCCACTTACCCTGTCGAAGTTGCGGTTAATCCATGAACAAATCTTCAGTACACCGGAAACACTATGTGGAACTCTGCCGATACTGCTTCTTATTTCCTTGAAAAAAATATCATTTAACACAGATTGATCTCCGGAAACCAGGTATTTGTCGGGTTCTGAATAATCTATTCCATAAGAAAAATCGTAACTGTTCATATCCATGTTGCATATAGAAAAATCCACTGACAATTCACCACTTTCGCAGCCGGCCAGCAGTGTTAATACAACCAGAACAAAGATTTTTCTCATTTGAAAGTATCAGTAAAGTTCAGCGTAAATATACACAGTCAATTTAAGAATTTCGTAAAATTATAAAATAAGAAAGGCACCATGCAAAATGGTGCCTTTCTTAATCAATCAAACAAGGATGAAGTTTATTTGCGATCGAGAATCAATTTTTTGAGGATTCGATTTCCTCCTGATTCAATTTTTATCAAATACATCCCTGAGATATTATTGCTCATATCAAAAGTAATATGTTCGGCTGCAGAGAATTGTTTACGCAGCACCACTCTTCCTGTTAAATCCATTACAGAAAGATCGACATCCTGAATTATAGAAGATTTCAAATCGATGTTGACATGTCCCCCCGATGGATTAGGATAAAGATTTACCTCGAATTGATTTTTAGCTATTGGATTTAAGCCAACTGTATAATCAACGCAAACATCAAACGTATCGGATGCCATTGCCCCGTCAGGATCCATAGCCTGAATTACAAGAGTTACACAACCTGTATCAGCAATTTCCGGAGTTCCAGTTAGTATATCATTTTCAATAGACATCCAGGCAGGTAAATCATCACCATTTTCCCGCATCAGGTTATAAGTTAATGTATCTCCGTCGCTGTCGTTAAAAAGAATTCCCAATGTAGAGCTTATTGGCACACTAACCACCTCCAGGGCATTTACTGTAAGATCGGGAACAGGCATTACCAGCACAGGTGCATGATTTTCGGAGTTTACAAATAATGTAAATGTTTGCGAAACAAGAGCGCCTTCACTATCTTCAACAGTTACAGTTATATCTGATTGACCACCAACTTCAGGGTCGAAAGCAACATCAAGAGATCCGGTTGAATCTCCGGCAGTATAATTCACCGCTACTGAAGTAACAAGATCAGTGTTGTCAGCTGAAGCTGTAACTGTAACATCCTGTGCAGTGCAATCCATACCTGATGAAATACCGGTTAACGGAACATTTACTGTTTGCATTTCCATATCAGTTACAGTAACCGATTCTATTGTATCGAGTGTTGGAGCTGCATTTCCGCCACCTGTAACAATTACATGAAACGAAATTGTATCAGTATTACCACCATTATCTGTAAATACCCAGGTTTCAGTGGTTGTACCAACCGGGAACATCACATCTTTTCCAAGGCCTTCAATCAAATCCTGAGTTACAATACAATTATCAGTAACTGTAAATGCCGGATAGGTTATGGCAGTTTCACAAACTCCAGCTTCAACTTCAACTTCAACATCGGCAACAGGTTCTATGACAGGGCGAATGGTGTCGTAAACCATTACCACTGAATTACATGTTGAAGTGTTGTTGCTTACATCTGTTCTTGAAAGTGTCACAACGTTTGCTCCAACATTCGAGCAGTCGAAGCGTGTTTTGCTTGCTGTTGTATTATTTGTGGAGCAGGCATCATCCACATTTTCGGCAGTTTTATCCACAAGATTTCCTGCAAAAATTCGTGCACTTCCATTTTCATCGAGATACACATTTAAAGTATCAACACAGTGTACCACTGGCGAAATCGTGTCGAGTACAGTAACAGTGGTCTTGCAGGTTCCTGTATTTCCTGAAGCATCGGTTGCCGAGATGGTAACTGATACCGGAGTTCCAACATGCACACATTCAAACGAGCGCGGGAACACCTGGATATCCATTTCAGCATACGGTGTACAATTATCGGTAGTAAGTCCTGTTTCATCGTTACCTTTTGAAATCGCCTGAATGTTCTTTTTGGTCAGTACATATTTGCCATTTTCATACAGGTAAACAGTAAGTGGTGAACAATTAATAACCGGTGCTGTACAATCCTTAACCGTTACGTTAACAGTTACTGAAGCTGAGTTGCCATTTGCATCGGTTGCCATTAGAGTAACTTCATTTTCGCCGATGTCGGCACAACTGAATTCTGCAGGAGTAACAGTCATTTCCTGAATTGAACAATTATCAAGTGTCCCTGCATCAACTTCATCAGGAGAGAGTGAATAGCTTCCGTTATCATCAAGGCAAACTTCAATGTTTTTTGCAACTACCTGCGGAGGTGTGTTGTCATTGACAGTAACATTTGATGTACATTGAGAAGAATTTCCCTGCAAATCGTTGATTGTAAGGGTAACAGTATTTGAGCCAACATTTGTACAGTCAAACTGCATCGGTTCAATTACTATTGCATCGGCGCAAACTGCAGAAGAACCACCATCAATATCTTCCATTGCAATGGTTGCTTCGCCATTATCGTCGAGTTCTACCGTTATGTCCATACAAATAGCTATTGGAATGTTGTTGTTTTCCACAGTAACGGTAGAGGTACAGGTGCTTGTATTTGTTGATTCGTCGGTTACTGTTAATGTTACGATGTTGGCGCCGGCACTGGCACAGTCGAATTGAGTAACATCAACATCCAAATTGACATTCCCGCAGAGATCAGAAGAACCGTTATCGACATCGGAAGCTGTAATTGTTGCTTCACCATTTGTGTCAAGTTGAACTGTAATATCCTGGCAAACTGCTGTTGGTGCTGTAGTGTCTTCAACCATTACGGTAGAAGTACAGGTGCTTGTATTTTCTGATTCGTCGGTTACTGTTAATGTTACGGTATTGGCGCCGGCACTGGCACAGTCGAATTGAGTAACATCAATATCCAGAGTAACATTTCCGCAAAGATCGGTTGATCCATTGTCAACATCAGCAGCTGTAATCGTTGCTTCACCATTTGTATCCAGTTGAATTGTAATATCCTGGCAAACTGCTGTTGGTGCTGTAGTGTCTTCAACCATTACGGTAGAAGTACAGGTGGCTGTATTGTTGTTGTTATCGGTTACTGTAAGAGTAACTGTATTTGAACCAACATCTGCACAATCAAACAGTGAAGGATTAATTGCAATTGATGCAACTCCACAGGCATCCATTGAACCATTGTCAATATCAGCCGCAGCAATAGTAGCTGCTCCAGTTGCATCAAGTTGAACAGTTATATCTTTGCAAACTGCTGTAGGTACAACATTATCTTCAACTGTAACAGTTGAAGAGCAGGTACTTGAATTGCCATCATTATCCGATACTGTTAATTCAACTGTATTTGGACCTGTATTTGAGCAATCAAACTGTGAAACATCAATCGTCAGATTGGTATTACACACAGCCGAAGAGCCATTGTCAATATCCGCTGCAGCAATGGTTGCATCACCGTTTACATCCAGCTGAACAGTAATGTCTTTACAAACTGCAGTGGGAGTATTGTTATTTTCAACGGTAACGGTAGAAGTACAGGTGCTGGTGTTATCCGATTCATCGGCAACATTTAAAGTCACTGTATTAGCACCAATGTTTGTACAATCAAATTGAGTAACATCAGCTGTAAATGTCACTGTTCCGCATAAATCTGAAGAACCGTTATCCAAATCTGCTGCGGCAATGGTTGCTTCACCATTTACATCCAGTTGCACAGTTATATCCTGGCAAACAGCTGTTGGTGGTGTAACATCTTCTACAGTTACGGAAGCAGTACAGGTTTGTGAATTTCCATTATTGTCTGTTACTGTTAAAACCACAGGGTTTGCGCCAATGTTTGTACAGTCAAAAGTTGTAACATCAATGGATGTGGAAGCAATTCCGCAACCATCTGTTGAAAGATTGTCAATTTCAGCTGCGGTGATTGATGCAACTCCGCTGGCATCCAACTGCACAGTAATATCCTTACAATTGGCGGAAGGTTTTATCGTATCTCGAACAACGACATTTGTTGTACAGGTTGAAGTTTCATTTGAAATTGCATCAGTTGCTGTAAGATGAACAACATCGTCAGGAATATCCTGACACCCGTAATAAGTATTGTCAATAGTTAAAACAAGGTTGCAACCTGTTGAGCCGTTATCCACGAACAAAGGATTTGTTCGTCCGACTCCGAATGAATCAATGTAAACGGTAATTTCGTCTTTGCAACGCGCTACAACTCCCGGACTGGCAACATAATCATAATCCATTTGAACAGTTGCTGAGTTTCCGGTAGGTCTAATCGGAGAAATAGGTTCAGAAACAAAAACAGCCCATTCGCCCCCGGGTTCTGTAATGGATGTAACAGTAAAAGGAATTCCGGTTTTGTGCGTCGTATCATCTACAGCAAAAGTGGTACCATCAGGCGATACAATTTTCACAATGTATGGATCGTGAGAATAGTTGTTGCTGGTTAGCTCAACTGTAAAATCTGTAATTACTGAATTACAATCCAGTATCGTAACGGATACACCGTCACTTCCATCGGTTCCTCCTCCTGCTAATCCCAGAAAGTCAAAATTGGCAGTGCCACTTTGCGAAAAAGCAGTAAGGCTGACAAATAAAATAAACAATAGTACAAGAATACTTTGTTTTAATGTTTTAAAGAATAAGTCAAGTTTTTTCATAAAGAATTTTTTTGAATTTAAAATATTGAATAAGGTTAATTGGAACGATTTATATTTCGTTCTAAAAAGTTCCGAATAAAAGTGTTATAAATCAAGTTATTTGAATAAATTATTTTCACAGCATTAAATTTTAGTTCTTAAAATGAATTGAAGCTTGTGTTATAACCGCCATTTGACGTAGGGAAAGCATAATAATTGATGTAGGTGGTAAAATTTTTGTCATTGTTTATTTCATTATAATTAACTGAGGTATACATTTTCGATTGTCGTTAACTTTCTAACAAAAAGATTCCTGAAATTGTTTGAGTTTTATTAAATTTTTATAAGAAATAATTAGAAATTCTAACTTTTTTAGTGTAGTATACATAGGAATTTAGAAAGTTAATTTTTTAATTTTAACGAAAAAAACGACAACCGGAAGAATACATGTTTTTTTTTTTACTTTTCGGTAAAATTATATTTTTGGCTTTTTACCAAAAATACCGCATATAAATATGCTCAACAAAAAAGTAGTTATAATTACAGGTGCTTCTTCGGGTATAGGAAAAGCACTCGCTGAAAAATATGCCTCGGAAGGTTGGAATATTGTTTTGGCTGCCCGTCGTATGGACCGTCTGCTGGAATTACAAAAACAATTGAATTCTTCCGGAATTCTTCCTGTTGAAACTGATGTCACCAGGGAAGATGATTGCAAAAAACTGATTGAAACTGCTGCCGGTCATTTTGGCCGGATTGATGTGCTGATAAATAATGCAGGAATTTCAATGCGGGCCCTTTTTAGTGAAACTGACCTGGAAGTTATGCATAAAATGATGGATGTAAATTATTGGGGCACCGTTTACTGTTCTAAATTTGCTTTACCGCACCTTCTTAAAATCAAAGGTTCACTGGTTGGTGTAATTTCAGTGGGGGGATATATTGGGTTACCCGGAAGAACGGGTTATTCTGCATCAAAATTTGCTGTTCGGGGATTTTTGGAAACATTACGGGTTGAAAACCTCAAAACCGGATTGCATGTATTGGTTTCGGCACCTGGTTTTACTGCTTCCGAAATTCGTAAGATGGCTTTAAACGGGAATGGAAATCATCAGGGCGAAACTCCGCGTAATGAAAACAATATGATGTCGGCAGAGCAATGTGCAACACACATTTTCAATGCAGTAGCAAAGCGGAAAAGACAAATAATTCTAACCTTTGTTGAAGGAAAACTCACCGTATTTTTATCGAAATTTTTACCTCATTTTATTGATAAAATGTCGTATAAAATATTTGCAAAGGAACCGGAATCACCTTTGAAATAAATAACATTTGATTTTAAAAAAAGAAAAGGAATGGAAGAATTAACAGTTGGCACCCGGGTTGATCATCCACGTTACGGTGAAGGGATAATCAGTAAAAACAAGTTAACCGCATATGAAATCTTTTTTGAACATGGTGGTAAAATTGAAATTACCAAACGAAATACGGATATTTCGGTTATTGAAAAGAACAAGGAAGCACCACGATCTGGAATTTCTGTTTCAGAATTCGAAGATGTTTTAACCTATGTTCTCGATAAATACGGGGCACTAAATGAAGTAGTTCCTCTGGGTGAAAAATGGAAAGGTGGAAAAATGCTGCTTCAGCCTGCAAATGAAAGTTTAATGCCTAAGGAAATACCTGTTGAAGCTTTCTTTCATAAGATTGTAATGTTACGTGACCGGCTGCGTGTTTTGGAACAAAACATTAATAGTCATAAAGTTCTAACGGATGAAGAAAAGGTTGACCTACAGCAGTATATTAGCCGGATTTATGGGTCACTTACCACTTTTAATATTTTGTTCTCAGAAAAAGAGCATTATTTTGTTGGAATGAAATCAAAATAAAAAGAATCCGGTTGTAAATTTTGAGACACGGTCTCCTCAATTATGTTGGATAAAATTAAATAATTGAAAACATGAAAATTTTAACTGTCGCTTTTGCCTTAGTTCTCATGACATTTATTTTACAAGCACAGAATAAAGTATTAAAAGTGTGGCCCGATGGTCCGCCAACTGATAATGGAATGACCGAACCTGAAGAAAAGTTTGAAGGCGTAAGGGTGCGAAATGTTTCTGAAGCTGAAATTTATGTTTATCTTCCTGAAAAAGAAAAAAATACAGGAGCTGCAGTAGTTATCTGCCCAGGTGGCGGTTACTGGATTGAAGCTATGGATCATGAAGGATATGAAATTGCAAAATGGTTGAATACCAAAGGTATCTCCGGAATAGTTCTGAAATACAGGCTGCCTTACGGACACGATGAAATTCCTGCTGATGATGCACGGCGCGCAATGCAAATTGTACGTACAAATGCAAAAGAGTGGGGGATAAATCCGGATAAAATTGGTATTGCCGGTTCTTCTGCCGGTGGTCATCTTGCCTCAACTGTTGGTACCCGGTTCGATTATGGAAAAGCAACAAGCAGTAATCCCGTGGAAAGAATGAGCAGCCGTCCTGATTTTATGCTGCTTCTTTATCCGGTTATTACGTTCAGGGAATCTTTTGGACATATGGGATCGCGCAAAAATTTGATAGGCGACGGAAACAACTGGGAACTCGTTCAAAAATATTCAAACGAATTGCATGTTACACCGGAAACACCACCAACCTTTTTGGTGCTGGCAGACGATGATAAGGCTGTTCCACCAAGAAATTCGGTTGAGTTTTATCTGGCACTTAAAGAAAATGAGGTACCTGCCGAAATGCACATTTTTCAGGAAGGTGGCCATGGATTTGGAATCTGGAAGAAAAACCTGCCCGTGGATGAATGGCCTGAACTTTTTTACAATTGGATGAAAGCTCAAAAACTTGTTGATTAAATGCAAAATACACATCCCCAAAATGTATTGAAATTCTGTCCCAAATGTGGATCTGCAGATTTTAAACTTTTAGGAAACCGTTCTTTTAAATGCAGCGATTGTGGATTTCATATTTACATGAATTCTTCGGCTGCAGTAGCTGCACTTGTAGGTAATACTGAGGGAAAACTCATGCTGGTAACCCGTGGCATAGAACCACATTACGGAAAGTTTGATTTGCCAGGGGGCTTTATTGATCCAGGCGAAACTGCTGAAAATGCTGTAAAAAGAGAACTTTCTGAAGAATTGGGTTTAAAGGTAAAATCACTTGAATATAAAGGTTCTGCACCAAACGAATACATTTATTCAGGATTCAGTGTGTTTACTCTCGATATGGCTTTTAAAGTAGTTCCTGAAACGGTTGAAGGATTAAAACCCATGGATGACATTCTTGAATATAAATTTTATGCCGAACATGAAATCGATTACGAACAGATTCCGGCAGCATCAATTAAACTTTTCGTGAAACAATTTTTTGAAAATGAATGAAATCAGGAACCGGATTAAAGCACTGCGGCTCGAAATGCTAAAGTATAATCTGGATGCATATTACATATCGGGAACCGACCCGCATATGAATGAATATTTGCCGGAAAGATGGAAAACAAGGGCTTTTATTTCAGGATTTACCGGTTCTTTTGGTGTGGTGGTGATCACGCAGGAAGAGGCAGGACTTTGGACCGATTCTCGTTATTTTCTTCAGGCAACGGAACAACTGAAAGGTTCGGGTATGAAAATGTACAAATTACGTGTTCCTCATTCAATATTGCCTGAAACGTTGTTGACAAACAAACTTTCAGCCGGAAGCAAAGTTGGATGCAATCCTGAAACCTTTTCAACAGATAATTTCAGGAACTTGAAGAATACACTGAATAAATCCGGCGTTCAACTCACTGAAACAATCGATTTACTGGATAAGATTTGGGAAGATTGTCCCCAGACTCCACAACATGAAATTTTTGAGCTGCCTTTAAAAGTTGCCGGTAGCTCAAGGAAAGATAAAAGAGAGCTGGTTGTTGCCGAACTAAAAAAAGCCGGTGCGGATTTGTGTATTATTACTGCACTCGACGAACTGGCCTGGTTATTTAACCTGCGCGGTTCCGATATTCAGTACAATCCTGTTTTTAACGGTTATGGAGTAATCGGTAAAAATGAAAGCTTGTTGTTTGTCAGTAAAAAAAAGGTGCCGCCAGTTTTGGCTGAGCAGCTTGAAAAAGAGAAAACGGAAGTTTATGAATACAATGAATTTTATTCATGGCTGAAATCATTGAGAAACCGGAATATATATATTGATCCTTCAACGGCCAATTACGCTGCATTTCAATCAGTTCAGGCTGAGAATACGATAAAGGAAGGGCATTCGGTAATTTCATCATTGAAAGTTGTTAAAAATCAAACAGAATTGAATGGTTTTAAAGATGCAATGAGAAAGGATGGTGTTGCATTGGTTCAATTTCTTTACTGGCTGAAAAATACTGTTGGAACAAATCATTTAAATGAATATTCAATTGGGTTAAAACTGGCTGAATTTCGTTCGAAACAGAAAAATTATATGGGCGAAAGTTTTGCCCCTATTGTTGGATACTGTGAACATGGTGCAGTTGTGCATTACAGTGCCACTCCCGAATTAGCGCTGCCTGTTGAACCTGAAGGAATCCTGCTTTTTGATTCTGGCGGACAATATTTGCATGGAACAACAGACATTACACGGACTGTGGCTTTAGGTAAAACATCCGGTCAACAAAGGAAAGATTTTACACTTGTGTTAAAAGGAATGATTGCCTTGTCAAAGGCTGTATTTCCTGTTGGAACAAAAGGGTTTCATCTGGATGTTCTTGCCAGGAAAGCCTTATGGGAAAACGGTCTGAATTATGGTCACGGAACAGGACATGGCGTCGGTCACTTTTTGAATGTTCACGAAGGCCCGGTTTCCATCCGTCAGGAAGTTAATGGTTTTCCGTTGCAATCTGGTATGATTTTTTCCAATGAACCCGCTGTTTACCGCGAAAATGAATATGGAATCCGCATTGAAAATTTAATTGTTTGCGTTGATAAAACCGAAACTGACTTTGGACGCTTTTTAGGTTTCAACACCTTAACCCTTTGTCCGATTGATACTTCATTAATTGAAGTGGATTTATTAAATGCGGATGAAAAAAACTGGCTGAATAACTATCACCTGAAGGTTTATGAAGAATTGACGCCACTACTTCCGGATGAATTACAACCGTTTTTAAAAGGTCTTACACTTCCTGTTTAATTTGCCTGTTTCGATGTGAAAAGGAAACAAACAAAAGAAGCGAATTCAGAACAAATGAGAAGATTATGATGAGATTTCCGGAAATCGGATCGAAAGAGTAGTTAAGAATTTTACCCGTTAAAGCAACAAGCCCTCCGGTTAGCATTGCAGGAAATACCTGTGTTTTTACAACTTTTAAACGAAGTAAACCTGCCAAAGCAGGTACTACAAAAGCCCCCGAAAAAAAGGTAAGCGCCAGCAGTAATGCCTGTAAAATGGAAGTAACAAAAAGAGCAATTGAAATACTGGCCAAACCTGTTATAATTATAAATAGCCGGGTTAATAACATTGATTTTTTATTGTCAGGATTTCCGGCTATCAATTCACTCAATATTAAAGCCGAAGTTAATAAGGTAGTATCGGCAGATGACATAACTGCCGAAAGTAATGCTGCCAAAAATAAACCATAAAACCAGCCAGGCATTAGGTGTTGCGCAAATGTTATTATACCGGTTTCTTTGCTTTCTGCCGAAACAATCCCAAGGTAGGTAAGAATAAATGAAACAGGAATTAATAGTACAGCAACAATCAGAATACTGCGGGTTGCAGTGATTTCATTTTTTGCACAAAAAATCCGTGAGTAAATATCCGGGCCAACAACAAATGTAACTGAATAGGTTAAAAGAAGAACTATTAAATCGAGCAGTGTAAATGAAGAATTAAAAAGCAATCCAGGTTTGAACGAATTAATAATCTCTGAACCTGATTTATCAATCGAAACAACCGTCAGCGCCAGGAGCCCGGCAATAATGAAAACAGATTGCAACATGTCAGTTTTTAAAATACTGACTTGTCCGCCGGCAAGTGTATAAAAAATAAAAATTGTACCGGCCAGTATTGCTGAATTTGAATAGCTTATTAATTCGAGTCCTGAAAGAATTTGTGCAGCGGCAATAATTTGTGCAGCAACAATTCCAAGCCAGGCTATCGGGATTATTACTGAAGCTGTCAATTCTGCTTTTTTTCCATAAAAGAATCCAAGGAGTTCGGGCAGTGTATACCGGCCGAAACGTTGCACATATTTTGCCAAAGGAACCAGCAGAAACAAGCCAAAGGCTGCACAAAACAAAAACCACAAAGCCGCCCAACCCATTTTCATACTCAATTCTATCGTTCCTAAAATAGCCGAACCCCCCAGAATTGTGGCCAGTAAACTTCCTGAAACAGGCAGCAATCCTGCTTTTTTCCCTGCAACATAATAATCAGAAGGTGTTTTTATTTTAAAGTAAGAAAAAACACCAACCAGCAGGATAAGAATAAAATAGATGATTATTACAATAACAGGCTGCATAATTATGTAAATTCAGAAAAGTAAATATCGGAAATTCTGCTTCATTATTGTAATTTGTTCCGAAAATCTATTAATGAAATTCAGTTGCTGAAAGCTCACGAACCAGAGTAATGTCTTCTTTATTATTGATTTATATCAATATCGGAAAGTAATCCTACTAAAATAATTGCTTAACTTCCAACCCGAATTTAATACGATCTCATTATGCCACCTCAACTAAAAACATTACTACCTCTTTTCGCTGTATTCATCGTACTTTTTTTGGTTGTGCGCCATTTTCTTATCCCCGAATCTTTTGGAGATATTGGCCATTACCGCGCAAATGCGATTAATGAAGTTGGAGCACTTCCGGTAAATTATGCCGGTAAGGCTGTTTGTATGGATTGTCACGATACGGAAGCTGAACTTCTGGAGTCGGATATGCATGCCTCATTATCCTGCGAAGTTTGTCACGGACCAAATGCCAAACATGCGGAGGATTACGAAATCAAACAATTTCTTGTAATAGACGGAAGCCGCGATTTTTGTGGAAGGTGCCACAGTTTAAATGCTGCGCGTAAAATTGAAGTTGTAAACCAGATCGATATAAAAGAACACCATCCTGAAAAGGAAAAATGTATCGATTGTCATAATCCACATGCTGTATGGGAACTAAAAGAATGAATTCAACAAGGCGTAATTTTCTTAAAAAATCAGCTGCATTGGCTGGGACAATTCTGGCTACATCGGCACTGAAACCGTTTTCTGCCATTATTTTTGCCGCCGGTGAACCGGAAGATTCGTCAAAACCATGGTATGGAATTGGAATCGATATTGAAAAGTGTATTGGTTGCGGAATGTGTGCCAAATCGTGCAAACTCGAAAATGATGTCCCTCAGGAACCTTTTTATTACCGATCCTGGGTGGAACAGTATACCCTTAAAAACGATGGTACAATAAAGGTTGAATCTCCGAATGGCGGGATTGACGGGTTTAAACAATCAGTACCGGAAGAGGAAATCTTTAAAACTTTTTTTGTGCCGAAAATGTGCAACCATTGTGCTAAATCTCCGTGTACGCAGGTTTGCCCGGTCGGAGCAACTTTCGAAAGCCCGGAAGGTATTGCGCTTGTGGATGAAACCTACTGTATTGGTTGCAGGTATTGTATTCAGGCTTGTCCGTACGGATGCAGGTATTTGCATCCTGAAAAAAAGACGGTGGACAAATGTACTTTATGCTACCACCGGATTACAAAAGGACTGTTGCCCGCATGTGTGGAAGTTTGCCCTACCGGCGCAAGAATTTTTGGCGATTTGAATGATAAGGAAGGCGAATTGAATAAGTTCCTGAAAGAACATAACTGTCAGGTTTTAAAACCCAATTTAAATACGGGTTCAAAATTATATTATAATGGATTAAGCGCGGAGGTAAGGTAATTATGGAACATTTATATGAAATGCTTGGCAGGGTAGATGGCTACATTTATCCCAATGAAATAGAGTTGCACTGGGGGATTTTAATTGTACTTTATCCATACATCACAGGTTTGGTTGCAGGTGCATTTATTCTGGCCTCCCTTGAACGTGTTTTCAATGTTAAGGTTTTAAAGCCGACATACCAGCTGGCACTGTTAACAGCACTTGCTTTTTTGATTGTTGCTATTCTGCCATTGGTTACTCACCTCGGAAAACCATTCAGGGCCTATGAAATTATGACAACGCCACAGGCACATTCTGCCATGGCAATCTTCGGGTTTGTGTATTTATGGTATTTAATGGTGGTTTTATTACTCGAAATCTGGTTCGATTATCGTCGCGATTTTGTTCTTTGGTCGCAGGAAAAAAAGGGTTTTTTGGGACGGTTATACAAAGTTCTCACTTTGGGCGTTGTGGATTTATCACCAAACACTGTGCGATGGGACGATAAACTGGGATATTTTATTACTGTGGTAGGTATCCCGTCTGCATTTCTTTTGCACGGATATGTCGGATTTATTTTTGGCTCGATAAAGGCAAATCCCTGGTGGTCTACTGTATTGATGCCGGTGATATTCCTCTTTTCAGCAATGGTATCCGGAATTGCACTGGTTATGTTTTTGTATATGGTGGTTTCATGGATTCGTAAAGTTAAAATTGATATGCCTTGTCTTGATGAAGTTGGAAAGTATCTTTTTTATGTGTTGGTATTCGATTTTACTCTGGAAGCCCTCGACCAGGTGCACCGGATTTATGAAGCAGAAGAATCATTCGAAATCCTGCACATGCTGGTAAATGGTAAATTAAATCTGACTTTGTTTGTGTTTCAGGGATTAATGGGGACGATAATTCCGCTGCTGGTACTGGGATTTTTCAGAATTTATAAACCAAAGGCCGAAATCCGCAAACCAATTTATTTGCTGACAAGCATGCTGGTATTAATGGGTATATTTTTTATGCGGTGGAATGTTGTTATCGGTGGTCAGTTATTCTCTAAAAGTTTTCTTGGATTTACTAGTTTTAAATTAGGTTTAATTGGAGCAGAAGGATTTTTAATGGCTGTATTCTGGCTCATTCTGCCTTTTGCAATTCTTGCTTTCCTGCTTTGGTTGCTGCCTCCATGGAAAAAACACGAGGAGGAAATTGCAACTGAAACAGTAGTTTAAAGTTCTTCAATTTCAGGAAGGACCGGGCCAAATATGATCTGGTTCTTTTTAAATCGAAAGATTTTCGAATCTGCCAGGGTAAAGGTTAAAATTGTAAATTATGGGAGAGGAAAAACCTGATCATTCGGATTTTACCAGTTTGAAAGAACAACTTCTTTTACTCGAACAGAGATTAACCTCAGTCGAAGAATCCTTGAATAAAATAAGGAGTCAGAAAATTGAAAATTCAATAAATGATCAGGAAAATACAGATTCTGATATTGAAATCTCATTTCCGTTTACACCGAAAGGTTCAATTGAATTTGGAGTTGGAGAATATGGAATGGCATGGTTGGGAAATATAGTTTTATTGATTGCAGTAATTTTTTTCGTCCAATATCTGCATAATTCAGGCAGCCCCTTTCTTTCTGTTTTACTTGGTTTTTCTGCTGTTGCCGCTGTTTATTCCATCTCTTTTTTCACCCGAAAAACTTTTCTGTACTTATCTAACCTGTTTCAATACAATGGTCATTTGTTGATTTTTTACCTCACTTTACGCCTGCATTTCATCCAAAACCCGGTGGTTGAGAGCCATTTTTTAGGATTAATGGCGGTGGTATCTGTTTCAGGAATGCTGCTTTTTGTTGCTTACAGAAAAAAGTCGCAGTTGCTAACCGGAATTGTTTTACTAATGATGCTGGTAGCGGGGGTAATAAGTAACTCCATGCATTTTCTGTTAGTTATTTCAACATTTACAGCCGTTGTTTCCATTTTGCTTTACTACAGGTTTGGATGGATCCGGCTGATAATTTCTTGCGTTTTGTTTATTTATCTGGTTCAGTTTATCTGGTTGCTGAATAATCCTTTAATTACTCATCATGCACAATTTCGCGAAAATTATGGATTCGGTTTTGTATATTTAATTGCAACAGGTTTTATTTTTTCGCTGATTGCCATTCTTCCCAAAAAAGAAAAAGTATCTGATGAAATCCTCATCTTTACATTAATCTGGAATGGTCTCGGCTTTACTTCGCTGTTAATTTTAACTGTATTTATTTATTTAAGTGAAAGTTACATTTTGATTTTCAGCCTGGTTTCGATTTTCAGTTTAATTTATTCTGTAGTTATTCAAACCCGTTCATTTTTAAAAATAAGCGCCTCAATTTATGCTGTTTATGGATTTATTGCCATGAGTGTGGCTATTTATGGAATTTTTCTGTTCCCGAAAGCATATACACTTTTTGCAATACAAAGTTTTTTTGTGGTTTCGATGGCACTATGGTTTCGTTCGCAATTTATTGTGGTAATGAATACATTGTTGTACGTGATGTTACTGGTCTTTTATATCAACGACCCGGTTAGTTACAACAGCGCTAACTTTTCGTTTATGCTGATTGCCTTCGTAACTGCGCGGGTTATCAACTGGAAAAAGAGCCGCTTAAACCTGAAAACAGAAATGCTTCGAAATATTTATCTGCTGTCAGGATTTGTAATGACACTTATTGCTTTTTATCATGCTGTACCGGAATCGCTTGTCACAATTTCATGGATTACCGGCGCGTTGCTTTTTTTCTTTTTCGGCTATTTATTGAACAACATAAAATACAGGTGGCTTGCCATCGCCGCAGTAATTGCATCAGCAGTCAATCTTTTGGTTGTCGATACTTCAAAGATGGATACCGGCGTCAGGATATTAATATTTCTGCTTCTTGCAGTAATTTCAATTGCGGTCTCAGTTTTATACACCCGTCATCTTCGGAAAAAACAGGACTGAAATCCGAATCGCCTTTTTAACAACATTCATTTTTTTTACGTAAATTGAACATCATCTAATTTTTAATTAACGCATTACAGATGGAAAACAGAAAAATTACCCGTCGCCAGGCTATTTCAGTAGCAACTGCAGGTACAGTTGGCGCACTAACAATACCTTCCTTTTCATCTTTTGGTTTTACTGCATCAGCAAAACTGGCCGTTTTGGGAGGAGAAAAAGTACGCACTGCCAATTGGCCGCAATGGCCGGTTTGGGATGAATCGGCTGAAAATGAAATTGTTGAAATGCTTCGGACTGGCCGTTGGTGGCGTGGTAATGGCGAACATGTTGCTGAATTCGAGAAAGAATATGCCGAATTAACAGGTGCAAAACGATGTCTGGCTACTGCAAGCGGAACAACAGCCTTGCTGGTGGCAACACATGTATTGGGAATCGATGCAGGTGACGAGGTGCTTGTATCGCCTTTTACATTTATTGCTACCTACAATGTTATTTTCATGAATAAAGCGTTGCCTGTGTTTGTAGATTCCGATCCGGAAACTTTTTTAATAAATCCTGCAAAAATTGAAGAGAAAATAACCGATCGAACAACTGCTATTATTCCGGTGCATATTTATGGTCTTCCGGTTGATATGGATCGGGTAAATGAGGCGGCAGAAACACACAATTTAAAAGTAATTGAAGATGCATGCCAGGCATGGCTCGGCGAATATAAAGGGAAAAAACTTGGAACGTTGGGTGATTTGGGGTGCTTTAGTTTTCAGAATTCGAAAAATCTGCCGGCCGGTGAAGGAGGTGCAATTATCGGCAATAACGATGAAATTATGGATCGCTGTTACTCTTTTCACAACTGCGGAAGACCTTTCGGAAGTGTTTTGCGGACAACGGATTATCCAATACGCGGAAGCAATCGAAGGATGCAGCAAATACAGGCAATGATTTTACTTTCACAAATGCAGCGAATATCGAAAGATGCGGATGTTCGCCTTGAAAATGCAAAATACCTCGATAAAAAATTAGCTGAAATTCCGGGTATTGTGCCATACAAACTGGTAACCGCAAATGCCCGGTCTGCTTATCACCTGTATCCTTTCCGGTTTGTTTCAGAAAAATTTGGAGGAGTATCCCGCGATAAATTTATTGGGGCGCTTAACGCCGAAGGAATTCCTTGTTCCGGTGGTTACGGCCGCCAAAATCATGATGGTTTAATCGAAGAAGCATTTAATTCAAGAGGTTATAAACGCCTCTTTTCAGAAAAAAGACTGGAGCAGTGGCGCGAAGAAAACCATTTGCCTGGAAATGATCAGCTTGCAAAAGAAGCTGTTATTTTTTACCAGAGCATGCTGCTGGGTACAAAATCAGATATGGATGATATTGTTAATGCTGTAGCAAAAATTTATGACAACAGAAGTTCGCTGATATAAAAATCATCCAAAAAATAAATACATTATTTTCACAGGTTTAATATATTTGAGCATTTGCTGTTGAAATAGAATTAAACCAAATTATCATGTGGCTCATCCTTCTTCTGCTTCTGTCTGTAGCCTTTATCATCATATCCACATCTGTTCTCAAATGGCACCCGTTTTTATCATTAATTCTTGTTGCATTTGGATTTGGAATTTTATCGGGAAAAATGACAATGATTGAAGTGGTTGATGCTGTCAACAATGGTTTTGGAAGTACAATTGGATACATTGGGATTGTAATTCTGGCAGGTTCAATAATTGGAAAATTTCTTGAAAAATCGGGTGGCGCTTATAGACTGGCTGCCGGAACATTAAAAGTTGTGGGTAAAAGGAATATTCCGCTGGCAATGAGTATAGTCGGCTATATCGTAAGTATTCCTGTATTTTGTGATTCGGCATTTATTGTTTTGTCTCCACTGGCAAAAGCATTATCGCGTAAGCTGAAAATTTCACTTGCAATGGTTACAATAGCCTTGAGTCTGGGTTTATATGTATCACATTCACTTATTCCTCCTACTCCGGGTCCGGTTGCAGCTGCAGGTATTTTAAATGCCGATTTGGGAATGGTTATTTTACTTGGATTACCGGTTAGTTTTATCGGATTAATGGCAAGTTGGTTGTTTGCTGTTAAAATTGCATCGAAATATCAGATTGAACAAACGGATGAATTTTCAGAACAAGACCCGGAAGAATATACTAAAGATGTTAAAATGCCATCGTTGCTGAAATCGTTACTGCCAGTTTTTGTTCCGATTTTGCTGATTATTTTACGATCAATTGTTGCACTTCCTGCTACACCCTTTGGCACAGGAAATCTGGCGCAGGCAGTAAATTTTATCGGGCAACCTTCGGTTGCATTAATGATTGGTGTTGGCCTTTCATTTTTACTTCCTGCCAAACTAAATAAGGAAATGTTGTCAACCAACGGTTGGCTGGGGCAGGGGGTAATTGCAGCGGCGGGTATTATAATTATAACCGGAAGTGGAGGTGCATTCGGAAAAGTATTACAGGCATCCGGTATTGCTGAAGTCGTGGAAAATAATCTTGCCGGCGCTCAAATGCTGGGTATTTTTCTGCCGGTAATTATTGCTTCCGCTTTGAAAATAGCCCAGGGGTCAAGTACTGTAGCTATAATTACAACGGCTGGTTTAATGGCACCACTTTTATCCTCTCTGGGGTTTGATGATCCAACCGCCAGAGCATTGGTGGTTATTGCAATTGGTGCTGGTTCTATTGTTGCCAGCCATGCCAACGACAGCTATTTCTGGATAGTGTCACAAATGACAGGGATGAGTGTTAATATGGGGTACCGGTTGCAAACGATTGGAACGTTGGTTGTTGGTATTTGTGCAACTATTACCGTCTGGTTGTTAAGCTTAATTGTGCTTTAATCCTGTTTTTTTCTTCATTCTTTGAAAGTACCTGCGGAACATTTTAATTTTCAGGTGGAATAAAAATATTTTAATCCTCATTCTTCATTCATCCTGACAATAAACGGAGTATTAAAAACTTCTCTACTGTAGCTTTTAAAGTTTTTATCAGGAAGTTATAGGTTTCTTTGCATAAATTTGAATAAAAAATAGTGCAGAAGTGGTCTTAAAAGGATAAGAGGTAATGTTTTTTTAACTGCAGGATTTGTACTTCTTCTAAAGCAGTTTTCTACCGGTTTTCTCCATACCTTCCCTATACATTGGACGGGGTTGGTTCGCGATTTAATATCGGAGGTATATCGATGGTATATCGAAGGTATAGTCCGGATAGCGGGAAAAATGCTTCAGAACCTTCTCTTGTGGGAAGTCATAACTGCATTTGGTTCAGGATACAGTTAATAGTCGGCTCAATGTTCTTTTTCTCCAATTCATTTCTATATGTGGTTATTATGGTTGCTTCTTTGCATCCATACAAAAACAGTTGATTATGCATTGCTTTATCAGTTTTATCTTTTCCCCACCGGATATTTAAAGTGATTCGTAACCACCAGGATTGAATCCTTCCTTTTGGATGGATTTTATTTCAAAATGGATGATTAAAATTGGACTGAACAGCGAAAATTTCCTTATTCTTTTTTCTTGTAATGAGCAATTGATAAAGCTGTTATGTAAGATGAAACATGTTTAATTTTGTTAAAACATACTAATGAATCTTAATTTCCTTCAATTGGATATAATATGGAATAAAGCTTGATTGTTATATGTATAACGAAGGAGAAAAAATATGAAAAAGTTATTTATACTATTAATATTAGCAATTTCAGCAAATTTTGTTTTTGCCCAGAATCAGGAAAATGAATTGAAATTAACAAAAAAGGAAAGGCGAAAAGCCGAGGCGGAACAAAAGTTTATGATGACTAAAAACATGCTGGAAAATAAAAATTTTGTACTGGAAACGGATTATCTTCAGGATAAGTATGGAAACCGGATTTTGGTAAATCCAACCATTAATTTTGTAATGGTTGATTCTTCTGAAGCAGTTATTCAGATTGGTTCAAACAGTGGTTACGGTCCCAATGGTGTTGGCGGAATTACAGCAAAAGGTGAAATTAGCAATTGGGAATTAAAGGAAAATGAAAAGAAAAATACCTTTTTCCTGAAAATGAGTGTGATGACACCAATTGGTATATATGATTTACATCTGAATATTGGACCAACCGGACAGGCAACTGCTGATTTAACCGGGTTAAGAGCCGGGCACCTCACCTTCGATGGTGATTTGGTAATGCTTGAAGAATCGGCAGTTTATGAAGGGCATTCGTTATAAAAATATTGAACCGAGTAATTTAGAATTTGTTTTAAATTGCTTAATTGATTGATTGACAATGGCGGAGGGGGTGTTGACCCCCTCCGTTTTTTTATACCGGTTTATAAAATACGTTTGTAATGCTCTGCAAATCTGCCGGCAAAGGGCTGTGCAAGTTCAGCAATTTTCTCCATTTCTGCTTCTGACAGTTTGTTTAGACCTTTCAAAATATCAACGTTATGTTCCAGTTCCTGAACGTTTTCGCAACCGCTGACAAGCGTTGAAACCGGATAAGAATATACATACTGGTGCAACTGATCCATGGTAACTGCACTTTCCTTTGTAATGTTTTTGATTTCTTCATCCTTAAATTCAGCGGGTGTCAGATCGAACCGGCGGCCGATAATTCCACCGCCAGCCATTGTTTTCATTGCAACAATACCATATTTTTTTTCAAGTAAAACAGGTAGCAGTTGTTTTTGGAAAGATTCAAAACTTGCATCACAAACATTTACAGGAAACTGGCATGTATCCAGTTCAATTCCTCTTTTATCAAGAAAATCCAGAAAATAAAGTGCTACTTTCGGATTGGTATGGCAACTAAATCCAATATACCGGGTTTTCCCCTTTTCTTTTGCTTCAAGAAAATAATCGAGAACGCCCTGATTAATTCGACGATCCGCATCTTCAATGGACGAAATGGTATGAATAGTCCACAAATCAAGGTGGTCAGTTTTCATTGCCTGCAAAGATTCGCCCAGATGATTTTGAACTTCTTCCTTTGATTTTCCGTGCGATTTTGTCATCAGAAAAATGTCATCGCGGTATTTCGGAGTCAAAAATCTGCCGTAATATTCTTCTGCAGTTCCACTGTGATAACCACGGGCATTATCGAAGAAACGTACACCAAGTTCAATTGCACGTTCAAGTAGTTCTTCCGACTGTGCCGGATTTAAAGATTTGGCAGAATGATAACCGCCCAAAGTAAATGAAGTTACTTTTTCACCATTACGTGTAAGTTGCCGTTGTGGCAAAACTTCACCAAGGCGATCTTGCCCAAATGCATTAAAAGCCCAGTTTGAAAGCACTCCTGCCACTGAAAAAGCTGCTGTTTTTTTTATGAATTTCCGACGTGTTTCCATCTTTTATAATATTAGGACATTAGTATTCAGTATCGTTGGCATCATTTAAGGGCGGATTGCAGTTCCGTCATTTTTGCGTACCTGTGTCCAGTTGTAATTAAATTCCGGTAACGGATATTTTGCTGCTTCTTTTTCATCAATATCGATTCCCAGTCCCGGCGCTTCGTTTACATGCATAAAACCATTTTTCACAGTTGGTGAACCGGGAAAAACTTCGCGCAATTTGTCATTTATTCGCGGCGCCTCCTGAATACCGAAATTCCAAACTGCCAAATCGATATGCGCATTAGCCGCATGACCAATCGGCGACACATCGCCGGGACCATGCCAGGCTGTTCGCACGTTAAACCATTCACCCAGACGGGCTACTTTCATGGCTGGTGTAATTCCGCCAATTTGTGAAATGTGTATCCGGATAAAATCAAACATCCTGTTGCTCATTGGTTCAAGCCATTCGTTCGGATTATTATACAATTCACCCATTGCAATCGGAACGCTGGTTTGTTTGCGCAGCAGTTCAAACCAGCCGATATTTTCCGGAGAGAATGGATCTTCAATAAAATAAGGCCTGTATTGTTCAAGGTTTTTTATCAGGTTGATGGCATCCATTGGTTGCAGCCGTTCATGAATGTCATGAAGCAACTCAACATCTTCACCTGCTTTTTGCCGCACTAAATCGAACATTTTCACCACACCCGATGAGTAGGCATGTTCATTCATTGTATTATCATCAGGCATCCCGAAGCCGTTTTTTTTGTAATCGGGTTCATTGGTAAGGTGGGTGGCGCCATAACCGCCCAATTGAATCCTGACATGCCGGAAACCTTGTTCCATGTAATTTTGAACACTTTCAAGTGTTTCTTCCGGAGTTCTGCCGCTTGCATGTGTATAGGTATCAACTGCAAAGCGGCATTTCCCGCCCAGCAACTGGTACACCGGCATACCGGCCATTTTGCCTTTTATATCCCACAGAGCCTGGTCCAGACCGCTAAGTGCATTGTTCAGCACCGGACCATTTCGCCAGTATGAACTTACATAAGCCGTTTGCCAGATGTCTTCGATGTTGTTCACATCGCGGTCCCTGCAAAAATCATCAAGGTATTCATCAATAGCTGTCGCAACTGCCTTTGCCCGCTGCCGGAAAGTGGCACATCCAACTCCATATAAACCTGGCTGATTGGTTTCCACTTTAACTACAATCAGTTCAATACCGTTTGGGGCAGTGACAATGGATTTTACTTTTTTGATTTTAACATTTCTGTAATCGCCGTTAAATCTTTCCGGGATTTCACTTTTATCATTTGCAGAAATATTACCCGCAATTGCTGGAAAAGAAATAAAAGGCAGAAAAGCAGAACTTCTTAAGATGTCTCTTCGCTTCATAAGTTTTTAGTCTTTTGATTCAGAAATAAACAGTTGGTTTCAAGTTAAGGAACTATTCTTATTTATTGCAAAGATCTGTTCAATATTTTCATTCGTTTATATTTATTATTTTCATTCGTTTATATTTATTATTTTCAATGGTAACTCATGTAACTCGCATGGAATACAATCATTTCTGTATGGTAAATATTAACCATGCTCGTTTCATCTGTACAAATTATTGTATTACTCATTAGTTGTTGGTTAAACTTTATCTCTTTATCCATTTTTTCACCCGGTGCCCGCTGACTATGGGGCAGGGAACTCACATGTATTTTGTTCATGGTTGTTTGTGTTATCTGCAAACATGTTCGTTTCATGTTATTTAGCGTCATCAAAATACTAAATTTAATCAATTGAATCAGGCACTTTGTACATAACAGCAAAATCTTTAACCACAAGTTTTTTGATGCCGGAGACCTCGTATGTTTATACAAATGATCCGACAGGTAGCCGTTCGACCCTGGCCAGGGTCGCATTACAAGTTATTGAAACTCTTTCTATAAACATTTGAACCCGCAGGGTTCATTTCTTTTTGAGAAATATGCGTAAAGCACCTAATTCAACTAATCTAAATAATTGCGCGAGGCTTATAAGGAATTAAATTACCGGTTTTTTATTACCGACAGGCAATCATTATTGTTGAATTGTAATTATCCTGGATTATTGTTAAGGATTTGTAACAGAAAAATTAGCCTGACATTGCTAAACATTTAGTTTTGTATGCGATAAATACCATTTCCTTTTGATATGTACGATTGCTTTGTGAATTTCGTACTGGCAAAGCAGTGAGTCATGTTTGCCTTTACAGGTTTTACCTTCCGGATCATTTAAGTCAAACTTTTCAAGAACGGGTAAAGCTTTTTCTGACTTAATTTGTCCAAGAGTCCAGATGGCAGTGTGCGTTCTTTCCCGTGAAGGATTATTTTCATCTAAAAGAAAAGCGATTAAAGCATCTTCCGCAGTGCCGGGATATTGCTGTTTGACCATTGCAATATTTTCTTTTACTTTGCGGCCATTCAGGATATGAACTGTAAAAATTGCACCGCAGATTAAAATGACCAGACTTATTCCGGTAACAATAATAATTCTTTTCATGAAATTGTTTTTTATTCATGAACGAAGAATTGATGAAAGTATTGCTTCTTAAATAATCATAAGTTTAATTGGTGGTCATTTTGTCTGCTGAAACAATTTTAAATGGAATTTATTCCGAAGGGAGGGTGAAATAAAACGTGCTTCCTTTTCCACATTCGGATTCTACCCAAATCCGGCCGCTGTGTAAATCAACAAATTCCCTGCAGATTAACAACCCCAATCCTGTTCCTGTTTCCCGCTGAGTACCCGGTGTTGAATGACTGTGATCTATGCGGAACAACTTTTCGGCATCTTCTTTTGCAATTCCCACACCATTGTCTTTTACCCAAATTATAACTTCGTTCTGATTTGATTTGGCACCGATTATTATTTTTCCGCCAGGCGAAGTAAACTTAATCGCATTTGAAATAAGATTACGTAAAATAGTTTCTGTCATCGCCTTATCTGCAAAAACAGGAATGGAAGCAGGTAGATTTTTGGTGATTGAAATAGATTTTTGCAGCGCATAATTATTTAACAATTCAATGCCTGAATTGATTTGTTTTACCAGTTCAAGGTATTCAGGATTGAATTCAATCCGGCCTGTTTGTGAACGCGACCATTCAAGTAAATTAGTGAGCAGATTTAGCGCCTGCTGCGATGACTTTTGAATTAGCGAAGCATATTTTTCAAGTCCTTTGTAGTTGTTTTCCCTGATTTGTTCTGATAAAAGCTCGCTTAATCCCAGGATACTGTGAAAAGGTGATTTCATGTCGTGAGCAATAATTGAAAAAAAGCGATCTTTGGTGGCATTCAATTCACTCAGCCGGGTTTCGCTTTCCTTTAAAGCTTGTTCTGCATTTTTTCTTTTGGTAATATCCCTGACATTCAATACTACCGATTTTATTGCAGGATTATCCAGCTGATTTGTTCCGAATGCTTCCAAATATACCCAACCACCGTTTTTATGCCGGTGCCTGTATTGCGTACCGCCATATTCGTGGTTCTGAAGAATTCCTTTTAAACCAACTATTGTTTTTTCCTGATCATCGGGATGGACCATTTTTTCGATGACCGGAATATTTGTTAATTCTTCCGGTTTGTAGCCCAGTATTTTTTCACACGAATCGCTTACGTAATGTTGAATCCCGTTTGAATCAATCAGTACAAGAATGTCAAACGAATTTTTAAGAAGTTGTTTGAATTTTTCCTCACCGGTTTTCCGAAGCTCCTGCAATTGATTTTCCAACTCTTTATACGACGGTTTTTTTCTCATCTTTAAAAGTATTAAGCATCCACTGTACAGATGCCGAAATTAAAAATTAATAAAAAAGCAGGTAAGAAATTAATGCTTTTTAAATCTGATTGTTGATAAAAGTTTTTTAAACAGGAATATGAATCGATTTTAATTGTTTTTTTATGGAAAGAAAATTTTGGTTGAAAACATTGCAGCTGAAATGCTGTTCAGAGGATTGGAACAATACCTTATTAACAGAAGGTTCGATATTGAAATCACTGATATCTTTGTCGGTGCCAATTGTTTTTGCCAATATTCTGCAAACGACTTACCAGCTTACTGATACATTTTGGTTTGGCCGTGTTGTTACTGATGCAATTGCAGCGGTTTCAATTAGTTTTCCCGTTATTTTTCTGATTATTTCGCTGGGAGGCGGGCTTGCAATGGCCGGAACAATTTTGGTTGCCTAGTTTAAAGGAAGAAACGATCAGGAAATGGTGAACCATATCACTGCACAAACCATGATGATGGTTTTTACAATTTCGCTGATACTTGCTGCAATTGGTTTTTCCCTGTCGCTGTTTCTGATTGGTTTAAAGGGTGCAGAACCCGGTGTTAATGAAAGTGCAGTTACCTATATTCAAATTTCATTTACAGGCATGATTTTCATGTTTACTTACATGATTTTTCAGTCGCTAATGCGGGGAGTAGGCGATGTAAAAACACCGGTTTATATAGTGCTGGGAACTGTTCTTTTGAACCTGATTTTTAGATCCGCTTTTTATTTTCGGATATGGAAATATTCCCGGTTTTGGTGTTGCCGGCGCTGCAATGGCAACTATTGTTACTCAAGGTTTGGCAGCAATTATTGGAGTTATCTTGCTGATAAAAGGTAAATACCAGATACAACTTTTTCTTTCCGATTTAAAACCCGATGTTTTTTTAATTAAAAAGATGTTTAAGCTTGATTTTCCTGCTTCAATTGAACAGGCAACCCGGGTGCTTGGAATGACAGTTATGACTTTTTTAGTCACCACTTTCGGAACACTTACAGCTGCAGCTTACAGAATTGGCAGCAGAATTTTAAGTTTTGTAATCATTCCGGCAATGGGGTTGTCAATGGCAACATCAACGCTCGTGGGACAAAATATGGGCGCAGGAAAACCGGACAGAGTAGATTAGGTACTAAAATTAAGCAGCCTTGCAGGTTTTGTTTTTCTTACGATTGCCGGTGCCATTATTTATGTTTTTGCACAGCAGATTTGTGCGGTTTTTATTCCCGGGGAATCTGAAACTATCCGGTTGAGCAGTAATTTCGTAAAAATAATGGCCTGGTCATTTGGATTCATTGGTGTGTAAATGGCTTTGAACGGAGCACTTCGCGGAACCGGAAATACAATTGTTTCAATGATTCATGCAATAATTTCATTGTGGGTATTGCGATTTCCGGCAGCCTATCTGCTTTCCATGCATACACAACTTAAAGAAACCGGATTGTGGATTGCGTTTCCTGCAGCCAATGTTATTGCCGTGGTGATTACAAGAAAGGAGCGGAGACAACGCACCGCACGAACCGCGCAATGCAATTTGCAATTTATAGCTCTGAGCCCGGCGGGTGTAGTTTAACACCGACTCCTCGCTGGGTCTTGCAGACCGCCAAGAGTCATATTTATTAGCAACTGGCCTTTCTATTTTTTTAGTCAGCTATCAACAGAATTAATAAAACATTTAATATAGAGATCGACTATGCCAATGAAAGATAGGCGTATCTATTCCTTTGTAGTAACTGGCATATATGCATCAAAGCTAAGAAGCGAATGGCTCAATTATAATATTGCACAGATATCAATAAAAAAGGGAAAGTCGTAAATATTGTCGTACATTTAAAAAAATATAAAACTATGTCAAAAGGAAATGATTCAAAAGTTAAAAGCGACAATAAAGCACCTGCAAAATTGCTAAAAGAAAAAAGAGCTGCTAAAGCTGTAAAACGCGAAAAAAAATCAGAATAGCAACTTTGCGTTAACTCAATAAGTGTCTGTGATTTGAAATTGATAATGAAAAAATCAATATCACGGACATTTTCTTCAATATCAACCAAAACAAATTCTTAGCTATGAAATTTACTTTTATTGCTTCTTACCCTCCTAGAGAGTGTGGTATTGGCACCTTTACCAACAATTTATACAAATCAATTTTAAATAGTGATTATAAAGAGAACAAGGGTTTTATTGTTGCTCTAAGTGACCATGATGTTTCATATAAATATCCCGAAGAGGTAAAATTAGTGATTCGACAAGATCATCAAATAGATTATTTAGAGGCGGTAGAATATATAAACTTGAGTGGTTCCGATATTTGCATACTTGAACACGAATTTGGCATTTTTGGCGGACGAGATGGCGATTACATACTTCCGTTATTACATAAATTACAAATTCCTCTTATAGTTACTTTGCATACTATACTTAAAGCGCCATCGTATAGCCAAAAAACGACATTGTGTAAAATTTGCCAAATAGCAGATAAAGTAGTGGTTATGAGTAATAAGGCAATAGAATTTTTGGTAGATGAATACAATGTGCCAAAAGAAAAAATTTCGCTGATTGAACATGGCGTTCCTGACATTCATTTTGAACCAGAAACTTGCCGTAATGAGTTTAAACTTGGAAAAAAGAAAGTGTTATTCACTTTTGGTTTTTTGGGTCGAAATAAGGGCGTTGAAACAGTTATTAAAGCATTGCCAGAAATTGTTAAAAAACATCCTGATGTACTTTATATTGTGTTGGGCAAGACCCATCCTAATGTATTGCGCGAATCGGGCGAGGAATACCGTATTTCTCTTATGCGTATGGCAAAAAGCCTTAATGTGGAAAAAAATGTGGTGTTTCTCAACAAATTTCTTGACGAGCAAGAATTATTCAAATACCTATATGCCTGTGATATATATATAACACCTTATTTGCATGAAGCACAAATAACCAGTGGAACGCTTTCGTATGCAGTAGGAATAGGTGCTGGAGTTGTATCAACACCTTATTGGCATGCGGCGGAATTATTAGCAAATGGACGAGGGAAATTATTTAATTTTAACGATCCTACTGATCTAGCATCGACATTATTAGGCCTTTTCGGTAATCCAGAAGAATTACATGCAATAAAGCAAAAAGCGTATGATTATGGATTAGGTATTACCTGGCCAAAAACAGGAGATAAATACTGTAAGGTTGCTCAAGAAATTGTGAAAGTTGCGACCAAAGAGATAGAAACAGCCCATAAAGAAATAGATATTTTGGTTTTGCCTTCCTTCTCGCTCAAGCATATCAATAGAATGACTGATGATACGGGTATAATTCAACATGCTAAATTTGGTATACCTAATTTAAAGGAAGGGTATTGTATGGATGATAATGCAAGAGCGTTGCTTATGATAACGATGAATTACAGACAACTAAAAGACCCACGTTCACTAGAATTGTCTACTGTTTATTTGAGCTACATTCATTATATGCAGAATCCCAATGGAACGTTTAGAAATTTCCTGAGTTTTAAAAGGGATTTTCTCGATGAACTTGGATCTGAAGATTCATTTGGCCGCACCATTTGGGCGCTTGGTTTTTTATTGGGCAATTCACCAAATGATAGCTACTACCAGTCGGCAAAACAGATTTTTTTTAATGCCACACCAAATTTCGAAAAACTTCAATCAATAAGGAGTATTGCTAATACGATAATAGGCATAAGTTATTATCTTAAAAGTGCACCTTCCGATAAAAACATGATTGAGAAGTTGCGTCTGCTTGCAAACAAACTGGTTAAGCATTATGATGAAAATAGTACGCCCGATTGGCAATGGTTTGAACTAATAATTACATACGATAATGGTCTTTTGCCTTTGGCTCTTTTACATGCATCGGAAATACTAAAGGACGATAAGGTTGAAAGTACTGCTATTGAATCTATGAATTTTTTATCAGCGTTAACCTTAAAGGATAATTGCTTATCTGTTGTAGGTAATGAAAATTGGTATAAAAAAGGTGGTGTTCGTTCAATATATTCACAACAACCTGTCGATGCAATGGCAATGATTTTAATGTTTCAACAAGCTTTTCATCATACAAAGGATAAAGAATATATAAGTAAAATTTATACCTGTTTCTTGTGGTTTCTTGGCGAAAACAATTTGAAGTTAAACTTATACGATTTTGAAACGCATGGCTGCAATGATGGTTTTGATAAAGATGGTGTTAACCAAAATCAGGGAGCCGAAAGTACATTGGCTTATTTGATATCCTATTTGGCTGTTTTACAAGCGTACGAAGAATATAATAAAGTAGATTAAGTCTTGGAAATTAGTAATTCATCCAAGAGTTCATTTAGGTTAACAGTGGCATAGGTTGATGCGTAATCTGACATAGCATAAGGTAAAATAAGGTTTTCATTATGAATCATTGAACCGCAGGAATACACAACATTTGGTACATAGCCTTCTCTTTCTTCTTCATTGGGTGTTAATAGGGGGCTCTTCAATCTTCCAATTTCAATTTCAGGATTATCAAGATCGAACAAAGATGCCCCTATAGAATATTCGCGCATAGTGCCAACTCCATGGGTTAACAGCAGCCAACCTTTTTCGGTTTCTATAGGAGAACCACAATTACCAATTTGAATTATTTCCCAAGGAAATTTTGGCTGTTGTATTAATTTAGCTTCTCGCCAAATATTTATTGTATCTGAAAAAGCAATATAATTATTGAATCCATCCAAGCGGCAGAGCATAGCATATTTACCATTTATTTTTCTGGGAAACAATGCCATCCCCTTATTTTGAGCAATTTCACCATGAACTGGCAAACTATTAAAATGATAAAAATCTTTTGTGAAAAGTAATTTTGGTAAAATAGTATTGCCATTATATGCAGTGTAAGTAGCATAATACATTATTTCACCATTATCATCTTTAAATTTGACGAAACGGGCATCTTCGATACCATTTTTTTCATTAATTGAAACGGGGAAAATTACCCTTTCGGAAATGTTGGTATCCATGGAAAATTGAAGTTCATAATGCGAAGACGCGAGCCATACTATTTGACTAATCAATGACTCTTTATCGGCAGTTAGATGAAGGCTGGCTCTTACCTCTTCAACACTTTTTCTGAGCTCTCCATAGGTAAATGAATCGCCGAGTTTATCGAGTATTAATTCGGGAGGAACAATGGAATGAAAGTCCATTTCTTGCAGTTTGCTGGTAAACGATTGTTTGTCGTATACATGCCGTTTTATAATTTGGGCTTCCTCCAACATTTTCCCTACCGGCTCTAAGGTGAAATTGCCTTTTTTGTCAAGAATTCCAGTTCTAAATACAATAGACGAAATGTGTCCTTCTCCGGTGGCTCTTAAACTTATTATTACCCTTTTTTCATATGGACTTAGCTCCGATTGATAGGGATGTTCAATAATGGAAGGATTGAATAGAGCAGCAGAATCAACAGAGTACTCCATGGTAAAGTAAGAACCAATTAGCATTTTCCTGTTATAATCAAGCAAATCAACATCCAAATTTATTTGGATAATCAAATGGGCTATTTTGTTAAAGTGTCGTTCAAAAATTGCACTGATATTTCGGTGTCGCAGTGAATAATCTCTCAATACCGAACTTAAGCTTAAACTTGCTTCTATTTCTGTCATACCAAGTACCAATTGTATGGTACTAATTGCTCTTGCAGGCGTTGTAAATAAAAATCGTGCGATAACTCTGGAAGAATCAGGAAGAAACTTTGTACTCTTTCTATTTACTGCAACTTGCATAGTTCTGAATTTTTTCTAAAGGTAGTGGCTTATAAATGATAATTTCCCTTTTTTTCAATTTATCTATCAGAACTTGTATTTAGATATTTACAAAGATATCCAATGTTACTTTCTTAGGTATTGCCATCGCTGGAGCATTGGCATTTCTGTTTATTTATTTTCAATTCATGCAGTGAGTTGTAGTCAAGGGCTATGGCTTGTTGCACCGGGTAGCTTACGCCCCCTAAGAACCGTACGTCCCAACGTTATCAGTCGGGATACGTCTCAGGCACTTTAAAGGCAATCACGACGAAGTGACACCCGGCTGTTATTACTATTTTTATTTGACATAAATGTAGTAATTTGTTTACATTCTTTAAAATC
>CAWFMB010000034.1:0-145000 GCA_963816685.1 uncultured Prolixibacteraceae bacterium | reverse complement strand
AAAAGCTCCAGCAAGGCTTACACCTTACTTTCTGCGCCGTTGGAATGCTCCCCTACCAGACTCCGCTAAAAGCGGAGAATCCATAGCTTCGGTGGTATACTTATGCCCGATTATTATCCATGCCCAGCCGCTCGACTAGTGAGCTGTTACGCACTCGTTAAATGAATGGCTGCTTCCAAGCCAACATCCTAGCTGTCTCTGCAGCCGGACCTCGTTTCTTCAACTTAGTATACACTTGGGGACCTTAACTGATGGTCTGGGTTCTTTCCCTCTCGGACACGGACCTTAGCACCCATGCCCTCACTCCTGTGAAACATTTTACAGCATTCGGAGTTTGTCTGGATTTGATAGGCGGCGAAGCCCTCGCATCCAATCAGTAGCTCTACCTCTGCAAAACTTATCACAAGGCTGCACCTAAATGCATTTCGGGGAGTACGAGCTATTTCCCAGTTTGATTGGCCTTTCACCCCTACCCACAGCTCATCCAAGAGCTTTTCAACGCTCCCTGGTTCGGTCCTCCATGATGTGTTACCAGCACTTCAACCTGGCCATGGGTAGATCACAAGGTTTCGCGTCTAGCGCCACTGACTCTTTCGCCCTGTTCAGACTCGCTTTCGCTTCGGGTACGTCTCTTAAAGACTTAGCCTCGCCAGTGACGACTAACTCGTAGGCTCATTATGCAAAAGGCACGCCGTCATTCCGATAAATCGAAACTCCGACCGCTTGTAAGCGCACGGTTTCAGGTACTATTTCACTCCCCTGTTCGGGGTGCTTTTCACCTTTCCCTCACGGTACTTGTTCACTATCGGTCTCTCAGTAGTATTTAGCCTTACCAGATGGTCCTGGCAGCTTCAGACAGGGTTCCTCGTGCCCCGCCCTACTCAGGGTTCTGCTAAATTCTATATTCCATACGTGTACAGGACTCTCACCTCCTCCGGTTGGTCTTTCCAGGACCATTCCACTTCAAAATATAAAATTATATCGCAGCCCTACAACCCCGACCTTGCCGAAACAAAGTCGGTTTGGGCTATTCCCATTTCGCTCGCCACTACTCTGGGAATCACTATTGTTTTCTTTTCCTCCGGGTAATTAGATGTTTCAGTTCCCCGGGTTTGCCTTCCGATTTCTCGGAATTTCCCGATTGCTCGGGATGGGTTGCCCCATTCGGGTACCTGCGGATTAACTCGTATTTGCCAATCCCCGCAGATTATCGCAGCTTGTCACGCCCTTCTTCGCCTCTGAGAGCCAAGGCATCCTCCGTACGCCCTTAGTAACTTTCTTCTTTAATTTAAGAATCCTCGTAATTAATTCTGTAATCCTCGTCTCTTTTGTGATTTTACTCATTTTTTCCCAACATGCCAAAGAACTTTAAAAGAAAGCCTCCCCTAACCCCTCCAAAGGAGGGGAACCGGAAAACTTCTTTCCGCAGATAATAAAGGAATCGAACCTCCATTTTTCAGGCCCCAGCCTTATCTCTTAGCTCCGAGCTTTGAGCTCTGAGCTTTTCGCTTCTCAGTATTTCAATTTATTTTTGAACGTCTTGCCTTTTTTAAGTGTCGCAATTCACTTTTTATTCAACTTTTCATCCTCTCTTTTCTCACTACTCACTTCTGGTGACTAATGACTTCCTTCTGTGGAGAATAAGGGAGTCGAACCCTTGACCTCTAGAATGCAAATCTAGCGCTCTAGCCAACTGAGCTAATCCCCCATATTCAATGCAAAATGATAAATTAAAAATGCCAAATGCTCTTTCAATTTTTAATTTCTAATTCTTCATTTGTAATTGAGCAGTAGTCCCGCCCAGACTTGAACTGGGGACCCCTACATTATCAGTGTAGTGCTCTAACCAGCTGAGCTACGGGACTATTTAATCATAGCCCCAAGCCCCCTTTTCGTTCCCCAAAGGGGGAAAACCCAGGAACTCCGTCCCTTTTCTCCCCACCTTAGGCGGGGTCGGGAGAGGCTTATTATATCTTTAAAAAAAGCAAGGCCCAAAATTGTCAATCCCCAATCGTCTTTCCCTGTGCTCCAGAAAGGAGGTGTTCCAGCCACACCTTCCGGTACGGCTACCTTGTTACGACTTAACCCCAGTCACTGGTTTTACCCTAGGCCGCTCCTTGCGGTCACAGACTTCAGGCACCCCCAGCTCCCATGGTTTGACGGGCGGTGTGTACAAGGCCCGGGAACGTATTCACCGTATCATTGCTGATATACGATTACTAGCGAATCCAACTTCATGGAGTCGGGTTGCAGACTCCAATCCGAACTGGGACCGGCTTTTAGGATTAGCATCCTGTCACCAGGTAGCTGCCCTTTGTACCGGCCATTGTAACACGTGTGTAGCCCTGGACATAAGGGCCGTGCTGATTTGACGTCATCCCCACCTTCCTCTCACCTTACGGTGGCAGTCTCGCTAGAGTCCTCAGCTTTACCTGCTAGCAACTAACGATAAGGGTTGCGCTCGTTATGGGACTTAACCCGACACCTCACGGCACGAGCTGACGACAACCATGCAGCACCTTGCAGGCAGCCCCGAAGGGAAGGAGTGTTTCCACCCCATGCAGCCTACATTTAAGCCCAGGTAAGGTTCCTCGCGTATCATCGAATTAAACCACATGTTCCTCCGCTTGTGCGGGCCCCCGTCAATTCCTTTGAGTTTCAACCTTGCGATCGTACTCCCCAGGTGGTTCACTTAATGCTTTCGCTAAGCCGCCTACTGTATATCGCAGACAGCGAGTGAACATCGTTTACGGCGTGGACTACCAGGGTATCTAATCCTGTTCGCTCCCCACGCTTTCGTGCCTCAGCGTCAGTTATGGCTTAGTAAGCTGCCTTCGCAATCGGAGTTCTGTGCAATATCTATGCATTTCACCGCTACACTGCACATTCCGCCTACCTCAACCATACTCAAGACCTGCAGTATCAATGGCAATTCTACCGTTAAGCGGCAGGATTTCACCACTGACTTACAGGCCCGCCTGCGCACCCTTTAAACCCAATGAATCCGGATAACGCTTGCATCCTCCGTATTACCGCGGCTGCTGGCACGGAGTTAGCCGATGCTTATTCCTACGCTACCGTCAACCCGTTACTCGTAACAGGGTTTCTTGGCGTAGAAAAGCAGTTTACAACCCATAGGGCCGTCATCCTGCACGCGGGATGGCTGGTTCAGGCTCGCGCCCATTGACCAATATTCCTCACTGCTGCCTCCCGTAGGAGTCTGGGCCGTGTCTCAGTCCCAGTGTGGGGGGTAATCCTCTCAGAACCCCTAAGGATCGTTGCCTAGGTAGTCCGTTACACTACCTACCAGCTAATCCTACGCATGCCCATCTTATGCCACCGAAGTTTTAATATATTCACCATGCGGTGAATATATTCTATGGGGTATTAATCCACGTTTCCATGGGCTATCCCCCTGCATAAGGCAGGTTGCATACGCGTTACGCACCCGTGCGCCGCTCTCATTCCGATTGCTCGGAAATCCCGCTCGACTTGCATGTGTTAAGCCTCCCGCTAGCGTTCATCCTGAGCCAGGATCAAACTCTCCGTTGTAATTATAAAAAGTTTAAATCTCTTTTGCCCAAGGTCTCTCTCTCAGAAATTAACAAAGTTGGTACACCTTGCTTTTTTAATGCTTTTATCAAAATTTTAAAGAACTCTTTCATAAAAAATCAGCACCCTATCCTATCAAAAATGCTGACCTTTTCCTTTTTTCTATTTTACTGCTGTAATCGTTCCCAACTTCAGCAGAACTGTTTTTCCCTTTCGGGGCGGCAAAGGTAATAACTGTTTTCTTTCTACCAAAAAATAATCCCGATTTTTTAAAATTATTTTTCCTCACTCATCATGTTATGGTGATATCTCAAATCCTCTTAATGTGACTCCTGATATTCCCATTACCCTCTCTTTTTTCACCCTGCCAACGAACTTGCCCTAAAAGCGGCTGCAAATGTAAGAGGGTTTTTCAAGTTTCCAAACAAAAATATGAAGAAAATTTCAAGAAAATTGGAGGTGCAAAAATAAGGGGTTGAATATCAATATTGTTATCCCTTAAAATTTATTCAAAATATTTTTAAAGCAGTTGATTTAAACAAACACCAGACCTCTTTTCCCGGGTGAAGGTCCATATTCTTACCGGAAGCTTCGGTAATCTCCACTAATAATTTCTCTTCTGCATCAACCAGGCAAAACCAAAATCCGTCTTTTGAAAATATCTTTACAATTGTACCTTTTATCTGATTTCTTAAGGAGATAAATTCAACTGGTTTTAAGGCAATTGAAATATCCTCGGGCCGAACTAAAACATTTGTATTCCTGCCAGGTTCCAACTTTGGACTGGTTAACTGATACAATGCCTGAACCTGGAAACCGGTTTTCCTGCTCTTCAACAAAACCATGTTGTTATCGGGAAGCGCCTTAAAAACAGACAAATTAAAGACATTGTACAACCCGGCACCTTTCATCATTTCAACGTTTGTTTCATCAACAAGTAAATCCTGGAACCGCCCCTGGGATTTTACTTCGCCGTTTTTAAGAAGAAGCAGGTGACTGGTTAAGCTAAGCAAATCGGGCAGGTCGTGGCTAACTACCAGCATAGGTATATTAAAGCGCTGGTTTACTGCAAACAAAAACGGAATAATGTTGTTCCGCAGGTTTACATCAACTGCCGAAAAAGGTTCATCCATCAGTAAAATTTTTGCACCGCTCAGCAAAGCCCGCCCAATAGCTATACGTTGTTTCTCTCCTCCCGAGCAATCTGCCGGCCGTTTCTTTAACAGGTATTCAATATTCAAAATATCAGTAACTTCATTAAAATGAACAGCATTCCCTGAATTTCTTTTATTGCCGTAATTCAGGTTTTGTTTTACAGAAAGATGCGGGAATAGCCGGATATCCTGAAAAACATAGCCAATGTTCCGATTTTGGACCGGTACATTTATCTTCTTTTCTGAACTGAAAACTTCGGTGTTATTTATTTCAATAAAACCTGAGTCGGGTTTAACCAACCCTGCAACTGCATTTAACAAACTTGATTTTCCATGCCCCGACGGACCAAAAATGCCTGTTATTCCTTCGCTTATTTCAGCTTGTGCGTTTAAAAAAAACCTGTCCCGTTGTAATTTTATATGGAATTTTAAAACTGCCATCATTTATGTTTTAAAATTCTTTTGTTAAGATATTCTGCGCCAATCATTGCAATCAGCGATAAAATGATGGAAACCACCACCAGTCGAAGTGTCACTGTTTCCTGCCCGGGTACCTGCATCGATGAAAAGATGGCCAGAGGCAGCGTTTGTGTTTCGCCTGCGATATTACCTGCAAAAGAAATAGTTGCGCCAAATTCACCCAGACTTCGGGCAAATGCAAGTATTGCACCGCTAATTACTCCCGGCAGCGCCAGTGGCAAGGTGACAGTAAAAAAAACACGCAGCCCTGAAGCTCCCAAAGTATGTGCTGCATCTTCATAATTTTTATCTACCAATTCAATGGAAAGACGTATTGCACGTGTAACCAGTGGAAACGAAACAACAATGGCCGCAATTACTGCTGCATAAAAGGAAAAAGCAATTTGAATCCCCCATTTTTCAAATAAAAATGAGCCAAGGATTCCATTGCTGCCGAAGAGAATAAGTAATACATAACCCGTTGTAACCGGAGGCAAAACCAGCGGAAGATGCAGAATTCCTTCAACAATTGCTTTCCCCCAAAAATGCTTACGTGCAAGAAACCAACCCACCACCACTGCAACCGGAAGAAGTATTACTGTGCATAATACTGCAACTTTTATGGATAACAGAATCGCTGTAATTTCTGCATCCGAATATGTAAAAAGCCCTTTCAATATCTATTGTTTTAAAAAACCATATTTTTCCCAAATCAATTTTGACTGTTCAGAAGAAATGTAATTGTACAGTTTAATGGAAATTTCATTCTTATGAATTAAAGCCATAAAATAACCCACTCTATTATATATACTATTCGGAAATTCGGTAATAATTCTCACTTTTTGGGATTTCAATGCATCTGTTTTATATACGATCCCGCCATCAACTTCTCCCAATTCTACCCACATTAATGCCGAACGAACATCTTTGGCCGGCAAAATTCTGGATTTCAAATCCTGTTCCCATCCCATGTTTTCAAGAATCTGCATGGCATACATGCCGGCAGGTACATGTTGCGGATCTCCAATGACCAGCCTTCCGCCAAAAAGTTGAGGTAAATTCATACGCTCTGAAAAAGGTATTGGTTTCAATTTACTTTTTAAAGGAACGACAAAAACCATTGAATTACCTGCTATTTCTTTTTCAGTTTCAGGAATAGTTAAATTCAGTTTATTCAGATAACTGATCCATTTTTTGTTGGCAGAAATATAAATGGCCGGATTTGCCCCATGTTCGATTTGCCGGGCTAATGTACCCGACGATGCAAGATTCAGCTTTACATGAATATGATTTTCATTTTCAAATTCTTTAATGATCTCAGACATCACATCAGTTAAACTTGCAGCACAAAAAACCACCGGACTTTCATCAGCTGATTTGTTTTTGCTACTACATCCCTGAATAAGTATGACCATTAAAAACATGTACAATACCTGCTTCATTCGGATAAAATTACCGGTTTAACACTGCCGCTGCACGTTCCCAACTATACAAGCCAAAATTTATAAGACAGTGATTTTTCATGTTGCCGTATTAATTATCGATACCCTCTTTTAATCACGAAAATAAGCTATTCACATTTGTTAAGAATAAAATTGCATGTAAAATTCATAATATTATTTAATTTCGCTGCTTATTTAAAAAATTAAAAGTGTCCAAAAATCTTGTCATTATTCCTACTTACAATGAAAGGGAAAACGTTGAAAAAATGATCCGCAAGGTCTTTTCGCTTGAAACGCCTTTTCATCTTTTAATAATTGAAGATAATTCTCCTGACGGTACAGCTGAAATAGTAAAATCGCTTCAAAAGTTGTTTCCGGAGCAGCTCCACATTCATGAACGGAAAGGAAAGCTCGGCCTTGGAACTGCTTACATTGCAGGTTTCAAATGGGCACTGGAACACGATTATGATTACATCTTTGAAATGGATTGCGACTTTTCCCACAATCCCGACGATTTGGAAAAACTTTATGCCGCAGTTGTAAATGGTGCTGATTTGGCAATCGGTTCCCGCTACATTTCAGGAATTAACGTAATCAACTGGCCGCTAGGCAGGGTTTTAATGTCGTATTTTGCATCAATGTATGTCAGGATTGTAACCGGAATGAATGTGATGGATACCACAGCCGGGTTTAAATGTTACCGGCGCAAAGTGCTGGAAACTATCAATTTTGACAAAATAAAACTGAGAGGATATGGTTTTCAGATTGAAATGAAATTCACCGCCTACAAATTTGGGTTTAATATCGTGGAAGTGCCCATTGTTTTCACCGACAGACAAGAAGGGACTTCGAAAATGAGCGGTGGTATTTTTAATGAAGCGCTTTGGGGTGTTTTAAAAATGAAAATAAGAAGCTGGTTTAAAAAATATGAAACCGGCGAGCAGCCCCGTTAAGTTGCAGGCATAATTTTCAGTGTAATTGAGGTTGAAGCTTTCCATCACTGCAACATCTTAATGTCTTCAACCCTTATTCAGGATTCCCACTTCCTGCTTTTTACGTACCTTTGTTTTAAAAGCTGAAAAAATGAGAACACTGATTAAAAATGCAACAATTATAAATGAAGGGAAAAAGTTCAGCGGAAGCGTTTTAATTTCCGGAGACACAATCGAGACCCTGTTTTCAACAGATATTCCCATCAATTTTGATTTAACTGAAACTGAAATTATAGATGCCACCGGATTATATCTTTTACCCGGGATAATAGACGATCAGGTCCATTTTCGTGATCCCGGACTTACCCATAAAGGTGAAATTGCCACCGAAAGCCGGGCAGCAGTCGCAGGAGGAGTTACTTCGTATATGGAAATGCCAAATACCAAACCGCAAGCAGTTACTCAGGTACTGCTGGAGGAAAAATATATAAAAGCAGCGGCAGTTTCGGCTGCCAATTTCTCGTTTTACATGGGAGCCACCAACGATAATCTGGATGAAGTTTTAAAAACCGATCCTTCCAAAGTCTGCGGGATTAAAGTTTTCATGGGTTCCTCAACCGGAAATATGCTGGTGGACAAGGAAGAAACACTTGCTGAACTTTTCAAAAATGCGCCAACTCTTGTGGCAACCCATTGTGAAGATGAAAAAACCATCAGTGAAAATTCTGAAATTGCACGTCAAAGATATGGCGAACAGGTTCCGATTTCGCGGCACGCCCACATTCGCAGCGATGAAGCCTGCTATATTTCTTCCTCGAAAGCTGTAAATCTGGCTTCAAAATTCAACTCCCGCCTGCATGTTCTTCATTTATCTTCCGCAAAAGAAATGAGCCTTTTCCAACCCGGAAAAGTAACGGATAAAAATATCACTGCCGAAGTTTGTGTTCATCATTTATGGTTTGACGAACGCGATTACATAAAACACGGCACACGTATTAAATGGAATCCCTCAATAAAAAGTCAAAAAGACAAAGAAGCTTTATGGGAAGCACTGCTGGCTGACAAACTGGATGTTATAGCCACCGATCATGCCCCCCATACCCTGGAAGAAAAGCACAATACTTACTTTAAAGCACCATCGGGAGGGCCGCTGGTACAGCATTCACTCGTTGCCATGCTCGAGATGAGCAAAAAAGGTTTTATCCCGGTTGAAAAGGTAATTCAGAAAATGAGCCATGCCCCGGCCGATTTGTTCCGCATCGACCGCCGCGGTTATATTCGTGAAGGTTATTTTGCCGACCTTGTTTTAGTTGACCCAAACAAAAGCTGGAAGGTTTCAACAAATAATATTCTTTACAAATGCGGCTGGTCGCCGTTTGAAGGACAGGAATTTTCTCATCAGGTAATAAAAACTTTTGTGAACGGACAACTTGTCTATAACCATGGAATTATCAATAAGGAAAATCAAGGGAAACGACTTGAATTTGATGTTTAATACTTTAAGATTATATTTGTATTTTATACATATATACCAGAAATATGAAAACATTCACCAGTACACTTCCTGATGACCTTTTTTCCCGGTTGAATAAGTCAGCCAGCAAATTAGCATTGCCAAAAAACAAAATTATTGAAAAAGCGCTTCAAATTTATTTAGATCAATTAAACCGGGCAGAATATGTACAATCATATAAACTTGCCGAAAAAGATAAAAATATTCTCGATTTAGCAGAGGAAGGCATGACCGATTACCTTGAACAACTCGAATTATGAATCAATGTGAAATCTGGTATACCGACCTTAATCCTACCCGGGGAAGTGAACAACAGGGTTTTCGACCGGTTGTGATTATCAGTGGCAACATGTTAAACCAATACCTTCCAATTGTAATTACATGTCCACTTATCACAAAAATAAAAGCCTATAAAGGAAATCTGGTTCTGGAACCCACGTCACAAAATGGGTTATCTCAAAAATCTGAAATCATGACATTTCACATCCGTTCGATCGCAAAAGAAAGACTGGTGAAGAAAATTGGAAGCATCACAAAAGAGCAATTAAAAGAATTGAAACAAGGACTGGATGATATCCTGAGGTACTGATATCTGAACTTTGGAAATATAATTTAATGTCTGCTGAATCCGAAAACAAGTGCATCGCCTGACCTCTTTTCTCTTCCAGAATACTGGGACATCATTTCTGTCTTATTTATCAGTCCAGTCAACACTGAATTTTCCGTCACTTAGCACAATGGTATCCGTTTCCTTTAGCTGCTTTGTATTGTCGTGGTAATGCGGATCTCCATTCACAAGCATTCCACCGCCTGCTTTGGTAATCAGTTTTTCCTCCAGATTGCCTCTGAGTCCTGAACCTGTAACCGCCGCCAATCCCCGCTTTTTAAAATAAACACCATTTAATTTTGCTTCAAACGAACCTTCAACTGAGGTATCAGTCAATTTGGTAATTGTAACCTGGCCACTCAGTGATTCCCCGTCGTGAAAAGCATGGCCCATTCCTTTGGTCTCTTCTGTATAATCGACCAAAACAAAAACCGGATGGTCAGGCTTTTTCTTTTTGGAAGCTGATTCCAGTTCTTCCTCCGAAGTAACTGGGTAAGTTCCGGGTTTCAGGCTGTCAGTAAAATAAAAAAGCCGGATCCAAACCTGGACATCAGGATTTACCTCAAAGGCTGCAAGTGCCAGGTAACTCATATTTTTCATTGGAATATTCATCCGTTTGGCTTCGGCTTTCCATTCTTTTCCGTCAACTTTACACGAAATAAAATCGCTGTACTCCTGTGCCCCGGCCAAATTTCCACAGCAGATAAAAGCTATTAAAAATACAAATATCAGTTTGTTCATTTTTATTTAATTTAGTTAATATTTCTTTCTTAATGAAGGAAATTTTTTTTGTGAAATGTATCTGTCATTCAACAAAATGTAGCTTTCCACTCCATTATTGTTTATGTAATTCAAACATCCTTTTAAAGAAAATGTTTAATCCGGTTAAATTGTCTTTTTCTGAAAAACAGCGCTTAACCTGAACAATAAAATGTAGTATTTATAAAGTATGCTATCTGTTTTCCGGAATCAGTGATTAAAGCATCGTATTTCTGTTTTCCTGCAATAAATCAGATGTACTTAAATTAAAAGTTCACCTTTTCCTTATCTTTGCCAGAAATTTAACCCATTTGGAAACTCAACAGTTTCTTTCATATTTTAAGGGGCATCAAAAGTTTGCTGAAGCGGCAATAAAAGTTGCAGCCCCCCCGGGTGAAAAAATTCACCTGCAGGGATTAATTGGTTCAGCCAAAACCATTTTCATTGCCAACATATTCGATAAACTTCATAAAAACCAGGTAGTTTTACTCAATGACCGTGAAGAAGCCGCTTATTTTTATGACGACCTCAATAATCTTGGATTCGACAAAAAGACACTTTTTTTTCCGTCTTCTTATAAACGTTCGGTACAATACGGACAAACCGAACAGGAAAATATTGTACAGCGGGCTGAAGTGCTGAATAAATTAGGCGAAAGACTGGACCCGTTTATTGTTGTTTCATATCCGGAAGCCTTGATTGAAACAGTTATTTCGCAATCAGAACTTAAACAAAACACACTTCAGGTATCAAAAGGTGATAAAATTTCAATTGAATTTATTAATGAGTTTTTATTCGAATATGGGTTCGAAAGGGTTGAATTTGTTTACGAACCTGGCCAGTTTTCAGTTCGCGGAAGTATCGTCGATATCTTCTCTTTTTCAAATGAAGATCCCTACCGGCTTGATTTCTTCGGCGATGAAATCGATTCTATCCGCAGTTTTGATATCGACAACCAGATTTCAAAAGAATCATTAAGCAGAATTACCATTGTTCCTAATATTCAGAATGAAAAAATTGCAGGTTCGCGTATTTCCTTTTTTGAGTTCATACAACAGGAAACAATAATTTACGGCAATTATCTGAATCAGTTTTTCGATCAGGTAACCACAATCCACAGGCAAACCACAATCAACTATCCCGAAGAAAATCTCACCGAAAACATTGTTTCGGGAGAAGTTTTAAAAAATCAAATTCAGGATTTCAAGGTGATTGAATTTGGAACAGATTTCGATTTCGAATATGATTCAAAATTTAAGTTCGCCAATTCAAAACAACCTGTTTTCAATAAAAACTTTGGATTACTGGGAGAAAACCTGGTGGAATACCGCAAAAACGGATACGAAATTTTTATCCTTTCGCACCAGGAAAAACAGATAGAACGATTGCAGGCAATTTTCAAGGATCTTGATGCAAATGTAAAATTTACGCCCCTGCTGTTTATTTTGCACGAAGGTTTTGTGGACCACGATTTAAAGGTCTGTTGTTATACAGATCACCAGATATTTGAACGTTACCACCGGTTTAAATTAAAAACCCGGAAAGCCCAGCGTGAGGCAATTTCCATGAAGGAACTGAACAAACTTCACCCGGGTGATTATGTGGTGCATGTGGATCATGGAATCGGAAAATTTGCCGGACTTGTGAAAACTGAAGAGGGTGGGAAAACGCAGGAAGCCATCCGGCTTGTATATAAAAACAATGACTCGCTGCTTGTAAATATTCACTCCATTCACCGGATTTCGAAATATAAAGGAAAGGAAGGCACTGAACCTTCACTAAACAAATTAGGTTCCGGGGCATGGCAGAAGATGAAAAACCGCACCAAAGCAAAAGTGAAGGATATTGCAAAGGAACTGATTGCTTTATATGCCCAGCGGCTTGCAGAAACCGGTTTCGCCTTTTCACCAGATACATATTTACAAACAGAACTTGAAGCTTCATTTATTTATGAAGATACTCCCGACCAGGAGAAGGCCACCATTGCTGTAAAATCCGACATGGAAAAACAAATCCCCATGGACCGGCTGGTTTGTGGTGATGTTGGTTTCGGAAAAACTGAAATTGCAATCCGTGCGGCATTTAAAGCTGTTGCCGATAGTAAACAGGTTGCAGTTTTAGTGCCGACAACGATTCTTGCTCTTCAACATTATAAAACTTTTTCTGAACGGCTGGAGAATTTTCCTGCACGTGTTGAATATATCAGCCGGTTAAAGTCTGCTGCCGAAATCCGGAATACATTAAAAGAGGTTGAAGACGGAAAAGTGGATATCATCATAGGAACACACCGGCTGGTGAGCAAAGATGTGCGTATCAAAAACCTTGGGTTGCTGATAATTGATGAAGAACAAAAATTTGGGGTTTCGGTGAAGGAGAAACTGAAGCAGTTAAAAGCAAATGTGGATTCACTTACTTTAACTGCCACACCAATTCCGCGAACACTGCAGTTTTCTCTGATGGGTGCCCGCGATTTATCAATTATTCAAACTGCACCACCCAACCGTTATCCGATTGTTACTGAAGTTCATGGTTTTAACGAACAGCTTATCCGCGATGCCATTTTATACGAAGTAGAACGAAATGGCCAGGTCTTTTTCATTCATAACCGCGTTCAGAATATTTATGAAGTGGAAGAAACCATAAAACGAATGGTGCCGGGAGTAAAAACCGGTGTTGGCCATGGACAAATGGAGGGGCCAAAACTGGAAAAGGTAATGCTCGATTTCATTAACGGCGAATTTGATGTGTTAATTGCCACAACAATAATTGAATCGGGACTTGATATTCCAAACGCAAACACCATGATAATTAATCATGCACAGAATTTCGGGCTGAGCGATCTGCACCAGTTGCGTGGCAGGGTAGGCAGGTCAAACAAAAAAGCATTTTGTTATCTGCTGGCACCACCGCTCTCAACAGTAAATGCCGATGCCCGCCGCAGGTTAAAAGCCATCGAGGAATTTTCTGATCTGGGAAGCGGATTTAATATTGCCATGCAGGATTTGGATATTCGCGGAGCCGGAAATCTGCTCGGAGCCGAACAAAGCGGGTTCATTGCAGATATCGGTTTCGAAACATACCATCGAATTCTTAATGAAGCTATCCAGGAACTCCGGCAGGAAGAATTCAAAGACATATTCAAAGAAGATGATAAACAACAGCGTCAGGCATTTTTAAACATCAAATTCGTGCAGGATTGCCAGATTGATACAGATATGGAACTTTTGTTTCCAAATGATTATATTCCAGGCAGTTCTGAACGGATGCTGCTTTACCGCGAATTGGATAACATTGAAAATGAAGAACAGCTTCAGAAGTTTAAAGCCGGACTAATTGATCGTTTTGGTGAAATACCAAAGGAAAGCCGCGAACTCCTGGAGGTTGTGCAATTGCGCTGGAAAGCCATTGAACTTGGAATCGAAAAAATCATATTAAAAGAAGGTAAAATGATTTGCTATTTTGTAGCTGACCAAAAATCGCCATTTTATCAGTCAGATGATTTCCTGAAAATAGTGCAATTCATTCAGAAAAATAAAAATGGCCGCATGAAGGAAATCAACCACAAACTCACCCTCACCCTGCCAAATATTACGAATGTTGAAACCGCCGGATATATTCTGAATGAAATTCTTCAGCATTTAAAATCAAATTAAAATTACAACCCGGGCAACCTTTACAAAAACTATTGCATCTAACCCCGTAACAATAATATCTTTAATTTAGTATCGTTAAGTAATAATGAAAATAATGAATTGTGAAATGACAATGATTTGGCAATCACAAAACAGAATGCCCGCCGGAACGAAGAAACCGGGAGGGAATAATCGCTCACAGAATTCCATGGGTCCAGGGAAGAAAGTCATACACCTGATTTTATTTATTACCGGAATATAACTCATTAAATATAAATATTTCATATGAAAACAAAACACTTATTCGCAACAGCATTCGTCTCCTTGTTTATCATGACACTGCTAACTTCCTGTTTAAAAAACGATGACGACAATGTTACATTCGAAGCAATAACTGATGTTTATATCGTTAAAAAGTTATTTAACGGAGAAGCTAAATATGGCACTGCTTTTTATGTTTACGCCAACAAAAGTATGAGTTCGGCAACAGTTACCCCGCCTGCAGGCGGAGGGGGAGAAATTGAACTTGCCACAACAACCGAATCGGTTTATATCCGTGGAAAAGAACCTGCAGAAAGTGATTATTCAACTCAATGGCCTGCTATCGGCTCCTATTTGTTTAAAGCAGTAAGCAAAGATGACGAAACAATTCAGGAAAGCGATGAATTGGAATTTGATGACATGCCCATTCCCCATCTGGACAGTATTATATTTCATTCGGGCGAAAACTATCTTGAACTGGAATGGGAAACAATTGAAGGAGCAGAAGCTTATGTAATCAAATTAAGGGATAGCAGCAATAAAGTAATTTTTAACAGTATTACTCTCGATCCCTCATCTACTCAATTACATATCAGGACAAATGAAGGAAACTGGTCAGGACAGGTATATTCCGGCGAAACTTATTTTGTGCAGTTACTTGCCTTCTCTTTTGATTCGGATGCAACAAATGCTGATTATGCTTACAATATTAAGGAAGTAGCAGTTGGCGAATCAGAAATTACCTGGGGAGAATAAAATTATCTTACAATGCATACAACCACTTGTAAACCAGGTGGTTTTTTTAGCTCAATACAATCCTTACTATTTTTATAGTAAATTAGTTATAAAACTAGTTTTATTTCTAAAAACTTAGTACTATATTTGTAGTAGAAATAAATATTCTTCAAAAATATGAAAACACTTACAAAAGCCGAAGAGCAAATCATGCAAATCCTTTGGAGGTTAAAAGAAGGGGTTGTGAAGGACGTTGTTGAAGAATTTGATGAACCACGACCTGCCTATACCACTGTTGGTACCGTGCTGAAGGTACTCGAAAACAAAGGTTTTGTTTCGTGCCGGAAAATTGGAAATACAAATTTATTTTTCCCTGCTGTAACCAAAAATGAATATGCACGTTTTCAGTTTGGGTCGTTACTAAAAGATTATTTTAATGGCTCGTTTCCGAAACTGGCAACTTTCTTTGCACGCGAAAACAACCTCAGTATAGAAGAACTGGAGGAAATGCTGAAGATTACAGAGAATGAACTGAATAAAGACGAAAACAGGAAATAGTCATGCAACCCATCATTACATATCTTGTAAAAGCCTCTGCCGGAATCATACTTTTTTACCTGGTCTACTGGATTTTCCTGCGAAAGGAAACCTTCTACAAAGCCAACAGATGGTTTCTCGTTATGGCTTTAATTACAGCTGTATTATTACCGCTTTTCCCGGTTCATTATTCAGTCCTGGTTGATCCTGACAATGGATCTGCAGCATATAAAACATTTTCAGACACCTTCAAAGCTATTCCTGCAGCCTCCGGTTTGGAAACCAGTTCAGCGGCTTTTAAATTGGAACAGGCAATGTTGTTTGTTTACATTACAGGAGCCTCAATTTTTCTTTTACGCCTTTTATCACAAACACTAATTCTCTTTCATCTTTTACTAAAATCCCGCATAAAATCTTCTCACGGAGTACGGTTAGTTGAAAATGACAAATATGGCTTGCCTTTCTCCTTTTTTAATATTGTATTTATTAATCCGAAATTTCATACACAGGAGAACCTGCCGGAAATTCTGGCTCACGAAAAAGTGCACATTCGTGAGAATCACTGGTTCGACCTGCTTTTTATAGAACTGTTAACAGTCATCTTTTGGTTCAATCCGTTTATTTGGTTCTTCGAACGATCAATTAAACAAAATCACGAATACCTTGCCGATAAAGGTGTCCTTGCGCAGGGACACGCCATGGGCAGGTATCAGGCTTTATTAATTAACCAGTTAATGGGTATGCAGATTATTGGAATTACCAATAACCTGAACTTTGCCCTTAACACAAATCGATTAAAAATGATGACGAAAAAGAAAACATCCCGGATACACGGGATTAAATTTATGTGGGCATTGCCTGCTGTTGCCTTTTTACTGTTTGCTTTTGCGCAACCGGATTACCAGACATCTGACAAAATGGACCCCGGAATTAAATCGTCGGATATCACTGCAGCAAAGGAGGTGAACATTTCAGGAATAGTAGTGGATGAAAATGAAGAGCCTCTTTCGGGAGTTTCAATAATAATTAAAGGAAGCACAACCGGCACAGTCAGCGACAGAGACGGAACATTTTCTTTAAAAGCATCCGCAGATGATAATATTGTTTTTTCCTATGTTGGAAAGAAAACGTTTGTAATGAAAGCCGGTTCTTTTCCTTCGGGTGAAAAGAACAGAATAAAAATGGAGGATGGAGTTATTCATATTGACCTGAATAAAAATTTAAAAGAAGAGTTACCACCTCTCCCGCCACCCTCAAAAATGAATAAAAAAGAAGCTCAACCTCCGATGGGAAAGGCGGAACTCCCGCCACCGCCGCCGCCACCTGCAAAAGAAGAAAAACAAAGCAAAGAAGAAACTTTTGTTATAGTGGAAGAACTTCCTGAATATAAAGGAGGATACACCGCACTCGAAAAGGATATTTCGGAAATGTATCTGAAAGCAAAACAAAAAGAAAAAAATGTTTCAGGAAATGCTCTCATTGGTTATACAGTGAATGAAAAAGGTAAAGTTACGGATGTGAAAATTATTGAAGCAGATAATGAATTGGCCGGGAAAACTGCAGCCGAATAGTTTCGAAGATGAAAGACTGGAAACCCGGTTCGCAGCGTGGCAAACCTGTTCCGGTTAAAATGACCATGCCTTTTAAATTTTAGAAAAACAAAAGCTGAATCAACTACGAAAACAAAAGAAAAACTATCAGGACTTTCACCCGTTGACTTTCCGTCACCGGGTGAATAGTTTTAAGGATGAACAGAATTAATTCACCGGGTGACAAAAAAGTCATCCGGTGAAAAGAAATACGCACCAGTGACTTTCACCCGTTGACTTCAGGTCACCGGGTGAATCTATTGTGTCACCGGATAAACAAGCATTAAGCCCTATTGAATTTTCAACCCAAATTCATTTGCCCTTTCCCTGTTAATCAATTTTCCATCCCGCAAACCTGAATAGTCCCGATAAGAAGAAAACTCCCATTCATCCTGATGTTGAACTAATCTTGCAGACACGGGATTTTGATGAATATAATTAAAGCAAACCTGAGGATAAGATTTTTCAGGATCCGGAATATTAATAACAGTTCCAAAATTTGATTGAAACCATGCCGGTGTAATTTCAGAATTATCTGTTAAACAAGTTGCTTTTGTTTTCATCTGAAATAATGAACCACTTCTTCCTTCCTGATTGTTTATTGCCCTCGTATAAGAACGAAGCATTACAGCGATTGATTTATTAATAATTTGTTCTGTATTGGAAACTGTTCCCCAATGTACCCCAAATCTGTCTTTGCTTTCGCCCAGGGATACACAAGTCTTAATTTTCAGAAAGTTGATATAAACCATTATATGAAAATGATTTGGCATTAAAAACCAGGCCATTACATCCGCAAAAGGAATGATATGAACTTTAATTTTCTTAAGAAAAAACAAGTAATTATCGCGATTAAAGAAGATCATTTGTGAATTGTTCCCACGATTAAAAATGTGATAGATATTATTCGTTTCAAGCTGCATAAAAGAGAAGTAAATTTCCAATAAAAATAATTTTTTTAAGCGGAAAATGGTCACTTTGTGGTAATTGGAATTGATTTTTTTATTTGGATTATTCACCGGGTGACAAAGAAGACATCCGGTGAAAAGAAATACGCGTTAGTAACCTTCACCCGTTGACTTCAAGTCACCGGGTGAATATGTTGAGTCACCAGTAAACAAGTATAAAGTCCTGTTGAATTTACAACCAAAAAATCATTTACAATATCAACGAATGTGGCCAGGAACCTATTCACCGGGTGACAAAAAAGTCAACCGGTGAAAAGACACAACCGGCTACCTTCACCCGTTGACTTCAGGTCACCGGGTGAATATGTTGAGTCACCAGTAAACAAGCATAAAGTCCCGTTGAATTTTCAACCAAAAAATCATTTACAATATCAACGAATGTGGCCAGGAACCTATTCACCGGGTGACAAAAAAGTCATCCGGTGAAAAGACACAACCGGCTACCTTCACCCGTTGACTTCAGGTCACCGGGTGAATATGTTGAGTCACCAGTAAACAAGCATAAAATCCTGTTGAATTTACAACCAAAAAATCATTTACAATATCAACGAATGTGGCCAGGAACCTATTCACCGGGTGACAAAAAAGTCAACCGGTGAAAAGACACAACCGGCTACCTTCACCCGTTGACTTCAGGTCACCGGGTGAATATGTTGATTCACCAGGTAAACAAGCATAAAGTCCTGTTGAATTTACAACCAAAAAATCATTTACAATATCAACGAATGTGGCAAGGAACCTATTCACCGGGTGACAAAAAAAGTCATCCGGTGAAAAGAAATACGCACCAGTGACTTTCACCCGTTGACTTCAGGTCACCGGGTGAATATGTTGATTCACCAGTAAACAAGCATAAAGTCCTGTTGAATTTACAACCAAAAAATCATTTACAATATCAACGAATGTGGCAAGGAACCTATTCACCGGGTGACAAAAAAGTCATCCGGTGAAAAGAAATACGCACTAATGACCTTCACCCGTTGACTTCAGGTCACCGGGTGAATATGTTGATTCACCAGGTAAACAAGCATAAAGTCCTGTTGAATTTACAACCAAAAAATCATTTACAATATCAACGAATGTGGCCAGGAACCTATTCACCGGGTGACAAAAAAGTCAACCGGTGAAAAGAAATACGCCAGTGACCTTCACCCGATAACCCCAGGTCACCGGGTGAATCTATTTTTACGATAAAAAGAATTTCTGTTTTTTCCTTCTTTTTGCATTCATTTTGGTAAATTGAACCCCTAAAATCTAAATCAATAAAAATTTTAAAATGACAGAACGAAGAGATTTTATTAAGAAAAGCCTTATAGGAACTGCCGGTATAACAATTGGCGGATTAGGGTTAAGCGCTAAATCCTATGCTTCAGTTATTGGAGCCAATGAACGAATTACTATTGCGTCGATCGGAGTCCGGGGTCAGGGAAACACCCATATCCGAAACTGGTGTTCACTAAAGGAAAACCGCAATGTTTTTCTGAAAACCATTTGCGATGTTGACGAGGAACTTTATCCTGAACGGGTAAAAAATGTTGAAAAGGCAATTGGTACAAAACCCCTAACTGAATGGGACATGCGCCGCGTTTTCGACGATAAGGAAATTGATGCAGTTTCAGTTGCCACGCCAAACCACTGGCATGCGTTGGCAACCATCTGGGCCGCACAGGCCGGAAAACATGTTTACTGCGAAAAACCTGCAAGTCATAATGTTTTCGAAGGCAGGAAGATGATTGAAGCTGCCCGGAAATATAATGTAAGGGTGCAGATAGGTTTTCAAAACCGCTCGATTGCAAACGTCATGCAAGCCATGAAATTCTTGCACGACGGAGGAATAGGCGATGTTTATATGTCGAAAGGACTATGTTATAAACCGCGTGATTCTTTTGGTATTTCGCCTGATGGCATGCCGCCCGAAAAACTGCATTACGACATGTGGCTCGGACCCGCAGCATGGCGCCCGTACAATGAGAAAAAAGGACATTACAACTGGCACTGGCACTGGGATACAGGAAACGGAGACACAGGAAACCAGGGTCCTCACCAGTTTGATATTGCACGCTGGGGACTGAATAAAAAGGAGCACCCGGTTTCTATTTTCTCCACCGGTGGAATATACGGAATCAGCCCGACGGAGTGTTCACAGGAAACACCAAATACCCAAACTTCATTGTTCACCTACGAAGACGGAAAAGTACTTGAATTTGAAACCCGTGGACGATTTACCCATGGTGAATCGGGACTGGATATAAAAATCGGCAACATGTTTTACGGAACCGATGGTTATCTTGAACTGAACGGCAGCACCTGGAAAGCATTCCGTCAGCGGGAAAAAGAACCATTCGCCGGCTCTGATCTTGCCACTTCCGATACGCCTTCGGATCCTACATTCCTTGCTCCTCCGGGAGGAACTGAACATTATGCAAACTTTATTGATGCCATCCGTTCGGGCAACAATTACGATCTGCATTGTGATATTAATGAAGGGTTCTATTCATCGGCATTGCCGGCACTTGCCAATATTTCGTATCAGTTAAAACGTGAATTGAACTTTAATGGAAGTTACGAAAGATTTGTAAATGACCCTGAAGCCGACATGATGCTTACCCGAAACTACAGAAAACCATATGTAGTTTCGCAGGATGTGTAATTTTTAATCTTTGATATATTCAATCCGGTCCTTTCAGACCGGATTTTTTTTTGCAAATATTTTGTATCCCGCAGGAGGAAAATAAAATAGGATTCATAATTCCTGCGAATGGATTATCACGTGATTAACCTAATGTGATTTAACCTCTTGATTCTGTTTGGTTTCATTATTTCCAAAACACCGGAGTCACTCTTAAAAATTTGAAAGCTATAGATGAGAGGGTTTTGGTCCGTATTAAATTCGTACTATACTCGCACTAAATTCGCACTAAATTCGCGATTTCGCGAATTTAGTGCGAATTTAATGCGAATTTAATAAGAGTATAATGCGAATTTGATATAACGTTGATACGACGATAATACGGTTGAAATAGAGGAGAAAAACTCCCGAAAATTTCGTAAAAACAGAATAAGAAGACTTCTGGTTGGATATTGGGTTCAAACAATTCTTTTTTTTAGAATCCTAAAATTTAAAAAGAGGATGGGAGGTATCTGAGCCTAATCCGGGGAATATTAAACTCAATGTAAAGTTGGGGTTTAATGTAGTTCCGAATACCGGGATGATGATTACCCGAGACTACAAAAAGCCATATTTAGTTCCGCAGGATGTTTTAGTCACTGACAGGTTTTCTTGTTTGTTCATTTCATTTTTTTGATTTAACAAACTCAGTTTTCAGTACTGAATAAAACTACAGATGAATTCAGAGAAATTAAAAAGGTGCATAAAAAGTAACTTTACTTTTTATTCTGCAAGTATTAAGCCTGCATAGCATATAAAAAAAAGGCTGCCCAACGACAGCCTTTCACGCTCCCGTAAAACGGGAACTAACCTAAACCAACTAAACCTAATAAACTACAAACAAGCCAGAACGACAAGCCTGCAGTTAATCTTAAATATTATGTTTAAAGCAATTTATGTTACATTGCTTTTAAAATTCTTCAATACCAACAGAACACTTTAATAAAGTGACAAAGATATCAATTTTTTTAAACTTGAATACAGCTTTTGGAATTCAGAATTTATTCATCGCGATTAATCGAAAACTCATTTAAAACCTTTTGCACTGAGCCATGCAACAAAAGCAGCCGCCGTGCTTTTGTTTCAGAATATCCAAGTTCCTCCTGAATCATTCTTACTCCGCGTTCAACAAGTTTCTGGTTCGTTAACTGCATGTTAACCATTTTATTTCCTTTCACACGGCCAAGCTGAATCATCAATGTTGTTGTAATCATATTCAGGATTAGTTTTTGCGCTGTTCCGGCTTTCATTCGGGTGCTGCCGGTAACAAATTCAGGACCTGTAACCACCTCAACCGGAATATCTACATTTTGGGCCAGAACCGACTCAGGATTGCTTGTAACGCAGGCGGTTAAAATGCCATTTTGCCTGGCGTTTTTAACTGCGCCTACCACATAAGGAGTTCTTCCTGAAGCTGCAATTCCTACAATAGTATCCAGATAATTCAGGTTAAACTGGCTCAGTTCTTTCCAGGATAGATTTTCATTATCTTCTGCAGATTCCACAGCTTTTCGGATGGCTCTGTCGCCACCGGCAATTATTCCGATTACCAAATCGTAACCTACCCCATAGGTTGGCGGGATTTCAGAAGCATCCAAAATTCCAAGCCGTCCACTTGTACCTGCGCCAACATAAAACAAACGGCCCCCTTTTTTTACCCGGGGAACAATTTCATTTACCAGTTTTTCAATTTGCGGTATTACCTTTTCAATTGCAGGCAACACTTTTTTATCTTCATTATGAATGCCCTCCAGAACTTCTCTGACACTCATCTTTTCAAGATTATTGTAATTTGATTCCGATTCTGTTATATTGTTCATATTATTTTTGTTGCATATGATATTCGACTAATTTTTTCAATGGTTCCTTCACAATGATACCCGGATTTAACTGCTGATTTTTCAGCACCTTCTTTAATTGTTCCTGAAAATGATAAGCAACCGACCCTACAAAACAAACGGGTTGTTTATTATAATCTGTGTATTGGGCCACATTTCTCATAATAAATTCCTCAAATGTCTTAATTACAAGATTGCTGCAATAATTATGATTTATATTTTCTTTTAGAAACGGAACAAAAGCAGCCAGAAACATGTTTGGTTTTTCATTTCGGTAAACGCCATTTAAAAAATCGACATATTCCATAGGATAATGTTTTTTGAATTGCTCTGCCAAATCTGCCGGCATTATTTTTTTAAGGAAATCGCCAGTAAGTTTGCGTCCCAAAACTGCACCACTGCCTTCGTCGCCAAGAATAAAACCCAGCGGCGGAATGTGTTCCTGAATTTCACGACCATTGTATAAACATGAATTGGAACCTGTTCCCAAAATACAGGCAATTCCACTTTTATTTCCAAGTGTTGCACGGGCAGCGGCCATCAAATCACTTTGAGTTTCAATTTTGGCCTCAGGAAATAATTGCTGAAGTGCTGTTTTTACCACATTTCCTTTTTCCTGATTTACAATTCCGGCACCGTAAAAAAACACCTGCTCCACATGGTTGCCCGTTGCCGAATCCAGCTTTTGCTTCAATTCCGAATAAATGTCATCGGTAGTACGGAAAAATGGATTTATTCCTCCCGTACTTATATTCCGGAAATTATTATCTTCGGCAGAAAAACACCAGCTCGTTTTGGTGGAACCACTATCGGCGACTACTATCATTTTTGCAGTTTTTTGTCAAAATTAATAATTAACACCGAAATAAATATTTTCCGGTTTCCTTCTGAATTTGAAATAACTAATTTTGTACAAACTAAAATTACAACTGACTTGCCGGATTAATCAAAATATACTGAAGTTTTAGCGACATGAAAAGAATCATCATATTTTATTTTTTATTCATTCCCGCATTGCTTTTCGCACAAACAGCAAAAAAGAAATATGAATTCAGGGCAGTTTGGGTAGCCACCGTAGTGAATATCGACTGGCCATCGAAACCAGGATTAACCACAGAGGAACAGAAACAGGAAGCGATTGTCATTCTTAACCTGCAACAACAATTGGGAATGAATGCTGTTATTTTGCAAATACGTCCGGCTGCAGATGCATTTTATCCTTCTGATCTGGAGCCCTGGTCAAGATATTTGACCGGCACTCCGGGAAAAGCGCCTGAACCTTTTTATGACCCGTTGAAATTCTGGATTGAAGAATGCCATAAACGGGGAATGGAATTTCACGCATGGCTGAATCCGTATCGTGTTGCACAGAATTTCAAAGAACCGCTTGCAGGAAGTCATGTTGCATTTGAGCATCCTGAATGGATTTTGAAATACGGGAACAAATTGTATTTCGACCCGGGATTGCCGCAAACCCGTGAGTTTGTTACTCAAGTGGTGAAAGACATTGTTACGCGATATGATGTGGATGCCATTCATTTTGATGATTATTTTTACCCCTACCCGCTTCCTGAAGAATTTCCGGATACAGCTTCATTTGCAGCTTATAACCGGGGTTTTCTTCCTGAAAACAAAGCCGACTGGCGCCGTGAAAATGTGGATATCCTCATCGAAATGCTGAACGATACGATTAAATCAGTAAAACCATGGGTGAAATTTGGCATCAGTCCATTTGGGGTTTGGCGGAATATAGCTGACGATCCGGAAGGTTCGGCAACAACTGCCGGTGCAACTAATTACGATCAGTTGTATGCCAATATTTTAAAGTGGCAGAAAAAAGGATGGATTGATTACTGCCTCCCGCAATTGTATTGGCAAATCGGACATCCGGCAGTGGATTTTGAATTGCTTGCCAACTGGTGGAAAAATCATGCTTATGAGCGGGCCATGTACATTGGCCACGGTGTTTACAAAAGCGACACAGCTTCTTTGGTTAAAGAATGGAGAATGCCCGATGAACTTCCGCGGCAGATAGAACTATTACGCAGCATTCCAGGAATTGCCGGCTCTGCATTTTACAGCAGCAAACATTTTACGCGCGACTTACTGGGATTTCAGGACAGCCTGAAATTAAACCTGTTCAGTAATCCTGCAATTGTTCCACCAATGCCCTGGCTCGATAATACACCTCCGCCTAAAGTTGGTAAGGTAAAGAAACGATGCAAAAAGGTGAAATGGAATGCTCCCGATATTCAAAATGAACTGGATAAACCCAAACAATTTGTTATTTACCTGAACAAAAAAGGGCATCCGTTCAACAGCGAAAATCCTGATTATGTTTACAAAATCATTTCGGATTCTGAATATAAATTTTCGAGGATGAACAGAAAAAAGCAAAAATACGAAGTCCGGATTTCGGCACTCGACAGATTACACAATGAGAGTGAACCAAGCAAACCGGTAGTTGTAAAATTGTGATTTCGGTAAACTTTACCATTCAATCTTCTGTTCTTTGATAGAATGTATAATTAATATTTCAAATCTGCTCAGCTGTCAGAGCATCCCGATTCATCGGGAGGGTCCAGGATGCAGATTTCTGAAATTTTTTACTGTTTTGTTCTTAACAAAAACTTGTAACTTTGCCTTTAATTTCGGTCTGTAGCTCAGCTGGCAGAGCATCCCGATTCATCGGGAGGGCCCAGGAGGCAGATTATTAAAATCTTTACAATTTGGTTTTACCAAAAACTTGTAACTTTGCCTTTAATTTCGGTCTGTAGCTCAGCTGGCAGAGCATCCCGATTCATCGGGAGGGTCCAGGAGGCAGATTATTAAAATCTTTACAATTTGGTTTTACCAAAAACTTGTAACTTTGCCTTTAATTTCGGTCTGTAGCTCAGCTGGCAGAGCATCCCGATTCATCGGGAGGGCCCAGGAGGCAGATTATTAAAATCTTTACAATTTGGTTTTACCAAAAACTTATAACTTTGCCTTTAATTTCGGTCTGTAGCTCAGCTGGCAGAGCATCCCGATTCATCGGGAGGGTCCAGGAGGCAGATTATTAAAATCTTTACTATTTGGTTTTACCAAAAACTTGTAACTTTGCCTTTAATTTCGGTCTGTAGCTCAGCTGGCAGAGCATCCCGATTCATCGGGAGGGCCCAGGAGGCAGATTATTAAAATCTTTACAATTTGGTTTTACCAAAAACTTATAACTTTGCCTTTAATTTCGGTCTGTAGCTCAGCTGGCAGAGCATCCCGATTTATCGGGAGGGTCCAGGAAGCAGATTATTAAAATCTTTACTATTTGGTTTTACCAAAAACTTGTAACTTTAGCCTCTCATTTCGGTCTGTAGCTCAGTTGGCAGAGCATCCCGATTCATCGGGAGGGTCCAGGATGCGAGCTTCTGAAATTTTTACCGTTTTGTTTTAATCTCACAAAAACTTGTACACTTTGCCTTTAATTTCGGTCTGTAGCTCAGCTGGCAGAGCATCCGACTCTTAATCGAGCGGGTCCAGGGTTCGAGCCCCTGCAGACCGACTTTTTTTAATCTCACGTAAACTAATACCGACTGCTGCTGCACCACCATATAGTTCAGCCGGCAGAGCATCCCGATTCATCGGGAGGGTCCAGGGTTCGAGCCCCTGCAGACCGACTTAGAATTCCTGTACGAAAAAACAGCACTTGGTGGTCACAAATGCTGTTTTTGTTTTATATTGAAGGATGAAATTCCCGGTCACAATTCCAATTCCAGTTTATTCAATTCACCGGTAATAAAACCAATTTCCTTTTCACTTAGCTGGATATCCATGGCTTTGGCATTCTGCCTGACCTGCCCTTCATTTCGGGCGCCAACCAAAGCAATGGTAATACCGGGCTGATCAACCGTCCAGCGAATAACCAGTTGTGCCAGTGTAGCATTTTTTTCGTCAGCCAGCGGTTTAATTTTATCAAGAAACAGATTCGTTCGCCTGATGTTTTCATCTTTATAATGTGGCAGTCCGGCGCGGTGATCGCCCTCACCAAATTTATGCCCCGGCTTTAATTTGCCTGTTAAAATTCCACGCTCCAACGGACTGTAAGCTAAAATCGATTGGAAATTACGACGTGTAAACGGAACCAGTTCTTTCTCCGCATCACGCTTTAGCATGCTGTAAGGAACCTGGTTTGAAACAAGATCTACGTATTTTCCGGCTTCATCCATTTGTTTTGCATCGTAATTACAAACTCCGGCATGTTTTACTTTTCCATCTTTAATCAATTTTGCCACTGCTTCCATTGTTTCCTGAATGGGAGTTGTAGGGTCAGCCCAGTGAATCTGGTACAAATCAATGTAATCGGTTCCAAGTCTCCGCAAACTCTCTTCGCATTCCCTTATTACACCTTCTTTGCCTGAATACTTGTGCATATCAATTTTTTTACCTTGATTGTCCCTGCTGCTAAAGAAAAACTCACCCTGTTTAGTATCCCAACGTAATCCGTATTTGGTAAGAATCTGTACTTCGTGGCGCGGTAAATTCTTAATCGCTTCACCAACAATTTCTTCACTTGTTCCCTGTCCATAAGCAGGTGCTGTGTCAATTGAAGTAACTCCCAACTCATACGCAGTCTGAATTGCTTTTACAGCATCTTTTCTGTCGGCACCTCCCCACATCCACCCACCTGCAGCCCAGGCTCCAAAAGTGACTACAGATAATTCCATTTCTGAATTTCCGATTTTTCGATATTCCATATTTAAAAATTTTAAAGGTTATTTCATTTTAATTTCTTTCAGGTTTATTTACAATTAACTGTAAAGATTTGTTTAGTAAAAATCATTTTCACCTTAACATAAATTCAACCTTCGTTGTTAAATTAAATACAAACAAAAATTCAAAAACATACTACAATGAAAACAACATTTATAGGATTGGGAATTATGGGCAGCCGCATGGCGGAAAACCTATTAAAAAATGATGTAAGGCTTACAGTTTATAACCGCTCTGCCGAACCGGTTAAACTTATGGAATCAAAAGGAGCAAAAGCTGCTTCCGGATTTAAAAATGCAGTTGAAGATTCAGATATTGTTTTCACCATGCTTTCGAAACCGGACGTGGTGGAAGAGGTGATGTTTGGTGAAATTGGCTGTATTACAGCGATGAAAAGAGATGCCCTTTGGGTAGATTGCAGTACTGTTAATCCGTCATTTTCTGTTTATTGTGAAAAGGAAGCGGGAAAACATCAGGTCCGTTTTACAGATGCACCTGTTGCGGGTTCAAAAAACAAAGCAGAAGACGCAACACTTACATTTCTGGTAGGTGGTTCAGAATCTGATTTTCATGAAGTTGAACCTCTGTTAAAATATATGGGAGAAAAAGTAAAACATGTTGGAAAAGCCGGTAACGGAACTTCCATGAAAATGCTGATTAATGCGATGCTTGCAGAATCGATGCTCATTTTTGCAGAAACACTTGCTTTAGGTGAAAAAATGGGATTGCCCCGCGATTTTTTACTCGATACACTTCCGAAACTTCCTGTTATTGCCCCTTTTACTCAAGCAAAAGCCGAATTAATAAGAAAAGAAAATTTTGAACCGCACTTTCCGCTGGAATGGATGTTAAAAGATCTTCACCTTGTTTTAAAAACAGCTGAAGAAAATGGATTTAAAATGGAAATGACTCAACTTACAAGGAGTTTATATGAAAAAGCCAATCAACAAAATCTGGGTCGGAAAGATTTTTCAGCCATTTACTGTTTTCTGAACAATTCAAATGATTTGTAAATCCATTAACAAAATGAAACAATAATATTTGTCACAATTACCATTCATTCAATTTTATACCTTTGCTCTTTCCGTTCATTATCCGGTTCGGACAAAAAAAGGCAGGTTGAATATCAAATCATTTTGAAATGCGTAAAAAAATAAATTGCTTCTTTGTTCATTTTGAAGGTTCAGAGACGCAAAAAGTAATTAACCAATTAAAAGCAACAGGGCTTGTAAATAAGATATTTGTTATTTCTTCAGAACATTTACAAGTTGAAAATGCAGAAATACTTATATGTGGGTTCCCCCTTTCTACCCAAACTTTAAAAAAAATTGCAGCAGAAAGCAATACTGATTTTACATTGCTGCTTCTGCAAAATTCAGAAGTAAATGTGGGCTATCTTGCGCTGGAAAGATTGCTGCAGGTTGCCATTAATACTGGTGCTTCGATGGTTTATGCTGATTATTTTGAAATCAAAAACGGCAGCCAATCACCACACCCGCTAATTGATTATCAACAGGGAAGCCTCCGTGATGATTTTAATTTCGGCCCGGCGCAACTTTACCGAACCGATATACTTCAATCATATGAGGAAGAAGATTTTCAACAAGCCGGATATTATTCTCTTCGGCTACATGCATCACGTGAAGGGGAAATCATTCGGATTCCGGAATTTCTTTTTTCGAAAGAAGAAACCGATACCCGTAAATCAGGCGAAAAACAATTCGACTATGTAAGTGGCAATGCCCGTAAAAAACAGGTGGAAATGGAAAAAGCCTGCACCAGTCACCTCAAAAAAATAGGAGCCTGTTTAAAGCCGCCATACAAAGAAGTCAACTTCTCCGAACTGGACTTTCCTGTTGAGGCTTCGGTAATTATCCCCGTCAGAAATCGTGTAAGAACAATTAAAGATGCCGTAGAATCGGTTCTCACTCAAAAAACAAATTACAGTTTCAACCTTATTGTTATCGACAACCATTCCTCTGATGGTACAACTAAAATACTTGCTGAATTTGCCGGTTCAGGTAAACTCATTCATCTTGTCCCTGAACGAAGTGATTTGGGAATTGGAGGTTGCTGGAATGAAGGAATACTTCATAAAAACTGCGGCAGGTTTGCTGTGCAGCTGGATAGCGATGACATTTATTCTTCGGATAGTACACTGCAAAAAATAGTAGATAAATTTTATGAAGAAAAGTGCGCCATGGTTATTGGCAGCTATCAAATGACCAATTTCGAATTAGAGGAAATTCCGCCGGGGATAATCGATCACAGGGAATGGACGAATGACAACGGACCAAACAATGCGTTGCGCATTAACGGATTGGGAGCACCACGCGCTTTTTACACCCCACTTTTGCGAGAGATTAAAGTACCAAATGTTAGTTACGGAGAAGATTACGCAGTGGGTTTGGCCATTTCACGTGAATATAAAATCGGACGGATTTATGAACCAATCTATCTCTGCCGTCGCTGGGATGACAATACAGACGCGTCACTCAACATCGATAAATTAAACGTGCACAATTTATATAAAGACCGGATTCGGACAATCGAACTGAAAACAAGAATTAAAATGTTAGACGAATTGCTAAGACGCGATGAATGATATATTGCAGAGTCGCGATGTATGATAAATGCAGAGACACGATGAATATTATATTGCAGAAACGTGATGCATGATTTATTGCAGAGCGCGATGCAATCGCGTTTCTGCCGAATGGAAGAAAATGTTAGAAAAAAAAATCATATCTCCTCAGGAACTTGTTCAATTTGGACCGGCAGCCAACCTGAATGAACAGGCTAAAACCCTGGTTAAACAGCAAACGAATAACTGGAAACTTGCGGCAAATAATTACTTCGCGCTTAATAAAGTTAAAACCCGGACATTTGATTTTGGTCACTTTAAAATACTTGCACAGTTTAATCCCGAAAGGATCCGTTCTTCGGCAGCCAAAACCGATACGAAAAGCATTGCAGAGCGGCCGTGTTTTCTTTGCACTGAAAATCTGCCGCCCGAACAAAAAGGAATTCTGTTTCAAAACAAATATCTGATTCTGATTAACCCTTACCCAATTTTTACGGAACACCTGACTATTTCAAGCTTGGAACACATTCCGCAGCAAATTTTACCTCATTTTACCGACTTGCTGGATTTGAGTCAGAACCTGACTGGTTTTACAGTATTTTACAACGGCCCAAAATGTGGAGCTTCTGCGCCTGACCATTTTCATTTCCAGGCAGGATTAAATGGAATTTTACCAGTGGAAAAAGAATTTACCGAATTGGATAGGCAACATTCCCAAATTCTATTTCAAAATAAAACGCTGAAAATAATTGCTGTTGAAAATTACCTTCGGCATTTCGTTGCCATCACTTCAACGAATAAAAATGAAATTCTGGAGAAGTTTGAATTCATGTACACAAAACTTCAATCCGCAACCAATGAAGAGCCAATGGTGAATATTCTTTGCTTTTTTGAAAATGGAAAATGGCGGGTAATCATTTTTCCGCGCGAAAAGCAGCGGCCATCGCACTATTACAGAAATGATGCATCCCGAATTTTAGTTAGCCCTGCTGCAGCAGAACTTGGAGGAATATTGATTCTTCCTGAAAAACAGAACTTTAAAAACATAACAAAGAAAGAAATTGAAGAGATTTACAAGGAGGTGACGTTGAATAAACATCTTTTTCAAAATTTGTGTAACGCTTTAAAATCAAATTTATAAAATTACTTGTGGGCCTTTGCGCCTTTACGGGAAATATGAAAACACAACCCAAAATAACCGTTGGAATCCTTGCCCTGGCAGAATTAAAATTCTCGCTCAGCCATGTTTTTTACAATGAAAGTAAAACTGCATTTCCAGCCGGTGATTACAATGCAACAATAAACGATAATAAAATTCATATCCAATCCACTACCGGCAAAACGATTCAGGCCGAATCGTTTATTTTATCACCTGACGGTGCAGAATCATTTTTTGAACTAAAAGAAGTAATTATAGGCATCGGCTTTCACTGGGAACAAAAGGAAAGCCAGCGCTTTCGCGGAGCACTGAAAATCATTCCCGAAGACGGTAAAGTGCGAGCTATCAACATAATTGGACTGGAAGAATATTTAAAAAGTGTCATTTCTTCTGAAATGAGCGCTACCAGTTCGCCGGCGTTATTAAAAGCACATGCCGTAATTTCGCGGAGCTGGCTGCTGGCGCAAATTGATAAAACCAAATCGTTGAAAACCGGAGGCGGGTTATACCAAACTTCATATGAAACCGGAGATGAAATCATTCGCTGGTACGACCGGGAAGACCACACCAACTTTGATGTTTGCGCCGATGACCACTGCCAGCGTTATCAGGGAATTACAAAAATCTACTCTGATAAGGCATTGCAAGCTGTGGAAGAAACGACAGGTGAGATTTTGTCTTTTGATGATAAAATTTGCGATGCCCGTTTCTCGAAATGCTGTGGCGGATTAACAGAGAACTTTGAAAATGTGTGGGAGCCCTTGCGGCACAGATACCTGACCAAAGTGGTAGATTCTGAATCTGGCGATACAACCTGCGTGGATTTACGGATTGAAGAGGAAGCCGAAACCTGGATCAGAAATAAACCGCAAGCCTTTTGCAACACTAATGATAAAAAAATACTCTCGCAGGTACTACCTGGATTCGACCAGGCCACTTCTGACTTTTACCGCTGGAAGGTGGCATATTCACAAAAAGAAATTGCAGAAATTATAAAAAAACGTTCGGGAATTGAATTTGGTGAAATTGTAAAACTGGAAGCTGTAAAACGCGGACACTCATCAAGAATCATTCAGCTAAAAATTACCGGTACAAAAAAAACGCTGACCGTTGGAAATGAGCTGGAAATACGGAAATGGCTTTCAAAATCGCATTTATACAGTTCGGCTTTTGTAGTCGATCATCTCCATATTCAAAATGGAATTCCGCAAAAATTTGTGCTTACCGGAGCCGGATGGGGACATGGCGTAGGACTTTGCCAGATTGGCGCCGCCGTAATGGGCGAAAAAGGGTATTCATATAAAGAAATATTAAGCCACTATTTTAAAGAAGCTGAATTGAAAAAGCAGTATTAATCGTGAAAATCTGGAATATTATTCCCAAATTTCCTGTTTATTTTGTAGTAGACGGATAAAAGACAGCAAATGTACAAATGCAACGATTAATCTTTCTTTTTATAGTATTATTCAATTTCTCAACAACTAAAGCAGCTGATGTTATCCGAATCAACCAGTTGGGATATCTGCCCAATTCGGTTAAAGTGGCTGTTTTTCTTTCTGACGGTGAAAGGAAAATTACCTCATTTACGGTTCGTGATATACTTTCAGATGCAGTTGTTTTTACCGGAAAATCCGAAGAAAAGGAAGCCGGCAACTGGGGAATGCAAACAGCGCTCCGGTTAAATTTCTCAGATTTAAATACCGAAGGTGATTATTATCTTCAGGCCGGGGAAATACGTTCACCTGATTTCAGAATCAATGCCACTGTTTATAAAGGTACCGCCGATTTTATTCTGAACTACATCCGCCAGCAAAAGTGTGGGTACAATCCGTTTCTGAAGGATTCCTGCCATACTTACGATGGAATTATTGTTGATCGTCCAACCGGCAGTGGCGAATATATCGACGTCACTGGCGGCTGGCACGATGCTACCGACTACCTCCAATATTCCACTACTTCTGTGAATTCTGTTTTCCAGATGATGTTCGCCTACCAGAATTTTCCGGAAGTGTACGGCGACGAATTTGATGCCAGTGGAAACAAAGGCGCCAATCAGATTCCTGATATTCTGGATGAAATAAAATGGGGACTGGAATGGATGTTAAAAATGAATCCGGCGCCGAATGAAATGTATAATCAGATTGCCGATGACCGCGATCATATTGGATTTCGCCTGCCTGTTAATGATAAAGCAGATTATGGTCTGGGAAATTACCGCCCGGTATATTTTGTTACCGGGAAACCACAGGGACTGGCAGCATTTATAAATACCTCCACCGGAGTTTCTTCCATTGCCGGAAAATTTGCTTCAGGCTTTGCAATGGCTGCCCGGCTTTTCGAAAAAAGCAATCCCGGGTTTGCTGAATTAATGGAGAAAAAAGCGCTCGAAGCATGGCAATTTGCCCTTTCCGATACCGGATATACACAAACCGCCTGCAATGTTTCGCCCTATTATTATGAAGAAAAAAATTATGCCGACGATTTGGAACTGGCGGCTGCCCAATTGTTCCGGCTTACCGGGAAAGACAAGTTTTTAATGGAAGCCGGTTACTGGGGAAAACAGGAACCGGTAAGTCCATGGATTAAAAACGATACGGCAGGACATTATGCTTCCTATCCGTTCATTAACCTTGGGCATTATTTTATGGCTAAAAATAATAAAGAGGATTTTGCTGAATTTTATAAAAACGGATTACAGTTGCTTTTCGAACGGGGTAAAGATGATCCGTTTTTAAACGGACTGCCCTTTTTGTGGTGTTCCAACAATTTGGTTGCTGCGGCCATAACACAGGCGCGACTTTATAATGAGCAAACCGGAGATTCAAAATTTACTGAAATGGAAGCTGCACTCCGCGACTGGCTTTTTGGTTGTAACCCGTGGGGAACAGCCATGATTTGCGGACTTCCCGGAGCAGATGACAGCCCTGAAAGGCCGCATTCATCATATACTGTATTGCTGGGCGGCACCACACCTGGCGGCCTTGTGGATGGGCCCATTGATGCTATTCGAAATAAACAACAACTGGGAATTACGCTACAGGAACCCGATGAATATACAGCTTTTAACAATGGAATTGCAGTGTATCACGATGATATCGGTGATTATTCCACAAACGAACCAACACTGGATGGAACGGCCAGCCTGAGTTTCTACCTTGCATTTCTTGAAAATGAAGGAAGAATTTTAGGCGAAAAAGAAAAAGTAAAAAAAGATGAAACTGGCGCCATCGTCAGGTTGAATTCTGAAAAGAAAAACATTTATCTCGCTTTTACTGCTGATGAACGTTTTGAAGGAGGCGAACTGATCCTGGATAAACTAAAAGAGCATCAAATTAAAGGCTCCTTCTTTTTTACCGGAAACTTTTTACGAAACCGCAGTCATAAAAGAATCACTAAAAAAATAATCAAAGCCGGGCATTATGTCGGGCCGCATTCCGACAAACATTTGTTGTACTGTGATTGGACAAACCGTGATTCCACACTTGTTACTTTTGATGAATTTAAAACTGATCTGGAGAAGAATTATAATAAGCTAAATAAATTTGGTATACAGCAGAGTGATGCTAACTTTTTTATGCCCCCATATGAATGGTGCAACCGCGAAATTGTGGAATGGTGCAATGAAATGGATATTCGGGTGGTTAACTTTACTCCCGGCACAGGAACCAATGCAGATTATACCACTCCGGATATGAAAAACTATAAATCGTCGGAGGAAATATGGCAAAAACTTGAAATTTTTGAACAATACAATCCGGAACATCTGAATGGTGCCATTTTGCTCATACATGCGGGAACCGAACCGGCAAGAACAGACAAGTTTTATAATCTTCTGGACGAAATCATCGAATATATGTACACCAACGGTTATCGCTTTAAATCTTTTAATAACTGCCCATGACTAAACCAACTAGCCGCAATCCCTGGTTCTGGATTCCCTCCTTGTATTTTGCTGAAGGACTTCCGTATGTTTTTGTGATGACGGTTTCGGTTATCATGTACAAGCGGCTCGATATTTCAAACGCTCAAATCGCACTTTACACCAGCTGGTTGTATCTTCCGTGGGTAATTAAACCGCTATGGAGTCCGGTGGTTGATATATTGAGAACAAAACGATTTTGGATTATTGCTATGCAGTTAATTGTTGGTGGTGCACTTGCCGGAGTGGCATTTACTTTGCCCGGTGATAAATTCTTTCAGTACACCATTGCGTTTTTATGGTTACTCGCTTTTAGTTCGGCCACCCATGATATTGCCGCCGATGGTTTTTACATGCTCGGTCTCTCAAAACACGACCAGGCATTCTTTGTAGGAATCCGGAATACCTTTTACCGGTTTGCCATGCTTGCCGGACAAGGGCCACTGGTGATTCTTGCAGGCGAAATGGAAAAAATGAAGGGACATTCCATCCAATGGGCCTGGAGTATAACTTTTTTTATTTTTGCCGCGCTGTTTGTAGCGTTCTTTATCTGGCATTTGTTTATTCTTCCCCACCCTGCAGAAGACATAAACCGCGAATCCAAATCATTCAAACAGGTTATTTCAGACTTTCTGGATACCTTCATTTCATTTTTTAAAAAAGAAGGAATTGCACTTTCCATTGCATTTATACTGATTTTCAGATTGGGCGAGGCACAACTTGTAAAGCTGGCATCACCGTTTTTACTTGACGAACCGGAAGTTGGCGGCCTCGGTTTAACAACCAGCAACATCGGTTTTATTTATGGAACCGCCGGAATGATTGCCCTCACCATTGGTGGAATTTTGGGTGGGATTGTAGTTTCGCGGCAGGGCTTGAAAAAATGGATGTTACCTATGGTAATTGCAATGAATCTTCCCAACCTTGTGTATGTATTTCTTGCATTTGTTCAGCCCGGGAATTTATGGATTATAACCTCATCGGTTGTTGTGGAACAATTTGGATATGGCTTCGGTTTTACAGCGTTTATGTTGTACCTGATATACATTTCCCAGGGAGAACATAAAACCGCCCATTATGCTCTTTGCACTGGATTTATGGCACTGGGAATGATGCTTCCGGGGATGATAAGCGGCTGGATTGAAGAACAAATCGGATACAGGTATTTCTTTATCTGGGTAATGATTTGTACACTTCCCGGATTCGTAATTATTAATTACCTGAAATACGATCCGAAGTTCGGGATGAAAGAGCAGTGATCAGTTGCAACAATTGCAGTTGCATTAAAAATAATTCAATTCTTTTAATTCGGCGCCAGCAACAAAAAAGGATAAAAAGGCAGGTTGCGCAAAAACCAGAATAAAACAATAACGAAAAGAATAATCCAGGGCGTTTTTTTATAGTAAAAAACGTTGGGCAGTTTCCGGTTGAACTTCAGGGCTATCCAAGGGTGTATATAATGATAGATTAAAAGCAATGCAGCTGGAATGAATAAAAAGTTATTTCCTGCAACTCCTGTCAAATTCAGGTGAAGCAAATGATGCACTGCCCGCTGGGAGCCGCATCCCGGGCAATAATAACCTGTGAGTGAATGAAACATGCACCTCGGATAAATTCCATTCTCCGCAGGATTAAAAACAAAGAACAAGGCTGCCAGCCCCAGCAATAAGACAAACAACCCGGTTCGTAAAATTTTTTCCGTTTTAATACTCGAATCCATTTTCCCAAAACGCGCTAATGCCAAAAGCAAATACTGCGATGGCATAAATTACTGCCAGTATTGCCCAGGCAGCAAATGCAACCCAGGCCCATGTTTTTGCATTGTTGCTTGCCTTTCTTGCTCCATTGTAATCACCGGCAACCCATTTCGAATTTACCTGCGCTGCAAAAACTATGGAAATAATTCCGAAGGGCAGGCAACAAAAAATAGTTGTTAAAATTGCCCAAACCAGATAATTAGGCGGAGGAGTCTGAGTTTGTTTTAGTTGTTCGTCATTCATATCCTGAGTTTTATAGTTGTGGTCTTAATTTAACTTTCAGCATCTTCTTAACAAATTTAACCTATACCGAAGGAAAATGAAAAAACTATTGAATTTAATTTTAATCTGTAAAATTTGAAACTTAAATTAAACCATCCTTTTTTACTGAAGTCTTTGAAAACGGACCTATAAGCAGAGGCTTATTTTTCCATAGATTTTAAGTTTTGTTAAATGCCATCTTTTATGATGGCATTTTTCATTTAAAACACATAAAACACAAGAATCATTAACAAGTCATTAACAAAAATCGATTTAAACCAACAAAAGACATTTTTGTCCTAGTAGTGTGAATCAATTTTCACAAAACAGAAAACAGAAACAATTAATATGAAGAAGCAAACTTTTTTTATTCTTTTATGCCTGATATTTACCGGAATTAACCTTCACGCAACAGGCAAAATTTTATCGGAAAAAACATTTGTTGGCGATGATGCTGACGACAAAACAGGGGTAATTAAAGGGATTATCGTTGATAATGCAACAGAACAGCCCATGGAATATGCCAATGTCGCCGTTTATAATTCCGCCGATTCATCGCTTGTTACAGGTGGAATTACTAATGCTAATGGAACGTTTGAGATTACAGGTCTTGATTATGGAAAATATTATCTCGAAGCCAATTTTATAGGATTTGATAAAATAGAAATTAACAATATAAATCTTGATCGTGAAGATAAAGTTTTTGAAACAGGAAAAATAGAACTTAGTCCGGCAACAAAAGAACTTGGAAGTGTGGAAGTTGTAGCCGACAAAAGTCCGATTGAATACAAACTCGATAAAAAAGTAGTCAATGTGAGCCAGGTAATCAGTGCGATTGGCGGCACCGCAGTTGATGTGCTTGAAAATACGCCATCGGTGCAGGTGGATATCGAAGGCAATGTTTCATTAAGAGGTTCTTCCAACTTTACCGTTTTAATCGACGGCCGGCCAAGTGTACTCAGTGGAAGCGAAGCATTGCGCCAGATTCCCTCCTCGGCAATTGAAACCATCGAAATTATTACAAATCCATCGGCAAAATATGAACCCGACGGTACTGCCGGAATCATAAATATAGTGATGAAAAAGAATGCAATGAAAGGCATTAACGGAATTGTAAATGCGACCATCGGAACACGTGACAAATATCGTGGTGATTTTACATTAAATTATCGTACACAGAAATACAACTTTTTTATAGGTGCCGACTGGCGGGATGAAACTTACTATGGAAGCATGCTTTCGGAACGCGAAACATTTTCCGGAGACACTGCATCATACCTGGATATTAACGGCTCGCGTGATTTTACCCGCGGCGGCCACAATTATAAATCAGGCATCGATTTATACCTATCAAAAAATACTACATTTTCCATTTCAGGCGAACTGGGAAAATCAAAAAGCAACAGGTCGGGCGAAGGTAAAACGCACAGCTATACCGTTCCGGCATCGGCCGGTGAATATTTTGCTGTAACCGATGAAATATCCGATCGGCAAAATGATTTCTACAGCGGAAACATTAACCTTCAGCATAAATTTAATGATGAAGGGCATAAAATTGAAGCGATGGTATTTTACTCTAACGAAGAAGGTGATGACAATGAAATTGAAAGTGAAATACTGGCTGATTCGCAGTACAACAAAACCGATGAATACATTGACCGTGTTTCGACACTGGAAAAAGAAAAAGAACAGGATATGCGGTTTAAACTGGATTATACGTTTCCTTTTAGTGAAACCGGAAGGCTGGAAGCCGGCTGGCTGAGCCGCCTCGAAGATGAAACCGAAGAACTGGATTTCAGGGATTACAATCAGGCTACTGACACCTGGACCATAAATGATACCTATTCAAGCACCACCGATTTCAAACGCGATATTCATGCTGCCTATGCAACATTCAGCAATAAATTGGGAAAATTTGAATTTATGGGTGGATTGCGCGGGGAATTAACCATCCGCGAAATCTTAAACACAAATATTGAGGAATCATCGAAACTGAATCGTTTTGATGTTTTCCCAACGGTACATACTTCCTATCCTTTGGGAGAATCACTGGAACTGATGGCAAGTTACAGCCGGCGTATCAACCGTCCCTCAGGACGTGATTTGGACCCATCTCCAAATTACTACAACCGATATACAATCCGTTACGGAAACCCTAATCTGAAACCGGAATATACTAATTCCTATGAACTTGGAGGAATGAAGAGATTTGGGAAAGGGCGTTCATATGTTTCGCTCGATGCCTTCCACCGGATTACAAATAACAAAATTGACTGGTACGAAACATTGGGGGAAAATGGTATATTTTTCCTGAGATCAGACAATTTCGATAAAGATTATTCCACCGGACTGGAATTTACCGGCAATATAAATTTTACTGAATGGTTTTTGCTGAACACAAGTCTTTCGATGTACAAATACCGGATTACAGGACAATTAAACGGAGAATCTGTTGACCGCGAGAGTACGAACTGGAACGGCAGATCGAATGCAACATTCAAGTTTTCTGATAATGCCCGGTTACAACTGATGGCTTTTTTCCGCGGTCCTTCAGTTTCGGCGCAAGGTGAATCGAAGTCGATGTTTTTCTCGAGTGTCTCCTACCGACATGAATTTTTCGACCGCAGACTTTCTGCAACATTAAGTGTGCGTGATCCTCTTGGAACCGGAAAGTTTGAACGGGAATCGTATGGTGAAAACTTTAACAGCCGCTTTAAATGGGAACGCGAACCCCGGATAGTGATGTTGACGCTGAGTTATAAAATAAACAACTTTAAACAAAATGAGCGAGGCGGCGACGGCAATGGCGGCGGTGAAATGGACTCGGGCGGCGGCGAATTTTAAAAACATTTAATTGCATTATTGGAACAAAGGGATATGAACTACTTGTTTTTAGTCACTGATCAGACTGAGATAATTATCGGAAGTTCAAATTTAAGTAATCCTGTTCGTTCGTATTCTAAAATGTTTTGAATCACCCCACCCATCATAACCGATTTCAAAGCCTGAAGCGGACAAGGATTCTTCAAGTTTTTTGATGCTCTGTTCAGTGTTCTCTCCTGCAAAAGGTTTGTCTTCGTAAAGTTTATATTCACGAATGTATTTATGAGGAGTTAAATTGGGCATTATAATATTTGCACCTGCAGTCAGCGCTTTTTCCCGTCCCGACGAATCAATTGCTTCCAATGCAGTTGTTGCGGCAATATTTATATCGGGCATGAGCAAACGCAAAATGGCAATCATTTTCAGCGCCAGGTCAAAACGTTCAGGTTTCGGCTTCAGCAGGTGGTTGTACATGTACAATGGTGTATTTTCATGCTCCATATATGGTCCCATCCCGCACATATCAATATCAAGTTTTTTAAAAAACAGCAGATCGTTAGCTAAATCTTCTAAGGTTTGAAATGGAAGGCCTATCATTACGCCCGTTCCCACCTGGTAACCTGTTTCGCGTAAAAACTGCAGTGCCTCGACCCGTTTTTTCCAGGAATGAATCTTTGTTTCAGGATGAATCTTCCGGTACAGTTCTGGATTCGATGCCTCAATACGAAGCAAATACCGATGTGCGCCACTTTCAAACCACCTGCGATAGGTTTCGCGGGTTTGTTCGCCGCAGCTTAAAGTAATCCCAAGTTCGTAGTTTGATAGTTGTTTGATTTTTTTTAGTAAATCGTCCATCCGGTTTATAAATGCAGGGGATGATAATTCTCCTGACTGCAAAACTACCGAACCAAACCCATGCTCCCAGGCAAAACGCGAGGCATCAAGAATTTCATTATCAGTAACGTTGTATCGAACAATGTTTAAATTACTTTTTCGGATCCCGCAGTAAAAACAATCTTTTTCACACACATTTGAGAATTCCACCAACCCGCGGAAATACACTTTCTTTCCAATATGGTTACTTTTTATTTCCCGGGCTTTTAAAAACAATTGCCAAAGTTCATTGCCCTCCGATTGAAGAAGATGTATAATTTCAGATTTGTCCAAAGTATAAGTATTGAAACAGTAAAATTAGCGGAATTCCAATAATTAAAAATATAAAATGTAATTAAAAGATTGCAATTTCCAGTTTTAACGATCTCACCCTGCCGCAACATAATGCGACTTTTACTTTCCAGGTAGTGAGGAATGAAGATCTCATGAACAGGCTGAGAATGTTGATCTGCTTGTATTTTATTATCAATTGAATATCAAATCTAACACTGCGGATTCTCGTCACTCATGGCATAAAGCGTCATAAAAATGGCAGTAGAAGCCATGATAAGGAGTAGAACTTATTATTGATTTCGAAATGATATTGTATAACATATAAAACCATAACCCTTTTCATGCATTTTGCTCTATTTTTGTAAAGAAATCCTGCGGGAAGGCTGCGGCTGACATTAGGGAAATTTAAAAAAATAAGATTCAATTTATTCATTGACTTCCTTAAATATTTCCCGTATAAAAATTGAAGTAATGACCAACAACCAAAAACGATTGGGTTTTGTGGGAATTATTATTGATGACCGTGAGAAATGTGCTTCCACAGTCAATCATGTATTAAGCGAACATGCTGAATTGATTTTGACACGTACCGGTTTACCAAATGCAAAAGGAAACCGGTCAGTAATCACTCTCGTAATTGATGCTACAACCGACGAATTGGGTATACTGACCGGAAAACTGGGAAATATTTCCGGAATCTCAGTAAAATCAGGACTTGCGAAAAAATAAATAACAGCAATTTGAAGCCATATCAATTATGTACATGAAACATTAAATTTTAAACTCGAAACATTAAATCTATTTCAATGGATAACATTCCTGCCGGTTTTATCAATGAACAACAAATCTGGGAGATTTTGGAAGCCAATAAAGTTGCAGATAAAGGAAAGTTCAAGGAGGTGCTTGCCAAATCGCGAGAAATGAAAGGACTCAATCTTGACGATGTTGCTTTACTAAGCGGAATCAGCGATCCTGAGATGTCTGCGGAATTGTTCAAAACTGCCAACGACGTAAAAGAAACCATTTACGGAAAACGGCTGGTTTTGTTTGCACCACTTTACATTTCGAATCTTTGCGCCAATGAATGTCTGTACTGTGCGTTCAGGGCCACCAATAAAGAAATTGTACGGAATGCGCTTTCTCAGGAACACATTGCCAAAGAAGTGAAAGTGCTTGTTAACCAAGGACACAAGCGTATTTTACTTGTCGCAGGAGAATCATATCCCAATCAGGGATTTCAGTATATACTCGATTCCATTCGAACCATTTACAGCGTAAAAACAGAACATGGTGAAGTTCGACGCGTGAATGCAAATATTGCGCCGCTGGAAGTTGAAGAGTTCAGACTATTAAAAGCCGAAGGAATAGGAACATACCAAATATTTCAGGAAACATACCACCGTGAAACATATAACAAAGTTCATCGCGGCGGGAAAAAGCGCGATTACAACTGGCGCGCATGGTCGTTGCACCGCGCGATGGAAGCCGGAATTGATGATGTCGGAATCGGTGTTTTATTTGGATTGTTTGATTATCGTTTCGAAATCATGGCAATGATGCAGCACATCGCGGAACTTGAAGACAAATTTGGTGTGGGGCCGCATACCATCAGCGTTCCACGACTTGAGCCGGCAACCAACAGTGACCTTGCTTCTCATCCACCTTTTCCTGTTTCCGATTTCGATTTCCGGAAAATTGTTGCCATTTTGCGCCTGGCAGTTCCATACACCGGAATCATCATGTCTACCCGTGAAACGGCAAAAATGCGAAGTGAAACATTTGCACTGGGAGTGAGCCAGATTTCGGCAGGAAGCCGCACAAATCCCGGAGGCTACGAAGATGAAACCGAAGATGATCCTTCCGGACAGTTCAGTCTGGGGGACCATCGACCGCTGGATGAAGTTATTCGCGATATTGCACGCATGGGATATATTCCATCCTTCTGCACAGCCTGTTACCGGCTTGGAAGAACTGGTCAGGATTTTATGGATATGGCTAAACCTGGCGATATAAAACTGCATTGTGCTCCCAATGCATTGTCGTCGTTTAAGGAATACCTGCAAAATTATGCTTCACCACAAACAGCAGTAACAGGAAATAAACTCATTCAGAAAACCATCGCAGAAATGTCCGGTATTGCAAAACAAAGAGCTGAGAAACTGATTCAGCGCGTAGAAGCCGGAAGAGATGATGTATATTGTTGATGATTTATCAAATGCCGAAAATTTATGATTATCCTGGAATGATGATCTTCTTCATTCCGGATGAACATGAGCCTTTTCTGAATACCCTTAAAAAACGGGGGATTTAAGGAGCCTATCGTAAAATTAGTAGCTGGTACATTTCCGTTACAAACAATGATTTAAAAAATTTAAAGAATTTACTATAACTATTACGCAAGATGTGGTTCGAAAATAAAATAACAACACGCACTGAAACCGATCTCATCGGCACCATGCAGATCCCCGCGGATGCACTGTGGGGGATTCATACTGCCAGGGCAATTGAAAACTTCCCGCTTACAGGAGAAAAGATTCATCCGGAACTTATAAAAGCATATGGTGAAGTAAAACTGGCTTGTACACAAGTCAACAATCAATTGGAATTTTGGGATTCGTCTGAAAAAGCAGAAGCAATCGAAAAAGCCTGCCTGGAAATGAGTCACGGTTTGTTAAACGAACATATACAAGTAGACGCTTTACAAGGAGGTGCAGGTACGTCAACAAATATGAATGTAAATGAAGTTATTGCCAACCGCGCATTACAATTGCTGGGAAATAAACCAGGTGACTATACCTTAATCTCCCCGCTTGATGATATAAACCTCCACCAGTCAACCAATGACACCTATCCCACTGCGTTAAAAGTTGCAGCCATCAGATTACTGCGGCTTTTGGAACAAAATGTACTTGAATTGCAGGAAGCTTTCCAGCAAAAAGAAAAAGAATTTGCCCACATTGTAAAAATTGGTCGCACGCAACTGCAGGATGCAGTTTTAACTACATTGGGCCGCGAAATGAGCGCTTATGCCGAAGCCTTTAACCGCGATCGCTGGCGCATTTACAAATGCGAAGAACGTTTACGCGTAGTAAATCTCGGTGGTACAGCTATTGGAACCGGGCTTGGAGCGCCACGTCAATTTATTTTCAGGGCAACGGACCGGTTACGTGAAAATACAAATATCGGATTCGCACGCAGTGAAAACCTCGTCGACGGTACACAAAACACTGATGTTTTTGTGGAAGTTTCAGGAATTTTAAAAGCATGTGCCTCCAATCTTTTTAAAATAAGCAATGATTTGCGTTTGCTTTCCAGTGGCCCATCAGCAGGCTTAAATGAGATCAATTTACCAGAAGTGCAGGCTGGTTCTTCCATCATGCCGGGTAAAGTGAACCCGGTAATTCCGGAAGCCACTGCGCAAGCGGCACTGCTGGTAATGGGCAATGACCAGATTATTACAAGTGCTTGCAGTACGGGAAATCTGGAATTAAATCAGTTTATGCCGGTTGTTGCACATGCTTTACTTGAAAACCTTTCAGTTTTGAATAATGCTTGCAGGATGCTAAGCCACAAATGTGTTTTAGGAATAACTGCCAATGAAGAAAACTGTAAAAAAAATATTGAAAGTTCAACTGCTATTATAACTGCATTGGTCCCTATGCTGGGCTATCAGCAAGCGGAACAAATTCTTGAGCTGGCCGGAAAGGAAAAAATTTCAATAAAAGAAGCGGCAATTAAATCTTCATTTATTTCGGAAAAAGAATTTAATGAGTTACTTACTTCAGAATCGGTTTGTCGTCTTGGCCATTAAATCTTTTAAATTAAAACTGATATTCAGCTCCTTCTTGCAGTTTCTAATTAGAAGACAAAAATATATTAATATTTGTTTGGAATATCTGTTTTTAGTTCATATTATTGACAAAAATTGAACAGGAAATATAAACACTTAAAATTTATGAATATGAAAAAAGTAATTTTAGTTTTAGCCATTGTACTTACATATGGTGTTTCAGTTACAAATGCTTCGTTAAAATTTTCAGCTAATGATGCCACCAAAACAACAGTGGTTGCTGATAATGATGAAAACAAAAAAGTGGCTCCGGAAGAGGAAAAAGACAAAACAAAAGCAAAAGATGCAAAAGCAACTGCCAGCAAAGCAAAATCTGAAGGTTGTTCTGGAAGTACAGCAAAATCTGAAGGTTGTTCTGGAAGTACAGCAAAATCTGAAGGTTGTGCAGCAGCAAAAACAAGTGCAAGTGCCAAATCTGAAGGTTGTGCAGGAAAATCTACTGCAGAAAGCAGTTCAGGTTGCAGTGGTAAAAAAGCAGTCGCAGAAAAATAAAATTGTAAAATTGAATAACATTTAAGGTCGCTGAAAATTCAGCGGCCTTTTTTTTTAAAAAAATCCTAAAAGCTGTTGTTACACAGCAATGCAAAAAGCTACCTGAAACCATTAAAAAAAGAAGGCAAACAGTTAGTTATCTTAAAATGAAATTTTTGAATGGATGCAAAAACAAACATCCTTTTTTATTGACAGATAACAAACGAATTTGTACATTCCGGCACACATTTTAAAATAATGAAAGCACCAAAAACATTTCGTTTGCACATTGGAATATTTGGCCGCAGAAATGCCGGAAAATCCAGCATTCTGAATGCCCTTACACACCAGGATGTTTCAATTGTTTCCGAAATTGCCGGTACAACAACTGATCCGGTGGAAAAACCTATGGAACTGCTTCCTCTAGGTCCGGTTTTATTTATTGATACTGCAGGTATTGATGATGCCGGTGTTTTAGGTGATAAACGGGTAAATAAAACCATGCAGGTTTTTGACCGAACCGATCTGGGAATTATAGTTACTAACTTTTCCGATTGGGGAAGCTTTGAACAAATACTAGTTGATGAATTTAAAGCTCGCAACATTCCTTTTATTGTTGTTTTTAATAAAATTGACCGCTTCGAAGAAACTGAAGAAATCTGCACTGAACTTAAGCAACTTAAATTAAAATTCATTTATACTTCAGCAACAGAAGGCACAGGAATTCTGGAGTTGAGACAACTCCTTTTAAATTCTGCCCCTGCCGAATTTATAAATCGCCCTGCTATTTTAGCTGATTTGGTGGGTCCAGGAGAAAGTGCAGTTTTGGTAATTCCTATTGACAAAGAAGCTCCAAAAGGAAGATTAATTCTTCCACAGGTACAAAGCATCCGGGATTTGCTGGACAATGATTCTTTCTGTGTTGTGGTAAAAGAACGGGAACTAAAACTAGCACTTTCCCGATTTAACACACCACCAAAGTTAGTGGTAACCGATTCTCAGGCATTTTTAAAAGTAGCTGCTGACACTCCTTCGGAAATTCCCTTAACTTCTTTTTCAATATTATTTGCACGATTCCAGGGCGATTTAATTGAAATGGTCAGGGGTGCCATGTCAATTGAAAAGTTAAAAACCGGCGATAAAATTTTAATTGCCGAGGCTTGTTCTCATCATCCCATTGGCGAGGATATCGGGACAGTGAAAATACCACGATGGCTAACCCAATATGTAGGTGGAAAACTTGAATTTAGTACCACCCGTGGTTATGATTTCCCGCCAAATCTTTCAGATTTTAAGTTAATAATACATTGCGGAGCCTGCATGTGGAATTGTCGTGAAATGCTCAGTCGTATTATGAAAGCTAGGCAGGCCAAAGTTCCTGTTACAAACTACGGGTTAACAATTGCTTATTCACTGGGTATTTTCGAAAGGGCACTTCAACCTTTTCCGGCAGCAATGGATGTTTTTAGAAATGAAGCCCGGAAGTCATTTTACTTTCAGCAAAAATAGAGTTTTTATTTCTTTCTGAATTTGGTGATTATTTTTCCTTGTGCTTCTTCCGGCGCCAATGTAAGTGTTAAAATATTCTCATCCAATTTATAGGTATAATCCATCTGCGAAATTACTGTATTGATTTCAAGTTCAATCGACAATGTATCATCATCAACTTTCCAGGTCCCTTCTTCAACCTCCATTTCCTTCCCTGGTTTTCGCATATTGAAGTTTTGTTTGAACTCCCCGTTCTTTTTAAAGTTCATATCCCAAACTGCCCCGGCTTTTCGTAAGGTTTCTTCATTGCTTACCGGATTACCTCCCTGACCAACCAAACGGAATTCAATTAATTCCCAATCTCCGACAATATTTTTATTGCCAACTGTTTTGCAACCCGATACAACGAATAGGAGTAAAATTAAAATATAAGTAATTTTCATCTTGAATTTTTAAAGTATTCAACGCTCAAAAATATAAAAACAGAAAGAATATAAAGAAGAAATGGATTACTTTAATTTTCCGGTGAAGTAAAGATATTTTATACCACAATCTTCATTTATCCGGACAAAAAACAAATTATCCCAAACTCCTCTTAAAGCAGTTCTTCAAAGGTTTTATTAAAGAAATTACCTGTTTCTTTTTACAGAAGTGGTATTAAGGGGAAAGGTATTGCTGTTTTAACAACAGGTTTTGTACTTCCTTCCAAAGCAGTTTTATGCCGGTTTTCACCATACCTTCCATATACCATGGACGGGGTTGGTTCGCGATTTAATATCGGAGATATAGTGTTGGTATAGTCATGGTATAGTCCGGTTAGCGGGAAAAATGCCTGAGATCCTTCTCTTTTGGGAAGTCATAACTTCATTTGGTTCAGGAGACAGTGCAATGACGGCTCAATGTTCTTTCTCTCCAATTCAATGATGAAAGTGGTTATTATGGCTGCGTCTTTGCATCCACACAAAAACAGTTTATTCTGCAGGGATTCATCAGTTTTATCTTTTCCCTGCCTGATTTTTAAATTGATTCGAAAAAATTATGGCTTCTGCTGCACTTGTTTCCGGAAGAACCCAAAAAACTCTATCTTTCCCAATGAATTTTTCTTTAGAAGTTTAAGATTTCCATTTTCAACTGCAAACTGAAATTCAACATTTTTTCTGAAATCACCTGGATAAATCAATGTAATATAATTTTTCGCCTTACTCCAGATTAAGACTCCTGTTTCATTTGAAAATGGCAACCTGATATTTGTTTTCTGAATGAGTTTATCTTCAGCGTTAAATTCAATTTCCCAAAACAATTTTTTCTGATTTAATTGTTCTTCGCTGAAATGAAGAAGTTCGTGTTCAGGTTCTGTATAGTATTCAAATAGCAGCCATTTTCCCGGAAGTTGTTTTACAGGATTGGCAAACAATTCAGTTGTTTTCAACCAATCTGTAAAAGCAGTTAAATAAGTTTTAGTTTTCATACATTCCATGCGACCTTGACTTTTGACTGACAAGACAATGAATAGTTTAATTGGCAGCGACAGTATGATTTACCAAATGAAAATAAAACTTATTCCACCTGAAGTAATGAAACACTTTATGCTGATGCAGTTAGATTTTTATTATCCGAATCAGATAGTTTCTGAATTTTTCTGTCATTTTTCACATCCACATTATTAATCATTTTTTGTGCTCTTAAATTCAACAAATCAAATGCTTCTTTAAATGAATTGATGTTTCTGTGAATTTTTAATATTTCGATTTGTGGTTCAGGTTTATCAACCATTTCACTGTAAACAGGCAACTTTCTTTCAGGTTTACTTAATGAAATAAGTTGTTCCTTTTCATAATCGTAAGTAAATTCTTTGTGTTCAGCAAACACATATTCTATATATGTTCTGTCATATTTTACCTCATAGAATCGTGCATAAATCAGATACACATGACCATCCGGCAGTCCATAAAAACGAACTGGCAACTGAGTTGGTAAATAAGACATATTGGATTGATGGATTAATTTGATAAAATTTTTCATATTATTCCGATTAAACAGTTTGTAAAATTTGCACCCAAAAAGCACAATAAATTTAGAACAATTTGTAAATGAAATTTCACTCTTTTAATAAATCAGCTTTTAACACCCTAAAATTCAGCAATTATTTCATTTTTTAATCATACAAATACTTATAAGAATGAAAAAGTACATTTTTTAATAGCATAATAATAATCAAATCTTTTTTGACTTTAAAGTTTTCTATCCTTTTTTTCCCGGTTTAATTCCTGATTTCCGTCATTCACCACTATAAATTTTAAAAGCTATAATTTTCGAAATACATTTAAACAAAAAAGAACATGGATTACAAAAACCTGACTGCACCATGTGGAAAAGATTGCTTCAATTGTCCACTTTACATTGGTGAGGAAAACAAGGAAAACAGAAATGCCTTTCTAAAACGAAACAATATTCCTGCTGATAAATATATGTGTAAAGGATGCCGTAATAATAAAGGATTTTGCCAGGGACTCGAAATTTTGGGAATTGACGGACATTGTAAAATGTACCAGTGTATTCAGGCAAAAAATGTGGAATTTTGTTTTGAATGTGACGAGTTCCCCTGCCCTCGCCTTCAACCGGTTGCCGACAGAGCCGAACGGGTTCCGCATTCGCTCAAGATTTTCAATTTGTGTATGATTCAAAAGATTGGAGTTGAAAAATGGGCAACAGAACATTCAAAGCAAATTTTTACAGGTTATTATACCCGGAAACTTGATTCGTGTATGTAACCCAATAATAATCAATATGAACTGCATGATTTTAAAATCAAAAACTCAACTTCCAATCCAAAAGGAAATGGTTGATTTTCAAACTTTGAAATGGATGTTTTGCTTTCTCCAGCTTATTTATTCAGGTTTCAAAACTGCACTTGGCTTGTTTTGGAGAATAATTTTCAAATACAGGCTCACGGTATAAATTTAAATTGCCATCACATTTTATTCCACTAATAATCAAAGGATATGAAGAAAACCATTAATTTGGCATCAACCAAAAAAAGCGGAATGAAATTAACCGAATTGAACGTTATAAATCGCGATCCGGAGTTTTCGAGTACCTGGATCAATAGTCAAAAGCACATTCTTTTGTTGTTAACCGTTGGAGGTATAGCTGTTATTCTGTTGTGGCAATTACTTGATAAATTTTACATCGAAACACTTGATGCACGGTTGCCCTGGCTGCGCTGGATTGCTATTGGGCTTTTTGGAGTGAATCTTTTTTTCGGTTTAAAACGAAAAACACCCCGTGCCATCAAACAACATCTTGTTGCCGGATTTTATTTTGGAACTCTGTTTTGCATGCTGCTTGCCATGTTTACCGGCGCCAGTCAAAGTCCTTACTGGTTTGGACTTTTCTTTATTATAGTCGCCTGGTTTGTACTGGTCCCTTATAATTTCAGGGAAATGATAATCCACAGCTTTATTTTTGTACTGATGTTTATTGCCGGTCAATATGCACAGCAGGAATTCAGTATAGTGGGACACGAAATGGGTAAAATCATTTTCCTGTATTCGGTTGCCTTAAGTGTCAGTTTCTTTGCGACATATATCAGAAATAATCTTGATGCCAGCAATTTCAAAATAAAAAAAGAATTGAATGACCGGAACCGCCAGTTGGAAATGGCAAATGAGGAACTTCAAACAGAAATTTCGGCCAGAATAAAAAATGAACGGGAACTTCGTAAATTCCGACTGGTATTGGATCAGGCTCCGGGTGCTGTTTTTATTATGGATAAATATTCAAATTTTGAATACATTAATCCCTTTTTCACTCAAATTTCGGGTTATACTGAAGAAGATTTGCTTCATAAAAATATAAATGAAACACTGTACAAGGGAATTAGCGAAATTCCCAAATCACGAAAGGAAATAGTAAAAACCCTGCAGGAAGGAAAAAACTGGCAAGGCGAATTACTGACCATACATAAAAATGGTTTTAAATATTGGGCAAATACCATTGCTTCACCTTTTAAAAACGAAAGTGGTGAAATGGACGGATTTATTGTTATCCAGCAGGATATTACTGAAAAGATGAATTTTGAGAAAGCCATTCGCGACAGTGAAGCCAAATATAAAACACTTGTTGAAAATTCACAGGACGGAATTATTATCACCCAAAATGGAAAATTCAAATTTGTAAACAAAGCAATGTGCCGGATACTTGGATATTCCGAAGAAGAATTTTACAATATGGATGGTGCGGATATTATTCCTGAATCACATCTTGAAAAAATTCTTAAAATCCATAAAGACAGAATGGAGGGCCGGATTACATCCTTAAACTATTCGCTGCAACTAATTTCAAAAGCTAAGCAAATTATAGATGTGGAAGTGCAGTCGACAACAGTTGAATTTGAAGGTAACCCAGCTGCTTTCATGACACTTCACGACGTTACCGAAAGCAAAAAAATGCAGCTGGCATTGTTCGCCAGCGAAAAAAAATACCGCGAACTGGCAGAAATGCTACCCCAGTCGGTTTATGAACTGGATCCAAAAGGGGATATAACTTATATGAACCAAACCGGACTTCATAAATTTGGAATAACATTTTCTGATTACGGCAGACCGGCTTTTGATTTTATTGCTCCCGAACATCATGCACAGATGAAGGAAAACATGTTAAAAAGCCTCACCGAAAGTTATCATACACAAGGAACTCATTATACAGCAGTTAAAAATGACGGTACAAAATTCCCCGTAATGATTTTTGCCTCGCCAATGTTTGAAAATGGAAAAATTACAGGAACCCGAGGAATTATTCTCGATATGAGTTCGCACATTGCCATGGAAAATGCACTTAAGGAAAGTGAAGAAAAATACCGAACATTAATTGAAAAAGCTGTTGATGGGATTATTATAACCCAAAATGGAAAATTGAAATTTGTGAACCAGTCGTTTTGTGAACTGGTGCAATACAGTGAAAATGAACTGCTGGAAAAACCGTACACCGATTTTGTAGTACCGGAATTTCATAAGATGATGAACAACTATCACAAGAGAAGGATGACCGGAGAAGAATTTCAAACCATGTACCGCAGCCGGATTTACAAAAAAGACGGTTCATTGCTGGAGGTTGAACTTAACACAAGAACGTCATTGTACAACAATCAACCGGCAGCATTTATTATTGTGCGCGATATCACCTACAGGTTAAAAACTGAAGAAGAACTCCGGATTGCAAAATCGAAACTTGAAGCTCTTAATCAAAACCTCGAAATCAGGATACGTGAAAATACACTGAAACTAACAGAGGCAAATACACAGCTCATCCGGTTACAAAAGGAAAATTTACAGTCACAATTTGAAGTTTTGCGCCAGCAGGTAAATCCGCACTTTCTTTTTAACAGCCTGAATGTACTTACATCGTTAATTAAACTTGAGCCCGATTTGGCCGAAAAATTCACCGAGCATTTATCAAAAGTGTACCGTTATGTTCTTGAAAATAAAGATAATGATTTGGTGGATTTGCAAACAGAACTCGATTTTCTAAATGCCTATGTTTTCCTGCTGAACATTAGGTTTATGGGCAAAATTGAGGTGAATGTAGATATTGCCGATGATAAAAAAGACCTGAAGATTCTTCCATTGGCATTGCAGTTGCTCATTGAAAATGCTATTAAGCATAATTCTATGTCGAAAAAAAATCCATTAAAAATTGATATTTTAACAGAAAACGAAAAGACACTGATTGTTGAAAATAACCTGCAGGAGCGGGAATCACATATGGCATCAACAGGTGTTGGATTAAAAAACATTGAACATCGCTACTATTTGCTCGAAATGCCTGCCCCGCAATTCTACAAAACAGAAACAAAATTCATAGCCCGAATTCCGCTTAGAAGCTAAAACCGTAAAATCTTAAAAGCAAGAAAAATGAGAATCGTAATTATTGAAGATGAAATATATGCTGCAAAACGACTGGAGAACATGATTAAAGATTTTGATCCTGAAATAGAAGTTGCAGCTTGGCTCGAATCTGTCGAAGAATCAGTGGAATGGTTCAGAAGTAATCCCGAACCCAACCTTATTTTTCTTGATATCCACCTTGAAGACGATTTAAGTTTTGCCATTTTTGAAAAAGTGAGTGTTTCGAGTCCAATTGTGTTTACAACTGCAACTGATGAACTGGCTGTAAAAGCTTTCATGACTAAACAAATTGATTTTTTGCATAAACCAATCGTAAAAAACGAACTGTTTGTGATGCTAAAAAAGTACCTGAAATCGGGAATCGACTTCAGAAAACAAATCGGTACTGGATTTTTCAGTGATATTCTGGATAAATAAAACCTCATTAAACATGAAAACTATAATTATTGAAGATGAACAACTGGCTGCCCGGCGGCTCGAAAGTTTAGTAAAGAATATTGATCCGTCCATTAAAATTCTTGCACGACTGGAATCGGTGGAAGACTCGGTAGAATGGTTAAAAATTAATCCACAGCCCGACTTAATCTTTCTCGATATACATCTTGAAGATGGCCTGAGTTTCTCCATTTTTGACCAGGTAAAAGTGAACTCACCCATTATATTTACTACAGCCTTCGATGAATATGCCATCAAAGCCTTTAAGCTGAAAAGCATTGATTACTTGCTGAAACCTATTGTTCAGGATGATTTGGAAAAAGCCATTGTAAAATACCGGGAGTGGGGCGAAAAAAGCCAGCTTGTTAATTTAACGGAATTGTACAACCTAATGCAGGTGAAAGAAAAATCGTACCGTGAAAGGTTTTCAGTGGTTGTTGGTCAAAAACTGAAGAGCATTGACACAAAAGACATAGCATATTTTTTCTCCAACAGCGGGATAACATTTGTAGTGATGAATACAAAAGGCCAGTATTCGCTTGATTTAAGTTTGGACAACCTCCTTGATGAACTGGACCCGAAAATGTTTTTTAGAGTTAACCGCCAGTATTTAATTGGATTACAAGCTATTTCGAATATTCACATTTTCCCAAAAAGCAGGTTAAAACTTGAACTCAATCCATCGGTACCCGAAGGTGTTTTCGTCAGTCTCGATAAAGTAGTGGATTTCAAAAAATGGGTGGACGGTAAAAAGGATTAATTCAGGAATATAAATGATGAAAAGGCCATTTGAAATTTACATTCTGTTTCTGCTCTTGTTGATCCTTTCAATTGGGGCAATTTACGGCGGAGGAAGTTTAATCATTTCCCCCGATGGTTCACTGTTAAAAATGGATTCTGAATGGCTGGAATTGATCCCCTTTCCAGGTTTTCTGATTCCGGGACTTTTTTTATTTATGTTGCTCGGAATTTTTCCACTGGTGGCCATCATTGGATTATTTCTACGAAAAAAGAACCGGAGGTTTAATTTCCTGAATATTTATCCTGAAAAATACTGGGGATGGACATTTACATTATACACCGGAATTATTTGTATTATCTGGATCATCATTCAACAAATGCTGACAGAATATTTTATCCTGCAGCCGATAATTGCGTCGATTGGTGTGCTGATTGTGGTTTTTAGTTTGATGCCACGTATTCAGCGATTTTATACTATTTAATCAAATCAAGGAATTCAGGTTCATCCATTAAAAAAAATAAACAATGTCAAGTGTTAAAAGTACACTGTTCAATTTTATGATGCGAAACAATCACTTACTACGCGGAAAGTTAAAAAAGGAAGTTTTCGACATGAATACTTCCATTGTGGATTTCCGCAAGCGGTGTGAGAAAGGGGCTGCCAAATATGCCAAAATTCCATCCGGAATTAAAATAAAGAAACAGGAAATTGAGGGTATGAAAACCGAATGGCTGATTCCTGAAGATGCAAATCCTGCCGGATTGATTTTATATGTGCATGGCGGAGGTTATGTTTCCGGTTCGTGCATCGACCACCGTGGTTTTGTCACAAAATTTGCCAGATATACAGGTGTAACCAATCTTCTGTTTGAATACCGGCTGGCTCCTGAACATCCGTATCCGGCAGCCCTGGATGATTCAGTGAAAATCTATCAGTGGTTGCTTTCCCAAAATTATCAACCCGGGAATATAATTATTGCAGGAGAATCAGCAGGCGGTGGATTGACATTAGCAACACTTCTGGCATTAAAAGAAAAACAAATCCCAATGCCGGCAGCCACAGTTGCAATTTCACCCTGGACTGATTTAACGTGTTCAGGGAAAACGTACAAAACAAAGAACAAGGTTTCACCGGCACCCATCAATTCCTGGATTGTGTTCAGCAAACATTATGCTGGACAAATTCCTGCCGGCAACCCGCTGGTTTCACCTTTATTTGGTGATTTAAAAGGACTTCCTCCTCTTTTTATCAATTCAGGTGAAGACGACGAATTATTTGACGACGGGGAAAAGTTTTACATCAAAGCCAAAAAAGCCGGAGTTGATGTTACCTTCAGAGCAGGAAAAGGAATGGTTCATTGTTATCCGCTATTGGCTCCCATATTTCCGGAAGCAACGGAAGCAATGAATGAAATCGTGGAATTTGTAAAAATGCATTTAAACCACAGCTAAACATCATTGGAAAGTGAAAATTAAATCAGGTATTTTTATCATTGCCTTAATTGGAGCAGTAAACACAGGCCTGCATTTAATTTCAGGATTGAATTTCGAACCACACCGTGATGAATTGTTATACTTCTCATTTTGCAATCATCTGGATTTTGGATATGCTACTTCACCTCCATTGGTTGGATTTTTAGCATTTATTCCGAAAAACATTTTAGGCTATTCATTATTTTCAGTCCGGCTTTTCCCTGCCTTAATCAGTGGAATACTGGTTATTTTAAGTGCATTGATGACTAAAGAATTAAAAGGAAATTTTCAAGCGCAAATACTGGCTGCCATTGGAGTTTCGGGAACCATGTTTGTTGTAACCATTTACGGTGTTTACACTCCCTATTGTTTTGACATATTCTTCTGGACGCTGATATTGTTCCTGATAATCAGGTTTATTAATTCCGCTAAAAACAAATACTTAATCTTTCTGGGAGTGATAATTGGCATATCCATACTCAATAAATACAATGTAATTTTTCTGCTGACAGCAATCCTTGTGGTGGTTCCTTTTTCCAGATACAGAAACCTGTTTTCAAATAAATATTTTTATCTGAGTTTGTTCCTTTCTGTTTTAATTGCATCTCCAAATATTATATGGCAGATATGGCATCATCTTCCATTGCTCAGCCACATGAAAGAATTAAAAGTAAGTCAGCTCGATAATGTAAATCGATTGGAGTTTATGTTTGAACTACTTCTATTTTTGCTACCCTTCACTTTTATCATTTTACCTGGAATTGTTTTCTTTTTAATTAAAAATGAATTCAGGCAATATCGAATTCTGATATCCATTTCTGCGATAATTTTAATGCTTTTGTTATTGCTCCGGGGAAAAAGCATGTATGCTTCCGGACTTTTCCCCTTTTTTATTGTCGTCGGTTCATTATTTGTTGAAAAAGTAACAACTAACAAATTTGTATTCATTTCGATTTCCGGCGTATTGGTTGTTTTGTCGCTTTTACTGCTGCCTTTAAGTTTACCCGTGTTTAAACCGGGTAAAATGGTGAATTATTTCGATGGCTTTTCTCAAATAACCGGAACAGATTTGCTAAGAAAAGATGAAGATGGAAACCACAGAAAACTCCCACAGGTATATGCTGATATGCTTGGCTGGAATGAAATTACCGAAAAAACAAATACCGCCTGGATGCAGGTAAAAGATAAAAACAAAAGTTTTATTTTCTGTGCGAATTATGGCCAGGCAGGAGCAATTAGTGTAATTGGAAAGAAGTATGATTTGCCCGAACCTTTAAGCTTTAGCGAATCATTTCAGTATTGGATTCCACGTGAATTTGATAATGAAATTGATGAAGTGGTGTATGTAGTTGGAGTAGATGCACTTGAAAGTAGTAATTTCAGGGATATGAAAAATTTCTTCGGTGAATGCGCAGAAATTGGTACAGTGGAGAACTCACTGGCCATAGAATTTGGTACAGAAATTTACCTGTTCAAAAAGCCAAAATCCAACTTTAATGATTTTTGGAGAAATCAAATCAAAGCTTATCAAGAGCAGTAATTTACAAAAAAACGGACATAAGATTAACAGGAGTTCAAACAGAATAAAGTTTCACTTAATCCATAATCAAATGAAAAAATCTTTCATTCTCCATTTCATTTTCTGCAGCATCTTATTTATTCTTACCGCTGCACCCCATCTGAACGCTCAAACGGCTGTTAACCGCGACACCCTGCTCCTTGCTGCCCGCGATATTATCAATCAGACCACCTATTGCGGCCTTGTTACCATTGATTCAACAGGTCAGCCACAGGTGCGTACCATGAACCCATTCCCTGCAAATGATGATTTGGTCGTGTGGTTTGCCACTTCACGAAGCAGCCGTAAAGTAAGGGAACTGAAAAACAATCCGAAGGTTGCAGTTTATTTTTCCAATCACAATACGGCAATTGGTTATGTCAATATTTCGGGGAAGGCCGAGGTTATCGATGACAAAGATCTATTGAAAAAGATGAAACGCGATTACTGGGAAGGTATCCCCAACTGGCAGGATATTTTTGTATTGATAAAAATAATTCCTGAACGGCTGGAAGTTATTAATTACAAATACAATCTGAATAATGACCCAAAAACCTTTAAAGCACCTTCAATTAATTTTTAAGAAATGGAAAAAATATCCTTCTTTTTCCTCTTACTATCCTGAAGTTCTGACTGTGTTTACAGGAAATAAATAAACCTGGTCATAAAATCATGGTGATAATCATATCTTTCTTTTTAATCTTAATTGCTGCGGTTTCAGGTCTTGTACTAATTTACAGTCCGGGAAAACCCAACCCTGTTTCGGATGAAAATGGGAAACCGGTGAAAGGAGGTATTTCAGAAAAAATCTTCGTTAGTATTAATGATACGGAGCAGGGGATGTTTATTCAGAGCAGGAACATAAACAATCCTGTTTTACTTTATCTTCACGGAGGACTGCCCGAATACTTTCTAAATCAGAAGTACCCGTCGGGAATCGAAAAATATTTTACTGTTGCCTGGTGGGAACAGCGTGGCTCCGGAATTTCGTATAAAACCAGTTCATTGGCAAAGGAAATTACGCTCACACAATTGATTGGTGATGTTCTGGAAGTGACAAACTACCTGAGGGAACGGTTTGGCAAAGAAAAAATTTACCTGATGGCCCACTCCGGAGGAACGTTCATCGGCATTCAGGCGGCATCGCAGTTTCCAGATTTATATCATGCCTATTTGGGTATGTCTCAGATGACAAACCAGCTATTATCTGAAAAGCTGGCCTGGGATTATATGTGTGCTCAATTTAAGGAAAAAGGAAATAAAAAGATGGTGCGGAAGCTCAAAGCAGCTCCGGTGAACCGGGAAAAAGGAACACCCGCAGCATATCTTGCAATCCGTGATAAAGCCATGCACCAACTTGGAGTTGGAACCATGCACAACATGCATTCGGTAATTACCGGTATTTTTTTGCCTTCCCTTCGCTGCTCCGGTTATACCCTGAAAGAAAAATACTACCTGTGGCACGGAAAATCTCAATCCGGCGTCAGTTCGCTCTGGGATGAAATGCTATCTGCCGATTTGACGGTAGAACTGACCGAATTGAAACTTCCCGTTTACTTCTTTGAAGGGATATACGATTACACCTGTTCGTATCTACTTGCAATCGCCTATTTCGAAATACTAAAAGCGCCTGTAAAAAGATTTTATACGTTTGAAAATTCGGCTCACAGTCCCTTATTTGAAGAACCGGAAAAAATGCTGCAGATTCTAAAAACAGATGTGCTGAATTTAACTGAATCAGTTTCCTAAAAACACCCTAAGATTTCTGCACATTCCCGTTTGGAGATACAAAAAAAAGATTCAATGCATTCCTTGCAAACAAAACACTCACCCGAAGATTTTTTCAGAAATACGATCATCTTTTATTTTCCGGCTTCATCACCCTTAATCCGTCATTCATCCATATAAACTTTTCCAGTTTTGTCCTTTATCCGAAATTTGAATCAGCAATGAAAACAGAAAACAATGAAAACAAAATTCAACTTATTAAAAGCCGTATTGATTGTTTTACTTTTAAATACAGCATTTGCCTCAGCAGCCATGAGCATCAATCTCGCTGAAAACGGAAAAATCAGCGGCACAATAAGAGATGCGTTTTCCCAAAAGACGCTTGAATATGTATCGGTTACCATTTATTCCGCCACTGATTCTTCAATGATTGCCGGTACAATTACGAACAATGACGGCAGTTTTTATTTATCGATGCTCGGCGCTGGAAATTACTTCCTTGAAATTAGTGAACCGGGATTTAGAAAAATTAAAACTGAAACAGTGACCATTCACAAAGAGGAGCCTAAAATTAATTTGGGAGTGCTGCACCTTGAACCACTGATTATTGCAGGAAATAAATCCCTTCATAAAAAACAATAGGAAGATGAAAACAAAACTGCTTTCGCCGCTGGGCTTAAGCGCTGCCGGCGCAGGGCCCAAAATTTTCCGGAGGATGCTGCCAATCCTTATTGCCGGGATTCTTGTGCAAATCTTTTATCCTGCTGTTTCAGCTTTCCCGTATTTTAAAGCAGCTACTTTAAAAAATGCAGGCTGGATTTTGCTCATTCCCGGAATCCTGCTTTGGATTTGTGCTGTTGTCCAGTTCTTACGTGAATTCCCGAAAGGAAAGCTGATAACGACCGGAGTTTTCTCCCTTTCGCGAAACCCGATTTATGCAAGCTGGATTGTGTTCATTCTTCCCGGTCTGGCCGGAATCTGCAATAACTGGATTTTCCTGATTGCCGCACTTGTAATGTATATTGCACTGGTGATTTTTATTCCGGAGGAAGAAAAATCACTATCCGAAATTTTTGGGGAGCAATACCGGGAATATACAAGAAGAGTAAACCGGGTATTGTTCTTTATTTACTAACTTTTAAAAATTAACAATTCGTACCAAAATGAAAGGAACGATATTGTATTCGCGTTTTTGTGATCGGATGGCATTTAATTTCGAACGATTACTACGACATCAATGAAAAGAATTATTACACTCATTTTTTTTCAGGTCTCCTTAACCTGCTTTAATCCTCTGTTTTCACAAACTTCAGCAGATAAGCCGGTTCCGATGATGGAAATGTTTCTCAGAATCGAGCCGGATTCCTGTAAATTGACAGGAAATTTAAAAATGAATAATCCTGCCGATTCCGTTTTCAGATTGTCAAAAGGAATGGAAATACTATCTATGGAAAACAGTGCAGGAAGAATTCAATTTTCTGTTTTACCTGCTTCTGATAATTCTTTTTCCAATAAATATATAATTCATCATATTCCTGAAGAACTCACTATTCAATTTTCAGGACAAATAAGAGTGGATGATTTTCCTAAAAATATAAGTAATCTGAATATTGTCTGCCCGGCACTGGTTGAATTATCTGACCTCATCATTTGGTATCCAAAAACGGTAAAAGATTCGCCTGCTATCTATCGGTTGGTTATTGATTTACCCGACGATTTTGTGTCCGTTACCAATTGCACCAAAACTGATGAAGTTAAAATCCATCAAAGGGTTCAGACCAACTGGATTTCAGATTCTCCGAAATATAACATCACATTACTGGCAGCGCCCGGATTAAAAAAGTCGGTACGGACGGATAACAGCAAATCCATCGATATATATTTTCACCAATTGCCTGTTTCTTATATCGATTCCATGAAATCGGATTTAATGAAAACCTGGAATTTCTATGAAAAACTATACGGAACAAAAGGAGCAGCCGATAGGGTAAAAATTGTTTATTCCCCTCGGCCAGCCGGCGGTTACACACGTGCTCCGTTGATTGTGGTTTCAGAAAGATTTGCATTGGAACAGCTTTCCACAACCAATAGTTATGTGCGGGATTTCAGATTGAATGCACACGAAATTGCCCATTACTGGAGCAGGGCAAATACCACGACACCTGATGACTGGCTAAATGAAGGTCTGGCTGAATTCTCAGCTTTACTTGCATCTGAATTCTGCATTGGTAAAGCGTTTTACACTATACTCGTAAAAGAATACCGGGATATGGCAGAGGGTACACCAACCCGGGTTTCGGTACTTGAAACAACCGCTGATTCGCGGGAACGCGAAATAAACCGCTATTATAAGCCTACACTCCTTTTAAACGATTTAAGAATGAAGTATGGAGATGATTTGTTAATTGGTTTTTTCCATGTTTTGTATCAAAGATTTGAGGAGGAAAAAACAGCCACAACTGCGATTTTCCTTGATGCATTGAAAAATGTTTACGGCAAAGACGAAGCAGATTCATTTTTGAATGCATTATCGGAAAAGAACCCGTTGAATCAACCTGAAACTTTAAATTCCACTGATTTGGATTCAGCAATTATGGGTATCTGGACGGGTAAACTTACACAGTTTGGTGCCACTTCGCAATTTGTTATGAATGTTAAAATTGCAGACGGACAGGTTGTGGCAACTCTCGACAGTCCAGATCAGAATGCTTTTGATATTCCGGTTTCCGAATTTCAGTTTAATAAGGACTCCATATTTTTCAGAGTCGGAATTGCCGGCGCAACCTACTCGGGAAAACTGGAAAGAACAGACTATACGATCAAAGGAATCTGGAAACAGAGAAACAATGATTATCCGCTAAATATTTTAAGGCAGGAAGACAAATAATACCTGCCGGAATTTGCTTTAAATTTACATCTGATTTATGTAAACTTTCAACCTTTCAGAATATGAAAACCAATGTCCTTCAATTTGGCCGGGCTGCCGTATTAACCAATGTTTTCGGCATTCTTTTTTCGGGATTAATCTTCCCGGTTTTAGCCGCCGTTTTGCACCCGCAGCCACCTTGGCAAAATCCACAGTTGTTCATCCAGTCTTTCCACTGGTTGCAGACTGCTACATTCTTCTGTGGCTATTTCCTGATTACGGGATCGTTGCTTACTTTTGTTACCCTTTATTTTTTGGCTGAAAAAGAATGCAAAATATGGGCATTATCGGGACTAGCACTTAACGTAATTTTCTCAGTGGTGGTTTTTCTGAACTACATTATTCAAACTACATATGTGCCTTATCTTGTTCAAAATCATTCGTCAGAAGCAGATTTTATTTTGGCCGCATTTTCAATGGCCAACCCTGGTTCATTTGCCTGGGCGCTCGAAATGTGGGGCTGGGGTGGAATCGGACTTTCATTTATTTTTATGGCTTTCATCTTTAAAAATCAAAAAAGGGAACAGACACTCCGCAGGTTGTTTTTCATCAATGGCGTTTGCAGTATAGCTTCGGCAATTCTTACCTCCATCAATATGAACTGGATTTTCTCACCCGCCGGATTTGCAGCACTGATTATCTGGAACCTGTTGGTTCTGGTGATTGATATTATATTACTTGATTATTTTAAAAACCTGCAGTTAATATCTTCCGTAGCATGAGATTAATTATTGCAGTCATTTGCCTTTTCGTAATGCTGATGAATGGTACAGCACAGGGTAAAACCATTGTAAGTTATTCCAGCCTGAAAGAATTTTACCGGATGTTGAAACCCGGTGGAATACTTTCCGTTTCAGAATTGGCTGGCGACCCGGATAAACTGACAGCTGAAGAAATCAGGGCACTGGCCGAAAAACGTGGATTTACCTGTTCACAATTGGTGGGTAAAGAAAGGAATTTTACCATCAATTTTAAAAAAACAGCAGGAATATTATAAGTTTTATTGACTCAGGTAATCAGTCCTGCTTTACCTTTAAGAAAGAATAATAGCCAGTTTGTAAAATAGAAGAATCGCATCCAAATTAAGAAAATCATGAATGAACTGATAAGTCAGATACGCCAGACCCTTATGGAAAGCAGCGATGAAAATACCCGGGTAGGAAGTCAGCGCTATTTTAAGGAAATCGTAACCGTGTATGGCGTAAAAGCGGCCATCGTAAAAAAAATCAGCAGGGATTTCTTTGCTGAAGTAAAGGAAAAGTCAAAATCAGAAATCTTTGATTATTGCGAAATGCTTTGGCAGTCCGGGTTCCTGGAAGAGTCGTTTATTGCCTGCGACTGGTCGGAGCGGCTGCATAAACAGTTTGAACCGGCAGACTTTGAAATCTTTGAAAGATGGATAAAAAAATATGTCAGCAACTGGGCATCGTGCGATACCTTTTGCAACCACACAATTGGCGACTTTGTGATGATGTACCCCGAATTTCTGGCAAAACTGAAGGAGTTTGCCCGCTCTGAAAGCCGCTGGGCAAAAAGGGCTGCTGCAGTTTCACTCATCATTCCTGCCAGAAAAGGATTGTTCCTTACGGACATTTTTGAAATCGCCGATATCCTGCTCACCGATTCGGACGATATGGTCCAAAAAGGTTATGGCTGGATGCTCAAGGCGGCCAGCCAGTCGAACCAGCAGGCGGTTTTTGATTTTGTAATGGGCAGAAAAACGGTGATGCCAAGAACAGCGCTTCGCTATGCCATTGAAAAAATGCCCGGCAAACTGAAAAAAGCGGCGATGATAAAATAAAGCAATTTTGTTTATGGATAAACATGCTGTACATATGAAAATAAATCGTTTTTGGCTGATAACCTTTTTGTTTATTGCAGCCCAGCTCGCATTGCATTTACTTACCGGAACCCGTTATGAACTGCACCGCGACGAAATGCTCTATTTCAACATGGGCTCACACCCTGCCTTCGGATATTTAACCGTACCACCGGCAATAGGCTTTCTTGCGTTTCTTGTAAAAAGCACTTTGGGGTATTCTGTTTTTGGAATCAGACTGATTCCTGCATTATTTGGCGCCGCCACACTTTTAATAATAGCTAAAACGGTAAAAGATTTAGGCGGCGGAATTTTTGCGTTAACAATTGCTGCCCTGGCATTCCTGTTCTCTCCCGGATTCCTGCTGCTATTCTCACTTTTTACCCCGAATGCATTCGAATATTTCCTGTGGACAGCTGTAATTTATCTAATTTTTAAACTGTCGCAATCGGAAAACAAAAAGCTGTGGATATGGATAGGAATTCTTCTGGGGATATCATTCCTTACCAAATATTCGGTTGCTTATTTAACCGCCGGATTTTTCATTGCCTTTCTTACGGGGAAACAGCGGAAACTGATGAATTCAAAGTGGTTCTTCCTTTCCATCCTTTTGGGAATTGTTCTCATTCTTCCCAACATTCTCTGGCAATACCACCACAACTGGCCGGTGATAGTTCATTTCGAACAACTTAAAAAAACACAACTGGACAAGCTTACCTACACCAATTTTTTTACCGATCTGTTGCAGTTTAATTCCGCATTTCTGATTCCTGTAATTATTGGATTAATTGCCCTCCTTTTCAGCCGACAGGAAAAGAAATATCAATTCATCGGCTTCGGCATTCTCTTCACCATTCTGATGTTCTTCCTCTCCAAAGGAAAAGCATATTATGTACTGGGATTATTCTCTATTCTGCTTGCCTATGGCGGATATTTCATCGAAAAGAAAATCAAACAAAAATTACTGGCAGCAACAGCCCTTGCAGTTGTTACCGTTTATTCAATGGTTTCCCTGCCGCTGGTCATCCCGGTAATGTCGCCGGCGAAATTGTACAACTATTCAGCCAAAACAAGAAACTGGGCTGCTGCGCCTTTTGCCCGCTGGGAAGATGGTAAAATACACCCGATGTCGCAGGTGTATGCAGACATGACCGGTTGGAAGGAACTTTCGGATTATGTAGTAAAAGCATACAATCTTTTAAATGCCGAAGACCAAAAGAATTGTACCATTTTCAGCGAAAGCAATTATGGTTATGCCGGTGCCATTCATTTCTATGGTAAAAAATACAACCTGCCGGAACCAATAACTTTTCAGGAAAGTTATGTGTTTTGGGCGCCTGAAAATATTCCTTCCGGACCACTTATTTACATCTACTATAATACCAATGAACTTCAACCACTTTTTAATGTAATTGAAGAAATTGGATGTGTTCAGGATACATTTTTCCGGGAAAAAGGAGTGAAAATATTTTTATGTAAAAACCCAAAACCGGAGGTTCAGGAAGTGTACCGGAATATTGCCGGGAACTCGAAAAAAAAGTTCACCCGAATTGTAAATCAATGAAACATTTTATAAATCGATGAAACGAACATGTCTACAGTTAGATACAGATAAGCATGAACTAAACCAATGTGAATTCCTGCCGGGGGTCAGATGTGCATGGGCTAAAAATGTGTATAAGTAAAATAAAGCTCAACCACCAGTAATCAGTAACTTTTATAATTTGCATATATGAAAACTTTAAAATTTATTACCGCAACAGTTTTGTTGCTTCTGGTAATTGCTGCCAAAGCACAAAACGAAACTCATTCAGGTTCAGATATGAATGCTGAATTTCAGGAAAAACTGAAACAATGGAAAGCTGCATACAACAGCGGAGATGCACAAAACCTTGTCTCACTTTACGCGGAAGATGCCATTTACGCCTCTTCGCATGTTGCCGGTCTTGAAGCAATTGGCAGGCAAAAACTTATTGCCAACTTTCAAAATGGCATTAGTGGTGGCGGCCATATCGATGAAATTGAAATTCTAAGAATGGAAATCTCCTGCGATTTGGTTTCATTATTTTGCAGATACCAGGCAACAAATTCAGGAGTAACTGTAACAGGAAGAAACCTGATTGTAATGAAAAAGAAAAATGACAAATGGCTGATAATACTACACATGACAGTTGTATAACCCATATTCAATGATTTAAACCGACAACACTATCTTTACTTTTGTACCGGAGGGATTGCCATTTTCATCAATTAAATCAATAATTTTCTGTGAAATTTTATTTGAGCTGTGTTGATTATGTGTTTCAATAAACTGCGAAATTGTTTTTATTCCCAATCCAAAATTACCTGTTTTAAGTTCTTTTGCTCTTTCGCGACCAACACCATTATCAGTTATCTCAATATTCAACACCAAATTATCTGTATGAATATCAACTGCAAGCATTCCCCCTCCTCCTTTTGGTCGCAATCCATGATTAATGGCATTTTCAACATGCACCTGAATGATCATTTTCGGAATCATCACCTTTAAAATAACTTTTCCTGATATGTTAACCCGGTATTCAAATAAATCTTTAAATCTGAAGTTTTGTATTTCGAGATAATTCTCAACAAGTTTAATCTCGCTTTCAAGCATCCATAAGCTGGCATCTGTGTTTTCAAGGCTTGAACGAAGTAATCGTGTAAGCTTCATGAAAATATCATATGCAACATCTGTTTTCCCTTGCTTAATCACAGAGGCCACTGTATTGAAAGTATTAAAAAGAAAATGTGGCTCAAGCTGATTTTTAAACGACTTTAATTGTAGTTCCCTGATTTGATTTTGCATTTCATACTTTTCCCTGATTCTTGATTCTATAATCTTCTGAAACAGGAAAAGTAAAAGAACCGACAGAAAATAAATACCGGCCCAGATCGGTAATTTCAAATAATATATGGAATTGTTGCTAAAAGTGTAAACACTGTAACCGGATTTTGTATGAATGTAAAATTGTTTGTTTCGGAGTCCCAAATCTTTCTCGGCAACAAAAAGATCATCATGCAATTGAATTGGGATGTGCCATTTATAACTGTCGCTATACAAATGGACCACTTTATCTTCAGCATCATAAAAGAAAACTTCCCAAACTCCATCCTTATTAATATCTGCCTGAAACAAATAACTTAAATTTCTGTAAATAGCTAATTTGTGCATGTTAACAATTTCCAATTCTCCTGAAAATTCAAGAAGTTCAGAAGGATGGACCTGAATTACACAATTGCCGGATTGATTTTGAAAGACAAATTTAATTACATTTCTATCTGCTTTATCATAATCCAAAGAGTCAATTCTGTTTCCATTCAAATCGAATATGTATGCACGAAAAGGGACACAATTGGCACTTCTGGAAGCAAAAACACTTAGTAATTTAATATCCGATTCTTCTTCAACAACAAATGTTGTAGTATTACTTTGAATTCCTTCAAAAAATTTATGGGGTGGGAAAAAATAATTTAAATCAGCATCAAACACCTTTAGGTAAGGAGCTTGATTATTGTATTTCAGATTTGGTACAGCACGAATTGGCGCTACCTGACCCTCTGCAATAACCTCAAGTTTCCCGTCATTGTCAAGATCATAAAAGCTAAGGCGGGCATTTGCACAACCTGTATTTTCTGATCCAGTCACCTTTCTTTGTACTAAATCAACCTTAAAAATTTGGCGTGGAATTATTGAATATCCCCCAACAACAGCAAATATAAGTTCATTTTGTCCATCATTATCCAGGTCCCTGCAGTGCACTTCGTCAAATTGATAATCGATTAATCCTTTGTTGTAAGTATAAATTTTACAAATAGCAAGTGTATTTATTTTTCCAGCTTCCGGAAAAAGTTGTATCCAACTCAAATAAAGACTGTCTTTTTCAAAGTAAAAATGGTACACTTCCTTGTTACCATCCTTATCATAATCTGCAAAAAACAAATGGTGTGTATCCATATGAAAATTTCCCGGCAGGTTTACCTGATCTATCATTCCTCCATTGTAAGAGTAATACTGGAATGAAAACTGGAATGTATCGACTGACTGCTGAAACGATTCTATTCGTTCCTCCCTGCCATCCGAATTCAAGTCTTCAAAGTATACAACCGATCTTCTGTCAGAAAGCCGTTTTTTTTGCTCTACAAGTTTACATTGATATTTGGTGAACAACGGAGGCATAACAATAATTAGCGGTATTGTTATGAAAAGGGCAAGAAACCAAACCGATCTTAAGTATCTTTTCATTTAGCCAGGCAGACGTAAACAATCCAATTAATTTCTGTAAATATATAAATGATAAGTATTTATGCCTAGTAGTTTTATAAATAAACACAGCAACTTTATTCTGCACGAAATAAATAGAATTCGTTAAGTATTGTCTTCAGGAAATGAAATCCGCTTCTGATAATTAAAAAATTTAATTAATCTGAATAATATTAGTCCCGGAACAATTATTTTTCATGAATTATATGTTCTTTATTCCAATTATTTTATTACTATTGTAGTGCAATACGTTCTGTATTGCTTGTGTGTTTGGGGGTTAACATTGATAAAGGGCGGCTGTTGAGCTGCCCTTTTCTTATTTCTTTAAGTGAATATTAATTCCAGGAAACTGCCAATGTTTATTCAAACCTGAAAATTTAAAGATCCGGTAACTGAAAATAAGCCTTGATGAAGGTTTACTTGTGCACAGGTAAAAGTTTTCAATTACAATTTTATAAAAACAATTCTCTACAGGATAACACAAAAGAAGACAAATAGCGATTGTGAATTAAGGTGTGGTTCAAAAAAAAATAAGTCACCTGCCTTAAGCGACTTATTTATTAAAATGTGGTGCCACCTGGAATTGAACCAGGGACACACGGATTTTCAGTCCGTTGCTCTACCAACTGAGCTATGGCACCTTTTTTTTGGTGTGACAAAAGTAAACAATTTTTCAAATTCACAAAGAAATTTTTTATTCAAATCTATACCCACTGCAAAAAATCAAATCGCTTTACACCACTTGTGTTCCTCTTATCTTTTTATACTTTTGCAAGCTGATTAATTTACAGATGACAGATACTGATTTTCTGAAACATACATTAAAAAATGGAATCCGCCTAATTCACAAACCTGCCGATTCGCCTGTCGGACATTTCGGAATTATTATAAATACAGGCTCACGCGATGAACGGGACAATGAACACGGACTTGCACATTTCATCGAACATTCCGTTTTTAAAGGAACTCAAAAACGAAAGGCTTTTCATATTTTAAGCCGTATTGAAGATGTGGGCGGAGAATTAAACGCCTATACTACCAAAGAAGAGACTGCATTATATTCAACATTTCTTGCCGAATTTTACGACAGAACTGCTGAATTGCTTAGCGATATTCTCTTCAACAGCATTTATCCGGAGAAGGAATTACAACGTGAAAAAGAGGTGGTTACTGAAGAAATTAATTCTTATAAAGATTCGCCGTCGGACTTAATTTTCGATGATTTTGAAGAGCTGGTATTTGATGGACATCCAATTGCACGAAATATTCTGGGCACCAAAAAGAAACTGAAAAGCTTTAACCGCGAAAGCATTTTCAGATTTATTGAAAATAATTACCACACTGACCAAATGGTAATCGGCTCAGTCGGAAGAATAGATTTTGCCGAATTGGTGAAAATGACTGAAAAGTATTTTGGCAGTGCAGAAGCGAAAATAAGAACAAAAGAGCGGCAAAAATTCACCCATTACATTCCTGAAAATAAAACTGTTGAAAAGGACACATTTCAATCACATTGTGTCATGGGGAATGTAGCTTTCGACATATTGGATCCGCGACGCATTAAAATGGTTTTACTGAATAACATTATCGGCGGCCAGGCAATGAATTCGAGGCTGAACCTTGCACTGCGTGAGCGAAAGGGAATGGCATACAATGTTGAATCAGGTTATGCAGCTTATTCCGACACCGGTCTGTTCAATGTGTATTTTGGCACCGACCGGGAAAATCTTGAAAAGGCTACCGAACTGGTTTTAAAGGAATTTAAACTGCTCCGGGAAAAGAAACTTGGAAGCGTGCAGCTTCGCAAAGCGCAAAAACAGCTGATTGGCCAGATTGCAATTTCAACTGAAAACCGCGAAGATTTAATGCTTACTATTGCAAAAAGTTATCTCTTATTTAACAAAGTCGATCCAATGCATGTTGTATTTAATAAGATTGAAGCCATTACGGCTGACGATCTTCTTGAAGTGGCAAATATTGTTTTGGACGAAAATCAGATGAGCAAATTAATTTACAGGTAATGATGCAAACAAACGAACTTGAAAAGTATATTCTCGATCATATTGAATCCGAAGACAAGGTTTTAAAGGAACTCGACCGCGAAACAAATCTGAAAGTGCTTGGCGCACGAATGCTCTCCGGACACCTGCAGGGACAGGTTTTAACCATGCTGTCGAAAATGATACAACCCGAACGGATTCTGGAAGTAGGTACATTTACCGGCTATTCTGCCATTTGCCTTGCCCGCGGATTAAAAGAAAACGGTAAATTAATCACAATTGAAATTGATGATGAACTTGAAAATTTTGCCCACAGATATATCGACAAAGCAGGTCTGCAGGATAAAATCATTCAGTTAATCGGACCGGCACTGGAAATTATTTCAAAACTAAACGAAACATTTGACCTTGTTTTTCTGGACGCCGATAAACAGGAATATATTGAATATTACAACCAGGTTTTTGATAAAGTAAGGAAAGGTGGGATTATTATTGCCGACAATGTGCTTTGGAGTGGCAAAGTGCTGGATAAACCTGCACCTGATGATGACCAGACAACCGGAATAATAGAATTCAACGAAATGATTAAAAATGATGACCGGGTGGAGAAAGTGATTCTTCCCATCCGGGATGGAATAACAATAATCCGCATAAAGTAAAAAGGCTGGCTCAAAATGAACCAGCCCCAATAACCAAAACTCCAAAAACTACGAAACCTCAATTTAATTTTCTCTTGCCTTTTCAAGCCCCTGGGTAGTCGTATAGTATTTAACTATCATATTGGGCACTTCCCATTCAGGTAGTCGTCCCCACACCAGGTAACGCAGGTATTTTTCGGTAACCTGACCAAAATGCGCTTCGTGGCCTAACCTGTACTTATCAGGAACTTCCACCATCCAAAGATTATCTTCAAGCTTTTTCAACTGAATTCCGGGATACATCACCGCCAGGTCCTGGTTAATTGCTTTGTCGAGACCGCCGGCAAAAGTTTCCATCCCTGCTTCATCAACATTGGCTTCCACATAAAGTGTAGGCACATAATTCTGCTCTGCCCCCTGTTTAATGATCAGATTGCAGGTATTTCCACGCATGATTGAATAGTGGGTATCGCCGGCACCTTCGGGCGCTTCAAAATTCCATATCACCGATACCTTTGCATGTTTCCCTTTCAACGTGTAATTAATTTCACCGTTGCTGTATACCTTCAATACATTGTCATCAACATCTTTCTGAAGGTAATCCGGGAATTCATCCATTCCTGTAACCCTTTTAAATTTATCAGGTGTTAAGTCTGTTGTCCAGCGTTTCGATGAAACAATTTCAACATCCTCTTTTTTAAGTGAAACTTCAGGAAAAGCTTCCCATTGAATCAAATCAACCAGATGGGTAGTAACATCCACCATGCCTTCTCCCTGCTGGCTCACATCGAAAAACCATGGCGGCCGCTTTAATGCCTGCCCCGAAACATATTTAAAGAAATGGTGCACACTTTCTTTTGTGATTGCAGGATTCTCTGCCGTTCCGGTTACCAGTCCCCCAAAGACCTCCGGAATTTTTGACAATTCACGCTGAAGTATAGTGGTTACCTCATAGCGTTCGGTCATAATATCATACAAAAGAACATTGTTTTCTGCTGCAACTTCAAATGCTTTTTCAAGCCTGGGAAATTCCTCCGGCGAAATCACCATTGGTTTATCAGCCAAAACATTTAATCCTGCCGATACCGATTGCATGATATACTCTGTTTTCTTTGCATTATTTCCTGAGATAATTACCACATTCCCCGGCTTCTGTTCGATCATTTTCTCAAGGAAATCAGGACCTGTGTATACCTTTTCCTCCCACGAAGTCGGATTTTCTTCCCGGTTGTTATACGCCTCAATCCGCGCAAGATGATCCTTCACATCCGGACCTTCCGGTGCATAAACATAAACCACCGGATCAACCTGATCATACATGGTTTTTTGCACAAGTGCTGCATGAAAATGCCCGGGATCAAGGGTCATTAACTGTACTTCGTTTTTTGCTCCTGTAAACATACTGTTTTGTTCTTCTGATTCTGTTGATTTTTGACCACCGCCTGAACAAGCAGCTAATAAAGTTATTACAGTAAGTGTCAAAATGGATCGCGTTTTCATTATTAAGTTTGATTTATAGAATTTCCTATTGGATACAAATTTATGATTTAATTTTTATACCCGGAACTTTTGTCCGGAAAACCTTATTTTACCATTTCCAAACCTTTCCGGAAGGCAGATGCTGTAGCTTTCCAACAACAGTTGGCGTGATTGTTACTTCCTTTCCGAAAATCTCTTTCCGTTCATATAGCTTTCACATTGTTGAAGTTTAGCATTTACTTTTCAGGGACATATAAGTACAGATTATTGTTGAACAACATTTTGTATGTCATGATGAAAAGCAAGCACATCCTTTCATCAGCGTGCAATATTATTTTGTAAGAAGTTATACATTTTTCTCTTAAATCTAAAAACGTACTTCTATAAAAGCTAAAAAATGAAAGCGCCACCCGAAACCGGATGGCGCCTTACAAATCAACCTAACTAAACTGTCCTTCCCAATGAACCAATCAGTATTTTATTGCGGTACAACTTCACCTTCTCCTTCTCCATCCACCCATTTGTAAGGTGTTACATTCAATTCGGTACCCGGATAACCGGGAACCTGGTTGATGCGTCCAAGGCTGTTTGCGTTAATTGCATTGGCCGGAATCGGATAATGAATCAAATAAGGAGCCTGTCTGTACGTATAGTGCGGAGCAACTATATTCTCACGGTAGAAAACATTTTTCTCGATAACCCTGTCGTACCAGAAATTATCGGTTGTAATGTTTGCAAGACTGTAAGTTTTACCGTTGTATGCTGTTTTTCCTGTTTTTGCAAACAAGTATGCAATACGAATCAACGGAATTTTACGAAATTCCTCGTAGTACAATTCACGTGCGCGTTCATCCAGAATAGTACCGATATTTATTTCACCGGCGGAATACAATTTGCTGCAACCTGCCCTTTGACGAATCGCATTTACATCATCGGCGGCCTGTTGCAACTGATCTTTCCAGTAATAAGCTTCAGCCCTGAGCAAATAGGTTTCGGCCAGACGATAGCAGTACCAGTCACCTCTTCCACCATCAGGAGTGATATCTGTAGGATCAGGAGTATAAAGTTTGTAAAACGGCCAGTTATACCACGAACGGATGGTGTCGGTACAAAGAATACCGCCATTGTCATCGTATTTTCTAATGTTTTTACCATACCATGGATCACCATCAGCTTTCAAATCGGGATGGTTGTATACCAGTTTTTCCATGGTCATCCAGTTTGTTTCATTATGGCGCTGGTCATCCCCAAAATCACCGGCCCAGATATCAAACTGGAGATAAGGAGTTGGACGTTGTCTTCCGATTCCCCTTCCGTATTTTGTCACCTGGTCGATTTCTACCTTACCTTTTCCAACGGTAACACCAGCCGGCTGATCGCTCAAACCTGCAGCTCCCGATGGAGTTTTATTTTTACCTGCACCACCCCAGAAAGGAACTGCCTGGCGCATAACGCTTATTTTTTCACTTGCACCATCTTCGGTCAATGATTCACTCCCAACCCAGATGAATATTCTTTCCCTGTTTTCAGGAATCGCTTTATTGGCTTCCTGGTGCAAATCCCAGGTCACATCGTGGATACCATCACCTGCATCTACTCCAAACCGCTCGGTCATCAGATGATGCCAGCCGTCATTAATTATTGCAGTAGTGGCGGCAATTGCCCCGTCAAAATCACCAAGGGCCAAATCAACCTTTGCCAAAAGATGGTAAGCAGTTGCTTTATTAATATCACCTACCGGTGCACCTTCAGCTTCTGATTTTACCCATTGCGTTGCAAATTCCAAATCCTTTTTACACTTCTGCAAAATACTTTCACGGGTAGTGCTGTAGAAATCAAGCCGTGGCTCGGTAATTTCTTCAAGGATAAGGGGAACATCACCGTAATGCTGGGTTAAATGATAATAAGTACGGGCTCTGTGGATATAAGCTTTACCCAAAATGTTATTGCGCTCCGGATCGTTTACCCCGCCTTCCCATTCAGGAACATCAATACGCGATACAACTGTGTTTGCATATTTGATGCGGTTGTATGCTTCTGTCCAGAACCAGCCAATTGAAGTCCTGTCCTTATCATTCATTTTTAAGTCGGGCAGCAACTGTGCAGGCATATCCATCAGAGGACCTGTTTTATCTGTAGTTCCTTCCACAGCCACTTCCGAAAAGATGTTATCGTTCAGAAACGGAGGGCAGTCTTCGTATACATCATGTCGTGAATTCCTCAAACAGGCAATTAATGCACTGTTTAATCCGTCGGCATTCACGAAAGTATTTTCAGGCGCATAAAACGAAAGAGGCTCCGGCTTCAGAAAATCTTCCGTACAACTTGTCCATGATAAAACCAGGACCACGGTTAAAATTGAAATTATTTTAAATCTTTTCATATCCTTCAGTTTTACAGCGTTAAATTAATTTTAAATAAAATATTCGTTGGTGTAAAATCCTTGATTTCCGGATCCATCCACATCCAGTTCGACCATACATAAGGGTTCTGGGCAATCAAAGATAATTTACAATTAATGATAGTCAGTTTCTGAAGAAGGTTGCCAGGAATATTATATGAAAGCGATACATTATCCACACGGATAAAATCATTTTTTTCCCATACACTGAACCCTGATTCATAACTTTCCACGCGTCCCCATTCGTTGGTTGGATTTGCGGGAGTCCAGTAAGGAACTTCAAAAGAAGAGCCTCTGTCATAGAATACATCATTGTTTCTTCTGTGGTTATTGCTTGAATAATATCCCATGTAGGAATAAACTTTCACACCAAGTTCCCAGTTACCTAAAGATAAGTCATTACGCCATGTCCACCTGTATTTTGGAGTACGTGTTCCCTGAAAAACCTTGTCTTCATTTGTATAAAGCCCGTCTCCATTTTGATCAACCTGTTTAAAATCACCGGGATCACGTGAATATTTATGCGCTTCTTCAACTTCGCTTTCCTGCCAGATTCCATCCAGTTCATAGTCCCAGATTTCATCAAGGGCATGACCGATAAACCATTCATTACCGATATCATCCACTTCATTTCCGTTTTCATCATAGTCAAAATAGAGGTGTTTAATCTCATTTTTATTGTATGAAATGGAAGCGCTCATCAACCAGTTAAATTTGTTTTTCTGAACAATATTTGCATTTAAAGCAACTTCAATACCTGTGTTATCCACTTCTCCAAGGTTGGAAAATACACTTGAATATCCGGTGATATCGGGCAACTGGCGAGGGATAAGCAAATCTTTGGTTACCATATGATACAGTTCAATGTTTCCGCGAATTCTTGCATCCACAACTGCAAAATCAAGCCCAAGGTTATAGGCGCTTGTCCGTTCCCATTTCAAATTTGGGTTTGCCATACGGCTTGAATACAATTGTGAGACGTAATATTCATTGTTACCTTCAACAAAAACAAATTTTCCTGTATTCAGGTTCGCAAGTGCATCATAAATACCTACACCGCGGTTACCGTTGGTTCCGTATGAAGCTCTGAATTTCAATATATCCATCCATTCGACATTGAAGAAATCTTCTTCGCTGATTGTCCAGCCCACTGCAACAGAACCGAATGTTGCCCGCGGATGTTTCTGACCAAATGCAGAATAACCGTCGCGACGTACTGAACCTGTTAATAAGTAACGATCTTTGTAAATGTAGTTCAACCTTCCAAGCAATGCATCGCCGGTGCTTTTCTGGTCGTCGCTCGAAATTTCAACATCCTCGGTTGCAGCCTGCATGCGGTGGTATCCAAGAACATCACTTGGCTGAAATTGTCTTCTGTGCATAAAATCTCTCCAATACTGATACATTTCAGCATTTTGTACAAATGTTGCATCGAAGGAATGATCGCCAAATTCTTTGTTCCAGCGTAAAATATTGTTTACCTGCCATTCAAATATGGTGGTGTTTTGACGGCTTGCCCGTCCGCCTTCCTTACCCCAGTCCAGATGATCGGAACTGTATGAATTATACTCTCTGTTCCAGTTGAAACGGGTAATGTATTCCGAGGTAAACGAGAACCCTAACGGCAAGTTAATGATACCATAAACTTTACTGTTCAGCGAATTATACTTAAGAAAACGATCACGGTAAACTATATCAAGATGAGGGTGACGCGATGAAGAAACGTTTCCGGTAGGCGCATATGTAATTGTTTTTCCATCCGCTTCGTAATAAGAAGCAAAAGGGTTAACATCTCCATAATTGTTGTTACCTATAAGCGGGCTTTCATCACGAACTGCAAACTGGGTATTAACACCAACTTTCAACCAGCTGTTCACTGTTGCTTCAAGATTTAACCGCGAACGGATGGCTTCATAATTCTCATTGTAACGGATACCTTCATTATTAACATAACCCATGGAGAAATAGTAGGAAACAGATTCTGCTCCACCTGAAAGGCTTACGTTATAATCCTGGGTAAGGCCTGTTTGAAAAAATTCGGGATACCAGTCATATTGTTGTCCGCTTTTGTAATTGGTAATCTCGATGGGTGAAAATCCAAGGCGGTTTAACCATACACTTGTCACATCATTTGAAGCAGAAGATCCATCATATGCTTTCCACTGATCAAGTGATACTCCGGCAGGTAACATGTTTGGATCATTATAATAACCGGCACCAATATCAACCTGGTGGCGCTCATTACTTTCAAAACCTGCAATCCTCCAGTCAATAAATGATTCGCCGGTCCTGAAGTCAAGACCCTCCGAAGAAGGCATTGCAACACCAACACTTGCAGAGACATTAACAGTTGGTTTTCCTTTTTTCCCTTTTTTGGTGGTAATGATAATAACCCCATTCGATGCCCTTGCGCCATAAATTGCAGCAGAAGAAGCATCTTTCAATACGTCGAAGGCTTCAATATCCACCGGATTAATATCCGCAAGGTCACCGTAATAAATCATACCGTCAACCACTATCAATGGTGCATTTGCTTTTTCAAGATCATCATCATCACTGCTCGTATTTGGATCATCTATTCTTAAAGATGTTTGTCCCCTTACGAGTAAATCTTCAGCACCGGACAAACCTTTTGCACTTCTTGTGAAACTTACATTCAAACCAGGTATCGAACCTCTTAACATGGATGTAATGTTGGAAGTAGCTTCATCTTCAAGTTTTTCTGCATCGATTTGTGCAACTGCTCCGGTGAGGTCTTTTTTCTTAACTGTACCGTAACCAATTGCCACAACCTCTTCAAGTCCGATAACATCCTGCTCCATTGTAACATTGATGGAAGCCTGGTTTCCAATTTCTATTTCCTGTGTTTTCAGACCTATAAACGAAAACACAAGGGTATTGGCATTATCGGGAACAGTAAGGTTATAAACACCATCAGTATTGGTAACTGTACCCACCGAAGTTCCTTTAACAACAACAGTCACACCTGGAAGTGGTGTCCCATCGTCTGCGGTTACCGTACCGGTAATCGTCTTTTGTGCCATTGCATTGCCAAAAGTTGCAATGAACACCATAAATAGCATGAGTAATTTTTGCATAGATTTTAAGTTTAAAATATAGTTAGAGAATAAATTCACTTAAATGAAAACACTGCAGATAAAGAATGAACTTTTTATGCTGCTTTTGTGAAATCAATGTGAGGGATTAGTTAATCTTCATAGGCTTCTTGTTTTTAGTTACAGTTTGTAAGTTAGTTTTATTCATACAAGTAGAAAACATTTATCGTATTGTATTAATTAGATTGTATAAAAATAAGCTCTTTTTCATATCCAATTGCTGACGTTGATTTGCAAATGCTGATATTTTTTTTGCAATAATTTAAATTATTTTTTTATAGAGATACGTTAAAACGATTCAGGAAGTTCTGTTAAAGTCCTTGAATTTTTATAAGCCGGAAAGGGAAAAAATAAAATTATTTTCTTCCCTGTTTATTTTTCCTTCCGCCCAAACCATGTCCGGACATTCCATTACACGATGGTTTCTGTCATCTGAAAAACCTTACTTTTAAACAATCCCGAAAACCCCTCTGATTTTCTCCAGCTGACAGAGTAAAAATTCCGGAGAGAAGGAGCAAATTTTTATTTGTATTCAATTCCCTAAAATTATTGGACATCTTTATTTTACACCCTCTTTAACCCTTCCGGACAGGTGTTTTACAAACTTTGTCTTTTAATCATATCAAACCTGGTTCATGCCTATTAAACTTAGATTAAACTCATACTAAACTCAATGTAAACTCAAACCAGGCAGACCGGCACCAGGTTATTTCTCATGTGCCCTCCCTAAAAAAGAAACAGATAAATTAAAATTTAATTTATCTGTTTCAGTTTATTAACCCCGGTTAATGTAATTTGTACCGTATGGGTATCGCTGTGGCCGGCTCAGCATTGAATTTGCAACATCATTGTTGATGAACTTTTCGTTTTCCGGATCCCAGTGCAGAACTCCCGGTACTTTCATTGCAATGTGGCTTACAAGGCAAACTGAGCATGTGCGGTGTCCGATTTCAACCGGAGAGATGGGTTGTTTGCGCGATTGAACGCAGTCGAGCCAGTTACCATGCTGCTCATCACTTACATAAAGATGAATTTCATTTTCCCCGATTTGCGATTTCAGAATATCTTCACTGCTTGCGTCAAGTGCTTTTGTACTTCCTTCAGGAATCGGATCAGAAGCAGTTGCACGATAAGCGCCGCGTGTTACAAAAATCCAGCCTTTGTCACCTTCATAACGAATGCCATTTGGAAAACCACCGCTTGTATACACTGTTATACCGTTGTCATATTCATGTTTTACCATAAAATCGCCATGCACATTCCAGCTTCCTGATTTTGGAAATTCGGCAACTGCTTCCACAGTAACCGGACCGGTAAATTCTGTATCCATTCCCCACGCAGCCGAATCATAGTGGTGCTGGCCCCAACCAGTAATCATTCCGGCTCCGTAATTTTCGTGCCGCAGCCAACCTGGACGGTCATAGCCTTTTTGCGGGTGAACCAACTGCTCGGTATAAGGTATTTCAGGAGTTGATCCAAGCCACATATCAAAATTAAGATTTGCAGGAACCTGCATTACCGGGAATAACGGACCTCCCGGATCACCCGGCAGCCCAATTTTTACTGTATGAACTTTCCCTATTCTTCCATTCCTCACCAGTTCAGCAGCCCGGCGGAACTGTGCCGACGAACGTTGCTGCGTTCCTACCTGAAGAATTACTCCCTGCTTGTGAACGATATCGCTCAGCAGCCGACCTTCAGCAATAGTCAGGGATGTTGGTTTTTGAAGGTAAATGTCTTTCCCCGCAAGTGCTGCTTCAATTGCCGGTTGTGAATGCCAGTGATCGGGAGTGCTGATAACCACCGCATCAATATCTTTATTCAGGAGCAGTTCCTTGTAGTCGCCGTATGTTTTTAAATCAACTGCACTGTTACTTCCTGTTTTTTTGTTGTAATAACCTTCAATCAGTTTCTTTGCATCCTGTAATCGGTTGCTGTCAAGATCGCAAACTGCCACATACTGTGCCTTGTCATATTGCCAGACTCCAGGCATGTCATGTCCCCGGGCAATACGACCGCAGCCGATATGCCCCACATTTATTTTATTACTGGGTGCATTTTTACCAAACACTGATGACGGAACAACGGAGGGAATTACAATGGCCCCTGCCGTTGCTGCTGTTGCATTTTTTAAAAAGTTTCTTCGTTTCATTGGATTAGATTTTATAATTATTCGGACTTATATTTTTCAAATTCTTCTGCAATTTTAGCTTCCTTATGATCTCCGGAATGAACTAAAACGCGGTATTTTAGCTTGATATTGTCTCCTTTCTTCAGCACTGTGTTTTCGCCATTTTCGGGCCAGTACATCGGAGTGGGTGAGAAAAACCCATAATCGCGGGTGAACCATGGCGCGGGAAACCATTTGTTGGAAGGATGCTGGATAATTGCAATTCCCTCTGTTTTTCCCATCCTGTCGCCGTAATAATCCATCCAGGGTGAATGCTTTCCGAAAGTTCCTTTTTCGCTTAAATCTCCTTCTGCATTAATCATTGTTCCACCATTAATTACTGCCAGATCAGGATCCATACGTGCACTGAATAACGAGTGGTTTGTTTTGTCGATGGTTACATCCATCAGCATTTCCATGATAATTTCAAAATCGATTTGAAACTTATCTGCTGAAGGTTTGGAAACAGTAATTCTGCGGTGATCGATGATTGGAGAATCAGCTCCCGGCCGGCGCCAGATGCATTCATTTTCTATAACTGCCTTATCTCCGCCTGATTCCACAACATCGGCACGTAATGAAATAATCTGACCACGTTCAAGTCCTTCCTGCCAGTAGTTGCCGCCATTAACCCTGTCGCAACCAAAAAAGAGTGAACTGTGGTGCGGATAATTTGCATTTCTCATGGAGGTTACACTTGCATTGGATGGTCCGTTTACCGGGAAAAAGAAGGGATACTTTTCATCTTCGGAAAGAATATAACTTGTAAACAGATTCCCGTCCACCCTGAATTCGATCTTGTCTCCCACTCTTTCGGCAGTGACTTTTGGTTGCCCTGTTGCCACAATTATTGTGGTAAAAAGAATAAAATAGAGTAAAATAATTTTTTTCATTCTGATTTAAGTTTTAATGGTTTTAATCTGTGAATCTGTGGCTATTACTTTTTGCCACAGATTCACAGATTTATAAATAGTTCTTTTTTATTTTTTTGTGACGTTCATATAACCTTTTTCCTAACACGGATATTTTTAATTCAATTTGTTCTTTTAATCTGTGACTCTGATTTTTATCGCCACAGATTCACAGATTTATAAAATAACTCGTTTTGTAATTAATGAATCTTCTCCAAAATTTACAATTAAACCTAACTTACATTTCGACGCTGCAAGGTAATTTATAACCCATTTAAAATGATTTTCTTTAATTCCTTGCTGTGCTTTTACCATGTACTTCCATACAAATACCAATGATTTGATAGCTTTCTTCCTGGTACGGATATTTCAAATTTGAATAGTTCATCATTATTCTTTAATCTGTGAATCTGTGGCTATTACTTTTTGCCACCGATTATTGTTTAAACTCAATTTGCGGCATTTTCGCAAAACTGTTCCAGTACATTTCAGCAGTTTCTGCATCCATTCCTCCATCAAAAACAATCATTCTGTATTTCAGCGTATAATCATGATGGGGATTCAGGTACCATTCTTCGTGACGTATAGGTACAAATTCAAAATACATGTCACCACGACCGCCATTTGCATCCAGCGGCCAGACGCGCATTGGTTCAGGATGCATCCTGTTGGAAGGATGGCTTAAAAATAAAATTCCTGAACGACCTGCTTCAGTATCCGACTCACCTTCAACAATACACCAGCGGGCAAATGATCCGTCAGCATCTGCGCGTGTTTTACCATCTGATGTCAGGACAGTACAATTATCTTTTTTCCATTTTTCTGTTGCACGAAAACCAATTCCACCGCCGTAACGGTAAGCATCGAGCAAGATTCCGCTGTCGAGCGGACTGTTAAGTGAAGTGGTGTAATCTATAATCCATTTTTTATCACCTGTATTCCAGGCCCGCACATCCAGAATTTCATTCATGGCAATCTGATCTTCCCCTTTTGCCCCAAAATCGATATGTTGTTGTAATGCCTGAAAGCCGCTGAAAACATCTCCTTCCACTTCCGAAAGGAAACCGGCAAACTTTACTGTTCCTTCACCCAAAACCAGGTTCCAGAAGTCAACCTGACGATTTCCGATGTGAGTGTGTGTCCATGGTCCCCAAATCCCGTAATGATGCCAGTGATCCGGCGGCTGAATCCTTGAAAGTTCTTCCCCCTGGGGCGACCAGAGCGGATGAATGAAACCGGAACGTTTAAAGATCGGATTTACTCCTTCCGGCGGATAAGTAACCGCATACCTGTAATTCAACACCGGATGCTCATCAACAAGCAGGCTCAAATCCTCGTGGTTCTTTTTCAATGTAACTTTTGAATCTGCAGCCACCTCTTTATTTTCAAGTTTCATGATGAATTTCCGTTCCGAATTCTTTTCAGAAACTCCATTCAGCAAAAACCAGAGATTGGCAGTATAACCCTGTTCAAGTTGGCTGGGAACAGCCTTTTCGCCTGTTGAAGTAACTTCATACAATACGAGGTTTCCTTTGTCTGTATTGTAGTTTATCCCATCCAGCGAAACACAGACAGGGGCATCCAGTTCTTCTTCATTAATTTTAATGTTGAATTTTGCCAGCTCCTGTGCAATTAGCTGCGAAGTAACAAATACCGACAGAAGTAAAAATAGAGTTTTCACCTGGATATAATTTAAGTTAATAATTTATGCATGAACTATTGTATCAGCTAAAATATTTAGGCAAATTATTGTATTTTCGAAACTTCCTCCTCAATGATTTCCTTAAACGCCAAAATGTTTTCGGTGGTTACATTTGGCGACATTCCACCACCACACGACCAAATCACTCTGTTTTTGTCTCCAAAATCATTCACCATTTTGCGCGTTTCTTCCCGCACCTGTTCCGGTGTTCCTGCTGCCAGAACATCGCGTGGCGGCAGATTGCCGATTAACGCCACTTCAGGTCCGGCCAGCTTTCGTATTTCTTTCATCGAATGTTCAAAACTGAAGTTAAACAGATGCACACCCATTTCTTTTAGATAAGGTGTACTTATTAACCCCTGCGCATCATTGTGAAAGAAATTCAGTTTTGAATCAATTGAATTAAAAATCCGTTTGATATACGGTACTGCATATTCCCTGCATTCTTCGTCGCCAATGAACCCGACGATATCATCAAGTACCAGAATCCCCTCTATCGACGGAAATTTTTCTTTCTGATACTGAATCCACTGAACAGTAAATTGAGTAATGATTTCAAGGAGTTTGTGGCTGCTTTCAGGATCCATCATAAACCCCATCATCAACTCAGTGGTTCCAAGCAAAAAAGAGGCTACATTAAGCGGGCCGCGGGCAACAGCAAATTTAATTTCATGTCCCATTTTCTGTATGGGATTCCTGTAATTTTCGAGCCGTTGAATAACAAAAGGTAAAAGTCCATCGGTTTTTACATTCGGAATTTTAAGATCTGCGGCCTTCGAAATGTCACTCATAATTCTATCTGCATGAGGAAGGTTAAATTGGTTCCAAACCAGTTTGGCCCCAAATGCCGAAGGTTCAGTACACATACCAAATTCTGACCAGAAACCAGGAAGAAACAGGATGTCCGGAAAAGTCTGGATTGCTTTTTTATTGGTTTGAAACCATATTTCTTCGGATGTATAAAACTGAAGATTTGAAACTCCTGCCCAACCCGGAAGCCAGGGACTGTCAATAATAAATCCGGTTACCGGTTGCTCAGGTGTTTCGCCGTGAACTGTCTTTAACAACAGGTTCCACTGTTCGTTTGTCATGGTAAATTTATAGTTAGTACACAAATGTATAAAGTTATTGCTTTTAAAAACAGTACATAGTTTGCAACAACTTATACTTTCTTAGCAATTTTTACTAATATTGAAAAAGAATTTAAAAAGTATCCTGACTTATGAAACGAACATGTTTGCAGATAAACACAAACACCATTGGGCAAATTACATGTGAGTTCCCTGCCCGATGGTCAGGCGGGCATCGGGTGAGAAAGTGGTTAAAAGAAATTAAGTTTAACCGACAGCTAATTAGAAACTTTTAAAATTTGTACAGATGAAACTAATGCATGAACAGGTAGATTTTCCCGGACGCTCGGCAGTAAAAGTTAAATACAGGGAAATGCCCCGCTTTACTTATCCATGGCATTTTCATCCCGAATTCGAAATTTTATATGTTCTTGAAGGATACGGAACCAGTTATGTTGCCGATAATATTAAATCTTTTCAATCGGGCGATTTGGCTCTGCTAGGAAGCAACCTTCCCCATTTTTGGAAAAGCGATCAGTCTTACTTTGAAAGCGGAGGAGAACTCAAGGTTAAATATGTTGTCATTCAGTTTCCCCAGGATTTCTTTAGCGACCAGGTTTTAAAATATCCCGAATTTCATGCTATTGGAAAATTGCTGAAACAATCCAAGAGAGGCATCCGGTTTTTCAAGGAATTTGTTCCCAAAGTAAAGGATAAAATAATGCATCTGTCAGATAGCAGTGGAATAAACCGGATTATTCTGCTGCTCGAAATTTTGCAGTTAATGGCAGAAACCAATGATTTCCTGCTTCTTGCAGGTGAATTTTACCAGCAGGAAAAACATGACTTTAACAGCGACAGGCTTACAAAAGTGCTTCATTTTCTGAATACAAGCTATCAGCATAAAATTGAACTTGAAAAAGTAGCTGAAATGGCTAATTTACACCCTTCAGCCTTTTGCCGCTTCTTTAAGGAAAAAACAGGCAAACCCCTGTCGGTTTATGTAAATGATATGCGGATAAGTTATGCCTGTAAACTTATCATCGAAGGACGAATGTCCATGTCGCAGGTCTGTTACGAGTGTGGGTTTAACAATCTGTCCAATTTTAACCGGACATTTAAGGGGCACACCGGTTTTACCCCTACGGGTTATTTCGAAGAATTTCACAGAAAATAAAAAGAGTGGATTCAAAATCCAAATGTTGTGTTTATTCCCAATCCATAATAAAGATATTTTGTGAGATCGGTGAAATTAGTTTCCTGGTATCTGACACCAATCATTGGAGATAGTCCTGCTTTTATTTTGTCTGTCTGATAAAAGTTCTTATTAATTCCCAGTTGTACATCCCAAAAAAAAGAATCGTAGTCAACATCAAATGTTCCCATCAGTTCTGATTCATAATAATCAGCAAGTTCAGCTTTGAAATATTTTCCGCCGGTGAATTTAACAAACGCAGAACTGACGACCGTACTTTCGAATTTCTTTTCAATTTTGAGGGGAATTCCTGCACAAAAATATTCAAACTGCCGCGTGTAATCCGTTCGAACCCGGTAAGGAATTCCATCCTCTCCATAAAAAATGTGACCGGTTAATTCATGCCAGTTATGTTTTCCTTTCTGCACCATCAAACCACCCGACACCTGCAGTTTTTCAGAAATGGAAGTAAAATAAAACACTTCAAAAGTGGGGTCTGTGGAGTAGGTATAATGCGATCGGCGCAATTCAGGGACGACTAGCGAAAACCGAAATTCAGTTCCATGAGTTTGTGCTTTTAACAAAGTTGTTAAAAAAGGGAGTGTAATTACATATAAAATACACCGGAACATAGCTGACTTTCGATAAATTTCATTCAAATGTTCAGAATAATTCATTAACTATCCAAATAATTCAGCATCATTTATCATTTCGGACTTTAAATGTGCATATACTTTTATTTTTATATTTGCTCTACAAATTAAAACCTGTTACCATGAACCGTTTATTTTCTGTTCTTCTCTCTCTTTTTTTATTGAATGTGACTGTTACTTCCCAGGAAGTGGAATTCCTCCCGGATGACTGGCAAAATCCTGCTGTTTTTGAAAAGGGGCAAAATGCTCCCCATGCCTTTCATGTACCTTTTTCAGGAAGGGAAGCAGCTTTAACAAACGATAAAACCAACAGCAACAATTTTCAGTTGCTCAACGGTCAGTGGAAATTCAAGTGGGTGGAAACACCGGAACAGGTACCCGTAGGTTTCTGGAAACCTGATTTTAACGTAAAAAGCTGGGATGAAATAAAAGTTCCCTCCAACTGGCAGATGGAAGGTTATGGTCATCCAAAATTCAGGAATATTGCACTTACTTTTGAAAGTGATCCGCCAAACATTCCGGATTATTATAACCCGGTGGGATGTTACAAACGCACATTTACTGTTCCGCGCAACTGGAACGACAAAGAAGTGATGCTGCGGTTCGAGGGTATTAAATCGGCATCCTATGTCTGGGTAAATGGCAAACGTGTGGGTTACAACCAGGGTGGTTTTGAACCCGCAGAATATAATATTTCTCCGTTTATAAAAACCGGTAAAAACGATTTATCGGTTCAGGTCATCCGGTTCTCCGATGGTTCGTATCTCGAAAACCAGGACATGTGGCGGCTGTCGGGTATATTCCGCGACGTGGAATTATATGCACAACCCAAAACGTTCATCCACGACTTTTATGCGGTTACTGATTTGGATGAAAATTATAAAGATGCCAAACTTGTTGTGGAAACTGATATTGAGAATAAAAACAGTGCAACTGCTGCCCTCTCACTTGAAATTGATGTACTGGATGAAAATAACCAATCCATTTTGAACGACGGGATTCAATCCACGAATTTCAAGATTGAAGCAAATTCAACAAAGAAAGTAACCCTTTCAACTTTGGTGGTTAATCCGAAAAAGTGGTCAGCAGAATTCCCAAATCTTTATACGATTCTTTTTCAGTTAAAAGATGAAAATGGGAAAACGGTTGAAGCTTTCACCAAAAAAATCGGGTTCCGCGAGGTAGAACTGGTCGATAATATTCTGAAGATAAATGGTGTTCCCGTAAAATTCAACGGGGTAAACAGCCACATGCATCATCCCGAACACGGACAGGCAGTGCCGGTGGAAACATTGCGGAAAGATTTGCTGATTATGAAGCGCTTCAACATTAACAATGTACGCACCTGCCATTACCCGCCTTCGCCTGAATATACCGAACTTGCAGATGAACTGGGCATTTACATTTTTGCCGAAGTGGGCGATGAAGCCCATTCAAATATTCATCTCTCCTCGGACCCTGCATGGACGGAAATGTACAAAGACCGCAGCCGCAAACTGGTTTACCGCGACCGTAACCACGCATCGGTGGTGGTATGGAGCGCCGGAAACGAATCGGGCCCGGGTGAAAATATCAAGGCAGTGATTGAAACCGGTAAGGAAATCGACCCCAGCCGGCCGGCATGGATGTATGGGGGTAATAAATTTTACATTCCGTTTGAAGATATCGTGGGTCCGCGATACTGGATTCCTTCGCAGCTTAAAAATCTGGCGGAGGGAAAAGTATTGCCCCCCGACGATCAGCGGCCATCGTATATGGACGAATACATTGCTGCAACCGGAAACGGGTTGGGCGGAATGGATGAATACTGGGAATTGATCCGCAAATACCCACGCCTGACCGGTGGTGCCATCTGGGACTGGATTAGCCCCGGCATAAATACGCCACGCTGGATTCTTCCGGATTTATCGCCCAAACACAATGACGGACAGGTCATGGGGCGGCCGGTCTTTACAGAAGGAAAAAACGGACGCGGATTGCAGTTCTCAGGGCACGACGACTGGGTGGAGTTTTACCGCGACCCCAGCCTCAATATTACAGGAAATCAAATTTCCATCGGATTTTGGGTGAAACCTTTTGAAATTCCACAGGCCAATACCTTTATCATGAAAGGCAATTACCAGTACGGTATCCGGATGGATTCACCGGAAAGCCTGGAGTTTTACATTCACAGCGGCGAACGTATTTCAATTAAAGCCCGGGTAAATGATGACTGGTACGGCAACTGGCACTATGTAGCGGGTATTTATGACGGAGAAAAAATTGAACTTTATATTGACGACAAAGCAGTTGCCGGGGGAAAATACTCCGGTAATATTGATCATACGCCTTTCCCGCTTTGCATTGGCCGTGAGGCAGAATCACAGGATCAGGGCGAATATTCGGGGCGCATGTCGAATATGATTATTGACGATGTGAAGATATTTAATCATGCCGTTTCACTTTCTGAATTAAAGTCGAACACCGCCAATGCAATACTGGCCCTCGATTTTGAAACCGATAAAAAAGAAGGGGAATTTTACTCCGTTGGGCTGGGTGGAAGAACATACGGAATCATCTGGCCCAACCGCGAAATTCAACCTGAAATCTATCAGATAAAAAAATCGGGGCAGCCGGTAAAATTCGAAATGATTAATTCGCAAAAAGGAGTTGTAAGGATAACAAATTACCATCATTTTAAAAACCTGAGCGAATTGGCCGGAAGCTGGGAGTTGTCGGCCGACGGCAAAGTGGTTCAATCCGGAAAATTGGATGTGGAATTGCCGGCACAGCAGGCAAAAGAAGTTGTAGTTCCGTTTGATTATTTCGGCGACAGTGATTTTGAGGAGAGAATTCTGACCATCTCATTTCAGTTAAAGGAAAACACCAACTGGGCCGAAGCAGGGCATGAGGTTGCATGGGAACAGTTCAACATTCCACCGGCATCATTTAATGAACTTCAGATAGAGCAGGAGAATTCCATAGAAACAGCAGAATTTGATTCAATAATTCAAATTACCGGCGGAAATTTCAGGTACCAACTGAACAAACAAACCGGACAATTTGTATCGCTGCAATACAACGGGACTGAATATCTTGAGGGTGGACCGGCATTCCAGGTGTGGCGGGCGCCACTTGCCAACGACATTGACCCCTGGGGCAGCCAGAATTTCTCGGAGCGGAATTTCACGCCCGGCCTTGGCCGCAGTATCGACAACCAGTTACGCACCCTCGGCATGAGAGATTTAATCCAGCAGGTGGACAATATTCAAATCGAAAATAAATCAGGTAATTCGGTTACGATTCACGTAAAAGCCTCATCCAATTCGTCGCTTGACCCTGCATTGAAAATGACAAAACACCGGGATGTTCCTTCCTTTGAACGGAACGAAACCTGGATAATTTCCTCCGACGGGAAGATTGTTCTTCAACAGGAAATCATTCCCCATGGCCCAATGCCCGATATGCTGCAAAAAATCGGCCTGCAGTTTCAGCTTCCAAAAGCATTCAGCAACGTGGAATGGTATGGGCGTGGTCCGTTTGAAACCTACCCTGACCGTAAAACAGGGGCAAAAGTTGGTTTGTATCAATCCAATGCGGATGATATGTATGTTCCGTACATTATCCCGCAGGAATACGGCAACCGCACCGATGTGCGCTGGCTGAAAGTTCAGGATGAAAACGGAAAAGGATTGTTGATCAAAGGCTATGATTTGCTGAATTTCAGTTTGCATAAATACTCTACCGATAACCTCGACCGGGCGATGTACACCTACCAGTTGCAGGATGCACCAAATTCCATTTTGAATGTGGACTATGAAGTTACAGGAGTTGGCGGAACGGCTGTCCGGCAGTTGCAGCGCTACCGCGTGATGCCGGGGGTGCGAAAATATACACTGACAATACAACCATTTTAACAATCCAATAAATTAAACGTCGAATAAAATGCATAAAAAATTAAGTTTCAAAAATATATCCTGGCTGCTCTTTTTTGCACTCATTGCTCAGCAGGGAGTAGCACAGGCAACAAGTTCACAGCAACAGGTACAAAATTCATCAAAAACAGTACAGGTGAATGATAAACCTGATTTCTCCACACAGGTAGGAGAAGCTTTACCTTCCACCGGAGTGGATCAGTTCCCGCCAACCATTAATCACGTATCTGCTGTGGCGCCTAATGTACTTTGCATTGAAATCAAATCCGGAAAAATAATCCCAAGCATCCAGATTCCCTACACAGCCGACCCTGCTGATGTTATTAATACAGGTGGCGAAACAGCGCTTGGCGAAAAGAGAAACATGACCGTGACGCGCAACGGTTTTCAATTGGGCAGTTTGGTTGGAAAGGATCGACAAACCCTTACGCTGCATGAAAGAATGGTTGGGAAAAATCTGAATACAGCTATTGCAGAAAAAGAATCCTCTTACAGCATCAGTTCGCCCGGAGATGGTAATTACAGCACAGCACGTTCTCCGCTGCATGTCTGGCGCAAAATGAAACCCACCGACTGGACGGATACTTCATGGCAATTTGAGCAGAAACAACTGGGAACAGCCGAAAACTATATGTATCTGGAGTTGCCGGTGGCTTTAAAAGAGGGCCAGACCTATCTCATTTCCATGCCCGAACTGAAACTGAAACAGTCCTCGGTATATTATGTACACGATCCGTTACGCGTGAGAAGCGAAGCAGTTCATGTTTCCCAAATCGGTTTTCGTGCCGATGATCCGGAGAAAAATGCATTCCTGTCGGTTTGGATGGGAAATGGCGGCGGATATCGTTATCCTGAAAACATAGAATTTTTCATAGTTGATGACCGTACCAACGAAAAAGTATTTACAGGCAAAGGCCTGATGCAGTGGAAAGCAGAATCGCCCGAAGGTATCGGCTCTGCAACCAATCATGTTAAAGCTGATTTAATCCGCCTTGATTTTACTGAATTCAAAACACCCGGCCGGTACAGGATATGTGTGGAAGGAATTGGCTGCGGCTATCCCTTCAGTATTGACAGTGAAAATACCTGGAAAAGGGCTTTCGAAGTATCCATGAAGGGGCATTTTAACCACCGCAGTGGTATTCCGTTAATGCCACCTTACACTGATTTTGTGCGGCCCCGCGTTTTCCATCCTGCTGATGGTGTAAAAGTATATCAATCCACCTGTTCTCTTTTAAACAGCGGGAACGGGTTAAATGCCCTGGGAACCGACAAGGACAACTTTGGCAACCTTGTAGCCGGTAAAACAGATGAATTGGTTCCGGAAGCCTGGGGTGGCTTAATGGATGCAGGCGACTGGGACAGAAGAATCAATCACCTGTTTACGCCCCGGCTTTACCTCGAATTGTTTGAAATGAACCCGGAGTATTTTAAAAACCTTGTGCTGAATATTCCTGAATCGGGAAATGGCATACCGGATATTGTGGATGAAGCTCTTTTCGGACTGGATATTTACAGGCGGATGCAACTGCCCGATGGTGGCATCCGTGGCGGAGTGGAGTCTTCGGAACATCCAATTGAAGGCAGTACTTCCTGGCAGGAAACCCAAACTGTGCTTGCGTATGCGCCGGATCACTGGTCGGGCTATTTGTATACAGGTGTTGCTGCCCGTGCATCATATGTATTGAAGATGCTTGGTAAATTTGAAGAAGCACAATTATGGCAAGAAAGCGCGGTAAAAGCAATGGAATGGTCAGAAAAGGAATACGATAAATGGATTTCGGCACCTGAATATTCACAGGTGACCAGCCGTGCAAAAGCAGTGGTTCCGGCAGAACGGAATCTTGCAGCAGTTGAACTTTACCGCCTGACAAATGATAAACGCTGGCATCAGGTTTATCTCTCCACACAAAACGCGGATAACAATCGGACGGAAGCTGCATTTGTTTATGCCCGGCTGGATAAAAAACTGGTGGATGGGAAAGCGCAGGAAGCTGCAAAAAATAAACTGCTAACAGAAGCAGATCGACTTGCTGCTTTATCGGAAAACAATGCATTCGGACTTACAAACGGCAGACCCGGAACACCCATTGGCGCTTATTCCTCCAGCTATACCATTCCGGCAGATCCAACACTTGTCAGGGCGCATTACCTGTCGGGAAATTCAAAATACCTGAAAACGATTCTGCGGTCAACATTATATGTTGCAGGAGCTAATCCCATGAACCTGAGTTTAACTACTGGACTGGGAGAAAACGCGGTTCAAAATCCACTGCATGAAGATTCGCAGCACTCCGGACAGCCGGCTCCCATTGGCATAACTGTATTTGGTCCGTTTGAGCTGACTAAAAATTATGCGCAACCCGGATCTCCCATGGAAAAAAGGATCAATACGATTTTATTTCCTGAATTATCCGAATGGCCAACATCGGAATCATTTTTCGATGTATTTTGGATTGTACCCATGAATGAATATGTAATAGACCGGCCGCTGGGCCAGGTGGCTTATGTGTGGGGATATCTTGCTTCGCGGAATAAATAAATCCTGTGCATAAACAGGTTTGATTTTTTCGAGCGACAGATATTCCTGTCCCAAGGGACGGCAAATATTATCGTAAAGCCCGGTAACAGCGGAACAAACCATATTTGTTACATCCCATAAAACAGCTAACTACCTGAAAAAGAAAAGCCGCGGACGACTGTCGGCAAGCTTTCGCTTCGATATTTTTTCATGCCGACGGTCGTCTGCAACAAAAAACGTCGGCATTTTTTCGTGCCGACAGTCATCCGCAACAAAAAATGTCGGCGTTTTTTCGTGCCGACGGTCATCCGCAAGGAAATTCGTCAACATTTTTTCGTGCCGACGGTCATCCGCAACAAAAAACGTCGGCGTTTTTTTATGCCGACGGTCATCTGCAACAAAAAATGTCGGCATTTTTTCGTGCCGACAGTCATCCGCAAGCAAAAACGTCGGCGTTTTTTCATGCCGACGGTCATCCGCGGGCGATTATTCCGAAATAATCTTAATCAATTCCCCTGCGGAAACCTGATCGTTGGGTTGCCGGTTATTCAGCAAAGCCACTTCCTGCAAACGTTCTTCGGGAACATTGTATGAGCGGAGGATTTCAGCAACTGTAGCTGTCCGGGGAACCTCCTTAATCCTGATTCGCTTAGGTTTAACATTTAATTTTGAAGGATCGCTCAAATTATCAAAATTGACCATTGTTGATTCGAATGTGCGGAAAAAGGAGTTAAAATCAGCTTCACTTGTCACTCCGTGAAAAACATACACCCTGCCGCCGTATTCGATAAAATAGGATAAAACTTTAATGGTTTGCTCCTGTCCGGTTTGCTGATTCTGCCCCGTTTGCGTTGAAACAGCGGCAATGGCAGGCATTCCGTTTACATTTGTATTTTTCATATCCTGTACGTTCAGTTTCAAATCTTTTAAAGTAGCCTGTGCTGCGGCATCAGCTGATTCCTGCGGCGCCAGCGAAAATATCATAATTGCATTTCCTTCGGGCGGGGCCATTTGAACCTGCATCGGTGCATTCTGCAATTTCCAGCCTGCAGGTACCGGATATTTAAATTTCAGTTGCGGATGATAAAAAGTATTTCCATCAACATATCCCTGCCGCGGATCTTCGCCATAAACAATGCCGTCAATCAGTCGCAGGTATTCATTTTCCTTCACCATAAAATTATCCCTCGGAAGTTCTGCCTGCCACTCATTTGCCTTTTGATTTACCTGTTCGTAACGGTCGGCAGGATTTGGGTGAGTTGATAAAAAAGTAGGCACAGGCGAACTGCTGCCTGTATTTTGCATTTGTTCCAGCACATGGAAAAAATCTGCCATTTCGTGGGCATCGTAACCTATTTTAGTTGAATATTCCACGCCCAACCGGTCAGACTGGCTTTCGGCATCGCGTCCAAACTTCAGAAAAAGTAACTGCATTCCCTGCATTGCATAATCTGCAAACTGCCTGAAATCTTCAGAAGCAATCATTCCGCCAATCAGCAGCAACTGTCCGAGTTGTTGTTTACTTTGCTGACTCACCGTATGCCGCGCTGCAATGTGCCCGATTTCGTGACCGAGTACCCCTGCCATTTCGGCTTCGTTATTAAACTGTGCTAAAATACCGCGGGTAAAATAAACGTAGCCTCCGGGCACTGCAAATGCGTTTACCACCGGCGAATCCAAAATCCTGAAATGATATTCAAGCTCCGGGCGATGCGAAATCTTTCCCATCTCTTTCCCTTTTTCAACCAAAAAGTTTAACAAATCCTCATCTTCATAGAGGCCGAATGAAGCAATTACCTGCGGGTCATACTCTTTTCCCATTTGTATTTCCTGCGATTCCGACATGAGCATCAGCTGACTTTTTCCCGTTACCGGATTTTTGGCACAGGACGGAAACAACAGAAAAACTGCCAAAATATAAATAACCCTGGTTAACAAATTTTTACTTTTCATCTTTTCAACATTTAATATTCAAATCCATTTGAGGTTGTTAATTTATAACAGATAAGAATGCACTTTTGTTACTAATTTTTATAATTGAACCTGTTTAACTAATATTGAATCGCAATAGTACTGCCGGAAATGAACATATACAAATATCAGACAATCATTTTGGTTTTGCTGCTGATTTTAAAATCAGCAGCAGCACAGGAAGACGTCCTGAAGGCAATTACGGTGCAGAATTTAAAGCATCATCTTTCAATAATTGCATCGGACAGTATGCAGGGAAGGAGCTTTGATATGCCTTCAGGATTAAATTCCACCGCAGAATATCTTAGACAAAATGTGGTGGAGATGGGATTAAAACCCGGTGTTGAGGGTTATTTCCAGGAGTTTGTCGTCCATGCCAACCAGCCGGTGGACAAAAATTCATTTCTTTCAATTTTAAATCCGGAGAAAACAGAAGTATTCAGAACGCCATCGGTTATTTGTACCAATTCGAAAACTGAACGGCTTGAGTTGCAGGGTTCAGTAGTTTTTGCAGGTTTTGGCCTGAAGGACAATTTAAAGGAATATGATGATTTTGCCAATATTGATGTTTCAGATAAAGTGGTGTTGTTTTCGGCCGGAACACCTGAAACATTTCGGAATAAAAAAGACGGGCTTACAGATTACCGGGCAGAACGAAGAAAAGTGCAAACTGCATTTGAAAAAGGGGCCAAAGCCGTTGTTGTAGTTACCGGGTTACACGACAGAAAAAACATTTCCTTTCATACGATGCAGCACAAAATGAAACATTCGGGCTACTCCCTTGCAAAAGCAAACAGTAATCCGAAACCAATGTTTGTTACCATTCCGGAAACAGCCGGTGCTTTATTTGGAGGAAAGAGAAAATACAGGCAGCTGCTTGCTTCCATTGCCAAAAACAGGAAACCCAATTCATTTCCAATAAATGAATTCAGCCTGAAAATAAATACAGAGCGGGATTTAAAACCGGTTCAGGCAAAAAATGTGATTGCAGTAATCGAAGGAAGCGACTCCCTGCTGAAGAATGAATACGTGGTGTATATGGCACATTACGATCACCTTGGAAAAGATGAAAAAAATAACATCTACAATGGTGCCGATGACAACGGCTCTGGCACAGCCGCACTTCTCGAACTTGCAAAAGCATATAAGAACCTTGAAAATAAACCACCCCGCAGCATCCTGTTTCTGTGGGTAACGGGTGAGGAATACGGAATGCTGGGTTCGGGTTATTATGCGGACAATCCTGCATTTCCCCTTGAAAAAACTGTTGCATGTATCAACCTCGATATGATTGGCCGCGTTTATGAACCTCGGGATTCGGTTTGGAAAGACTCAGCAAAACTTGTAAAAGACAGTGATGGAGTATTCACTTTGGTCAGCAATTTTTCTCCCGAACTTGAAACAATAACAAGTTTGGCTTGTTCGAAGCTAAAACTGGTGGCTGATAAATCGTTGCCCGAATATTTTTTCCGAAGCAGCGATCAGTTTCATTTTCACCGGCAGGGCATACCGATTTTGAATCTTTCAACCGGGTACCATGCAGATTACCATAAAGTGACGGATGAAGTATCCGGAATCAATTTCGAAAAAATGAAACGAATTGTTGATTTGGCTTATTTAACAGGATTCGAAGTAGCCCAAAATGGATTATCAAAAGAGAAAAATCCTTAAATTTCAAATTTAATATACACACAAAAAGCAGTTCAACCTTATAATTGAAACAAATGAAAATAACAATACTTGACGGATACACAGTTAATCCAGGCGATTTAAGCTGGAATGAAGTTGAAAAGCTGGGCAAATTCTCTGTATACGATCGCACTCCGGGTGAACTTACAGTTAAACGATCATTGGGGTCGGACGCTGTGCTCACCAACAAAGTAGTTTTCAACAAGGATGTAATCAGCCGGTTGCCCGGCCTGCGTTACATTGGAGTACTCGCCACCGGAATAAATGTGGTGGATTTGGAAGCCGCCCAAAAAGCAGGAATCGTGGTCACAAACATTCCGGCATACAGCACTGCTTCAGTGGCACAAATGGTTTTCTCCCACATTCTTAATTTTGCCCAAAACATTTCGGTACATGCTGCTTCGGTATCGGCCGGCGAATGGGCAAAAAGCATTGATTTCAGTTACCACAAAACCCCGCAGATTGAACTGGCAGGCAAAACCCTTGGAATTATTGGATTCGGGCAAATCGGACAAGCCGTGGCGAAAATTGGAAGTGCCTTTGGAATGCGGATAATTTTCCATAACCGCAGTAAAAAGGAAACAGTGATTTCAGCAAAACAGGTGGATTTGGAGACGCTGCTTTCAGAAAGCGATTTTATCAGCATTAATTGTCCGCTGAACGAAGAAAACACGAGGTTCATCAATAAAATAACCATCAGAAAAATGAAACCAACAGCTTTTTTAGTGAACACCGGACGCGGACCACTTATTAACGAAAAGGATTTGGCTGACGCATTAAATGAAGGCAGAATTGCAGGTGCGGGTTTGGATGTACTCGCCGCAGAACCTGCTGATCCGCACAATCCGCTGGTAAAAGCCGACAACTGTTACATTACACCACACATTGCATGGGCCACTTTCGAAGCACGGCAGCGGCTTATCCATATCGCTGCAAAAAATCTTCAGTCTTTTATGGAAGGAAACCCCGAAAATGTAGTAAGTTAAGATTGTAAAAAGTTCACCACACCCAAAAACTTTCTCTGATTTACTACAAAACTGGTATGAATATTGTTTAATCTACAGCATTCAGGAATATATTTAATTTACTTCATAAGAGCATCATTACTGTATCAGAATTAAAGAAGCACAAGAAAAATCAATTAAAAAAGACTAAACCGTCATTTTTTCTGATGTTTACTAAAACAATTTTAATTAGTATTGCGTTCCAGAAGCAGCAGAGATAGAAAAAAATGATAATAAAGTTTGTACACGTAACACTGCTCGCAGCAGTAAAATTTATACTCACACTTCCTTACGCATTAATAATCGGCCTCGACTTTAAAGAAGCCCTGAGTGCGGTGTTAATCGGAGGAATTGGGGGTTTTCTGTTTTTCTTTTACCTGACCAAACCTGTATTACGGGGTATGGATATGTTAAAACCACTTGTTTGCAGATTAATTCCGGCACCACTGAAAATCAGATTTTCTGCTTTTTGTGAAAGACAAAAAATAAAAGGAAAAGTCAAGGTCTTTACACGGAAAAACCGTTTTATTGCCCGCTTTAGAAAATCATATGGTTTATGGGGAATTGTACTGACGACCCCGCTTTTTCTCACCATTCCATTCGGAGCTTTCCTTGCAAGTAAATATTATGCAAAACAAAGGCACATTGTGTTGTACATGATTATGTCGATTGTTGGCTGGACTGCAGTTTTATCAAGTGTTCTCCATCTTTTCCCCAAAGTATTTTTCTAAATACCAGCGGTTTTCATTCAAAGCAACAAGCTTTTTGTCGGCAGCCGGCATATCCTGTTCCCGATAGTTCTTTCCAGTTTTTCCACCTGAAATTTATATGTTCGTTTAATTTAATTTCTCCTGATTTAATCTTACACAAAAAAGGAATAAGCTGAATCTTACTGAATCCGTAATCATGAAATACAGGTTCCAAAACAGCATTCACTTCAATATTGATATCCAGTTCTTCCATAATTTCCCGCTTAATGCATTCTTCCGCTGATTCATCCGGAATGATTTTTCCTCCGGGAAATTCCCACTGAAACGGATGGCTGGATCCTCTTCCCAGCTGGGTGAGCAAAATATCGTTTCCCTTAACTATTAATGCACAGGTTACCTTCAACATGTTGTCAAAAATAACAATCCTTAAGAAAGAAAAATATGAAACTCCTATCTTTATACCAAATTCGAAAACAATTATGGATACAAAAGAAATGCTCAGCTTACTGGATTCGTGGGAAAACCTTGAAATGGTGGTTCATGAATTAGGCGTACGTCCCGAACTTTTTGCTGTTTTAATGGATGTTGCCATTAACAGCAGGGAAGAAAAAAGCTGGAGGGCCGCATGGATTGCCGACAAAATTCACGACAAAAAGCCGGAGCTACTTAAACCATACATCAATAAAATAATAGAACAACTTGCAATTGAGAAGCAAACCGGCAAAAAGCGACATTTCCTAAAGCTCGTAAGTATAAATAATGTACCTGAGAAACATTTTGGATTTTTGGTGGATTATTGTCTGAAGGTTTTAACTGCAGAAGAAGAACCTCCTGCAGTGCGTGTGCATGCCATGCAACTTTTGTACAACATTTCGGAAGTTGAACCCGGTTTAAAAAATGAGCTTCTTGCCGTGCTGGAATACCAAATGGAATATCATCCTTCACCGGGAATAATTTCACGTGGTTCGAAGCTTGCGAAAAAGCTCCACTTCCAAATCAACAGTTTTTCAAATGAATTATGAGCCGTTTTCCAAGGACAAACTTTCAATTAATTTCTGCAGCCGGTTATCAATTTCTGTATTTAAATCTGTCTGATCATAACGCCGGGTTAAAATAAGCAAATTTCGAAGAAGGTTCATTTCAAGGTTTTGTTCGCTGTTCACGACTACGGCCAATCTGTCGGGCAGCGAAATATAATAATCCAGCATCTGAAAACTGTTGTCCGCCAGTATCTTCACCACTTCATTTGCTTTATCTGTTGCACCGGCACGGTAATATTGCTCTGTTGCCGGGAATGAATCAATGGTGTAAGGCATTTTATTGTTTGGAAACAATTCAAACATTCTGTCGATAACCCTTTCAGCTTTCTCACTTTTTCCTTCGTCATTAAGCACTTGTGCCAAACGGGCAAAAACCTGCCGCGCCTGGATGATTTTCAGTTCCTTTTTATTGTATTCATCCAGATAGATATCCGGATCATTTACATTTCCCCATACAAATTTCTCCATCACATTTTCATACAGAATATCTGAATTTACGTGTCCGGGAAAAACCTTATCCGGAGTTTTTATCGGCACCAAACGATAGGCCAGTCCTTCGAATTGCAGCCAGTCGGTAAAAAATACATTCCCTGTATGCAGCAAACTGTGGTCAATATAAAAAGGACGTTCCCAGTTATTTGCAGCTACTATATTTAAAACTGCCATTTCACTCTTGGACAAATATGTTTTTCCGATGCTGAATCTTATGGTATCAGCAATTAAACCGGCATCTTCGGGTTGAACAGTATTGGTTTCCAGCACCTTTTGCTTATCAACGGGAATGTAGAAGTTGCGGGAAGGAAAATAATCGTACAATTCACCATTGCCCATTTTTAATTTGGTTCTCACATCGTCATCCTCCAGAAAATCCATTGCCTGGCTTAAATCCACGGAATTCAACCGTTCGTTAAATAAGGCAACATCCAGACGGCCCATAAAATAATCTTCTTCATCCCATGAAAACGGTACAGGATCGGCATCATAGGTTTTGGTGCGTTGCTGAGTAATATACCAATCCATTCCAAGGTAACTCAAGTTGACAATTTTAATATCAGGACGTACGCCTTCCACTTCCTGAACATACCATAGCGGAAAAGTATCATTATCGCCATAGGTAAGTAAAATGGCATTGGGAGCGCATGATTCAAGGTAATTAATTGCATAATCGCGGGTCATATACCGTCCGGATCTGTTATGGTCTTTCCAGTTTTCGGCAGCAAGGATACCCGGCACCAAAACCAGCGAAACTACAGTAACCACTGCTGCTCCCGGTACTCCTTTCAACACTTTCTGAACGACCGAATAAATTGCCGGTACCGCAAGTCCAATCCAAATGGCAAAAGCATAAAACGATCCGGCGTAGGCATAATCGCGTTCACGCGGCTGAACAGGGTACTGGTTCAGGTAAACGATAACCGCAATTCCGGTAAAAACAAATAACATCATAGTTACCGCAAAACTTTCTTTTCCTTTCCGGCCGTGGTTGTACTGATAAAACAGACCAATCAATCCAAATAGCAGTGGCAGGAAGTAGTAAGTGTTCCGGCTTGGATCGTTTTTCATAAAATCCGGTAAATTATCGCGGGGTCCTGTTCTGACTTCATCCAGCGGTTCTATACCACTTATCCAGTTTCCGTTTAAAAAACTTCCGTGGCCCTGAATATCATTCTGCCGCCCCACGAAGTTCCACATGAAATACCTGAAATACATAAATCCCAACTGGTAAGCAGCAAAAAACCGCAGGTTCTCTCCAAAAGTAGGTTTCTGTAAAGTTTTTACTTCGCCACGGTCACGAATTCTTACCGGCCTGCCTTTAACATTTCCCCATTCTTCATACACCCTTACATGGGTTGGATTGCTGCTGTACATTCGTGGAAAAACAGTTTCCATTTTGGGTTCATACAACGTTTTTTCGGGAGTGGTGCCCGTTACAACATATTTTCCATCTACCTTATTGTAAAGTTTTTGCTCACCAACCGAAGCAATTGCAGGTGCATTGTAATATTGCCCGTACAACAATGGCCGATCGCCATATTGTTCACGGTTTAAATATCGTTTCAAGGCAAAGGCATTATCCGGATCATTCTGATTCATTGGTGTATTTGCACCTGCACGAACGATGATTAGTGTAAAAGATGAATAACCGATTAAAATTACAACCAGCATGTTAACAGCTGTATTCCATATCACCAGGTTCTTTTTCCGCGTGTACTTAAGTGCCCAAACCAGCCCGGCAATTATAAGTACCACAAAAAACACAATTCCTGAATTAAACGGAAGGCCAAATCCATTCACAAAGAGCTTATCGAATACAAAAGCAACTGCAGGAATTCCGGGAATCAGCACGTACTGAATTCCACCTAATATTCCTGTTGAAACAACAAGAGTGAATAGTAACCCTTTCCAGGAAAAATGATATCTCTTAAAATAATACACAAGGGCAATTGCCGGTATTGCCAATAAATTCAGCAAATGAACACCGGTTGACAAACCAACCAGATAGGCAATCAACACGAGCCAGCGGTTGGAATATTTTTCTCCGGCAACATTTTCCCATTTTAAAATTGCCCAGAAAACTGCTGCAGTAAAAAAGGACGACAATGCATACACTTCGCCTTCAACAGCTGAGTACCAAAACGAATCGGTAAAAGTATATCCAAGGGCACCAACCAAACCACTTCCCCATACAGCCATCCATTCCCCTTTTGATAATTCATCGGAAGGAAACAGTTTTTTCGCCAAATGTACAATACTCCAGAACAGCAACATCACAGTGCCGGCACTTGCCAGTGCCGATAAAGCATTGACCATTATTGCCACTTTTGAAACACCGGGAGCAAAAAGCGTAAAAAACCGGCCCAGAATCATATGAAAAGGTGCACCTGGCGGATGTCCCACTTCAAGCTTAAACGCACTTGTAATAAATTCACCACAATCCCACCAGCTGGCTGTGGGTTCAAGTGTTAGCAAATAGGTTAAAGCTGCAATCACGAAAACTCCCCAGCCAAGGATATTATTGATGGTTTTGGTCCTTTCCATTATTAAGAATTATAATATGGGCAAATATACAGTTTTAAAAAATGAAAGGCCAGTGCAGTATTCAATCGATCGAAAAAAATGCAGAAATGAGGCCTTTCCGAAAAAAAAAAACAGAATGCCTCAGAACAAAAAAAATTTATATTTTTGCACCGTCTTTAAAGAAAAGACACATAAGGACTGTCCCGTGGTGTAACTGGCAACACGTCTGATTTTGGTTCAGAAGAGTCCAGGTTCGAGCCCTGGCGGGACAACTTGGTCAATTTGTCTATGCAGGGGTATGATTTGTCGTCATACTCCTGTTTTTTAAATATAGTAATAGTGATTTTCCTGATTTCCCTTAATGATTCAGGCAATCCGGCTCCTTTGCATTCATTTATCTTTTATATAACAGCATTTGTCCAAAAAACGCCAAAGTTACTTAAAAGAGGATACCTACTTTTGAAAAGGCAATATAAAGCCCTGAAATATTCGATTTGTATTAATTAAAAAGAATTATGTATTAATTAAATAGAATCTGATAAAGGTAGCTGAACTACCCCAAATAGATACATTTTAATAAATATACTTTTTGGGTTTGATTCCAATTATTATTTTTGCTTTAAAAAGGGTAGTATGACTACGCAAAATGAAAACAAATTAAGAATTCTTTTCCAAGTATTGCAGCCAGGCTACATTGTAACTACATCAAAGTTAGATAAATTGGGAATTTCAAAAAACCTGAAGAATTATTATTTAAAGAGTGGTTGGCTGGAAGCATTGGGAAGGGGTGCATACAAGAAGCCGGGAGATCATGTAGAATGGCAGGGGGCCTTATATGCCATACAAAAATACGTAAAAATCAAGGTGCACGTTGGAGCGCTGTCGGCATTATCCCTTCAGGGATTTAGTCACTATTTCAGGTTGACTTCTGAAACGTTATACCTGTTTACTCCGTCAAATACGAAATTGCCAAAATGGTTTTCTGGTAATAACTGGAACTATGAGCTGTTTCACAAACAAAGTAATTTTTTGCCTGATGATATGGGGTTAATGCAAATAGAAGTGAAATCAATTCCGGTTAAGATATCAACACCGGAACGGGCAATATTGGAGTGCTTGCTTCTTACTCCTCAAGCGTTTGATTTGGTTGAATGCTATCAATTGTTTGAAGGACTGGTAAATTTGAAACCTAAACTTGTTACAGAATTACTAGTCAATTGTAATTCTGTAAAAGTAAAGCGGTTGTTTTTGTACATGGCAGAGAAAATAAACCACCAGTGGTTTCAGTTTCTGAAAACTGACAACATTGACCTTGGGAAAGGACACCGGACGCTGGCAAAAAATGGTATTTATAATGCAAAATATATGATTTCAATACCCAAAGAATTGGAGCAGTTATGATATCACGAATATATAGGGCACAAGTCGATTTACTGTTGCAGGTACTACCATACGTTGCAAAAGAAAAGATATTTGCATTAAAAGGAGGTACTGCAATCAATCTTTTCGTGCGCGAAATGCCTCGTTTATCGGTGGATATTGACCTGACTTATCTTCCTGTCGATTCGAGAGATAATGCACTACGAAACATAGAGGAAGCCTTAAATAGGATAAAAGCAGATATCAGTAAAAACATACCGGAAGCAAGAGTGCATCCCGTTCCGTTAAAGGGTGGCACAGACGTAAAACTGAATTGTCAATGCCGAAATGCCCAAATCAAGATCGAGGTCAATACCATTACCAGAGGAAATATATTCCCAACAGAATTAATGCAGGTCGTTGATTCGGTTCAGGATGAATTTGGGAAATTTGCTGCAATCAATGTAGTATCTCTTGCAGAACTTTATGGTGGTAAAATATGTGCTACTGTGGACAGACAGCATCCCCGTGATTTGTTTGATGTAAAACTCCTGCTCGAAAACGAAGGATTGACCGATATCATCTGGGAAGGTTTCAAAATTGGGCTGATAAGCCATTATAAACCGGTTAACGAATTACTTTCACCCATACTGAAAGACCAGAATCCGGCATTTGAAAAAAAGTTCGCAGGAATGACTTTAGAACCATTTACTTATGACGATTATGAAAATACCAGAAGAACGTTAATCGAAAACATACAACAAAGACTCACTGATGACGACAAAAAGTTCTTATTAAGTTTTGAAATAGGAATGCCCAAATGGGATTTATTTCCTTATGAGTTAATAAAAAAATTGCCTGCAGTAAAGTGGAAATTGCAGAATATTCAAAAACTCAAAGAAGTTAATCCGAAGAAGCATGAGGGAATGATAAATGACCTGATAAAAACTCTTGGATTATAGTGCTAAGAATTGGTGTTATTTCATTTCCTCTAACCAAATACGCCAACTAAGGATCACTATCTATAACTTATGCCTCTTCTTTTGTATCTTAAAATTCATAAACTTCAACAAATCATCATAATCATCAAGCAAAAAGTTCGACACTTCCCCGATTGGAACAACCAAAAAGTAAAAGGAGTACAGATTAAATTGTACTCCTTTTTTTATGTGAGGTTTACCACGATTCTTAAAGGAGCATTTTAATTATCGGGTGGAGTAAAAATACTTTACACATTCATCTTCATGCATCCTGATAAAAAATGTAGAGCAGGTTAGATATTGATGTGTAATTTCCTTCATTATCATTTTTCCTGTATACACGTGATACCTCCGGCATCGGATGTTGCTTAACAGCGGGATTTAATCTGTCAGTCCAGGCAATTTTTCACCGGTTTTCACTACACTTTCCATATACCCTGGACGGGGTAAATTCGCGATTTCATATTGTTGGTATATTATTGGTATATCGCAGGTATTGCCCGAGCAGCGGAGAAAATCCTTTAGAACCTCCGTTTTTGAGAGATCAGACCATCACTTACTGACAAGTGGCAACGCACTGTCTGTGCAACGTCTGTTTTGGCAAGTCCGCTTTCAGCTATTGTTATTATGTCTGTTTTGCTTTTAATTCTGTTCCGTTCAGGTTCATGCGTCAAATCTGATACTGATTTACTATGCCATGCTTCATCTTTTTTTATCTTTTCTCCACGTGATTTTTAAAATGATTCGAATGATAAAAACATATTCAGGGAAAACTTTTTCCATAAGAATTTGTACCTTTTATTAAATACAAAATAAGCAGCCATGAAATTTATTCTTTGCAATAACTGCCGGCAAACTGTTGAGCTTCATTTGAAAGATAAAATGATGAAATGCCCGAATTGCGGACATGATTTAAAACACAAGCAAATCCTGAAGAATTCAGGTTTGCAGAAGCTAAAAACGCCCGGACGTCCTAAAGCCTGATTCTGGAAATAATTTAGAATCAGTTTAAATTTCTTGAAATTCCAATAAAAAATCAACCAAATTGAACTATTTAATGTTTTACGTCTGATGAAATCAGACTATCTCGGCATATTATTTTACTGCCCGGTTGGAGAGCGTGTGCAGAATTGCCCGCTTCAAACAAAGGAATTGCATTCCTTCCATGAAAAATGGTTGTGGTTTGAAGCATTAACCGAAGTAGAACGGGATACAGTTATAAATCACCACATCCATTGCTCCAATAGCAGGAATTGCAGAAAACTTCCCAATCACAACGAGTAAGTACTGTTTTATTTAATCCATCGAAAATTTTGAAAATAAACCCATCAAAAATGAAGACTGTAATTCTTGTTCTTATATTCTTTTCATCATTTCAACTGCAGGTTCAGGAAACCAGAAATAATTCACAGGTAAAAAAGTAAAGTTTTGGTTTTGCAATATTATCCCGAACAAAAGCTTCCTGCAATCGTGCAGCAACATATTGTTCGCGAACACTACCTTCCTGCAGGCTGCAGGGGATCATTGTTCGCGAACACCACCTTCCTGCAAACTGCAGGGGAACATTGTTCGTGAACATCACCTTCCTGCAAACTGCAGGGGAATATTGTTTGCAAACACTACCTTCCTGCAAACTGCAGGAGAACATTGTTTACTAGCATTACCTTACTGCAGGTTACTGGGGAGCATTGTCAGTCTGCTAAAGTTTCCTGCAACCTTGCAGCTAAAGTTTAACTAAAAACTTTATTCCTGTGAAAAATTCAACTTTTAATCCAGCTTACAATTTTCTGATCGTCAGGTTTTACCTTTGGAGCTACCACATCCACCAAATGACCGTTTTCGTCAATTAGAAACTTCTGGAAATTCCAGGTTACCTCAGCATCCATTTTCCCGTTTTTGTTTTTCTGTGTCAGCCATTGGTAAAGCGGATGAATATCATCACCCTTTACTGAAATCTTTGACATCATTGGAAAAGTTACCCCATAATTTTTTGTGCAGAATTCCTCTATATCAGCATTTGAGCCGGGTTCCTGGTTTCCAAAATTATTTGCAGGAAATCCGATTATCGTAAAATCCTTATTGCCATAATGTTCATACAACTGCTCAAGTTGTTCGTACTGCGGCGTATTTCCGCATTTTGAAGCTGTATTTACAACCAGCACTTTTTTACCTTTCAAACTGGCCAAATCGAACGGCTGGCCATTAATATCTTCCACCTTAAAGTCGTAAAACGATTTTTGTCCGAAAGCGGTAATTCCTATGAATAAAAGTATAATTACTGCCGAAAACTTTTTTCTGTTGCTCATTTTTTTGCTTTTTATTTGAATTTCAAACATAAACAATTCCAGTAACCAAAAGTTTTCGGTTCAACTAAAACCGGCTGACTACCGCCAGCTTTGATAGATTTGGCTTCCCTTTTCCTCATCGTTTTCTATGCGTAAATGCACTTCAATTTCCTGCTGCATCTCTTCCACATGCGAAATAACGCCAACAATCCTGTTTTCTTTCCGAAGGGATTTAAGTGTGTCAAAAACTACAGCCAGCGATTCATGGTCAAGCGAACCAAAACCTTCATCCAAAAAGAAAAAGTTCTGATTAGATTCAGTAATTTTCTGAATGTTATCAGCAAGAGCAAGCGCCAAAGACAAGGCAGCCTGGAAAGTCTGACCACCCGAAAGTGTTTTTACACTCCGGACTTTGCCGCCATTCATAAAATCGCGAACCTGGAAGTTATTGTCTTCTGTAATTTCGAGGCTGAGCTTTTGCCGTGTTAACTGAAAAAACCTGTCGTTTGCAGCATTGCAAAGGTTCTGCAAATAAACCGAAGAAATGTAATTCACAAACCCGGCGGCTTTAAACAACGACTTGAGTGTTTTAATATTTTCGCCACGCAGTTCAAGCTTTTCCATTCGTCCACGAAGAGTGGCCTGTTTCTGCAAATCATCCTTCAGTTTTTTCAACAGGACACTCATCTTTCCATATTCCTGGTTTTGATGATTCACCTTTTCCGAAATCCGGGTAATTTCATCCTTCACTTTTTGGTGCGCCTCCTGATCGTAAATCCGGGCTCCCATTTCTTTTTGAAGTTCTTCAACACGCGAACCTGCAAGTGCAAAGTTTTTCCTGAATTCAGCCAACTCTTTCTTATGCTTATCCACCTCAGGCAAACCAGTCAAAATTTGCTTCACCTCATCAACTGAATTAAAATCAGATTGCTTCATTTGTTTTTCAAGCCGGGCATTCAGTTCGGCATGTGTTACTTTTTCCTGTTCAAGTTCTTTTTGGTTGGCAGTTATACTTCCTTCCAGGTTATCTTTTGTCTTTCTCAGTTTGGCAAGCTGGTCATTCAGCAGGTTGCACTGTTTCTCCAACCAGTCGTATTTTTGCAGAAGTGCCTTTTTTTCTGCATCAATTTCCACAGGTGATTTGCCTGAATATTCTTCGGGTGTCACTGCTTTAAGTTGTTCTCTCAGCGTTCGCGCTTCAGTTTGACGAACAGTTAATTCTGTTTTTATCTTATCTATTTCAATCTGATAGCGTTCCTTATTTTGTTCAGCTGTATTCAGGCTTGAATTCAACTTCTCCAGTTCAGGTTCTTTTTCCCCAATCTCCTGTTGCAAATTAAAGGCAGTTTTAAATGCTTCTTCCACCAGAGCATAATCCTTAAATTCTTCCCATTCAAAAACCGAATCGTGATCCGAAGTTTTCTGTTGCAACTCTTCCATTTTCTGCCTCCTTTCGGATAACTGTGCGGCATTAAAATTCAGTTGACTTTCCAAATCGCGGCAGTTGTTTTCAGTTAATGCTATTTCCTCCAGTAATTTCTCCAACTCCTGTTTTGCCTTTTCAAGTCTTTGCTGTTCATGTTGAATGGTTTCTGCGCTGTAAATTTCAGGATGATGAACCGAACCACAAACTGGGCAGGGGCTTCCATCCTGCAATGCTTTTGCATATTTTTCAAGCTCCAGCTTAACCTGTATTGGCCCAGCTTCCTGCTCCAGTACTTTAAGTTTTTGTTTTGTCTGTGCTGTCTTTTTTTTCAAAAACGGAGCTGCACCTGTTAATAATTTCTCTCCCTGAAAATCAGTAAAAAGTGAATGGGAAAATAGTTCGCGAACCTTTTCCTGAGCCTCTGTTTCAATCTTTTTTAATTTACTGCATTCATCATTCTTTTCGGCAAACAGTTTTTCCAGATTCTTCTTTTCGAGGTGCCAGCTTTTTATATTTGAAAGGAGGCGCAAATCAGGCATGTCTGACTTTATTTTTTTAATTGCCTGTTCAAGTTTCACCTTATCAGCCTTCATTTTTTCAACCGATTCTGCAGTCTCTTTCCATATTGAATTCCCTTTTCGAAGACGTTCATTTCCTGCTTCAATTTGTTGATCCAATATTTTTATCTTCGAAAGTTTCTCCAGTTCTTCAGCGCGCTGTTTTAACTGATCGCGCTTTTCATAATCGGGTTTTATTTCTGCAAGCAGGTGTTCTTTTTCAGTAATCGCAGCTTTCTGTTTTTGTAACTGCAGAAAATCATCTTCAATTTGTTTTGTTTTCACCGCAATTCTGCTGTTGCTGATTTGCAATGAATCAATAATTGCTTTGAAAAGATGAAAGCAATTTTCGTACTGCTGAATTATTTCCTCCTGCCGGATAAACCGGGGTTCCTGCTCCTTAAGTTTAGCCAGTTCCTGTTTCGCCAATTCCAGCTTTTTTGCCACTTCCTGAATTTGCTGCCACTGCGTTTCCTTGTGTTGTTGAACTTTTAACTGTTCTCCAAATCCTTCAATCTCCGTTTTTAACAGGACGAATTGTTCTTCAATTATTTTTATTTGCTCCGGATCGATTTCACCCAGTTGCTGCAACTGCCCCTGGATATTTTGTTTTTGCTCATTGTTTTTCGATTCCACCGAAACAACCTTATAGTACAACTCAAACTTGTCGAGGTTGAAAAGCTCCTTCATCATTTTTGTCCGGTCTCTGTTTCCCAGCTGCAAAAATTCCTGAAACTGTCCCTGCGGAATGATAATAGTGCGTTTGAAATTTTCATAGCTTAAGCCAATAGCTTCTTCCAAATCCATACACTCCACAGGAACCCATGAATCCCGTTCTTTTATATATGCAGAGCGATCCAGTGTTTTTACATCTTCAAACCTTTTGCTGTTTCTGCGGCCTTTCACCACTGCTCTGTAAGCAGTCTGATTTTTGCCGGTTTCAAATTCAAAATCAATGACCAACTCATCCGATTTCAGGTTCATCATGTTGTAATTGCGATTATCGCCTGAAAGATTGAGGCGGTCTGTTTTGCCGTAAAGTGCAAAAGTTATCGCTTCCAAAATGGAGGATTTACCACTTCCCACAGCCCCGAAGATCCCAAACAAATGAGCCGCAGTAAGCTGTGAAAAATCAATGGTTTGTTTAAACTGGTAGGAGTACAATCCCTGAATGGTAAGTTTTACGGGTATCATATTTTAGACTTTGCTTTTTATGTTTTTTGCCGCGAATAACAATTTGCTTTTTTTCCACCAATGACACGGATGAACACAGATTCATTTCTGTGCTAATCTGAGTCTTCTGTGGTTAATTTTTTTCTTTTACCACAGATTACACGAACAGACACAGATTCGTTTTTGTGTAAATCTGAGTTATCTGTGGTTAATTTTTTTCTTTTCTGCCATAATCCGAACTATCTGTGGTTAGTTTTTTTCTTCATCTTCTGCAAGTATTTCAGAAAACAACTCCATGATTTCGCTGTTGGGTTCCTGCCCTTTTGTATGTTTAAAATACTCCCTGAAAAGCGTATCCATATTTTTGCTCAGGTCGATGCTCTTTTTGTTGCTGGTTTTTAATTCATCCTGATTTATTACTTCCGGAATAAGCGAAACAATGCCATTATGCGCTGCATTCAATTGTTTACGTTCCAATGCGGTTAAGTATTTTTCTGTTTCAAGGGTAAGTTCTGCCAGACAATCCTGATTTTGCCCCAGCCAGTTTAATGCCTCCTCCGATTCCCCGGGCACGATGGCGGACAAGTTTTTTCCCTTTGGTTAATTCCCGTGAGGTAACCTCAGCTTTACGGCCAGGCTGCAAATCAACAAGCAGTACATACTTTTTCTGACCGGCTTCTCCAAAACTGTATGACAAAGGACTTCCGCAATATACAGCAGGACACGGTTCTGAACCTGCCCAATGCATGCGGTGCAGATGTCCCAGAGCAGTGTATTGGATTTGTTCAGGAATATTCTCAGTATAAACTGCCTGTACACCCCCAACATGCAAAACAGGTTTTTCGTCGGCAGGCTCCTCCGGAAATTCATCCCCTCTCTTTACAACAAAAAGATGGCTCACCAGAATATTGATTCCTTTGTTATCGCAGTTTAATTCAGCAATACGGCTCCAATTTTGTTGAAGTACAGTCCGCAATTCTTCTTCACTGTTTTCTTCTCCAAGAAATGTTTTCAACCTGAATTCATTGGCGTAAGGAGTTAGTAAAACCCGCAACGGAACAGGATTTTCGGGAAGCCCGATTTCAATAAAACCTTCTGCACTTTTCAGAATCTTTAATCCTGTTTCCAATTCAAATAAAGGAACATTTGAATTTGGATATCCGGCAAAAATAATTCCGCACTCCCGCGCCAACGGATCGGGAGCTTCAATACGATCTGGTGAATCATGGTTTCCGGCGATGGCAACAACAGGTCGTTTTCCGTTACCGGATAGTTTTTTCAATGTTTTGTAAAATAGATCGATGGCGTCAGTAGAAGGATTAAATGTATCGAACAAATCACCTGCCACCAGCACTGCATCCACCTGCTCTTCGTCAGCAATTTCACAAATTTCCTGCAGTACTGCCTGTTGTTCTTCCTGTCGCGAAAAATTCTCGAGCCTTTTACCCAAATGCCAGTCTGAAGTATGTAATATCTTCATTCATTTAAATTTTTAGTATCAATCGAAATATACTTGTAGTTGTGTTTTGCAAATTTGTCGAATTTAACCATTAAACCCAACATCACGAAAAAGCTTTGAGTTTTTTTGCCACTGGTTACCCGAAGAACAAAAATTGTTTTTGCGCAAGTCTGCGTTAACTGCGGGAAATTATTTTTCTGCCACAGGGCACCCAAAAGAACACCAATGGTTATTGAATCCGGTAATCTTACTTTTCCTTGTTTTTACCAACATATTTATGTCGCGGATTCACATGGCTGAATTTAATAAAAGCAACAAAAACAACACCCCCGATGATGTTTCCCAAAGTTGCCCAGGCCTGCACTCTCAGGTAATCAGGGAATGAAACCGAATCTCCGGTGATAACAGCTGTAAATACTTCAATTGAGCCAACAATTGCATGGTGCAAACCTGCAATTCCAATTACAGAGGTAATAAGAATGATGATTGCAATCCGGCTGATAGTTTCCTGCGAAGAAGTCACCAGCCACGACAACAATCCCATGAGCCATCCCGCAAGAATTCCGCTGATTACAATGATGTGCCAGGAATAATTAATGAGTTTTGCAGCCAATGCGGAATATGCAGAATGGTTGACAACTGAAAGCCCATCAGGTAAAAGAGACAGAAGATAACCAAAAAAATAGCCCCCAATCAGGTTCCCTGCATAAACGATACCCCACAAACTCAGAAGACTTTTTATTGTTGCATTCCGGTTTAACACCGGAATTACAGCCAGAGTAGTATGTTCGGTAAATAATTCCGACTTTCCGATGACAACAAAAATAAAACCCAGCGGATATGCGAAAGCAAGTAAAACATGAAGAACTGATGGATGAACAATTTCATAAAAAAGGGTGTAAACAATGGCCATTAAAAATATGCTAAACCCAATATCGAGACCGGCTGAAATAGCAGAAAGAAAAAGATCCTGTCCCGAGCGGTTATGTTCGTGCATGGCTGTCTGAATTTGTTCACTCAGAATTTCGTCAATGGGTTTTGGTTTGTTTAGTGCCTCTTTTAAATCTTCCTGTCGCTTTGCCATCAGTTTCTCTTTAGTTACTTACCTATTTTAACAATAACAATGTACTTTTTATTCAACTTATTTTCAAAAAAATCAATTCTCTGCAGGAAATCCTTTCATTTTATTTTCAAAATCAATTATTATCTTAGCCGGAAATACCAGCTAAAAGACCTGATATGAAATATTGTACTGCTTATTTAATACTTTTTCTTCTTTACGTCATATTTTCAAATTCAAGTCATGCACAGGGTATTTATGGACCTGCCGGCGGAAAGTCGGATTTTAAATGGCCTGAAGGTAAAAAAATGGCCATCAGCCTGACTTTCGATGATGCCCGGCTGAGCCAGATTGACAAAGGAATTCCACTTCTTGATAAATACAATGTAAAGGCAACATTTTATGTTTCTCCCAACAGGTTCGTGGAGCGTATTGATGGATGGGAAAAAGCACTGGCAAATGGCCATGACATTGGCAATCATTCACTTGTTCATCCATGTACAGGTAATTTTAACTGGGCCCGCGATAAAGCCATCGAAGATTACACTCTGAAAAGTATGTTCAACGAACTGGATTCTGCCAATGCACTCATTGAAAAAACACTGGGAATTGTTCCGCAGTCCTACGCTTATCCATGCGGACAAACGTATATAGGACGAGGTACGGAAACAAAAAGCATTGTTCCGCTTATTGCTTCAATGTTCGAAAGCGGAAGAACCTGGCTCGATGAAGGCCCCAATGATCCGCTTTTCTGCGACATGGCCCAGCTTACCGGTATGGAAATGGACGGAAAAAGTTTCGAACAGGTGAAAGCATTAATTGACGATGCCAAAGTCAAAAGGAAGCTGGCTGATTCTGGCAGGCCATGAAACAAACGACAGCGGAGTTCAAACCAGCTTACTCAGCACAATAGAAGCAGTGTGTGAATATGCCCTGGATCCAGCCAATGAAATATGGATTGACAATGTCCATACTGTAGCGGAGTATGTAAAAAAACAAAGAGGTCAGCTGCCTTTTGAAGGTGAAATGCAAACCTGGCAAAATCCGGCAGTTCCGGTTTCAGAGCGAATAGAAGATTTGTTGTCACAAATGACGCTGGAAGAAAAAATTGGCCAGTTAAATATGCCATGTGGCTATTTTCGTGAACTTGGCAATACGCCGGAAGAGAAAATGGAGAACTGCCTCAAATTTACTGAAGGTACATTCCTGCCGGGAATCGGTCCCGGTGGCGGTTTTTTTACGCTTCACAACAATGCACTGCAACAAGGGCCGACACAGCAGGCCGAATATATGAATCAACTTCAGAAAACTGCACTTGGAACACGGTTAAAAATTCCTGCTCTTATTACTGAAGAAGGAACGCATGGCCTGATGTGTTCAGGAGCAACAATTTTCCCGGAAGGCCCGGCCCTGGGAAGTACCTGGAACCTGGATCTGATTCATGAGGTATATTCCGCTGCAGCACGCGAAGCACGGGCAGTTGGCGTGCATCAGTTGTTTACCCTCGTCATTGAACCCAACCGCGATCCCCGGCTGGGACGAAATCAGGAAGGCTATAGTGAGGATCCGTTTATGTGTTCGGAATATGCAAAAACAATTGTACATGCAGTACAGGGTGCGGATATCAGCAGCAAAGACAAAGTGGTTGCCGGATTGTGCCATTATCCGGGACAAAGCCAACCTGTCAGCGGACTTGAACGCGGAGCCATGGAAATTTCTGAACGTACACTGCGTGAAGTTTTTTTACCTCCCTGGGAAAGTGGCATAAAAGAAGCAGGTGCATTGGGAGTAATGGCTACTTATCCCAGCATCAACGGGATTCCGGCCCATAGTTCATCTGCCATATTAACGGATATTCTACGTGGCGAACTGGGTTTTGAAGGGCTGGTGCTCAGTGAAGGTAACGGAGTAAACACACTTGTATATACCGGACTTGCAAAAGACATTAAAGATGCAGCGGCAATGGTGGCAAATGCAGGAATGGATGTCAGTATTTCCTTCGATCAGGGTTATTTTGACGAAATGAAGGAAAATGTGAATGAAGGAAAAGTTGCTGAAGAAACAATAGATCGATCCGTAAGAAGAGTGCTGGAACAAAAATTTAAACTGGGTTTGTTTGATAATCCTTATGTTGATGTGAAAAAGGCAGAACAAATTGTACACAATGAAAGTCACAAAAAACTTGCACTAAAAGCAGCAAGAGAAAGTATTGTTCTTTTAAAGAACAGCGACGAAAACGGAAAAAACAAATTGCTTCCGCTTTCGAAAAACCTGAAATCAATTGCAGTTATTGGCCCCAATGCCGATGATGAAATGAACCAGCTTGGAGATTATACTTCGGAAGTTGTTCTGCAGGATATTGTAACTGTGCTGGAAGGAATAAAAACAAAAGCCGGCAGTGCAACAAAAATCAATTATGTAAAAGGCTGCGATGTTGTGGGTGAAGAGCTGAATGAAATAACCAAAGCCGTACAGGCAGCACGAAAATCAGATGTGGCAATTGTAGTACTGGGAGAAAACGAATGGCAGAAAAAGGGTAAAAAGGGAACAGTTGGTGAAGGCTATGATGCAGCCACACTTGAACTCACCGGAATGCAAAACGAACTCATTCAACAGGTTTATCATACCGGAACTCCAACAATTGTGGTTTTAATTAATGGCAGGGCACTTGCAATTCAATGGATTGCAGAAAACATACCTGCAATTGTGGAAGCCTGGAATCCCGGTGAGCTAGGTGGCCAGGCAGTAGCCGATATTATATTTGGCGATGCCAATCCCGGGGGTAAACTGCCGGTAACTTTTCCACGCCATGCCGGACAATTGCCTGTTTATTATAACCATAAACCATCGAAAACCTACTGGTTGGAAGAAGGTTGGGGAAATTCCTATGCAGATTTAAATGAATCGGGGCCATTATTCGCTTTTGGACATGGCTTAAGTTACACCACTTTCACATATAGTGATTTACAGATTACTCCTGAATCAACAGGATTACATGGAAAAACCAAAATTATCTGCTCAGTAAAAAACACAGGAACAAGAGCGGGAAGCGAAGTGGTTCAGTTGTATATCCGGGATAAAATCAGCAGTGTGGTGCGGCCGGTGAAAGAATTGAAAGGGTTCCAAAAAACAGAACTTCAGCCCGGAGAAGCTAAAACTGTTTCGTTTGATTTGGGCTTCGATGAATTAAAAATGCTGGATGCAAATCTGAACCGGGTAGTTGAACCGGGCGAATTTGAAATTATGGTGGGAAGTTCATCGGAAGATGTGCGGTTAACAGGCGTTTTGAATGTAAAATAAAACATCATCTGCGAGCTATAAATTTCTCTTCATTCGTCACATCCTAAAAGTAACCAGGATAAATCTCCGACTTATTCAAAAGAATTTGTTCCGGCTGTTTAAGTCTAAAAATGCTCTGTTAACACTGGAAAGTACAGGGAATATGATTTGGATAAACAGAAAAGTAATTTACCGTTCCTGTAGAACTTTGTAAACAAAATCAAAAATTACATTTTGTTCGAAAACTATTTTTACCTGTTGAATTAATTTCGAAACAGCAGAAATTCCCGGTTTACATCCACTGACCAATATTCATAACAGTTTCAGTCATAAAATATATAACTGGAAAAAGTTTATTTTATTCGTTTCTTTTTTTGAAAGAATGTTCGTATGAATATTGATATTTCCTTATATTAGAAGCATCAATTAAAAACCGGACTGTTACGAAAAAACTGAAAAAATATATCTTTTTATTCTTTCTTATTTTCTTTATTTCCAAGGCCTTTGCATATAGACTTAAAGATGATGATGTTACTGTTGTTAATGGTATTATCATCAGTTGTACATATGATATTTCCACTAAAGGGAATGTCATTGAAATACCAGATGTTTTAGATGGTCAAACCATAACAGGTATTGGAGATTATGCTTTTTCAATTGCCGGTAAAATAGCAGTACTAACTTTACCATCGACATTAAAAACAATTGGAAATGGGGTATTTGAGGGTCATGCCCTTTCCAGTTTAGACATTCCGGGTGGTGTAACAAGTATAGGTAACAGAGCATTTTTCGGTAACGCTCTTTCCAGCATTAATTTACCCTCAGGGCTTATATCGATTAGTGCCGAAGCATTTGCAAACAATCAACTGGTTAGTCTTACATTACCGGGAGGATTAAAATCAATTGGTTATGGTGCATTTCAAAATAATAAAATTGCTAATCTTTCTATACCAAATACTGTAGAATTTATTGAAAGTTCAGCCTTTTCAAACAATAATATAACTGTACTTAATTTTCAGCCGGAATGTAAATTGAAAGTAATTACATCACAATCATTTGCAAACAATAATATTAAAAACCTAACCATACCAAACAGTGTACAAATAATTTATGATTATGCATTTTATTACAATCAAAATCTAACCAGCGTTACATTAAGTTCAAACCTTTTGAAAATAATGAGAGGAGCATTTTATTTTTGTAATTTATCTTCTGTACAATTTCCAGGCAGCGTAGTATTTATTGGGAGAAATGCATTCGACGGGAATAATAATCTTGCAAGTTTTAAGCTGCCAACTTCCGCAAATAAATACAACTGGTATGACAGTAATGGTGATAAACATAATGAAGGAGATATAATTAAGGACAAATATTATTCATACGTAGCTATAATACCTTATACGCTTAAAGATGAAGACGTAGATGTCCTTAACGGAATTATCACCGGTTGTTCATACTTTAACAACATAACAAATTTTGCAAGTGTAATAACAATACCCGGCACACTTGACGGACAAAAAATTACGGGTATCGCAGACGGGGTATTTAGCAATCGCGGAATATCAGAAGTCATATTGCCTGACGGCTTAAAGACGATCGGCAATTGGACTTTTGCAGAAAATGAAATAATTAATATAACAATACCAGCTACAGTTGAGACAATCAGTGAATATGCATTTAATAATAATTGTATAAATTCAATTGTTTTTGAACCATCAAGCCAATTGAATATAATTGAAATGAACGCATTTTCAGGGAACAGACTTGTCAAAATAAAATTTCCCCAAAATCTTACCAGTATTGAAAAATTTGCTTTCGGGAGTAATTATTTACAAAATGTAGAATTTGAAGCAAACAGTAAATTACTTTCAATTGGTTCAGGTGCATTCCAGTATAATAACTTATTAAATTTCAAACTGCCAGATCCAACATCCAGCGGACATACACACTGGGTTGATTGGGACAGTAAAGAGTACAGCAGTAATCTTACTGTTACGAATTTTGAAAGTTTTTACAAAATACCAATTGAATATACTTTAACCGATGACGATGTTGAAATAGTAAATGGAATTATTACAAGATATACTCCCCGTGAACCATTTGCCAATATAATAACTATTCCGGAAATTCTGGATGGACAGGAAGTTATTGGAATAGGAATGGGTGTTTTTTTAAATTCAGGGTTAATCGGTGTCTATCTGCCTTCGACTCTTCAAATTATAGAACAGTCAGCTTTTTCAGAGAATGAAATTTTGAGTTTATCGATCCCGCGAAATGTATTAAAGATCGATGGAAACGCATTCTTCAGAAACAATATTAAGAACCTGTTCTTTGAGGATAACAGCAGATTAAGGTATATTGGTTGGTCAGCATTTTACAACAATAAAATTACCTCACTTGTACTTCCTGACACACTGAACATCGTAGAAGGCTATGCATTTTCATACAATAGAATAGCTAATGCAATTAATGTTCCGGATAGCTTGCAACATATAGGCAGAAGCGCTTTCGAGGGGAATTTGATTCCCAGGTTAAGTTTTAATGAGAACAGCATTCTTTCTTATTTGGGTGCTTATGCTTTTTCAAACAATAACATATCAAATGAAATTTTTATCCCTTTAGCATTGACAGAGATTTCAGATTATGCATTTGTTAATAATAATATTAGTAAAATTATAACTCATGTTGGTATCGTAGAATATGGAAATGGTGCATTCGCATATAATAATTCAGCGCTAAAAATTGTACTACATAAACCTCCTACCATTCCATTTGTGACACATTTTTTTGGATGGAAAGATAATGATGGTGTATATCATAATCCTGGTGAAAGTATTCCGGATTTTAGTAACCGTTATAAAGCAGTAATTGATCAGTATTTTGTGGTAAAATTTGTTGTTGAGGATGATAATGGAGTTCCAATTGAAAATGCTTCTGTCAATTTCTACGGGAACACACTGACAACAGATATCAACGGGATAGATTCAATTGGACCTGTAATGAGGGGGCTTCAACATTTTGAAGTAACTGCCGATGGATGCTTTAAGCATATTAATGATGTTGATGTTCAAGACGATATGACAGTTTCTGTAATTCTGATCAGATATTACAACATTAGTATCCGGTTTGTTGATCTTGATGGGAATCCTGTTTCGGGTGTAACAATAGTCAGCAATGATATCCCGGCGGCACCTGGAAAAGATGGACTTTTTACCGCTCAGCTTCCTGATGGTCAATATCCGTACACAGCCAATGCTGTTGGATATAAAGAATATTCTGATTCTGTTAAAGTACTTGATTCAGATACAGCAATTATTGTGATATTGTACAGGGTTCTGATAACCCATTATCCTAACGGAGGCTCCGGCAATGCTTTTACTGATATTTCATTTGGAAATACTTTTACCACGCATAATAATCCATTTACAAGAGATGCATATACATTTTCGCACTGGAATACCCATTTGGATAATACCGGAATACAATATAAGGAAAACGAATCATTTGAATTGAGTTATACAGATATCGACTTATATGCAATCTGGAAACCAATAGATTATAATATTATTTATCATTTGAATGGAGGAACCAATGCTCCTGATAATCCTGATAAGTATAATATAGAAAGCGAAATTAATTTTTTACCTGCCAGCAAAACTTCCCTCTATTTTGCTACATGGATAGATGCTGACAGTAATCGTGTAAACCGAATCGAAAAAGGGAATACCGGGGATATTTTACTTTGGGCCGTTTTCACACCGGAACCTACATATTTTATTGATTATCATAATTTGGAAAATGCGACTCACAGGAATCAGTCATCATACACGAAGTTTGATTTACCTTTTGCTTTTACAAATGCAAATAAAAAAGGATATGAATTTACAGGCTGGTATGAAGATTCATTGCTGTCAATTCCAATTGCTTCGATTCCTGATGGCAGCACCACAAATTATAATGTTTATGCCAAATGGGGAGGTGCAATCAATTACATTATAAATTATGAACTGAATGGTGGAATTAATTCTAATTCAAATCCCATAAGTTACACAATTGAAAGCGAAAGTATCACTTTTGAGTCACCTTCAAAAGCCGGAGCAAACTTTATTGGTTGGTTCGCCGATGAAGAATATGATATACAAGTTAATGGTATACCTCAGGGAAGCATTGGCGACACTGTAATTTATGCCAGTTGGGAATTGGATAATTATGATATTACCTATGTCTTAAATGGGGGAATAAATGACTCCATAAATCCGGATATCTATACTGTCGACAGCGATAAAATAATATTTTATCCAGCCACAAAACCCGGTGCAACATTTGTTGGATGGTTCAGTGATAATGATTTTACAACTCAAATCAAGGAAATACCCAAAGGTAGTTTTGGTGATACTATTATTTATGCAAATTGGGAATCAGATGTTTTCGAAATCAGTTATGAATTGAATGGCGGATTAAATGATTCAAAAAACCCGGTGAATTATACCATTGAAAGCAAAGACATATCATTTGAGTCACCTTCAAAAGACGGAGCAAACTTCATGGGTTGGTTTGCCGATGAAGAATATAATGTACAAATTAATGGGATACCTCAGGGAAGCATTGGTGACACTGTAATTTATGCCCGTTGGAATTTGAATAATTATGATATTAATTATGTCTTAAATGGGGGAATAAATGACTCCATAAATCCGGATAACTATACTGTAGAAGAGAGAATAATATTTTATCCAGCCACAAAACCCGGTGCAACATTTATTGGATGGTACAGCGATGTTGATTTTACATCTGAAATCAAGGAATTACCTACAGGTAGTTTTGGCGATACCACCATTTATGCAAATTGGGAATCAGATATTTTCGAAATCACCTATGAATTGAATGGCGGAATAAATAATTCAAACAACCCTGCAAATTATACCATTGAAAGTGAAGATATTGAATTTGAGTCACCAACAAAAGTTGGAGCAAGTTTTATGGCCTGGTATAGTGATAAAAATTTTAATTCAGAAATAATTTATATCCCTCAGGGAACAATTGGCGATACCATCATTTATGCGAAATGGGAATTAGATACTTTCAAAATTCAATATGAGTTGGATGGGGGGACAAATAATTTCTCTAACCCGTTTCAATATACTGTTGAATCAAATGAAATAATTTTAATGAACCCTGATAAAGAGGGTTATATTTTTCAGGGTTGGTTTGAAAATGCTGGTTTTGACAAAAAAATAAGTTCAATACCAGCTGGAAGTACTGGTGATAAAATAATGTATGCAAAATGGCTGGAATTATTTCAGGTCCAATTTGTAATAACTACAGATGGTACAAATCCGGCAAACCTGGTTGATATAGTTATAAGTGATTCAATTAAATTAACATCAGATATTTTAGGATTGGCAGATACAATAGTAGTTGATGGCAGTACAATTAATTTTTCAATTGAGATAAATGGTATTGAAATAGATAATGGTTCTGTAACTGTATCAGGAAATGATGTCATGGTAAAAGTTGAAATAGTAGATTGTTATATGAGGTGGTATGATGTAATTTTTTGCGATAACGGGAAAGGTCTGTGGCTGGATTTTGTGTGGTTCAAAGACAATATACAGATAAGTGAAGAACAATTTTTTCATAATCCCGGAGGAATTGAAGATGGCGAATATACCTTAAAAGTTACTTCCACAGCCAACATAGAATATATCTGGAAAGGCATATACGAAAATTACAATTTACTTGGTAATGAATATAAAGCTAATGAACACAAAAAGGAGAATATCGAATCTGACAATTTTGAAGTAAATATTTTTCCTAATCCAGTCCAATACAATGGTGTTGTAAATGTAAAATTATCTGAAAATACTGAACTTCAAAATAACAGAATTTATATTTACGATTTGGTTGGATCATTAATTTTAACCATTGAAAAACCATTTTATCTAAACAAGATTAACATTGATGATAAATTTTCATCAGGGCTCTATCATCTCGTTTTATTTAATGAATTTAATGAAACTAAAACAGTGAGGGAATTTATTGTAAAATAATACAAGCAGCGTCAATAGAAGTAAACAAGAAATTTCGAAAAATAAAGTAAACAATTCATATTAAGTCTACCTAAGTTGAAGAATCAGTTAAAAATTAGGATATACCTGTGCGTTTTTTTTAATGTATGCCTTATAAGTACAGGAGTGGCTCAATTTGATTTCCGGTTAACTTCTTCTTATGGCAATATGTATATCCATCCGGATTCTGAATTAAACATTGACATTGAATCAGAGAAGTTTTTAACAGCAGGAATTCAGATTGATTATTACATTACAAACAATTTTGGAGTTGGTATTGGTACAGATTATTTTTTGCGCAAAAATGAATTTGAACCAATTCTTTCTGATTATTCATACAATTACAGGAGCTTTGATAATTGGGAAATCGATCCTTTTTTAAGAAATTATGAATTTATCATACGCTCAAATTCAACTGATATTATTGAACAAAACATCTTGTCCTTTGTGGAAGTTCCGGTATCTGCGCTTTACAGTTTTCCAATATTTCAAAGTGCATTTCTTGTAACCAGATTGGGTTTAAAGATGGGAATTCCCCTTGACAAGGAATATGTTTTAAAAAGTAGTGATTTATTTACCCGATTGTATTTTGAAGAGTGGGATTTGGAATTGTTTAATATACCAGCGCATGGTTTGTACGACAGCAGGACAGATTGGCATCCTGAGGGACAATTAAACTTAAATTATCCCCTTTCATTATTTTCAGAAATAGGTGTGGATTTTCCAATTTCATCACTAAAAGTCAGATTGAGTGGATATTTTTCGTATGAAGTGAATAATGCAGTAGCACATAAGAACGGTTCCCTGATTGATTGGAGGGAAGATTATAATTACATTTTAAGCCTTACAGATCATGCAAAACTAATTCAGTTGGGGTTGAAATTAGGAGTAGGAATTATCTCAAAGAAAGAAATGAAAACAAAATATAAAAATCGAATAACTTGTGCATGGGAATATTAAACTTTTAATAAATAAAATCCGGTGAGATTATTAAATTTATCATACTTAAATAATATTTAAGATTTACAACAGAGAAAGACGAACCTTTATAAGAAAATTTAAGCTGAAAATAATTAAATTAAGTTACCCAGGCATTAAAATACAGAATTGAATAATGAGTTAAAAATCAGCACAAAATTATTTTACCTGTGCCTTATTCATACGTTCTTCTTTTAAGCATTTACTTAAAAAGACGAATAATAAAACAGAACTCACCAGAAAAACCGGCAGCGCAAGAGAGAGCATTGGCCGGAGTGTCAATGAAAACTGAACTAACTATAAGGAGTAAGAAGCCAAAAATTCCCGGAATCTTATTCTTGTGAAATAATTTCTAGTTTTAATGCAATTAAGTTAGAAGATATTTGCATGAACAACAATTCATTACACATGAACAGGACATCAATATTAACGGAAAACATAAAGATTTTAAAAAAGATGATTCAACTTTAAAGCAATTATTTTATTTTTGTGCGCTGTTTGAAAATAATTACTGACCTGTGGTGTAATTGGCAACACGTCTGATTCTGGATCAGAAGAGTCCAGGTTCGAGCCCTGGCAGGTCAACAAGAAAGCTTGCAAAATGATGCAGGCTTTTGTTTTTTAAAATCCAAATCTTACTCACCTGCCGGAAAAGCTGAATCACTTTAAAAATCATCTAGAGAAAAGATAAAACCGGTAAAACACTGCTTAATAAACTTTTTTTGCATAAATAATAGCATGCATAAATGAATTGGAGAGAAAGAACATTGAACTTGCATTGCACTGTCTCCTGAACCATATGTAGTTATGACTTTCCAAAAGAGAAGGTTCCCAGGCGTTTTCCCCGCTACCCCGACCATACCAACACTATACCTCCGATATTAAATCGCGAACCAACCCCGTCCATGGTATATGGATGGTATGTTAAAAACCGGTATAAAACTGCTTTGGAAGGAAACAAAAATCCTGCTGTTAAAACAACATTGCCTTTTACCCTTTAATTCCACTTCTGTAAAATTATTAATACAAAGATACAGGTAACTTCTTTAACAAATCCTTTCATATCTGCTGTAAGAGGAGTATGTGTTATTCTGTTTTTTTGTCCGGATAAATGAAATTTGCGGCACTTACTCCACCGGAAAATTATTGTGACCCGAAAAGCTTATGATTCGTTCCGATGGAACTCCATTTTATCATCATTTCCATCCAACGGATTAAAATCTGTGGTTACAATATTGATGTGTTCCTGCGAAATTGGTGATTTAAGTGCCATAGGCCCGGGACAGGATTTTTATCAGATTTAACCGTCCTGTTATTTTACACCCTGTTTGTATTCCACTTCAAAATCATAGTCTTTCCCTCCCTGAACTGAGACAAAGGCATAATCAAGGCTTTTTACCTTTTTTAATGAAAAAGAAGTTTCAATGCCATCCTTTGTAATCATTGCTACTTTCATACCATCATGTATTGCCGGAAGGATGAATGTAAGCCGGTTATTATGTTTTAGCGAAGAATTTAATGTAAACGACAAGCAGTTATCCCGCCATCTAAAGTCTGAAAATGATGCTTCATCTTTCATTTTTAAAAAATCCAAAAGATTCAATGCAGTCCAGACAGGAACATCCCTGGATTTTGCATATTCCAGCATCTTCATCAAAGGTTCTTTTGAAAAATAGTACTCGTCATTGTGAGATTTGACACTTACAACAGAATATATATCATCGTTTAAACTGCGGTCAATTAACCCTTTGAATGCATTAAAAAATCCTTCAGGATCCTGGCTTTCGTTGTATTGCTGATCGTAAATTGCATTGTAACGCTGATAAACATTCACAGTTCTTCCGTCAGCACCTGCATATTTCATAACAAGCCCGCTTCCCGTATAATTTCCCTGGTGAGTACCAAGGGAGCCAAGGTAATGCTCAGGTTGATTTGAATTCATGTCGTAAAATGCATAGTTTGCATCCATCTCAATTCCATGATGCTCTTCCAGTTTTGCCTGGGCGCCAAAATCCTGCTTGCCGGCTTCATCAATTCCGCACCAAACAAACCAGTGATTTACATTGGTCCGTACGTCCAAACCGAACTTTGAATTCATCTGGTTTATCTTCAGGGTAAGGGCGCTGTCCATATTGTTCCATGTCGGATTTTCTGCATTCCTTGTATCATCCGGGTGACCCGCTATTTCGAAACCTTTTGCTGTCCATTTATCCACCCACTCCCTTGAAACTTTATCTGCATCTTTGATGTAAATCGTCATTTTTGCACCCATGGAATCAATATCCCTGAATTGTGGCTCAAAATCAGATTCACCTTTATCCTCCCCGTCATTATCCAGAACTACAATACTTTGAAGAGAATCAGGAAAATACCAAAAACGGGGCAATGGTTTGTTACTTAAACTCTGTATACAATTTGACAACAGCGCCATTTGCTGATCTGCCTGGTTTAACGTGTTCATGGTTGTATCAACCCAGCCACCTGTAAACAAATCCATTCCTCTAAGCCCCGGGATTCCATCCTTCTCAATACCTGCATGCATGGGATTGCCCTGGCGGGTATAAACAATGCTTTGTGGAAGATTATAAAGAAAAGCAATTGAACTCCCTTTACCGTAATCATTGATAACTACTGCCGGAAATCCTTCCAAAGAGTTTTTATCTTCAAACAGTTCGGCTATTGTTGTACCTCCATTCAACTTGCATTTTGCGGCAGTTCCGTGAAACTGCATTGCCTTGGTTGTAATACCACCGGATTGAACATTATCAGGGCGTATTTTAATATATCCTTCACCAACAGCGCCTTCCAAATAATTTAGTCCAAATAATCCATCCAACTGTTTATCGGGCATAAATGCAATAAGATTACCCCCTGCTTCAACATATTTGGAAAGCATTTTATTTTGCGTTTTTGTAACTGAAGTTTTGCCCAGGATTACCAAACCGTAGTTCTGCAAATAGCTTAAATTTATATTGTCATCTGTCAACGAATCCAATTGAAATTCATTAAATCCTTCTGCTTTTAGGATTTCTGCAGTATAGCTGCCAAAATTTGATTGATCGGCCAATATCAGAACCGGTTCAGTACCATTTTGAACTGAACATCTTTGAAAGGTCAGAAAAATAATACTTAGAAAGAATACAATTACAATGTGCTTCATTACAACGAATTGCTTTTTTGTTTCAAAAATTATCATAACACCCTCAAAATTAAAACTCCTGCCGGGTCCATTTTAAAATGAAACTTATCATTTTTCCCATAACTGTTATTCTCAACTGCATTTTCGATTGCGACTTTATTTTTGCAAAGCAACGATACATTTTGTGATGAATTTTCGTGATTTATCAAAACCAGGATTTCCTCTTTACCCCGTACTTTATGATAAAATTCAACCAACCTGTTGTCAATATCAAATTCTGTTTCAGGCTTCAATTCCTCATAAAACAGGTATGAATCATCGTCTGACCATGGATTATTCACATTTCCCAATGATTCTTCGGGATTCATTGCCAGATAATAAAAAGCTCCTTTGCCAGCTTTGCTTTTTACAAAAAGATTTTTGATTTCCTTCTGATGGCCGGGCAATTTAACAGGATTATTAATTGCAGATACTCTTAAACCATCAACAGTAATTTCTCTGATTGTAACATTCTGAACTTTTAATGAATTCAACTGTGATTTTTCATTTTTATCACCGTTCAAAGACAGGGTTAATGAACCGGCAATAACAGTTTGATCCGAAATTTCGATATTTGTGGAAAGATCATTGTAAAACGACTGAAAGACCTTTCCACCGCTGTTCAGGTATTTTCCAATGTTAATTTTTCCCATTGATGAAAGTTGAAACCCTGAAATAAAAACAGCAGATGCATCATCCGGAACTTTCTGATCTTCCCAAAGTAGTTTAACGTCGAAATGTGCCTGTTTTGCAAGTGTAAACGGAGTAATAAATTTCAACATTGTGTTGTAAAATTCAGTTGTATGAGGAACAATTATATAACAAACAGGCAACTTGTCCTTCCAGCCGACATCAAGCTTACCCACCCATTCTGTACATTTTTTATATTCCAAACCACTGGTTTCAGGAATATTTTCTACCGATAGCAAACCCATTGTTTTATCCCCCCTTAAATTACCTTCTTTCATTGCATCGATTGAATATTCGACCCTTAATCCGGGGGAATGTACAATGTAAGCGGGTTCAATCATATGGGAACCCCACCAGAAATATCCGGCAGCACCTTCGGCCCAGCTACTTATATAATAAATGCGCAGTGTTTTTGCTGCCTCTTTTCCAGGACGGGTTGTCCCGTTTTCCTGCAGTAAAACCGGTTTGTTGACCATTGCTGCCCATTCAGTAATAAAATTTCCACTGTACATCGTTCGTTGGCCGATGGAAGGATCGAGACGGTGGGTGCCATGAAAAAAAGGATAGGAATGAACCGACATGTAATCGCTGGATTTACTTATTGCCTCAATATTGAAGTAAGGGTCGAAACCGGTTCCAATTCCGTTGGTGATAATACAATCCGGATCTCCCTCCTTAAAAGCTTTGTAAATGGTTTGCATCCACACATCAATTTCGGCAGGAGTAACATCCAGTTTCATTTGACTTACGAGCACATTGATTTCATTTCCAAAATCGAAACCCTGCAGTGCAGGATTATCCTTGTAACGTTCTGCAAACGATTTGACAAGATATTTTTCCCCTTCAATGATTTCCGGGTCAGTAAAAATATTACCGGTTGCCCAATCCGGGAGAAATGTTCCCCCTGACATCCAACCTGTAAGTGGTGTAATCTGGTAGTAAAGTCCGTATTTTGCTCCCAACTCAAGGATGCGGTCAATCCGCTGCATTATTTGTTCATCAAGCTGATTTGGCTCAGGCTGAACTGTATTCCATAATGGAAAAAACCGTACACACTTTACCCCAAGACTTTTCATGCCCGCGATGTCCTTTTCGGCCTGGGCCTCATCCCATTTATCCAACATGAACATCCATTCTTTTGGCGGAACATAATTCACACCATTCAAAAAGATATCGTTATTGTTATGGATAATATAATCCTTCCCGACCTCCCATTCATTTTGTGAAAATGAAAGTGTTGAAATGCTTATCAGAACAACTAAAATGATTGATGATTTTGCATCCATAATCATGATCCTATAATGTTTTAGCTTCTTTGGCAATCTTACTGTACACCTGTTTTGCCTGTTGATACCGATTTTGAACCTGCTTCAAATCATTTGGGAAATACTTGTTCCAGGGTCCACCGGCAGCAGTGTTTGTAATCAATTTGTCAATCCAATCCACAAAAAATTCTGCATCTTCAGCACTTGCTCTGATTGGTTTATTATTCACCGAAATATAAACCGGTGCAGTGTGCGACTGATGGCCGCTTTCGTTCATTCGTCGCGCACAAATCCAGCTGCTCCCGGGAATTTCCAACGAAGCTTCCATGACTACCGGTGTACCTGGTTTTGCCATTCCATCCTGAGTTGCCACTACTTTCCCGTTGCAAATCAATTCGATGCTTCCGGTGAGTTCTTTTGCCGCTGTCCATTTAACATTTACCGAAACTTTTGCACCCTTTATTAAATTTATTTCGTCTCCCGGACCTGAATTATCATTTACTTTTAAATCCAAAAATTCATTGTGCCCATTCAATGCAACCACAGTTCTTCCTTTTTTTATTCCATCGATCCATTTCTCATAAGTTAACGGCTGATTGTCAATCCTTACATATGTAAGCAAACTTCCGGGAGGCTCACTGTTGTTGCAGGGGAAGTCAGTACCGGCAGCCCATCCGGGTTTAAATCCGCAATTCAGCAATTTGTAATATGCATTTACAGCTGCATCGTTAACCCAAACATCTTCAGCCAGAAAATCAATGGTACCCAACGCAACTTCAACAGGAAAATCAAGCGGGGCACAGCAGTTTAATTCATCCTGAAACTTGTCATTCAAATATTGCATGTGACAAAGACCGGTTACTGCACCCTGATCATTTGCCCATTCAAGAATTTTGTACGGCGATTCAGACCACATCTGATGTGCTTCTTTCAATCCAAGCATAACAAGGTGACCTCCAATGGCCTGTTTTTCAAAAGTAACTCCTGCGGGATCAAAATGCCATTCCGCATCCCAGTGCATTATCCGTCCCGGCTTTGATTCCGGTGCATCTCCACCGTTTACCTTTGGTAAATCGGTTTCACTTGGTTTTACTTCAGCATTTCCCATGTCGGCCAGCATTGAAACAACAGCCAAATCATTCTGTTCCATCATTTCTATAATTTCATAATCGGGAGTGATGCCGGTAACTTCCCCGCAATTCCGATGCACATGCATATCGCCTGCATACCAACCCGAAGGTTCAGGTTTATAACCAGATGCATTATCCGCTTCAAAATCAGTTATACCCGCTAAAGTAAAAATACTATTTGGTGGAACGGTAACATTTATTTTATTATCATTTACCACCACGTCCTTACTTTCATGAAGGTTTACTTCAGCGGTCGTCCAGCTTAATTTTAATTTGTTAACCGACTGAATATTGTGCAGCTTACCAATGATGGAAACTTCCTTTTCGCCTGTATTGCGGCCGGTAATTATCAATTGACCATCCGGATTGAGAAATGAACGAACAACAAGATTTTCATCATCTGTTGTTGCGTCAATTCTGGTGGCACCAGGCTCCACATATTTGAAAACCTGGGCGAATTCGTAAAACTGCATTCGCGGCGCCCAGCTTTTTGTTGACGGAATGAATTCAATGAGGGGTTTGCCCTCTTCATCGATCCAAAACACCCAGTCGTTTGGTGGTATGCTGCCATAACCATTTCGTCGTGCATGCTGGTAAACACAATCATAACCGTCCCAAAAGATGTATGATTGTGCGCCGTCATCAAGCTGGCCAAGCAAATTATCAATTCCGGCCATTTCGGTTACCCAGAATGATTGGTTTGGGTTTGCTGCGTTACTGACTATTTTTTTATAATTATCCGCGTTTCTGCCATAATCATGTACGCCCCAATAAGCCAGTTTACCCATTGTATACGGGTCTTTAATCATTTCTTCCAGACAAGAAGCAAATAATTGGTCGCCTCCTGCATCGGGTGCGACAAAACGAATATCGCTCATATCAATTTCATCCAGTTTTTTACCAAGCTTCTTAATGATGCGCGCAAACTGAACGGCATCCGGTATATTTGGCCCTTCAACTATTCCATCAGGATGATCAGCACTTTTCGTCATTGAAATAATATCCGTTTCATTCATGGGTGAAACAAGAGAAAACTGAATTCCGGCAGTATTGCGGGCATAATAAAGTAAGGCTGCGAGAGATTCAACCAACTCGTCCTCCTTGGCAGGATTAACAGAGTAGTCTGTACCGCCCATCCAGCTTTTTTGCCCGTCCGGTGCGGCAAGTGGTTCAGCAGCTGGGGCTCCACCCATAATGCTGATAATCAATTTATCGGTAATTCCTTTTTGATTCAGGTAGCGTAACGTATTCCAAACCCCCTGAAACCGTGTATCTGAAAAGACTTTATTGTAATAATTCCAGTTGAAATTATTTGGATCATTATCATCATTGATTGCTTCCCAGTCGATTTCTTCAATTACAGCGCGGAATATGGAGGCGCCCAGCGAATCGACCAGCAAATCAATTGCAGGTTTTAATACATCGGTATTCCGGTATTCGCCATCGTACCACCAGGCCGTGTTGATGTTTACTCCAAAGCCATCGATAACCTGAAATTCTTCAGACCCATCAATTTCAACGTTTATAACTTCTCTGTTTTGACCTTGTAAATTTGAAATGAACAGGATAAAAAACAGAATAAAACTTATTGCTGATTTTCTCATTTTAAAGTGATTTATTACCCACCAATCCAGGGTGTATACATTTACAAGATAGTAACCTCACCTGCATTTTTATGCGTTACAATAACTGAATAATCGTTCTCCCCCAAATCCTTCAATACATATCCAGGCTGTTTTTCATCGTTAACCGGTTCCAAAGGTTGCCCGTTTAGCAGCACTTTGGCGGGTTTAAACGCGAGCCGCAAATATTCTTTCCCTGAATTATTTACTGCAGTATATTGTACCTGATTTCCCGAATAACTTACCTTTTTCAACACACCTTCAGAATACAGGATATGATTTTCTCCGGGAGGTGCCCACTCCGGCATGGCGGCAAAAACAGGATAAAACATCCGCGGACATTCGCCGTAGCAATCCGACCACCAGCTCTCCACACCCACACTCACCGGACTTTCGTATGCCATTCCAAGGGAATCGTTGCAATACGTTACCCAGTTCAGCGAACGGTATGCCTTTTCTTTATACGATTCGTCGCCCGAAACTGCATACCACCTAGCACATGCAGCGCTGTAGCGTGCAGTCTGATAATCCATTTTCGGCAAAAAATCATCCTGCTCGCCGACAAGGTTTGCACCCCATTGTGTGGAAGGTTCGCCTTTGTTGCAGCGATCAACAAAATATTTCTCCGTCCAGGCAATCATTTCCGGGATATCTGTTTTCCAGTTGGGGTCAAATTCAGGATGATCGAAAATATACAGTTTGGTATTGCTGTTACTCATGTTGCTTCTGTAGGTGTTGCTGTTGATGTCGGTGTCGGTGTGACCATCGGTCCAGTATCCGGTTTTCATCGGATAATTCAGCATAAAATCTCTTGCTTTCTCCGCTGCCGAACGATACGCAGCAACATTGCCCACATTATCTTCTGCAAGCGATTTCAGTAAATCGTACGCTCCAATCCAGTTTGCGCCGTATTCAGATGTAATTTCGCCTGTTTTCATGTTTACACGGTACGGCCACACTGATTTAGTCGCCGATCCTGTACGTGCATTTTTTGCAAGGACATCTGCAATATGTAGCGCAGCAATCTTGTATTTTTCATCTCCAAAAAACCTGTACATCCGGTAATATGTTAATCCCATATCGGCAGCATGATCCACCTGGATTTCATGCAGGGCCAGCCGTGCTGTAAAACCCCGGAATTCAGGATCGCCGGCATTTGTAGTAGTGTACGGAAAATCGGGCCAGGCAAAATCAGCCGGACTTGTACCATGTTCAAGTGCATAATCTGCAAGATTTTTTACGATTTCCATTACACTTTCATCGCCGGTATATGCATAATACAATCGCGCCGACTCAAACCAGTTTGGAATCTTTTCGGCCACATCATTCATCCACCCGCTGGGAACACCATAATTCTGATTGCTGTAGCCACACGAAAAATAGTACTGCGGGTAATCAGTTCCCGGATAATCGGGAACTCGATTTTTGATGAAATTCCAGCGCTGATGAAGAAATGTATCAAATGCTTTTGATTGCGGAGTAATCCATGAAATTATTTTCTTTTCGCCATCAAGAACCACTTTATGTTCGTTGATTTTCTGGGCATGAAGAATATTCCGTTCATGAATTGTCTGTGCAAATAAAAATACAGTAATAATATTACCAGCTAAAAATAAACTCATCTTTTTCATATGCGGATATAAACTGAATTGCTTAACTGCAATTTTAACAAATATAACCATAACTTCATCAAAACCTGTTTTCAATCCGGCCGAGCGAAGAACAGGAAGAGGAAAAGGAGCAGGAAAAGGAAAAGGAAGAGGGAAAAAAAGAATCTCCCGCAGATCGCGCAGAAAAGCGCAGAGAAGGAAGAGGAAAAGGAACAGATTATTTTTAGTTTCTTATCTGCGAAAATCTGCGGGCAAAAAAAGAATATCCCGCAGATCACGCAGACGAACGCAGAGTAGGAATAGGAAAAAAAACAGATTATATTTAGTTTCTTATCTGCGAAAATCTGCAGGCAAAAAAGAATCTCCCGCAGATCACGCAGACGAACGCAGAGTAGGAACAGGAAAAGAAACAGATTATATTTAGTTTCTTATCTGCGAAAATCTGCGTCCTCTGCGGGAAAAAAGAAAATCTCCCGCTGATCGCACAGAGAAGGAAGAGGAACAAATTATTCTTATTTTCTTGTCTGCGAAAATCTGCGTCCACCGCGGGCAAAAAAGAATCTCCCGCAGATCACGCAGACGAGCGCAGAGAAGGAAGAGAAAAAGAACAGATTATATTTAGTTTCTTGTCTGCGAAAATCTGCGGGCAATATCTTTTTTTCTTAACCCGATCCGGTTGTATATTCTTTCAGGTAGCATAAAAAAATTGTGCCTTCTCCGGGTTGGCTTTCAACTTTTATATAGCCTCCGTTTTTTTCAATTATACTTTTGATTAAAAACAATCCTATCCCTGTTCCTGTAGCTTTACTCACTTCCAGGCGCTGAAAAGGTGAAAACAACTTATTTCCATATTTGCCGATATCAATTCCAATTCCATTGTCACTGAATGATAATAAAGTATGACTTCCTTCTTTTTGTGTAAAGATTTCAATATGCAGGGGAACATAGTCGCGGCAATATTTTATTGAATTGCTGATCAGGTTTTTTACTATGCTGTAGAGAAATGGTTCAATATACTGAATATTGGGTTTACCGGAAAAATCAAAATGAATGGCAGCAGGTGTTAGTTTATCCCTGAATTCCGGTATAACATCATTCATCAAACTCTCAAAATATACCTCGGTTGCAGAAGAATTATCAGTATCCCTTACACGCAATATATCTGTAATTCCGCTGATTGTTTTATCCATCTGATCTATTAACTTTCTGAAATTCTCAAATAATGACAGCTTCTTTTCAGGTGGCAGTTCGTCCATAATATTAAAGAAACCATACATGTTTGCAACCGGCCCTTTCAGGTCGTGCGCTGCAATGTAAAGCAGATTTTCAACAAGGTCTTTTTCCTTTTTAAGCAAATCTTCTATTTTTCTTTGTTTGGTTATATCAGTGGCTGTACCAAACCAGTGGAGACGATGTGCCATTTCATCCCAGACAGGAATTGCACCAAAAAGAAACCATTTGTATTCATTATCCGTGTTTCTTAACTGGATCAGTTCCTCCCATGCCTCTCCTGTTTCTATTGCATGTTTTACAGTTTTCAGGAGTCTTTTTAAGTGGTCAGGATGAATAATTTTTTTCCAGCCCAAACCTTCTATTTGTTGTGGAGAATTTCCTGTATAATCAAGCCACCGCTTATTGTACCAGAATATCCGTCCATTGTTATCGGCCATCCATACCAGCTGGGAGATGTTATTTGCAAGAGTCCGAAATTTCTCTTCACTTTCCTGAAGTTTAATTTCTGCTTCTTTTCGTTTGGTTATATCTTCTAAAACACCGGTCACCCGCTCAGGCTTGCCCTTTTTGTTGAATCGTACGCTCCCGCTGGCAGCTATCCAGTGAATACTTCCATCAGGCCAGATAATGCGGTTTTCATGGAAAAGCAAACCCGTTTTGAATGCCTTATCATATGCTTTTTCAATGATCTGACGATCCTCCGGCACAACCTGCTTTATCGCATTTTCCAGATTCCATTCTTTTATTTCATGCGCGTAGCCCCATATCTGATCATGACGCAATGATCGTATTGTCGTTCCGTTTATTAAATCCAAATCCCAGGTCCCCATCTTACTTCCTTCCAAAGCTGCCTGCAACCGTTCTTTATTTTCGCGAAGTATGATTTCATTTTGCCTCAACAAATCCTCCGCAGTTTTACGCCTCGTGATATCATTAAACAAGGCTCCAAACTTCCGGAGCTTTGGTTCTCCTATCCTGAAAGAATATACATCAAACCAGCGGGCCATAGCATCCGAACTTTGCTGGAAACGGACAGGCTCTCCTGTCAGCACAACCTTTCCGTATGTATCAATCCAACTTTGTTCGAGGTTCGGCACTAATTCCAGTGCACTCTTCCCAACAGGATTTTTAAGGCCTGTTTGTTTTTCCCATGAAGGATTTACCTCCAGCCACCGGAAATCGCATGGTTTTCCCTCTTCATCAACTATTAACTCACAGATAGAAAATCCTTCATCAATTGAATCAAACAATGTTCTGTATTTCAATTCTGATTTACGCAATGCATCTTCCGCATCTTTACGTTCAGTAATATCCATTGCAATGCCGTATGTTTTTACAGGATTATTTTCTGAATCCCTTTCTGTAACTCCCCTTACATTCATCCAGCGAATTGCACCATCCGGAAGAATAATCCGGTGATCGCTGCTAAATTCTGTGTTATTGGAATGATCATAATGCCGTTGTGCAAGGTTAAGAACACTTTCCCGATCATCCGGATGTACTGCAGCAGGAATCTTGCCTTCCATCGGAAGAGATTCATCCGGCTTCAGGCCATATAAAGAAAGAAATTCAGGGGACCAATGATCTTCATTCGTTTTTAAGTTCCGGTAATAAGCACCAATTTTTGCAGCAGAACTCGCAACCTTATATTGTTTTAATGTTTTATGAAGTATCTCTTCTGTTTTTTTCTTTTCTGATATATCCTCCACGACTCCTACAAACATTTCAAAGCCGCCGTTTTCATCAAACACAGCCGAACCCGTAAGTTTAACCCACACCATTGAACCATCTTTTCTGATGTAGCGTTTTTCCATGCTGTATGAACAGATATCTCCCCGATACATAGCCTCAGCCTGCTTGAGATCATTTTCCAAATCATCGGGATGAGTAATCTCCTGAAAAGTTTTTTGTAACAACTCTTCTGCTGTGTAACCTGTAATTTCAGCCAATTTCTCATTTACTGCAAGAAAGTGGCCATCCTTGTCCAACCGCGCAATACCTACAGCTGCATTTTCAAATATTAATCTGAAAAGTTGTTCCTGATGATTATGATCTGTATTTATTAAACTGGTTCCTGCCATATTGCGAGGTTTAATTGAACTAAGTTAGTCATTATAAGTTAACTATTTAACACCACTTTCAATTTAGCAATAAAAAAAGATCCCTGTTTGCCGGGCTCTCCTTTATTCCTTCACATTTGTGGCGGTGATAACAATCATTCCTCAATTTGGGGAAATAATACTACAACTGCATTACACATTTCTACAATCTTTTTAGTAAACAGCTTTTAATAAATTTTACTCTTCATTTTTAAAACATCCTAATAATCAACCCGCAGGGAAACATTTAGGTTCTTTGGCACAAAATTTTCAACAACGCTCTTTCCATTTGCTTTTATAGTTTTTATAAAAAACAAAATTAAAACGCTATGACACAAGTTGAATTTAACAACAAATTGCTTGATTTAAAAGACAAACTGTATGGTTATGCACTGAACCTGACTGCAGATTCTGAAAATGCAAATGACCTATTACAGGAAACACTGTTGAAAGCCCTGACCTTTCGCGACAAATTTACAGCGAATACAAATTTTAAAGCCTGGATTTACGCGATTATGAGGAATACATTTATCAATGATTACCGGCGAAACGTGAGAAAAAAGAACATCATGGATTCAGGAAATAATCAAAACCTTCAGCAAATCTCAAGGGACAAAGTTTATCCGGCACCCGATTCATTTTACAATTCAAAAGAAATATACATGGAAATTAACAAGTTATCGAAAGAATGGCGCGTTCCGTTTAAAATGTTTATTGAAGGTTATAAATACAAAGAAATTGCTGATGCAATGGATTTACCAATCGGCACAGTAAAAAGCAGGATATTTTTAACCCGTAAGAAACTTACCGAATCGTTGCATGAATATGCAGTAAATTAGTTTTAAAACCGGACCTGCATGTACGCAGGCAATTGAACAGCAAAACATTTAAAATTACAGGTGATGTGGATAGTTCTTGTTGTAATATTAATCGCTTTTATGTTTGGTGCTTTTATCGATGGCACTGCAAATGACAAGCTTCCATGGTAAGAAGCACCAAGCCACAAGCTAAAGATAAAGGCTTGAATGCTTGAATGCTTGAATGCTTGAATCAATGGCAGTTTATATCAATTATGAATTCGTTTTTTTGATAAATATTTAATAAAGCTACCAGCCACAAGCTGCAAGCCACAAGAAAAGTCGAATAAAAAACCGGCAACATCATTATGCCAACGAATATTTTCCCCTCCTTTTTTCAAGGAGGGGTCGGTTGAAGTCCTGAAGTAAATTGTGGCAATTAAAATCATGTGGACAAAACCGGGGGTGGTTCTTAAAGTTCAGCTACTTGCTGCAAGCCACAAGCTGCAAGCCATAAGAAAAGTCGAATAAGAAACCGACAATAACATTATGCCAACGAATATTTTCCCCTTTTTTCAAGGAGAGGTCGGTTGAAGTCAAGGAATAAACTTGTGGCAATTAAAAATCATGTGGACAAAACCGGGGGTGGTTCTTTTGTTTTTAGCTCAGGAAAGTTTTAACCACCCTGTCCGGCTGACGCCGGACTGTACACTCCTTGCTGAAAGGAGGGGAAATTCATGCTTCGAATATTGTTTTGAATTGTATTGAACTTCTTGCCCACTTCTGATAAAATAATTAAACTCTTTTATCCTATCTTCTGTTAAAATATTGTAACTTGATAACCTGAGAATATGAAAAAAACAAAATATAAATAACCTTAAAATCCCACAATATGAAAACACAAACTATTCAATTTATCTCTGCCCTTTTTGTACTTGGAAGCCTTACACTTGTTTCGTGTACTGAAAATGAAAACATTTTGGATACGAATGTCCAAACCGAAATGCAATCCAATTTGGTATCGGTTCAAATTACAGAATATTACAGCAATCTTATTGAAATGACAGACGCTGCTGAAGCAAATGCAGGGTCAACTGTCAGTTTGTTTAAACTGCTGAAATCAAAAGTAGAAAATGCAGCAAAACATCTGGAACAGCAAAATACTGAAGCTGCTGTAAACCAGTTACAGTTGTTTAAGAAACAGGTACAAAATCTCATCAATAAGGGAGATATCAACCAGGAAGAAGGATCGCAGCTTATAAATCATGCAGATAATGCAATTCTTCTGACAAGAGGTAGTTTTACAGATGAACGGGATGGAAATGTATATGATGTTGTGTTGATTGGGGAACAAATCTGGATGGCTGAGAATCTTGCATATCTGCCCCGGGTAACCCCGTTTACTGATTTCAACGATCCATTTGCACTTAAATCAGCTTATACTCCCGGAAGTTATTATGTTTATGGTTACAATGAAGACGATATCACTCAGGCAAAACAAAATGAAAACTATTCGAAATATGGTGTTTTGTACGACTGGGATGCAGCAGCCACAGCAAGTCCTGATGGCTGGCATCTGCCGGCCAATGAGGAATGGGAACAGTTGTTACAGTATGTAAGCAATGCTAAAAATGTAACTCCTGAAAATGCGGCCGGCTATTTAAAAGCCACCTACGACTGGATCCCCAACGATGGAACAGATGATTTCGGATTTTCTGCACTTGCAGGAGGGAATGTTTTACAGAAGGGGCTGGTTTGATGATAAACAGGTACATGGAACCTGGTGGAGCTCCACTACAACTCCTGCCATTCCAGTAGGGTACAGTTACTACTGGTGGTCAATGACCAGTACAATTAGTGTAATCCAGGAGGAAGAGTTCGGACCTGAATACGGGCACAGTGTGCGTTGTGTAAAAGATTAGCCGCAGCGGCAACCGGGATGTTCTTCATGAACGGCTTCAGCTGCAATATATCTTCAGACAGTTACCGCCAATGATAAAACCGGCAATTTAAAAAACCGGAATTACCAACGTGCAGCAACAGTAAATTTTCATTAACTCCGGATTTCAAGCCCGTATTAATCAGTACAGAAGCATCAGGACTTCTGCCTTCAGCAAAGATTGGTTATTCAGGAAAACCTGAAGGTTTATCACTCATATCAAAAATGATTTCTGCCCCGTTTTGAATATCGGCGTGGCGGAACCAGGGCTTATGCCATTCTTTACCGTTAATTGAAACCGACTTTACATACACGTTTTCAGCCGAAGCATTTGGCGCTGAAATGATAATATCCTTTTCATTTCCAAGATGAATGGTTACCTTTTTAAAAGAAGGTCCGTTAATGTAATAGATATCCTGACCTGCATTGGGGAAAAAACCCATTGCTGCAAACATATACCATGAACTCATTGCGCCACTGTCATCATTTCCTGAATATCCTTTTTCGGTGAAGCGTTCGTTCATCAGCTTACGGATATAAAACGATGCAAGGTCGGATCTGCCGCAGTAATGAAATGCCTGAACCGCCAGAAATGCAGGTTCGTTTCCGTAATCGATTAAATGATTTTCGAAACCGTACTGAAGCTTTTTTGCGAAAGCGTCCCTGCCACCGCAAAGTTCAACCAGCTTCTCGAATTGATGAGGCATGAACCAGGAATAGGTCCAGGTGGTGCCTTCGTAAAAATAGTCGTTCCACGAACCGGGATAAGCTTTCGGATCTATTTTCACAAAACTGCCGTTTAAACGCCGGGGCATAATAAACCCTTTAAAACCGTCACTTTCAGCATCCGGATTCCACAGGTTCATCCACTTTCCGCTTCTATCCCTGTATTTTTCATATTCTTCCTCTGTCCCAAAATCCCTTGCAAGGGTTGCTGCACAAAAATCGTTGTATGCATATTCGAGAGTCATTGAATTACTCATTCGTCCGGCCGGAATCCAGCCCAGCTCCCTGTAGGTATTTGTACTGTCATTTTTGTTCCACCGGTAACTTCCCTGACGTTCATTTTCTGCATCAAATTTCATGACTTTATATGCTTCCTTCCAGTCAACTCCTTTAACTCCCTTCACATAAGCGTCGGCAATGATGTTGTCGATATTGTTACCGCCCTGTTCTTCAATCATATCGTATCCTGCAACATATGCATCCTTCACCATGTTGTTTGTTTTCAACCTCGCGATAAATGAATTTACTGTACCGCTGACCATTCCGGGATTGATTAAAACATGCAGCGGATAAACTGTCCGCCAGGTATCCCACACAGCAAAATGATCGTCCCATACAGGAACATCCTTTTCAAAATGTTCTGAATCGTTTGTCCTGTTGCGAGGCATAATGCAGGTATGATAAAAAGCAGTATAAAAAATCTTCCTGTCACGCTCACTGCCACCTTCAATCTCTATTTTGCCCAGCATTTCGTTCCATTGCTGACGTGCTGAATTGCGTACCTTGTCATAGTCGTAATCCGGAATTTCAGTATCCAGCCAGTAAACAGCCTGTTCAATACTTTTAAAAGAAACCGCAACCTTTAAATAAATCTCTTCATCCTTTCGGGTTGAAAACTGAAAATAGGCGCCTGCCCTGTCGTTCTTTTTTTGTATCTGTGCTGATGTTTGCGCCGGACTTATTGTTTCATTCAGCCAGGTTCCAAATGCTGCCGGAGCTTTACTCATCCTTGCGCAGAAATAAACGCTGTATTTTGCTCCGCCAAAGCCACCTGAATAATTTGCATAACCTTTGACTTCATTTCCCGAAGTGCCTGTGATATTCAATGAACCGTCCCACACATTTCCTCCCAGTTCGGGCGCTATATCATGCGCAATATGGTGGGAAAGATCGAACAAAATATGGGCTTCATCACTTTTGGGAAATGTAAACCTGTAAATTGCAGAATGAAATGCAGGGGTAACATCGGTGCGGATATTGTACCGGCTTAATTTTACAGAATATTCGTATGCACCAGCACGTTCTTCCTGTTTCGGCGAATCGTGGTCTGTTTCTCCGGTTGCCCTTCCAATCTGGGGGCTAAAAAAGATTTGACCATACTTGCCCCAGCCTGTGCCGCTAACGTGCAACTGTCCGAAACCACGGATTGGCTCATCGGGAGAATAGCCGTCGTGAGAGCCGCCCGGTGTTTGCGGTCCCGGATTTACAGAGCCAAAAGGCAGCTGGGGGCCAATCGTACAATTGCTTGCCGGATCGAGTACTCCAATAAAAGGATCGACATAACCGGCATAGAGATTTTTGATTTTGCTGTGCATCTGCATTTAACTGAACAATACAGAATGCTGCAAAAAAGACGAGTGTAAAAAAGAATTTATTTCTGTTGTACATTGTGTAGAATTTATTTCATTTTCACCAACCATTTACCGGACAGGATAGGTGAGTTTTCCTCTTTTTGTTCCTCCCGTTTCGTCGGTAACGCGGTAGAGTATGATGGGGAATCTTTCCAAAAAGCGACTGTAATTTACGAGTTTGGTTTCGGACTGAAATGCATGAACCACCTCTTTATCCAACATGCGACCATCGATGCTGAACAAATCAACTTCAGTTTTCCCGGTACAATTTGAACAAAAAAGTGTATAGTTTTTTGCTGAAATCCGGAGCTCCGGATCTTTATCTCTTACCACCGGCAGGGCATCCGTGATTTCACGGTTGTTTAATGCAAGGTAACCTGCCAAATAGGCAAATGACGATTCCCCATAAATCCCAGCTTCATTTGAACTCCTTGAATTGATTGTATCTGTATAAATTTTTGCTGAAGGAAAACCTGCTTTCATCAGCTCTTTTACAAAATCATCTGTATTTGGATGGTTCATTAAATGAGCACCAACAGCTCCCTTTACAAGCAATCCTTTCGGAACAACACCATAGGTTTTACTGATCCAGTGGTAAGGCCGTGTACTGCTGTTTTCTCCATATCCGGTAACGAATGAAGAATTGAGGCTGTTTCTTCCCATTAAATAATCCAATTGCTGTACTGCATATTTCAGCCATTCCCCGTTTCCTGAAAGCTGATGCGCAAAAGCAAATGTTGCCCCAAAATTCGATACAATAAAATTGCTTCCCTCATCCCATCCAAATTTATCAACTGCAGTTCCGTAGCCGCTTTTATCTGCAACCGCTTTCAATTGTGCAGCATAATTTTCAACCTGAACCTTTATTCTGCTTTTCACCACTGAGGCAACTCCGGGAAATGAATACAGGCTGGCAAAACTCAGCAATTGAGGTTGCTTCAGTTCCGGTCCCGACAATTGCTTCACGGTTAAATCTCCATAAAAACTTCCAAGAATATTTTGATCACCGGTAAGCATGAACATTTCAGCTTTTGCCCACATCTCTTCCTGCCATGATTGCGGATCAGTAAAATAAACATCCCCCTGCCCTATTCCCGGATTTGCCTGCACCCACTGCCATGAAGCGATGGCCGCCGACCTGCACTTTTCCGAAAACAAAGAATCGGCAGATGCAAATATCCTTGAGGCATGGGCAACAACAGCAGTAAAATCAGCAGCATCTACAGTTGACAGCCTGTCAGGATCTCCGGCTTTCCTTTCAAATGGATCCTCATCAGGCCCGTAGCCGTAAGCAAAATCCGGCTCCGAATCCACTTTGTGATAAACTGCACCATCTTCGCGCTGCATTTTTAAAAGCCACTGTATGCCGGTTTTTACCTGGTCAAGAATATCCGGCAGGCTGTTGTCATTTTCAGGGATACCCAACTGCTGCAATTCAAAAAAAGCCGGATTGATTTCATAGAGGTTCATTAAATGTGCGCAGGCAAAAGCAGTGGAAGGAACATACTTCCCGAAGCCACCATCGTTATACCAGCCACCTGAAAGATCCATCACATCTCCGTTTCCGTCAGAAATTGCAACATCGGCTGTATGACCTTCAGGAACATGCAACCCGGTTACAGGATCATCAATTTCGCAGTTGGCACGAAACAGGGAAAAAGCCCGAAGCGCATGGTATAACACTGAATCGTAAACAGTTTTGTTTATCTGAAACGGAAAGGAGGTTTTAGTTCCTGCTTTTATCCTGTATAATCCCGGCACACGAAAGTCGCTGAAATTTCCTTTAAACACCTTTTCGCCACTGACTTCAGTATCATCCACCGGAGCATTGTCCAAATTTCCTGTATAAACTTCGTTATTCTCCTCATCCACGATGACAAACTGCTGACCGGCAGAAACACTGTCTGCTGTGATTGAAAACTCTTTAAAAGCGTCAGGCAAATAACCCGTCTGGTTAACCTTTGGCTGCTGAAAAACAACCGGCTTTATCGGCTCAACCGGTTCAACCGGCGACAGGGCATACTTATTTATGAATTCAATGTTATCAATGTACATTTCATACCCGACATCAAAATCACCGGTTCCCCTGAAAACCAAAGCAACCAAATCTCCTGCATCAACTGATTGAAGCAACTGCCCTTCCTGTTTAAAATCAGAAAAAAGCAGTTCGTAATTCTTCCAATCGTCTTTTAACTGAATGTTTTTATAGAAGTGATTTCCTTCGGCTCCTGTCTGACTCGTCATCAGACCCGCCTGAAGGTTTCCGTAACCTCTTGCCTTAAATTTTACCGCGTGGTAATCCGAGAGGTTAACGCTTTTTTTTTCACTGTTGAGCCAGGTCTGTATTCCTGAAAACGGATAATTCACTTCTCCCTTTTTAAGTGTCCATGCGAATTTTGCTCCATCACCATCATAACCATCCTGATTTTCCAAATCGAGATAATTCAGTGAATTTGCATCACTAAATCCTGACCAGTCGCCATTGAGCAGGTTTTGACTACTGCCGGTTCCGAAGGTATCAATGAGCATGTGCAGATGTTCGACGCCACAATTTCCCTGGCAAACCGGTGATGCCTCACAAAGTGCTTCCTTAACTTTAAAGTAAGCTTCCTTGGGTTCGTAATCTTTTGCCCAGGGACCACCGTCACGATCTTTATTTTGGGTTTCCTCTCCACGAATGTGCCAGAAATTAATACCCACAAAACCTTCTTTTGCCTTTTCGGCTGCAAGTTTTGTAATTGCATAAAAGGTAGCAGCCTGTTCTGAAAGTTTTCCCAAATCCTCAGGCTTCAGCCACACGTTAAATTCAGTAATATGAAATTCAAGTTCGTTTTGGTGACACCAGTCGATGAGTTCAGCAAGCTGCTCCATGTTACCGGCTTCCTTTTCCCAGCCCATCCAAACATGTGCCTGCCATCCGATTCCATCCACGCGAAGGTTGTTTTCGCGCAGGTAAACCACCAGCTTCCTGATTTTATCCCAGATTTGGGGAGTCATTCCATGCTGATTGATAATCAGCTTCAGGTTGGTTCCATACTCATTAGCTGTTTCGAATGCCTTTTTGATATACAGGGGCGGACGAAGCTCACTTGTTTCATCATATCCGATTTTGGGCCATGGATTTTCCCATGTATCATTTCCCGGTTTCGGTCCAAACCAGCTGCCGTCGGTATGATAAACTGTTTCGTTAACAACATCCAGCCATTTTACCTGCGATGAATCGTTGTACCGCTGGCAGATTGCAGTCATATATTCCACAAGGTTTTGTTCCAGTTCTCCGGCTGTGCGGCTGTCGTCTTTTGCCCACGGTGAACATTGCGGACTGATGGGTGCATGCAGGCGCATCACCTGGTTGTTTTCCCTGCAATGGTTTAACCATGTATCCGATTTTTCCCATTTCCAGACTCCCGGTTCAGGATGTACATAACTCTGTTTGAAATCGTTTGCCGGGGTAACATATCCGAATTCACTGTCAAGTATTGTTTCGGTTCTGGTTCCCAAAAAATGCTCGTGGCAGGCAGCTCCCACCACAAGGTTTTCATCAGGATAACATTTTTCGACAAGCTCGCGGATAGGCGGCACTTCTTCTTCTGAAGGGAAATCATATACACGGACGTAATCCACTACAAATGAATCGGGGTATTGTGCATTTGCAGGATTTTGTGACCAGTATTCATTAATGGCCCACTCTTCAGTGGAGATTTCACCTGTAATTTTCACATAGCCGGGGCGGTTGCAAACACCGCCGCCTGTTGATCTCCATGTCTCCACACCATCAATGTAAAATATATATTTATCGGGATACCACTCCATGGTGTAGGTATGAAACCCGTCGCGGATTCCGGGAACTTCTGTTTTTTGCCCGGTGCTTTTATGAGCATCGCCATACCCGTCCCAGTGAATTGCCTGATTGATTTTGTCGGTCCAGCCAAAAGCTTCCATGATATCCACTTCGGAGCCATCCACCCCGCCGTTGGATTCGGAGCCCACATTTCCCTGCATCATCCAGAAAGCAACCCACCAACCCTTTTGAGTAGGAAGTTTACATTTTATTTCGAAAATGCCGTACAGTTTCTCAAACCTGTCGATTGATCTTACAGCGCCCACACTATAGTCATAAGGATCGGTGTCACCGTTTTTATTGTTAATCTTGCGGACGGTTAAGATGAGGTTGCCGTTTCCGTCAAGGTAAGAATCCTGGCGGCTCCACCAGCCATCCGGACCGCTGCTGTTGTTCCGGCGGTTGTATTCGGGCCTGTCCCATTTTGAAGGATCGGGAACTCCGCTTCCATCGAATTCATCGGACCATACAAGGTTTCCCTTCTTTGGATTGTTTTGTGCATAAGTGACTACAGGAACTAAAAACAGGAGAAAAATAATCATCCGTAACTTCATCATCATCGTCTTGCTGGTTTTTTTTGAAGGTGTAAATATAGAAAAGGTACCGGTTTGGTCAAAAAACTGGACAGGGTTTTATGGAGGAATGCGGGAATGCGGGAATGCGGGAATGCGTGAATGCGTGAATGCTTGAATGCTTGAATGCTTGAATTATCACATGAATTTTGTAATTGAATGTTAGTGTGGTCATATAATGATTTTATGCGGATGAAATGAATATAATAATAAATGAATTACTTTAAACTCCCGCGCTACCCCTGACCCCCGAGGGGGAGCCTTCGTGTTCATATAAAAATTTTATCCTTTTGAAATGAATACCTGTAGTTATAAAAATGCGTGAATGATTGAATGCGTGAATGATTGAATTTCCACATGAATTTTGTAATTGAAAGTTAGCGTGTTCAAATAATGATTATCATCCGGATGAAATGAATACCTGTGGTAATAAAATGCGTGAATGTGTGAATGCGTGAATGCTTGAATTACATCATGAATCTTGTAATTGAAAATTAGTGTATTCATATAATGATTATCATCTGGATGAAATAACTCCCCCGCTACCCCTGACCCCGAGGGGATAGCCTTCGTGTTCATATAAAAATTTTATCCTTTTGAAATGAATACCTGTAGTTATAAAAATGCGTGAATGATTGAATGCATGAATGATTGAATTTCCACATGAATTTTGTAATTGAAAGTTAGCGTGTTCATATAATGATTATCATCCGGATGAAATGAATACCTGTGGTAATAAAGAACTAAACCCTGTAAGGGTTTGATTATAGTAGCACCGGGCATCGCCCGGGGTACATGAGCGCAGCGAATAACCGGCGCAATCAGGTGGTTGATTGAAATACTGCCGTTGCATGCGCCGGAAGAATTGGACTAAAGTCCGGAGTGCATGTGGTTCAATTGATCCGTCAGTTGAAACTGACGGCAACGAATATTTGAGACAGAAGCTATAATAACAGCTTAAAAGCTACAAGCCACAAGCTGCTAGCTTAATGCATGAAGTTTGTAATTGAAAGTTAGTATGTCTCAAATAATGATTATCATCCGGATGAAATAACTCCCTCGCTACCCCTGACCCCCCCGGGGGAGCCTTCGTGTTCATATA
>CAWFMB010000033.1:0-140362 GCA_963816685.1 uncultured Prolixibacteraceae bacterium | reverse complement strand
AACCGGTGCCTACCCACAAGGTTCCATCATGATCTTCATAAATAGTAACAACTTCATCGTAACTTAAGCTTGTGGAATCTCCCGGAATATTTTTGTAATGAATAAATTTACCTGTTTTGTTATCGTATTTATCCAAACCTTGTCCGGAGCCAATCCAAATAAATCCATCGTGGTCTGCAAGTATTGCATTTACCCAGTTTGAACTCAGACTCTCCGGATCATCTATATCCGGTTTGTAATGTGTGAAAGTACCGGTAACCGGATTAAATTTATCTATTCCAACGCCCTGCACTGCAATCCATATATTTCCATCCTTGTCGGTGCAAACCGCACGTAAAACATTACCCGCTATTGAATTTGGATCCAACTGGTTATTTTTGTAGGACTTCATTTCATAACCATTGTATCTGTATAGTCCTATTTTTGTACTAAACCACATGGTTCCGTCCTTGTCCTGTGTAATTCCGGTAAGATCCAGAAAATCATTTCCGTTAGGAGGTACAACCTTGTTAAATGTAATATCCTGACTAAATCCTGAAATGCTTATAAGAACAAACAGAATCAGTTGAAGCCCAGACAAAAGGGATTTGATAATTAAATGCTCTGCTATTTTATTTATTTTTTTGGATATCATTTTTACTTTCTAACAATTTACGAATCCTTCAGTTATAATATAATACTAACTTCAGTACCAACTCCTTCTTCTGATTTTACTTTTATTTCCCCACCATGCGCTTATACAATATCATAACTCAAACTCAATCCTAAACCAGTTCCCTTGCCTGTTGGTTTGGTGGAGAAGAAGGGCTGGAAGATTTTATCAAGGATATTTTGCGGAATTCCATTACCATTATCTTTCACACTAATCTTCACCCCCCGTCTGACCGGGCCATCCGGGCGGGCTAAATCCCCTGAAGGGGACTTTGAAGAAGTAGTACTAATTGTGACTGTAGGACGATATACATTTGGTGCATTCTTAGCTCCCCCTTCAGAAGGATGGGTGGTGGTCTCTTTTGCCCGGTTATCCACCGCATAAAACGCATTGTTTATCAAATTCAATAAAACCCGTCCAATATCCTGCGGAACTACATTAATTTTAGGTAGTGATTTATCAGCTTCCAGTTTAAAACCGGCATTAAACGATTTGTCTTTGGCACTGAAACCGTGGTAGGAGAGGCGCAAATATTCATCGGCAAGTGCATTGACATCTGTTAATTCTTTTAGCCCGTCACTGATTCTGGAATGCTTAAGCATTCCTTTTACAATGCTGCTGGCGCGTTTTCCATGGTGATTTATTTTTTCCAGGTTTTGTTTCAGATCATTTGTAATTTCCTTTACTTCATAGAGGTTACCGGTATCAATCTCTACATTTAATTCATCAAGAATATCGACACTTACCTCCGCAAAATTGTTTACGAAGTTCAGAGGATTTTGTATTTCGTGGGCAATGCCGGCGGGAAGCTCACCGAGTGAAGCCATTTTTTCGGACTGGATTAATTGTGCCTGTGCCGCTTTTAATTCTTCCAGCGATTTTTTTAGTGCCTGATTGGCCTCAATAAAATCGGCACGCTTTTTTTCCAGTTCATCGATGGTTTCTTCCAATAAAAGCGATGTGGTGCGTTTTACCTTTTCAGTACGGTCAAGCTTAAACTCCACAATAGTCATCTCTTTATCAACATCCTTCAGGGATTTGCTGATTGCGGCCTTATGTTCTTCAGATATGATTTCAATCTGCTGAAGGATGTCGTAGATATGTTGGATGTGTGCATTCATTTATTTTTCCTTTAATGCCACACAACAGGTAGTCAAATTATGCATTTCCAGATTGCCTCCGGCCATTCTGCCCAACTCCGCATTGGAAAACATCCCTGCCATGGGTACATTCCAAACTCGTTTGATGCCTTCTATTTCGGAATTCATCATGGGGCCGAATGAAAGAATCCTGCCGGCACAACTGAACACAACCAGGGCATCTGCTTCCGGCCTTTCGGTTTCCTTTAGATTTTGAACGCCTTTTACTACTTTTTCCATCACATCCCAATCAGGAGGTAAGGAAAAACGGATTTTTGATCCTTGCGGAACCGTGCCGCTTGTGTAAAAAGAGCGGTCTGACCAGTCAACAACCAACGGTGGACGCATGACTGGATCTCCATTTCGTTGAAGTTGCAATGGAAAATTGGCAGCAATTTCAATTAATAAATCCTGGTTGCCCGGGGTTACATTTTCAAGTCCACCATATTTTGTGGTGATGTCGAGTGCCGGTACGTTATCGATCGTGAACACATGGTTCCCTTCACTTTTGGTCACTGTTTTTTCTGTTCCGACTGCTTTCCAACCGCAGGTAGCGATGCCGCTGACAGCCACCTTCTCTTCATCCAAAGCGATACAAATCATCCCGTTGTTGCTCACTTTATTGTTGGTGAATACAAAGGTTTCAGTAAAGGCGTAATCGTCTCCTGCACCGCCTCCAAAAGCAATCACATCTTTCCCGATCACCTCTTCAAAGCCCCGCAGGATTTCTTCTCCATCTGCCGCAGGATGACTCGTACCGATGATAAAAGCAGGCTTTTTAAATATCGCTTTTGCTTTACCGGCAATTCCCATCGAAACTTCTTTGAAATTTTTATTTGGGTATTCTTCCAGATATATCTCGTAATAATTTTTGTTGATTTCCAACAAGAGTGCCACTACTGACCCCTTTTCAGTTTCTTCATCTATAAACTCCCCATTGGTGGTAACCCCAAAAAGTTCTAATCCCGCATCATATGTTATTTTACTAAGGGCATGAAGATCTTGACTCACAGAAGAGAACATAATCGCCAGGGTTGGTTTGAAGCCACCTTCCATGCTATTCTTTAATTCGGATTGAATTTCTTCCGTTGATTTTCCTTTGATTGATTTTGCTTTCATTTTATCAATATTTGTGATTAAGGTTATTTTTCTTTTAATGCTACTACGCAGCAGGTGTTATTGTGAAACTCATGCTTGCCGGCCTTTGATTTGCCAAATTCGCCATAACAGAAGAAACCGATAAAGGGTGCATTCCAAACATTGATAACTCTTTCAATTTCTTCACTTGTCATGACGCCAAAAGAAAGATGGCGGCTAATGCACGAAAACATGATTACAGCATCTGTGTTATTATATTCATTAGTTTTCAACTCTACACATTCATCCACAACAGTGTCTATTGCATCAAAATCGGGTGGTAACGAAAATCTCACTTTTGCACCCTGAGGAACTGTGCCGGCATAAATGAGTGAACGGTCTGCTTTGTTACCCAACATTGCGGTTCGCATTACGGGCGGGGCATCTTCCCTTTCCAACTGCAATGGATAATAAGCGCCAAGATTCACGACCATGCTATCACTTATCTCGTTGTCTAAATTTAATCCAAGATATTTTATAACCACATCAAGCGCAGGTTGATTATCTATAGTGTAAACAATATTGCCGGCGCTTTTAGTAATCGTTTTGGTAATGCCGATGGGTTTCCAACCACAAGTAACAATGCCTGTAATATCAATTTTGTCCTGATCGATTATTATAGCCACTATGCCGGTGGTACTGTTTTTACCATAGGTAAACACGATAGGCTCACTTAAGGCAAGGTCGTCGCCTGCCATACCACCAAAAATGGGAGCTTCTCCATCAAAACCTGCTTCAATTCCTTTGATAATCTCTTCACCATCAGTGTGCAGCCAACCGGACGCAATGATAAATGCCGGGCTGTTAAATGCCTGCTTCCCATCTGTGCCAAATTGTTTTGCACTTTCAAATACAGGAATGCTGCCTGTTTCCTGAAAAGTAACTTTAAAATAAGCCGGATTGATATCGAGAAGCATGATAGCAATACCGCCATTACTGATCTCACTGCTGATAAATTCGCCGGAAGTAGTGGAACCAAAAATTTGTATGCCTTCCTTGTGCAGCAGTTCGCAGATTGCTTCACGGTTTTGCTTTACAGAAATAAAGACGATAGCCAGCGTAGGTATAAAACCGTCAGACATGGATTGCTCCAGTGCCGATTTAATCTCTTCCGTTGATTTCCCAATTATTGATTTTGCCTTCATGATTATATCTGATTTCTATTTTTCCTTTAATGCTACCCAACTAACCGTTGTTCCCTGAAATTCACAGCGGCCTTCATCCAACTTACCAAATTCACCCAATGAGAAATAGCCGATCATGGGTGTGCCCCAGGTGGATGCCAGCCCTTCTATTTCTGTGGAAATCAAAGGACCGAAAGTCCCTAATCTTCCGACACATGAAAAGACCATCAACATATCGGCATCCGGCATCTCCGTTTCTTTACTCATCCTGGCACTGTCAACCACTTTGTCAATCACATCAAAATCCGGTGGCAGGGAAAAACGGAATTGATCTCCTTCATTTATACCACCTGCAATCATGACGGATTGGTCGGCAGGATTAAAAAACAGCGCAGGCTTCATAATTGCATTTCCTGATGCCCTCTCAAACTGTAATGGATAGCCCAGGTCTGTTGGAATAAATCCACTTCCTTCTGAATTAGCCCTAACAATATCATTCCCTAAGAATCTTTGAATGACATGCATCGCAGGTTCATTGTCAATAGTGAAAGCCCAGGAGTCTGCACATTTCGTGATTTTTTTCGTCGTACCTACCGGCTTCCAGCCTGAAACTGCCAGACCGCTTATCGCAACCTTGTCCTGATCAAGAATGAGTGCAAGCAAGCCCCCTTTACTTGATGCATCATTGGTAAAAACGACCCCTGAAAAATCAACCGGATCACCGCAACCGCCACCCGCAATCATGACATCATGGCCTGCAGCATCCGTCAGTCCTCTGATCAGTTCATCGTTGGAAACTCTGAAATCCAATGGTGAAATGAGGAAGCCTGGATTCGCAAAAGCATTTTTTCCGGATATGCCTGCGTTATACCCGGCTTCGTAGGCAGACGATCCCTGGTAATCGTTTAATACTATTTTGAAATTATCCGGTTTTATATCCATCAGCATCACGACGATATCATCCTCTGAAATTCCCTGTTCAGTAAATTTTTTGGGTGATGTGATCCCGAAAATTGCAAAATCTCGTGTCCTAAAAATTGAATGGAGTTCTTCAGCATCTTCCATGTTGCTAATTATTATGATGGCAAGGGTTGGTTTGAAACCCTGCTCATCCGGCAGGCGGGCATCACGAATGCTTTCATCCAATGCTTTTTGGATTTCTGAAGGTGTTTTTCCTTTTATTGATTTTGCTTTCATTATTTTATAATTTCATTTAATGCGGGTAATTGTATAATAAACTGCGAACCTTCACCTTCCTTCGTTTCTACCTTCAACTCCCCTCCGTGTGCCTTCACAATATCATAGCTTAAACTCAATCCCAGTCCGGTTCCCAGTCCGGTTGGTTTTGTTGTGAAGAAGGGTTGGAAGATTTTATCCAGAATGTGATTCGGTATTCCGTTCCCGTTATCTTTTACAGAAATTGCAATCTGATTATTCATCTTTTTTGTACTTACCGAAACAATAGGTTCGAAACCATCATTTAATAGTTTCTTTTTTTCATCAACAACGTAAAACGCATTGGTAATCAGATTGAGGATCACCCGGCCAATATCTTGCGGAATGACTTCGATTTTTCCAATTGTTGAATCAAATTCGGTTTTCATCAGTGCATTGAATGTTTTGTCTTTTGCCCGCAAACCGTGGTAAGCCAGACGCAGATATTCATCGGCAAGTGCATTAATATTGGTAGGTTCTTTTTGCCCTGAACTGGACCGTGAATGTTGCAACATTCCTTTTACAATATCGGCGGCACGTTTGCCGTGGTGGTTTATTTTTTCGAGGTTTTGCTCAACATCGCCTGCAATCTCTCTGGCCAGCTGCAGCGAGGCCTCGGTACCAACTGCCAATTCATCATTCATTTCACCAATCAGTTCTTTACTTAGTTCACTGAAATTATTTACGAAATTGAGCGGGTTCTGGATTTCGTGGGCAATGCCGGCAGTGAGTTCACCGAGTGAGGCCATTTTTTCCGCCTGAATCAATTGCGACTGGGCCGCTTTCAGATCGGTAAATGTTTTTTCAATTTGGTTTTTAGCCTCTTCCAGTTGTCTGAAATCTTCGTACCGGGCATACGCAATGGAGAAAGATTCGGCCAGGGCTTTTACCAGTTCCAGGGCATCAGGTTCCAGCGATAAAATGTTTCCAACATATAACATTCCCTGTTTGAAAGGAACAAAATGTAAATGAAGCGATTCCGGCGGTTTTGACGCCCCCTGGTAAGTTTCGCTGTTGCTGACCTGACCCATTTTAATCATCGATTGCATCCAGTTCATAAATTGTTGCCGGTTCCAGTGGGTTTTAAATATCAAACCTTTGCGCCAGTGATTTACGGTATTTCTGGTCAGTTCCCCCGAATCGAAGGATAAATCCAGTACTGCCAGCGAATGACCATCGGGTGATGATAAAAACACCTGTACATGAGCGGTGGCTTCATTAAAAATAAAAACTCCGCAACGCACAAATGGCACACCCAGTGTAATGAGTTCATGCCAGATTAAAGGAGTAATGCGCTGAAGATCGTCAACCGATCGCATGGATGCAATTTCGGCGCGTACCCGGTCGAGTGATGCGCGTTTCACTGCTTCATGTGCATTGGCTTCGGCATCTTTTAAATCTTTGTAGCGCTTGTAGGTGAGACTCAGAACCGTTGTAAACCGGCGGTAAATTTTCAATTCATCCTCTTTCATCTCCTTTTCAGTCCATGCATAAACACCTCCTTCCGGAAAGAAAAAGAAGTAACCAAACTGTACAGAATTGTTCGGATATTCCGGGAAGTCCATCTGCGGTTTTAAAATCTGATTGTACTCTTTTATTTCGTTCCCACGTAATACAGGGTGAAATTCTTTCTGCAGGCACCAGTTGTCATAAACACCGTCCAGCACCCAGTGTCCTTCCATTTTTAGTTTCCCGATAATCTCAATGGAATTTCCCTGTACCAATGTATTCATGGTAGAAAGTTCGGCGAGGCGGTTTTTTTGCAGCAGCCCCACACCACACCTGCGGGGTGTAATGCTGAACTGTTCAAGTTCACGGTAAAAAGCGCCAATTGTTGCATTTAAATCCTCGGAGTTTTGCATTGACATAGCTTTGGCACGAACACGTTCAAGCGCGGCTTCAATTTGGGCTTCGCGAGCCTGTGCTTCAGCTTTTTTAATATCTAAAAACCGGGTATATGCCTGTTCGAATACTTTTGCAATTCGAATTAATATTTCATTTTCTTCTGTTGAAAATTTAGTTGTTGCATAATTATTTACAGCTATGGAGGTGTGTTTGTTTATTGCAATAGTTCGAGTGTATCCGGGAGCATCAAGAATAAATTTTTTTCGTTCTTCGGGACTGTATTTTAAATCTGAATGCTTAAATTGATATTCAAAATAGCGATTCTTTTCCTCTTTTGAATAACTATGTGTATCAAGTCCAACTTGTTTTTTGATTGCTTTAAGAGCATCATCATGGATAGGATGTTTGAAATAAGGCAGGTTTATCTGTCTGGCATAGTCATTATTTTCGGTAGCCAGCCATAAATTAAAATCTTTTGTGTTTTCTGCATTTATAACAATATAACTAACATCCGTTTTTATGCCTAATGATATCATTTGGTTAAGAACAACCGAAATAACCTCCTGCAATTCATCACTTTTGTGCATGGCCATCGAGGCAGCCCTTACCCGTTCCAATGCAGCTTCAATCTGAGCCTCCCGGGCTTGTGTTTCTGCTTTTTGGAGGTCGAGGAAGCGGGTGTAGGTTTGTTCGAATACGTGGCCAAATCGGATGGCAACTGCATTCTCTTCCTCTGAAAATGACTCATTGCTAAACCTTTGTAGCGCCAATCCGGAATTTTTATGTAATACTACGGATTGAGACCATCCGGGAGCATTTAAAAGAAACTTTTTTCTTGACTCGGGAATAGATTTTAAATCAGATTCAGCGAAGACGAAGTTTAAATATCGATCCTTTTCTTCTTTTGTAAAGCTTATGGTAAAAAATTCTATTTTTCTCTGGTAAGCTTCTTCCATTTTTTCAAATAGCCGATGTTGCATTCGCGGAATAAGAAATTTATTGCTGTATGTTTTTCCCGGTATTGAAAACCACGTGCAATAGGAACCTGATTTTTCATTCAGCTTTATATCGGTTATCAATCCTGTATTATCTGACCTGATGCCCAGATTGGTGATTTCAGCATTTATCTGTGCGATCACTTCTGCAAGTTCTTCACTGTTTTGCATGCCCATTGTCCGCGATCTTACTCTTTCCAGTGCTGCTTCAATTTGTGCTTCGCGAGCCTGTGCTTCGGCTTTTTGGAGATCGAGGAAACGGGTGTAAGCCTGCTCAAAAACTTTTCCGAATCGTTTGAATATTCCCTCTTCTTCCCTGGTAAATTCCTTGAGGACAAAACGTTGAAAAACCAAAATGGAATTTTTAGAAACTACAACGGCTCTAATCCATGCAGGGGAATGATATATAAATTCCTGTCTTTCTTTAGGAATCTTTCCAAAATCGGAGTATTTAAACAGAAGCCTGAAATACTTGTTTTTTTCAGCCTTTGAATAATTTTCAGTATAAAAATCAACACCCTTGTGCAAAGCATTATAAACTCTTTTTGTAAGGGGATGTTCCAAATACGGAATATGAAATTTTTCCAGATAATTTTGTCCTTCTCTGGCATACCAATCATTCACACTTTTTTCAGGGTTGGCAAAATCCGTTACGATTTGCGAACCATTAACTTCTACACTCAACCCGGCTATTTCCTTGTCAAGAAGACGAACAACTTCAACCAGTTCTTCACTATTGTTCATTCCCATTGAACAGGCCCGAACTCTTTCAAGAGCCGCTTCAATTTCAAGTTCGCGGTTTTTCTGTTCCAGCAGCACCTTTAATTCTTCCATATTGTTTGGCAGGATTGCCTTTTCTGTTGGTTTCATACCTGTTATATTATAGGAATTTCAATAATAAATTCGGTTCCAATTCCCTCTTCGGTTTGCACCTTCAACGTACCACCATGGGCCTTCACAATATCATAGCTCAAACTTAACCCCAATCCTGTTCCCTGACCGGTGGGTTTTGTGGTGAAGAAGGGCTGGAAGATTTTGTCCCGGATGGAGGAGGGGATTCCGGGGCCGTTGTCGGAAACCGAAACTACTACAGCCCCCCTCTTTCCCCCCGAAGGGGGTAGAAAGGAAGTCTTAACAATTACTGTTGGCTTATGTCTATAATTAGTGTCTTTAAACACCCCTTCGGGGGGCAGGGGGGCTGCGTAGAATGCATTGTTTATCAAATTCAATAGCACTCTTCCAATATCCTGAGGTATAACTTCAATTTTTGGGAGAGATTCATCAGCTACCAGTTTAAAATCTGCATTGAATGATTTATCTTTTGCGCGGAAACCGTGGTAGGAGAGGCGCAAATATTCATCGGCAAGTGCATTGACATCTGTTAATTCTTTTTGGCCACTGCTGCCGCGACTGTGCAGGAGCATTCCTTTAATTATTGATTCGGCCCGTTTACCATGCTGACTGATTTTTGATTCGTTATCTCTGATGTCTTTTAAGATGGATATGACTTCTTCAATATTGCCCTTTTTAATTTCCTCTTCCAATTCTTCGGTTAATTCGAAGTTTACTTCTGAGAAGTTATTGACAAAGTTCAGTGGATTTTGTATTTCATGGGCAATGCCGGCAGTCAACTCACCAAGGGAAGCCATTTTCTCTGAATGAATGAGTTGGGCCTGGGTATCTTTAAGCTGAGTATATGCTTTCTCAATTTCCTTTGCCTGGGCCAGTTCCCGGTCTTTGTTTCGTTCACGTTCTTTTCTTAAAACGCGTGCTCTTTGTGACCGGTAAACCACAAACACCAGAATATTCAGCATCAGAAAATAAATGATATAAGCCCATACCGTCAGATAATATGGGGGAGCAACTATAATATCCAGCGCTTTCTCATTCCATGTGCCATCCGTATTGGGAGTTTTAATTCTCAACGTATATTTACCTGCAGGAATTTTGAAATAGGCTACCTGTTCGTTTGGAGTTGTACTTTTCCAGTCGATATCATAACCATCAAGCATGTAATAAATCTCTTTATCGTATCGGTTTTTAAAATCTATTGTTCCCAGGTCGAACGAAAAAATGTTTTGATCATTTGCCAGCTTTAGTGTTTTTGTCTCTTCAAGGGCTGTTTTTAACGGTCCGTTTGGCTCCGGCTCAACCAATTCCTGTTTTAATCTTAAAGCTGCAAAATATGGAGTTGAGCTTATTTTAGGTTCGATTAGTTTGTCCGGATTAAAAACATAATACCTTCCGGCTTCCCGATCAGCGCCACCGATAAAAATTTTGTTATTAACCCGATATCCTTCACCCAATGTCCAGTAATTACTGTTAATTGGCGCGGTCTCATTTTTTACATCCACTTCAAAAAATGTAACATATTGGCGCGAAGCATCTAATTTATAAACGCCACCATCGCTTGCAAACCACAAACCGCTGTCTTTCAAATCTTCAAATATAGAATACCCGGTCCTATTCATTTTTGTTGATTTAAACTTATCCGTTTCAGGATCGTAATAAAATACACCGTTTTGGGTTGCAGCCCACATTACACCTTTTGAATCAGTCAGTAACTGACATGTAACGGTTCCGAGCAAATAACTGGTGAAATCGTTGGTAGAAGGTATATAGCGTTGGATTCCATTAAATGTAGCCAGCCAAATGTTTCCATCCTGATCGGTCTGGATATTGAAAATAGAGTTGGAAGCCAGGGAGCGTCCATTGGTATAGTCGTTTATGTATTTTTGAAACGATTTATCTTTCGGGTTATATTTAATCAGGCCCTGGTTCCAGGAACCAATCCAGTAAATGGAATCGGAGCTGAAGAATACTTGATTTACAATCCCAAAATTGAGGGAATCGCCAAAAGTATAGGGCATCACTATTCCAGTACCGGGATCCAGCTGCTGTATTCCAAATTGTGTGCTGCTAATAAAAAGCAAATCTCCATTATTTGTTGATATTAGAGGTACACGATAGTCCAAAGAAATAGGTTGGTCGGTAAAATCATTCCACTTTTTCACTATACTGTTCTGTTTAAGTGAAGGAGCCGGATAATATTTCATTTTTGAAACTGGTCCCTTATGCACTTCCCGAATCAGGCCCTTTTCGGCACCAAACCAACGAACCGAATCAGATTCGATGTATTTTCTCCTCATTTGTCCGTAATACAATGGAACGGTCGTATAATCCGGATCAATTTTAAGTAAGCTGCTCTGATTGGTAGTAATCCAAATCTGATTGTCACCGGAAATGAACATCCACCAAACTCCGTTATCTACCTCATTTCCATAATGGGTAATTGTTTTTTTAAGCGGATCATAAATATTCAAACCATTCTGATCGGTGCCTATCCAGATATTCCCGTCAGAATCTTCCTGAATGAAAGTGATATGATCCTGGTTTGGATTATTTACCGGTGGCCGGCTAAGTTTGTTTGGATTTTGAGGATCGTAAGTATGCCGGGTAAATTTACCGTTTTCCCTGTCCATGGTGTGCAATCCATCACCGCCAGTGCCCACCCAGAAGTTGCCCCGGCTATCTTCAAAAACAGCTCTTACCTTGTTATTGATTAAACTGTTTGGATCGTTTGGGTCGTGAACATATTGTGTAAAATTGTTGGTGCCTCTGTTGTATCGATTCAGTCCGCCCCGTGAATTTGGTTCCCAGGGCATTCCTGTTCCAATCCAGAGTGTGCCTTTTTTATCTTCATAAAGCACCCGGATTGAATCGCTTGTCAGGCTTTGACGATTTCCGGTTTCTCTTTTGTGGTGAATAAACGTTTCGCTATGTTCATCGAAAAGATCGAGGCCACCATATGTTCCAATCCAAAGCTTTCCATACTGATCACGAAGTACCGCAGTTACATAATCGCTGGCAAGGCTACCGGGATCATCCGGATTATGATCGTAATGTGTAAAAGTTTTGGTTGCCATATCATACCGATCGAGACCCTGGCCGTAAAATCCTATCCACAAATAATTTTCATCAGCAAAAAAACATTCCGGATAATAACCCCCCAAACCTTTGGGATCATTCAATTCATCGAGGTTTGCCGAGATTTGTTCCATTTTGGTTCCGTCGTAGCGAATAATGCTGCTGTTATTTTGAGCAGATAGCCACAGGAACCCGTTTTTATCCTGGGTGATGGCATTTATTTTTCCGAGGCTGATGTCGTTGGATCCATTAATTTTGGTGAACCGGATCTGTTTATCCTGGGCAAATGAACCATAACCAACAATCAGGATGAGTATGATTAATGTTGATAAAGTAATTAACCGGTGGTTTGATATTGCCATTGTTAGATGTTTAATTTGATAATAAACTCAGTACCTGTTTCCATCCGGGTATTCAGGCTTAATTCTCCACCGTGGGCTTTTATGATATCGTAGCTCAAACTTAGTCCTAATCCTGTTCCCTGACCTGTTGGCTTTGTTGTAAAAAATGGTTGAAATATTTTTTCCTTCACCGATTCAGGAACTCCGTTTCCATTATCCTGTACTTTTATCTCAACTTTGTTTCCCAATAATTTTGTATAAACAACAACCATAGGTTTGTAATCGTTTACGTTTTGTTTAACTTTTTCATTAACAGCATTTCGGCTTCGCTCAGCACAGGCATAAAAAGCATTGTTGATCAGATTCAGCAAAACCCGGCCAATATCCTGCGGGACCACTTCTGTTTTAGGTAGGTTTTCATCTGCTTCCAGCTTAAAATCAGCATTGAAGGATTTGTCTTTTGCCCGGAAACCATGATAAGAAAGACGCAAATATTCGTCTGCCAATGCGTTAATGTCGGTCAGTTCTTTTTGCCCGCCGCTTCCCCGACTATGTTGGAGCATATTTTTTACAATCGACTCAGCTCTTTTACCATGGTGGTTTATTTTTTTTTCGTTTTCTTTGATATCGTTTGAAATAGTAATCGCGTCTTCAATTTCTCCAGCCTTTAATTCTTCCTGCATTTCGTCAATCATTTCAGCATTTACTTCTGAAAAGTTATTCACGAAGTTGAGTGGGTTTTGAATTTCGTGGGCAATACCTGCAGTAAGTTCACCAAGGGAGGCCATTTTTTCGGATTGAATGAGCTGGGCCTGAGTGGATTTAAGCTCTGCAAGTGTCTCTTCAACTGCTTTTCTTTTGTTTTCAAGTTCATTGATGGTTTCTTCGAGCAGGATGGCTGTGGTTTTTTTTACCTTTTCAGTGCGATCCAATTTAAAAGCTACAATTTCCAGCTCTTTATCAACTTTCTGCAAATATTTCAACAGACCGGACAACACCTCGTCGGTAAATGCCTGTGAGTCTTCGATGATTTTAAAAGCTGCCTGTAATTCTGAATTTTTTAACATGCTTTATTTCTCTTTTAAAACTACACAACAAGTAGTAAGGTTGTGCATTTCAAGATTTCCACCAGCCATTCTGCCAAATTCTCCAGTGGAAAACATTCCTGCCATCGGCACATTCCAGACCTGTTTAACACCTTCTATTTCATCGCTCATCATAGGGCCAAATGAAAGAATCCTGCCGGCACAGCTGAATACTACAAGAGCTTCTGCATCTGGCATTTCGGTTTCCTTTAGATTTCGAATTCCTTTGACCACCTTTTCCATCACATCCCAGTCGGGCGGCAGTGAAAACCGGATTTTTGATCCCTGCGGAACTGTACCACTCGTATAAAAGGAATGGTCGGTCCAGTCGACCACTATAGGCGTACGCATTACCGGGTCACCTTTTTCACGCTTCAGTTGCAAGGGAAAATTGGCAGCGAGTTCCATTAATACATCTTTGTTGTCCGGGGTGATATTTTCAAGTCCTCCATATTTTGTGGTAATATCGAGTGCCGGTTCATTATCTATAGTGAAAACGTGATTTCCTTCACTTTTAGTCACCGTTTTTTCTGTTCCCATGGCTTTCCAGCCACAGGTAGCGATGCCGCTGACAGCCACTTTCTCTTCATCCAAAGCGATACAAACCATTCCCTGATTACTTTCCCATCCGTTGGTAAAAACCCAGGTTTCCTCAAAAGCATAATCATCGCCGGCAGCTCCGCCAAATGCATTGACCTGATTTCCCGCGACCTCCTGAAGTCCCAGCAACACTTCTTCTCCATTCGTGGCCGCATGGCTGGTTGCAAAAAGGAAAGCAACCTTCTCAAAGTTCTGCATGGCATTAAGGGCAATGAATTTTGATGTTTCCCGATAGTTGTTGTTCTGAAATGCCTCTGAATGAATTCTGAAATATTCTTTTTTAATATCCACAAGAAGAATAGCCACTGAACCTGTTTCGGTTTCTTCATCGATAAACTCGCCGTGAGTGGTAGATCCAAAGATGGCGATGTGGTGGTTATCGAGCAATGCAGCGATTGCGTGCCTGTCCTGGCTTACCGACAGGAACACAATAGCAAGGGTTGGTTTAAAACCATCAGTCATGGATTTTTCCAGTGCCGATTTAATCTCTCCCGGTGATTTTCCTTTAATTGATTTTGCTTTCATTTTGAAATTGTTACTCTTTATTAGTATAGATTTTTGATTTTGGGATTTATTATATCTCTTTTAATGCCACTACGCAGCACGTATTATTATGATAATCATTCTTGCCGTTTTTTCCTGCCCTTCCGGCAGACAATGATTTTCCATATTCACCATAGGAAAAAAAGCCTGCCATGGGCGCATCCCAGATTTTTTGTACCTGTTCTATCTCTTCTCTTATTACTATCCCAAACGATAAATATCTGCTCACGCATGAAAACATGATCAGTGCATCGGCTTCCTGCTTCGCATCGTCCTTTATGACCTTACATTCGGCAACCACAGTATCAATAGAATCAAAATCCGGTGGCATCGAAAACTTGATCTTTGACCCTTGAGGTACTTTTCCGGAACAAATAAGTGAACGGTCTTCACGATTAGCGTACATGGCTGTACGTATAACAGGATCTACATTTTCGCGTTCCACCTGCAATGGATAGTACCAGGAGCTCAGAAAAGTTACGATCTCCTCGTTGCCATCCAGCTTTAATTCAACACCCAGATAATTTAACAACATATCCAGCGCCGGTTTATCGTCAAGGGTATATACAATATTTCCCTCGCTTTTCGTAACTGTTTTTGTGGTACCAAGAGCTTGCCAGCCACAAGTTGCTATTCCCCTCACATCTATTTTATCTTCATCAATAATGAGGGCCAAAAGTGCAGTTTCACTGCTTTTTCCATTTGTAAAAACAAATGTTGATTCAAGTGCCAAATCATCGCCAGCCTTACCTCCGAATATGGTTACCTCCCCATCTGCCGGAGAGGAAGGCTGTCCAAAACCTTGTATGATGCCTTCGACAAATGGCTCACCATCTAATGAGACGCCACTATTAGCTATAATAAACGCAGGTTTGATAAAGCTTTCTTTCCCGGTAATGCCCATTTTGATTGCTTCTTTGATGGCTGTCTCCTGGCTTGTTTCTAGAAATTCCAATTTAAAATAAGCCGGATTCATGTCGAGCAAAAGCATAACAATGCTGCCTTCTTCAATTTCGCCATCAATAAATTCGCCTGCGGTAGTAGCACCAAAAATCTGAATTCCTTTTTCATCGAGTAATTTAGAGATGGCCTGTATATCTTGTTTAACTGAGAGAAATACTATTGCCAGAGTCGGCTTAAAGCCATCCTCCAATATTTGCTTTAATTCTGATTGAATTTCTTCCGGTGATTTCCCTTTGATTGATTTTGCTTTCATTTTGAATAATTATTTTTTTTATTCTATTTTTTTACTTCCGGCTTCTGATTTCGCGCTTCCCCTTTTTCTCTTTTAATGCAACCCAACTGCAAGTGGTTGAATGAAATTCATGTTTTCCGTTAATTCCCTTTCCAAATTCTCCATAAGTATAAAATCCTGCCATAGGGGAATTCCATACCTGTTGTAATCCTTCATTTTCTTCCTGTGCCATGGGACCCAGTGCGCTCAATCGGCCGGCACAGGAAAAAATCAATAGCACATCGGCCTCTGCCTTAAACTCATTTTTTAATTCATCGGCCTTGCGGATAACCGTATCGATGATGTCGAAATCAGGTGGTGTAGAAAAACGAAGACGAGAGCCCTGCGGTACATCCGACTCACATATCAGCGCATTTTTTTCCTGATCATAACCTATGGGATTGCAGATTTTAGATTCCCTGTTTTTTCGTTCAATCTGAAAAGGATAATGAACGCCAATTGTGTTGAAAAAATCTATTTGATCAACCAGCAATATTTCTTTATGTCCTAAATATTGCAGATACATTTCCATGGCCGGACGGTCATCGATTGTGTACAGGAGGTTGCCTTCACTTCTGGTTGCTATGCGGGACACACCCATCGGTTTCCATCCGGAATAGGCCAGACCATATAGTTCGATTTTTGATTCATCAAGCACAAGAGTGGCAATTCCATAATCTGTAGTTTCTTCTTTTGTAAAAATCCAGGTTCCGGTAAACGACAGATCATCTCCGGCCATACCGCCAAACATAGTGATGTCAGGGCCGGCCATTTGTTCAATGAAATGAACTATCTGTTCGCCATCGAGAAGGTTTCCATCCGATTTTATCATCGTTGTTAAAAGGATAAAGGCCGGTTCATCAAATTTCTGATAAGCATCACGAACTATCCTGGCGGTAGCTTCTTCCAGGCTTTTTTCACCGATATTTTCAAACATTATGGAATAATCATTGCGGTTAATATCCAAAAGAATCATGGCAATTTCGCCTTCACTCTCATGCCCATTGATAAACTCGCCACTTGATGTGGCTCCAATCACGTCAATATTGTATTTTGACAAATGATTGATAACTGCCATTCGGTCCTGTTTCACAGAAATAAAAATAATGGCCAGCGTTGGTTCGAAACCATCTTTAATGATTTTAAACAGTGCTGTTCTAATTTCTTCCGGTGATTGTCCTTTTATTGATTTTGCTTTCATTTTATTTTATTTCGGTGGCTGGCAGAATGATGATAAATTCAGTGCCGCTGTTTTCCAATGATTCAACTGTAATTGTTCCCCTATGTGCTTTCACAATATCATAGCTTAAACTCAAGCCCAGACCGGTACCATGTCCCGTAGGTTTGGTGGTAAAAAACGGCTGGAAGATTTTGTCTTTTAAGGAGTCGGGGATTCCCGGGCCATTATCCTTAATTCGAATTTCAACATGATTTCCCATGTTTCCCGTTGAAACAATAACCATGGGTTTGTAATCCTTTTGTTTTTGCAATGTCTGCAGAGACAAGGCATGCCTTGTCTCTGCAGATTTCGGTTTTTCACCGGTTGCGGTTTTTTCAGTGCCGACCGCATAAAACGCATTATTGATGAGGTTTAATAACACCCTTCCAATATCCTGAGGAATGATATTTATTTTTGGCAGCGATTCATCAGCTTCCAGTTTAAAATCTGCATTGAAAGACTTGTCCCTTGCCCGAAAACCATGGTAGGAGAGGCGCAGGTATTCATCGCAAAGAGCGTTAAGATCGGTTGGTTCTTTTTGGCCGCTACTGCCACGACTATGGAGCAACATTCCTTTTACAATCGATTCGGCCCGTTTGCCATGGTGGTTAATTTTTTCTTCGTTTCCGATTACATCATCAGCAATAGCAATTACTTCATCCATATTACCATTTTCGAATTCTTCTTTTAATTCAAGAAGAAGTTCCTTGTTCACTTCAGAAAAATTATTTACGAAGTTTAAAGGGTTCTGTATTTCATGGGCAATACCAGCGGTAAGTTCACCAAGTGATGCCATTTTTTCGGATTGAATAAGCTGGGATTGGGTGGCTTCCAATTGTTCCAGTGTGGTTTGAATTTCTTCCTTTTGTTCACGAAGCAGTTTGTTTGCTTTTTGTTTATTCTTGTTGTTCCTGTATAAAATAAGGGCAAGAATTAATGCGGATAACAATGCTCCGGTTATGCTAAAAATCCATAAACGTTGGTTTTTATTTTGTTGTTCTTTTAAAGCGCGTTCTTGTTCTAATTGTTCTATTTCTTCCTGGCTTTGTTCTAATACCGAGCTAATCAACGTTTCTACAACCTGATTGGTTTGATTTGTTTCCTCATCGGTAATCAATTGTTGATATTTTTTCAGGTATTGGTATGCCAATAATTCATTTCCCAAAGCATCATAAATTTTTGAAGTGATAAAATTTATTCTTTTCTCGTACCTTGTGTCGGAGTTAACCGCTTTACTAAAATCCATTGAAGACAACGCATAATCCAACGCTGTTTTATATTCGCCAAGATAAAAGTAACAGTATGCAAGGTGGGAAGCTACCCATGGCTCTGCCCAGCGAAAATTGTTTTGGACATAGATTTCTAAAGCCTTTGTTAATTCAGGAATAGCTTCCTTATAATCTCCCAATTCCAATGCTATTTCACCTTCAAGACTGTGTTGCTGGGCAATTCGAAGATTGTAATCGCTCCGGGAAGTGTCCTTCAATAAAATATTGACATACTTACGGGCATCATTGTAACGTTTAGCGCGCAACATAACCCAAACGGCACCTTCCAGAATTTGACGCAATTCGGTGTCCCTTTCCAATTCCTTCAGTAATTCAATTTGCTTTTCAACTACTTCGGCGCTTTGAATATACATTTCCAGATTTGTATATAGGGTTTCCATTTGACCGTAAACATCAGCAAGCATTTGTTCATCATTTATTGACTTCAGGTATTTTACCGAGCTGAGATAATGTTTAATTGCCATTTGATTTTGGCCGCTACTGCGATAAAAGTTTGCCAATTGATGGTTTAAAGTGCCGATTTCATTTTTATCAGTTATTCTTTTGAGTCGTTCTGCTATTTCATTTTTGTAATATTCTATCTTTTCTTTGTCTTGTTCCGAATCTGCAAAGCCACTCAAGGACCCGAAATGCAGAATTACAGGATATGTTTCATTTAACTCTAAATACAATTCAATAATTTCTTCGAGTGTTCTTTTTGTTTCACTTATATTTCCTTCTCCATAATACCAAAAAGCAAACTGGTTCATCATTATTGCCTGAACCTCTTTTTCCCCAAGTTCTTTGAAATGTTCATAAACAGGTTTTAGTTTTTCTATTCGTTCTTTTGTAGCTGTAGGTCTGTAACCGCTGGGCATAACGGCTTCTTCAAAAAATTCACGATTTTTTAACTGTGCTGATGAAATTCTTGCTTTTTGAATATAATATGAAAACATACCGCCATATGCAAAAAAAACGGCTAAAGTATAGTGGTACATAACTTCGCCACCTGCAAACTTTAGTTTTTTAGAAAGTTCGCGGGCTTCGATTGTAGCATTAAATCCGTTTAAATATTCCTCGTTGTAAAAACAGAGCCGGGCATATTCATTCAAAAGCCTGACCTTTTCTTCGTCAGCTTTTGGTCGCGAATCAATAAGTTGTTGCAGACTATCAATTTTAGCCGGTTTTATCAATAAGGTATCCTGTGCAACGGACGATGATACACCAAGGATAAGTAATGTCAGACTGAGACAAAAGTGATTTGTTTTCATAGTTAGACTGGTATTATTATAATAAACTCTGTTCCTTCCCCCTCTTTCGTCTCAACCTTTAACTCCCCACCATGCGCTTTTACAATATCATAGCTCAAACTCAGTCCCAAACCTGTTCCCCGGCCGGTGGGTTTTGTGGTGAAAAAAGGCTGAAAAATTTTATCTTTAATTTCCTCCGGGATGCCGGGGCCGTTGTCTGCTACTTTAATCTCAAGCTTGTCGCTAACTTTGACGGTGCTCACTGAAACAATTGGTTTAAATCCTTCTTCTCCTTTTTTGCTCCGCTCATTTACCGCATAAAACGCATTATTTATCAAATTCAGCAATACCCTTCCAATATCCTGTGGAATGACATTTATTTTGGGAAGATTGGGATCGAAATGGGTTTTAAAATCGGCATTAAAAGATTTGTCCTTTGCCCGCAACCCGTGGTAAGCCAGCCTCAAATATTCATCGGCCAGCGCATTTATATCGGTGGGTTCTTTTTGTCCTGAACTGGTTCGGCTGTGTTGAAGCATCCCTTTTACAATATCGGCTGCGCGTTTGCCGTGATGGTTTATTTTTACGAGGTTTTGTTCAATATCATTAAGTAATTCATCTTCTAATTCTTCATCTCTTTCACTTTTGCCTTTTGCCTTTTCACTTTTGAATTCTTCCACCAACTCCTTACTCACTTCACTAAAGTTGTTTACAAAGTTCAGTGGATTTTGTATTTCATGGGCAATACCAGCGGTAAGTTCTCCAAGTGATGCCATTTTTTCAGATTGAATGAGCTGGGATTGGGCTGCTTTTAATTCATTGAGGGTCATTTCGATTTTATTTTTTGCCTCTTCCAGATTTTTAAAATCTTCGTAACGTGCATAAGCAATGGAAAAAGAATCAGCTAACGATTGCATCAGTTGAAGTACTTCATCCGTTAATGCAGAAATATTTCCTACGTATAACATTCCTTGTTTGAATGGAACAAAATTTAGGTACAGTGTTTCGGGTGGAGGAGCTAAACCCTGGAAAGACTCACTGTTTTTAATCTGACCGGATTTCAGGAGGTTGTTCATAAAATTTAAAAACTGATTTTTATCCCAGTATTCCCGGAATATTTTATTTTTTCTCCAATGTTTCACTGCCCTGGCTGCAATAATTTTGTCATTGAAAGCCATCTCAAAAGCGCTCAGCGATCGGCCATCTGGTGTGGAAAGATAAGTGTGGATTTTTTTCCTGACTTCGTCCATGATAAAAACGCCGCAGCGAATAAACGGTATTCCGAGGGTTGTTAACTCTTTCCAGATAAGCGGTGTAATATGATCAAGATCGTCTTTGGTACGCATACTTGCAATTTCTCCGCGAACCCGGTTGAGAGATGCCTGTTTTATTGCTTCCCTTGCCTGTACTTCTGCCTTTTGGAGGTCAAGGAAGCGGGTGTAGGTTTGTTCAAAAATTTTGGCAAAACGTTTGAAAACATTGTGTGCTTCAACTACCGGTTGAAGGGAAATGAACATGAGGTAACCTTGTTTGAAAAATGCACAATGCACTATTTGATAGGAAGGAGCTGAGCCTCCTTCTTCCGCCAGCTGATCCAGTATCTTTTTGAAAACAGGAATGGATGTCATGTATTCGTAATGCTTTATCACATCATCGCCGGCCTGTTCTTCCACATATAATGCTTCTCCATTTTCTGCCGCCTCAAATATCCTTTTAAAAATATCCTCCGAACTTAAAGTCTTAAAAGGAGGTTGAAAACGTTGCATCCCACTCATCCAGGCGGTTGCTTCCTTTTTGTCTTCATCCCAAATATTAAAACCACAGCCCATGATATTTACACCAAGGTTTTCAACTTGCTGAAACATTAAAGCTGCAGCTTCCTGTAATTCATCGCTTCTTTGCATACCCATTGTTCTGCTTCGCACTCTTTCCAGTGCTGCTTCAATCTGTGCTTCACGCGTTTGTGCTTCTGCTTTTTGCAGATCCATAAAACGTACATATGCCTGTTCAAAAACTTTGGCGAAACGTTTTAAAATGGCAGCTTCATCTTCTGTAGGCACTACCCCCGTGTGCGAAGGAATGAGTATGGCTGAATTTTTTTGCCATGCAAAGGAGAGGATGTGTTTGTCGTTTTGAAATACCCACTGTTTAAAATCATCCGGGAAATGTTTGTAATCAGAATGTTCAAAAGCATATTCAAAAAAGGAGTTCTTTTCTTCAATTGAATATGCTTTCGAAAAATACGCTTCGCCACTTTTCTTGGATTGCCATGCATCATTAAAAATGGGATGGTCAAACCAGGGCAACAGGTATCTACCGGCAAAACTGAAATCAGGCGATGCAATCCAATGCAGTACATCTTTTGACTCAGGAAAATAGGTGCAGAGAACAACCCCATTGGCATCCAGGACAATATCCAGTTCCAATAGTTTTTCAACAATTACAGTAACTACATCCCCCAATTCGGAGGCGGTATGCATAGCCAGTAAACGTGACCGCACTTTTTCCAGTGCAGCCTCTATCTTTGCTTCGCGTGCCTGTGCTTCTGCTTTTTGGAGGTCGAGGAAACGGGTGTAGGTTTGGTCAAAGGCTTTTCCAAATCGCTTTAAAATTTCATTATCGGCATCAGAAAACTTTTTTCCGTGATGATTAATGATAAATATAGTGGTGTGCTTTGAAACAATAGTAGAACGGGTATAACCGCCTTGTCTCGACATAATTTTCTTTCTACGGTCAGGAGAAGCTTCTGTATAAGGAGGATGTTTAAAGAGGTGATTGAAGAATTCCATTTTCTCCTCGTAAGAATATTCATCAGTATATAGTCCTGCCCCTTTTTTAATATCATCTGTGAAATCGGTGTAAATGGGTCGATCGAAATAAGGGATTTGAACCCGCTCAATATAATCGGCCGATCCACCGGCTCCCCAGCAGGTTACTTCCCTACAATTTTCTTCATTGATAGCAATAAAAGCACCGCCGGTAATTGCAATATCCAGAATCTTGAATTGTTGGTGAACTGTGTTAATTACATCCTGTAGTTCAGAAGTGTGGTGCATAGCCATACTTTGTGATCTTACTCTTTCAAGGGACGCTTCTATCTGCGCTTCACGTGCCTGCATTTCTGCTTTTTGTAAATCAAGGAAGCGGGTGTAGGTCTGTTCGAAGACTTTGGCAAAGCGTTGAAAAATATCATGCACTTCAGGCACCTGTTCATACGTAATAAACACTAAGTAACCTTGTGAAAAATAGGCACAATGTGTAATTTGATATTTGGGCATTTCAAATCCTGAGTTCTCAGGATCACCAAATATTTCACCTGAACCCGGAAGGCTGAGCATATATCGGTAGGTTTCCGCCAGCGACTCCCCGCCTGATTCCATCACTAAAAGCTTTTGCTTCTGCTGTCTTGCTTTGTAAATGTTGATGAAAAATGGATCTTCAGTAAGCGGTGTTCTGAATGGTGGTGAGATACCGCCATCAGCCAAACTCATATATTGCGTAACAGCTTTTTCGTCCTTATCAAAAATATTGAACCCGCATCCCCAGGGATGCATTTCCAAAGCTTCTATTTGTTTAAACATTTCTGAAGCAGCCTGATTCAGGTCTTCACTTTTTTGCATGTCCATCGTTCTGGAACGTACTCTTTCCAAAGCTGCTTCAATTTCCAGTTCGCGGTTTTTTAATGTCAGTTCGGCGGTTTGCTGAATCAATAAAGCGTTTAATTCCTCTATCTTATTTTGCGTACTTATCTTTGCCGCTTCTTTCATACTTTTATATTAGAGGGATTTCGATAATAAACTCGGTCCCATTATTTTCACCTGAATGAACTGAAATAGTTCCTCCATGCGCCTTCACAATATCGTAACTTAAACTCAAACCAAGTCCGGTTCCTTCGCCGGTGGGTTTGGTGGTGAAGAAGGGCTGGAAGATTTTGTCTTTAATTTCAGAAGGAATGCCTGGGCCATTGTCGGAAACCGAGATTAAAGCCTTCCTTATTCCTCCGTTAGCTGACGGAGAGAGGTAAGAAGTTTTCACAACTACTGCAGGCTTATGTACATAATTCACATCTTTGGTTCCCCCTTTGGGTGGCAGGGGCGCGGCGTAGAATGCATTGTTTATTAAATTAAGTAAAACTCGGCCAATGTCTTGTTGAACAACATTAATTTTGGGCAAAGATTCATCAGCTTCCAGTTTAAAATCGGCATTGAAATTTTTATCCCTTGCCCGAAAGCCATGGTAGGAGAGGCGCAGGTATTCTTCTGCCAGGGCATTAATATCAGTGAGTCCCTTTTTCCCACTGGCGCCACGGCTATGCATTAACATTCCTTTTACTATGGATTCGGCCCTTTTTCCGTGATACGTTATTTTTTGTTCGTTCTGCTTAATATCGTTGGCTATGTCATCTGCCAACTGAATATTGCCTGCATTTAATTCTTGTTTCAGTTCGTCTATTAGTTCATTGTTTACTTCCGAAAAATTATTTACAAAGTTTAAGGGATTCTGAATTTCATGAGCAATTCCGGCAGTGAGTTCACCAAGTGATGCCATTTTTTCTGAATGGATGAGCTGTGCCTGTGTTGCTTTCAACTCTGTATAGGCTTTTTCAATTTCACGAGCCTGCTGAAGCTCTTTTTCAAGGTTTTTTTTACGTTCCGATTTAATAACCCTGTCGCGCTGCAACCGGTGTATTAAATAAACAGCCAGCAACAGTAAGACAGTGAAAATAATGTATGCCAGAGTGGTTTTATACCAGGGAGGAGTAATGCTAATAATCAGCGATTTTTCGCCCCATATGCCATACAGGTTTACAGCTTTAACCCTGAATTCATATTTCCCGGGAGGTACATTGTAATAATATGTTTTTCCTTCTCCGCTTTTTTGCCTCCACACTTCATCATAATTGACGAGTTTAAACAACTGGTTTTTTTCGATCGGATCAGTCATGAAGTCAATACAGTCAAATTCCAAAGCAAAATTATTTTGATTATATGCAAGTGTTATTTCCTTTGTTGCTGACAGCGGTTCCGATATCACTTCATCAACTCCTGATACTACCTGTTTTCCACCGATGAAAAGTTTGCTGATAAATGGTTTTGGAGTAATTGCTTTATTTTTTAATTCTTCGGGAAGAAAATTAAAGTATCCGTTTTGACTACCTATTAATATTTTTCCATTTTTAAGTGTATACACATGGTTTGCAAGAATTTCAGGTTGTATATTCCAGCTTCTTCCAAATAATTCGGCAGTTTTTGTTTTAGTGTTTAACCGAATGAATCCTTTTTGGGAATTAAGCCAAAGTGAATTTTCATGGTCTTCGGATATGCCGTAAATTGATTTACTATTGATTAAAATGTGAGTTGAATCATTAAACTGGGTAAAGGTTTGAGATTGTGGATTGAACAGGTAAAGCCCTAAATTGGCTGTTCCAACCCATACGTTACCACTCCTGTCTTCGTACATGCAATTCACATTGGCTTGCCGTCCGATTTTCACTTGAAAACTTTCGGAGGAAGGATCAAACAGGTTGAGCCCCATATTCGATCCCACCCACAATTTTCCTTCCTTGTCTTTATATAAGACATCCACAATATTATTACCCAAAGATGCGGGATCAGAAGCATCATATTTATAATGTTTTACTTTTCCCGTTTTTGTATCCATTAAAATCAAACCCATTGTAGATCCAATCCAAATGGTTCCGTTATCATTTAAAAGGGTTGTTATTGCAACTGTATCATACCTTTCCGTTATACTAATGTTTTCGTAGAATTTAATTTCCCTGAAATTTTTCGTTGTGGTATTGAAATAAAATAACCCCCGGTTGGTGGAAAGCCATAAATTGTTTTTTTCATCTTGCTCCATGCTAATTACGAAACAGTTATTTGTGCCTTGTCTGATTATCGGATAATGATTAAATTCTCCATTACTGCTTTTTCGAACTATTTCATTAAGACCCCCTATCCAAAGTGTACCATTTTCTTCCTCAAAAAAACAGCCAGCCCAATTTTCCATTCTGTTAAAATTCAATTGATTAATGGTTGTGGATACCCTGCATAAGATCTGATTGCTGTTTTGTGGTGCCCAGCCTGAAATCCAGAACAAATTATCGCGGGTTAACAGGCTGCACCAGAAATCATTTCTTTCAAGTTTATATGGTTCGGGTTCATTGGTGCCGTAGTGCTGGACTGTATTTGTATTTGGGTTGTAACGGTTTAACCCTCCTGAAAATGTTCCAATCCAGATGAATCCTGCAGCATCTTCGTTGATGAAAGTGATATGATCGTTTACATAGTTGTAGGTATTGTTAATTGCAGGCCGGCTCGGTTTTGATGGATTTTTTGTATCATAATGCAACCGGGTGAAAGTGCCTTTTCCCCGGTCCATAATGTGCAGGCCATCTCCCGATGTGCCTACCCAAAAAACACCGCGACTGTCTTCAAAAGCTGTTCTTACGCGGTTGTCAGTTAAACTGGTGGAATCATTTTCAACATGTTTATAGCGAATAACTTCACCTGTTGTTTTATCCAGCCGGTACAATCCTCCCATTGTCGGATCATCCTGATCATCAAAAAAAGGGCTACCACAGCTTATCCACAATATTCCGCTTTTGTCTTTGTATATGGTTCTGACATGTTCTTTGGCCAATAACTTTGCATCTTCCGAATTTCCCGTGAAACGTGTAAATTTCCGTGTATTTATATCAAATTTGTCTAGACCTTTTACTGTGCCAATCCATAAAAATCCATCTTCATCTTCAAGTATTGCTCGTACTGAATCGCTGCAAATAGTTGAATTGTCGCTGTTACTGTGTGTGTAACTGGTAAATGATTCAGTTTCAGGATCAAAATGCTGAAGTCCTTCCTGAAATGTTCCAACCCAGATATTATCTTTCGAATCGGCCAAAACACATTCCAGCCGGCTTACCTGTGGATTACCCAGATTATTGGTTTCCGGTTTAAAGGATGTTAAACGAATTCCATCGTAATTAAATAATCCATTATTGTTTGATGCAATCCAGATTAACCCTCTGCTGTCCTGGGTCATACCAACAATAGAAACAACATCCTGATCGGCGGCAAAGGTGGCAGATTCAAATGACAACTGCTGTCCTTTTAAAAAACCAGGCAACAGGATTATAATGGCAGTTATTATGATCTTGCTCAGGTTCATAAATTTTTTTTTGTTTCTATTCATAATTTTGCAGGTATTGAAATGATTATATACATCCGGTTTATTTTGTTTTTATCTAAAGTCAGGGATTCAACGTTAATCGTTCTTCTGTTTGTTTTGATAACAGAACATAATCTCATATTCGGCCTGGCAGGTTTTAAAATGAAGAAGGACTGGAAGATGGATTTTGTTTTCATATTGGTCAGTTAGTACGGGTTTTTAAAGGGAATAAGATTTTTAAATCTGAATTTAGTGCCGGGAGTTTGGTTTTTATATGTCAGATTTGAAAATTTCATTTAATAATGATTATTGAACAGAAAGGAATATTGAAAATAATAACGTTCTAACTTTCAAATGGTTTAATCAACAGAAAATTGTAGCGGAGAAAAGGAACATAAGGCCTCAGTTTTAATCATAAATCCAAATGGAAAAGCTGAATATTCGGTGGTAAAATTGAATTTTTAGTGAGGCAAGCTTTAATTGAAACAAAAGATATAAAGATTTTGACTTAAGCCAGAAGATGGCAGGTAAATTTTTAAAAGTTAAAATTCGTATTGGTTTTAACTACCGGTAATTGGTAAATGATTTTCGGAAACTTCAGAAATACGTACAGTCTTATTTAATGATGCGCAGGATTTTATCCTTTTCAGCGGGACAATTTCCGCGACCATCGCAATTGCTGGTTGTAATGTATAATTCATCATCAGGACCCATTATTACTTCCCGCAGTCTTCCCAGTTCATTCTGAAAATAAACTTCGTGAGCGGTTACCGAACCACTATTAATCTCAACCCGGTGCAGATGTCTGGAGCCTAGAGTTCCTACAATTAAGTTTCCTTTCCATTCAGGGATGGAATTTCCGGTGTATATAGCAGCGCCTCCGGGTGGAACAGCATTTTGCCAGGTAAGTACCGGAGAAACAAGCCCCGCCTGAGTTTCACATTTATAAATGGTTGGCCACCCCAGATTATCATTCGCTTTCACTACGTTTATTTCGTCGTGTCCCCGGCGCATCATTTCACCGCTGGGGCCGTGGTCGGTGAGCCAGATGGTTTCGGTATCGTCAGGATTTGGCCATGCCCAACCTTCTGTATTGCGAATTCCCATCAGGTATAATGGATTACCGGAACGTGGATTATCATCCGGAACATCCCCATCGGGTGTAAGGCGAAGCAATTTACCATTTGCACTGTTTTCGTTTTGACTGTTTTCAGGATGAGTAGCATCGCCGGTTCCCACATATAACATCCCGTCGGGACCGAAAGCAATTCGTCCGCCGTTATGGTTTCGGGCGGCATCAATGTTGTCGAAAATCACTTTTACCTGCTCTGCAGATGTTCCGTCATCCGAAAGTTTCCACTGCTCCACCTGGTTAACTGCATCATTATTTTTATTTACAGTTACATACACATAGAAAAGGCGGTTAATCTCAAAATCAGGATGCAGGGCTATTCCAAGCAATCCACCTTCCGACGATGAAGCTGTAGAAAAGGTAGCAACCGGCTGTTCCAGAAGTTGTGCATTGTTTTGATAATTTTTCACCAGCCGCAAACGCCCCGGCCGCTCGGTTACAAGCAGATCGCCATTCGGAAGAAATGCTATTGCCCAGGGCACTTCAAGACCCGATACAACAGTTTCTGCTTTTACATCAACAGTACCTTCGGGGCCAAATCCATTTTCAACATAATTGCAATCCTGATTTGCTGTTTGCGGCGATGACTGATTACAGGCGATGATTGAAATAAGCGCAGCAGATAAAAACAGGAATTTCCAGAAAACGGAACATGGACCTTTTGAATGTATTGTTGTTTTCATAATGTGGTGTTTGAGATGAACTTAATCCTTTGAATGATATACAAATGAAATCCAGTTTGTGTTTAAAACTGTAGGACGGTTTTTTTGATTGAACCTGTTTTTAAAATTCCAGGATAACGCTTCACTTTGCAATCCTTTAAACAAATTGATGGTATCTTTTTTGAATCAACCTATTGCAAAAATAGATTACATAAATCTATACCCTAAAAACTTTATCCCGTGAAAACAGGGTTGGTTGCTTTATTTTTCAGGATAAAGTTTAATTAAATGATGATATATGATCAGAAAGATTATTTGGTTTGCAGTTTTCCTGATTTCATTTGCCGGTTGTAAGAGTGTAAAGGAAGGACTCTTTACAAAACAGACACCATATGAAGAATACCATTCCAAAATTGTGAATGCGGGACTGGATAAAAATAAGATAGGCCAAAACTGGATAAATGCAGGACGCAATGTTTTGGCGAATCCTTTAAGAGCGGATGTTCCATTTTCGGAAGCATTAATTTTCGATGATCAGGATTTAGCTGCAGCCGGCTACCTTTTTTCGCTGAAGGAAGGGCAAAACCTGCAGGTGGTTGTTGAACCGGAACAGGATGATACTTCCACTGTTTTTATTGACATGTTCAGAAAAGATACCGATGGTTTAAAACAGATAGGGCATGCAGAAAGAGATTCCCTGAATCTCAGTCAAAAAATAAGAAGGGATGGAGATTACATTGTGCGCATTCAGCCCGAATTGCTGGCAAGGGGACTTTTTGCAGTGTATGTTTTTACTGATGCCTCACTTGACTTTCCTGTGCCGGGGAAAAGTTTCAGGTCAATATCAAGCTTTTTTGGCGATCCGCGTGATGGTGGCAGCAGGCAGCATAAGGGAGTAGATATTTTTGCATCCCGCGGAACTCCGGCACTGGCAGTTACTTCCGGAAGAATCAGCCGTACAGGCACCAATCGTTTGGGTGGAAAGGTGGTTTGGCTTTCCGACGACAACCGCGGGTACAACTATTATTATGCTCACCTCGATTCACAACTGGTAAACCCCGGTATGCGTGTTGAACCCGGGGATACACTAGGGTTGATTGGTAATACAGGAAATGCAGTTACCACCCCGCCACATCTTCATTTTGGTATTTATGCATTTCGCCGGAGAAGTATCAATCCATATTATTTTTTTCAGAAAACGGAGAGGAAACCTGTTGACGAACTACCTTTAACCAGGTTTCCCGGACACTGGGGGACAACTACGGCTACAAAAACCAATTTTAGGACGGCACCCGGAACAGATTCTGAAATAAACCAGCCGTTACAGAAAAATACACCATTAAAAATAAACGGAATTTCCGGAGAATGGCTACGGGCGGAATTACCCGATGGAAATACAGGTTTTGTGCATCAATCGCTGATAAAGCCAGCAAATGATGTAATTCAGGAATTCAATGCCGAATCGATCACCATTATAAGGGGCAGACCACTGGCTGATTCGCCGGCAACCGGATTGATCAGAAAAGAGGATGAAATCCGGGTTTACAGTGAATATAATTCATACTTACTGGTGAGTAACGAAGGTAATTACGGCTGGATAAAGAAAGAATCTTAAAAATTTAGAACTGCAGTTGGAATTGTGTTAACTATGCAACAGAATTTCTGATGCAGTTGAGAATAAATGTGGGGAATTATTCGCCATTTGTGATTGTTTTCAACAGCTTAAAAATTCTTTATTTTTACCGGTTGACTTTTTTTTACCCCGGTGAATAAATTATTTCCCTTTAAACCTATTCATCCGGTAACTGAAACTTAACGGGTGAAAGAGCAAATAGTACCTTTTTTCAGTTTACTTTTACTACAACCTTCTTTCAAGCGTTTCAATATCTTCAAGCAGTTGTTCGTGCACTCCTGCATACTGTTTTGGATGAAGGATTTTTAATACAAACTTGTGATGGTTACCACCCTGCAAATGGTATGGTATCATTGGAATTGCAGAATAAACCTGCGGATCGTCCTTTATTTTAATGGAATAAATCTCTCCTTTCTGAACATTCTGAACAAGTTCTTCATAGTATTCATCAATTTTAGACATAACGTTAGTTTCGGAAGTAAAATTCAAATAGTATGCCTTTCATCAAAAGCAACTTTTTAAGCAGGTTAATCAAACGGGAATGTTTTTTGATTTTAGTGAAGGAGTTAAACTTAAAATAAATGTTATGATTGACAAAAATAAGCATAAAGCAGATAAACAACGGGATTTGGAATCAGGTGACAATCCTGCGGAAAGAAGCAGAATTTCGGGAAGCGGAAAAAGAAGTCATGAAGGAAATAAGAATGAAGAACGTGATTTGGAATCAGGCGATAATCCTGAAGAAAGAAGACGGATATCGGGGAAATAAAAAGCACCAATGGCAGCATTATTGGAGATGTACTGTTTTTAAATTGAAGACTTGCCTTACGCTTTTGCCAAGGTTTATTTAGTTTTCATGGGACTTTGGCGAATCTCAGGGACACTGCCGCGCGTGTTGCACGTACTCCACATAAGGTTCCCCGGAAGTTCCAATAGTCCAACAAAAATGTTTTAATTTCCATGATTTTCTTTTTATTCCTTTTCTTAATTGCCGGTGGTGATAATCACAACTCCGTTGGCTGCCATCCTTCCAAAACGCGATGAGCCATCCGCAATGACTTTCAGCGTTTGGATATTTGCCGGCAAAATATCGGCTATCTCGAGTGCAACTTTTCCGTTTACCATAAAAATAGCGGGTGTCGGTGGAAAATTAGATTTGTTGTCAGGACGGACAAAAACAGTTTTATCATTCACTTTTATATCAAAATTGTCTTCGTAAATTTTATCGATGAGTGTAAAAATATCTGCATAGTTGTAATAATGGTAGTTGTATTCATGAAACTCATTGATGGAATGGAGCAGACTTTCTTCCGAAACATGACCTGCCGCAACTGCTTCCTTCACATTTTTGGAGCTTTCGTTAAATATCATTTTTACCTCAATTTTTACCTCTTTGTCTTCCGGTTTTCTTTTTACCTTTTGAAAACCCGTTCCGCTGAACTCCAGCTTGTCGCCTTCGGTACAGGCAATTCTGAAATAACCAAGCGAGTCAGTAAAGGTTTCGGTTTTGGCTTTCTTCGCCACAACCAGAATTTTGTTTAAGGGCAAGTCTTTATAGGCATAAACTTTTCCGTATACACTTTTGGGCTGTGCATTGCCGGCAGAAATAAGAAATATGAACAACAGTGGCGTGGATATCAGTCTTTTCATAGGTAAGGTCATTTAATTCGTCAGTAAATTTTATAATGTTTTAAAATTGGGCTGGTTGGCGATAAAAACTACCGGTACTCCTTCAATAAAATCTTTTAGCCAATCGGCACAATATTTCATACCTGCTTCTTCTGATTTTACATGGCCGAGGAAAATAACTGCTTTCTTTTTGCCCTGTTCTGCCGCATCGTTTGTGTATAAATAGGTTTCCCATTCCTGTGCTTCCCCGGCCAAAATCACTTCCACATCGTTGTTTTGGAGCATTTGAATGTGCCGCTGTCCTCCCGGTGCACCAGCCATAAAGGCAAGTTTGGTGAATTTCATATCCGGATTTCCAATCACACGGATGCTTTCCATACCGAACGTTTTTTTCATTTTTTGGGAAAAAGCTTCAACTGTGGTTTCCGGAATGTGGAAGAATGTTTGTGAACCATTTTCCGCAAAAGGTTTTAGGCCCATTTCTTCAATCATTCCTGCTGAAATTCCATCCGGCTTGGTTCTGTGAATATGATCATGAAAACGGAATATCACAAGGTTGTTGTCTTTTATGTACTTCATTTTTTCCTGAAATACCGGGTCGTTTGCAAACGCTTCTGTTTCATCGAGGTGGTTGTAAAAGACAGGTTCGTGGGTGATGATAAAATTGCAGTCTTTTGCTACTGCTTCCCGGAGTACGTTCATATCTGCAAACATGCAGGTGGCAATTCCTTTCAATGGAGTATCCGGATTTCCGGCTTTAAATTTATCGACAGTTTCGTTTGCCCAGTCACAGGTGATGTGTTCTTTTATCAGGTCAACAGCATCATCCGGTGTCTTTGGAGTTTGTTTTTGCGAAAAAACAAGAAAAGGAAGTGTCAGGAACAATGCGAATGCTATTTTCGTTTTCATAATTAGTTGTATTGATTCCTGCTAAAAATAGGTGTTTTTTGAACGGCTTCAAACAAAAACAAATGAAAAAGATAAAATTACGAGGCAAAGAACTAAAACGAATCGGTTATTCAAATGACCGGGCGATTTCGCTGGCGATAAACCTGGTGGGACGGCATTGCAAAAGAACTGACAAAGCAGAAGTATTGGTGTTACTTGAAAAAATTAATCTCAATCCCGGGAAGTATTTGGCTGAACCTGTTTTTGGCGAACTTGCAATGTTACTAAATGAGAAACCCAAACCAAAAAAGCAAAAGGTGAACATATTAAATAAAGCTGCACTTGAATTTAAGATTTACGGCCAGGAAAATATTGATCCGATGGCAGTGGTACAAATGCAAACTGCAATGAAACTGCCGGTTTCGGTAAAAGGTGCATTGATGCCTGATGCACATTTGGGTTACGGATTGCCGATTGGCGGAGTGCTTGCCACGTATAATGCAGTAATTCCCTATGGCGTGGGAATGGATATTGGCTGCAGGATGTGCATGTCGGTATTTCCTTTTTCTCCAAATAAAATTGCAGGTGAGCGAAACCGGATTAAAAACATCCTGATGAATGAAACCCGTTTTGGACTTGCCGAATATAATGATTTGGAAGATGAGGAGATTCTGGAGCGAAAAGAGTTCAGCGAGATTAAATTTTTAAAAACTCTGCAGGGGAAGTTTGCGAAACAATTGGGGACTTCAGGCCACGGAAACCATTTTGTTGATGTTGGTTTTGTTGAAATAACTGAAAAAAGTAACCTTATAAATCTTGAACCGGGCGAATATTTTACAGTTTTAAGTCATTCCGGCTCGCGCAATTTTGGCGCCGAGGTGTGTAAACATTACACCGAAATTGCTAAACAAAAACTGGAGCTTACCGGTGAGGCGGCAAAACTGGCCTGGCTTGAACTCGATTCGGAAGAAGGTCAGGAGTACTGGGCGGCCATGCAATTAGCCGGTGATTATTCGCACACAAACCATCGCATTATACATAAAAGGCTGGCAAAGGCTTTTGGTGAAAAACCACTTGCAATTATTGAAAACCACCACAATTTTGCATGGAAGGAAAAACTTGCTGACGGAAGTGAACTTGTAATCCACCGCAAGGGTGCAACTCCGGCAGGAATCGGCGATACGGGAATTATTCCCGGTACGATGGCATCACCAGCATATATTGTTACAGGGAAAGGAAATGAAGAGTCGCTGCAATCGGCAGCACATGGCGCCGGACGGTTGATGTCGCGAAACCAGGCAAAAAAAACATTTACAGAAAGCCAGTTAAAAAAGTACCTCGGTGAGCAGGGAGTAGAACTGCTGGGAGGTGGAATCGATGAGTCACCATTCGTTTATAAGGATATTGGTGAGGTCATGAAATCCCAGAAAGACCTGGTGGAAGTGCTGGGTGTTTTTCATCCGCGGATTGTACGCATGGAATAACAGGTGCATCGAATTTACCAGTAGTCTTACATTTGCACAACTCTTCTCCCAAATGGCGTCAGTGCTAGTGACATCATTTTAAAATGCTGTTTAGCCCATGGAATTCCAACGATTGTGATTCCCAGCAATATTCCGAAAAGCAGATGGGTCAATGCAATCCAGATTCCGCCAATAATAAACCAGATGATATTCATAACAGTGGAAAGGCAGCCAGGGGCATAATTCATGTATTCAATCCGCTGGCCAAACGGCCATAAGGCAAGAACTCCAAGTTTAAAGGATTGAATACCGAATGGAATTCCAACAATTGTTAAGCACAAGCCAAAACCGGCGATGATGTATTCAAGAAAAATTGCCAGTCCGCCAAATACAAGCCAGATAATATTTCCCAGAAATCTCATATTTAGTTTTTTTGTGTAAATGTAGCTTTTTCCTTTATATAAACCGGACCAACCCCTGACTTTCCGCCAGTTGTGGAACAGGAAATTGAAAATCGATCTGAACAGGCTAATATACTTTGCGCCTTAGCGTCTATGATTCATGATACAACATCTCACGCATCAGCCCGTAATTCCCAGGTGTTAAATATATCAATTCACGTTGTCATAATCGATCAGACTCAATGGAGTTGTAGTTTACAATATTGATTGAAATTGATTAATCTTCAAATAATTATGCAGATGGTCCATTTTTACTTAATTTTATAACCGAAAGTAAAAATCGTAAGGAATAACAGTAGAAAGGATTTTTTAATCGTTACAAAAGGATGTTTAAATAATGTTGAAATTTGACTATGAAGAATAATCCTGAAAAATACAAATGGGGAATGATTTATTTCGATCCAAAGGATTCAAGAATTATTGTACCCAAAATTGACATGTACAGAGGGTGGACCTTTAATTTTGGTCATCCTTTATCCTATATTATCATTCTGATATTTATTGCACTGCTTATTATTTTCACCTAAACTTTTTGAATAAAGATGATTCAGCAAACGGAAATTATACTTACACCATTCAGCCGCGGGTACCATTTAATTACCTCCACCATAAAAGATAACCTGCCTGAACTGCCGGAAAAAGGTTTGCTGCACATTCTTGTAAAACATACCTCTGCCGGTATTACCTTGAATGAAAATGCAGATCCATCAGTTCGCCATGATTTTGAATCGTTTATAGATGAAATGATTCCTGAAAATCATGATTTATACACGCATACTCTTGAAGGCAGTGATGATATGCCTGGACATTTAAAGAGCTCGGTAATTGGTGCCGAAATAACCATTCCCATAACGAATCATCGCTTAAATTTAGGAACCTGGCAGGGAATTTATTTTTGTGAATTTAGAAATCACGGAGAAAGTAGAAAAATAGTAGCAACTATAATCAGTTGATAATGTCATTTTTTAAAAGGTTCACCGTGGGAACTTGTTGAACTAAAAATGATAACGGTTATTCATATTGTCTTTTGTGATATGCTCATTATTATGTGGTTTTTTATTTTTTTAAATATATGTGGGTATCTAAACAGTCTATACAATCATTAAATAAATTTAAGCGAATTCCTTCACCTGATAAATCAATTTGTAATTCCTGTGTTTCTTTATTTTCAAAATAATAAATCTTATAGGTATGCATATCAAATTCATCATTGTATTCCATCTGTTCTATTCGATAATATGTTTCTATTAAAAGTGTTGAATCCTTATATTCTTTAAACTTTTTATCATTACCAAATACAATTGACATTGAATACCCTTCTGTGGATGGTGTATATACCCTCTCCAGGGGACCTCCCATAGAATTGTTTCCCATGTCAATTAACCATTCCCATTCCCCATTTAACAATGGAACTTCGATATTTTTTTTCGTCAAGAACTTTTTAAGTTCAGTTCGATTATCTTCTTTTTCACAGCTAATTACTACCATAAAAATAATTAAAAGATATATTGTTAAGTGTTTCATAATTTGGTTTTTAAAATGCTTTAACACACCTTGCCTGTGTGATAAAGTTAAGAAAATTATAATTGAATTTTTCAATAAGAAAATTTCACCTTATTGTCTAAGTTGAATTAAAATTAGTATGTATTAAAATATATGAATTATGACATGCCTGTCCACTTAAAATCGTAAGCAATTGGTTTTGAAATCACTGTTCCAATTACCAACCACCGGTTAAACCTTGGAACCTGGCAGGGCATTTATTTTTGTGAATTCCGTAACTACGTCGGAAAGCGAAAACCGGTACTCACTGTTTACAGTTAAAAATCAGGAAATTAAAAATGAAACAAATTAAAAACTAAATTAAGAACAGTTTTAAACTGAGTTTTGATGTTTTTTGTGAAATTCAATAATCCTATTTTTGTCCCCGAATTAAAAATAAAGTAATGCAACGTAATTTATTAATGGGCGTTGAAGCCATTGGTCAGGCAGCAATAGATGCAGGAATTTCAGGCGTTTATGCTTATCCGGGCACACCCTCAACCGAAATAACAGAATACATTCAACAAAATAAAACTGCAAAAGAGCGGAATATCCACCGGCAATGGTCGGTGAATGAAAAAACTGCGCTGGAGGCTGCCCTTGGAATGTCGTATGCCGGGAAACGCACCATGGCCTGCATGAAACATGTGGGATTGAATGTTGCTGCCGATGTTTTTATGAATGCCGCCATCACCGGTGTTAATGGTGGACTGGTGGTCGTTGTAGCCGATGATCCGTCGCAGCATTCTTCGCAAAATGAGCAGGATTCAAGGTTTTATGGAAAGTTTGCAATGATACCGGTTTTCGAGCCTTCGAACCAGCAGGAAACTTACGATATGACATATGAGGCATTTGAGTTTTCGGAAAAAACAGGATTGCCGGTAATGTTGCGAATTCCAACCCGGCTGGCGCATTCACGGGCAGGTGTTGTTGCAAAAAACAGGTTAAATGAAAAAGAACTGAAACTTCCGGCCAATCCAATGCAGTTTATGCTGCTGCCAGCTTACGGCCGGAAATACTACCAGAATCTCCTGGACAAACAGGAATTGCTGGTACAGTTTTCTGAAGAATCGAAATTTAATGCCTATCTGGACGGACCGGATAAAAGCCTTGGAATTGTTTGCTGTGGTATTGCCTTTAATTACCTGATGGATAATTATCCTGAAGGAAACTGTCCGTATCCGGTGGTTAAGATTACGCAATATCCGGTTCCTGAGTTATTGCTCAAAAAGCTGGAAAATGAATGTGAGGAACTGTTGATTGCTGAAGAAGGTTATCCGCTTGTTGAAGAGCAGTTGAAAGATTTCTTCGGGAAGGGGAAAAAAGTTTCGGGAAGGCTGAATGGAATTCTTCCGCGGAAGGGAGAATTAAATCCGGATCATTTGGCAAAGGCACTGGGCAGGAAAGTACCGGAAGCATTTGCAGTTCCTGAAGGTTTGGCAAACCGACCACCTTCCCTTTGTGCCGGCTGTGGCCATCAGGATACTTATTTTGCACTGAACGAGGTAATTGAAAAATTTGGCGACGGAAGAGTATTTTCTGATATTGGCTGTTATACGCTTGGCGCTTTGCCACCTTATGCCACAATAAATACATGTGTGGATATGGGCGCTTCCATTACCATGGCAAAGGGTGCCGCCGATGCAGGTTTAACCCCGGTGTTTGCTGTAATCGGTGATTCAACCTTTACCCATTCCGGAATTACCGGCCTGCTGGATTGTGTCATCGAAAAAACCAATATCAATATTCTGATTGTTGATAATGAAACTGTGGCCATGACCGGTGGGCAGGATTCATCGGCAAAAGGCAGGATTGAAAAAATCTGCGAAGGAGTGGGAGTGGAGCCGGAACATATCCGCTTGTTTATTCCGCTGAAAAAGAACCACGATGAAATTGTGAAAATAATCAGGGAAGAAGTGAATTACGAGGGAGTTTCGGTTATCATCGGAAGGCGCGAATGTGTGCAGCGGATAAGCAAAATCAAAAAAATGAACAAAACCAAAAAATCAGCATAACCATGAAAAGCGATATAATACTTGCAGGTGTGGGCGGGCAGGGAATTCTTTCCATTGCTGCCACTCTTGGAGCAGCTGCATTAAATGAAAATTACTGCCTGAAGCAAGCCGAAACACATGGCATGAGTCAGCGGGGCGGGGCAGTGGTTTCTCATTTGCGGATTTCGGATCAACCCGTTTATTCCGATTTAATCTCTCTTGGAAGTGCCGACTTGATTCTTTCTGTAGAACCAATGGAGTCCCTCAGGTATTTGCCTTATTTGAAGAAGAATGGAAGCCTTGTTACAAATACTGTTCAGTTTAATAATATCGCAGATTATCCTGATTTGGAAAATGCATTTCAGCGATTAAACGGAACCGTCAATATTATTCGGATTGATGCAGATAAAATTGCACGGGAAATTGGCAATCCAAAAGCTTCCAACATGGTAATGCTGGGCGCTGCTTCGCCATTTATCGCAATTCATGATGAGGTGATAGAAAAAGGAATTGAAACCATTTTTAAATCAAAAGGTCAAAAGATAGTCGATTTAAATATTGAAGCTTTCCGATCCGGGAAAAAGTTTACAGAAGATTACAGGAACTAATATATTGCTTGTATTATCTTTAAGTGTTGGTTGATTTTTTATGTGTATTTGCATTCAAATTGATAAAGTAAATTGCATTGAAACCGGATATAGCAAATAATCAGGAACCGATTAAAACATTTTTTCTTATAATTGGTTAGTAGAAGAATATTTGAAACTGATTCTTTTGTAATTTTACAAAAAAAATTGAGTAATGAGAATTGAAATTGATCAACCCGAGCAGGAGGATTTGGAAGAAGCAGGTGTCTTTTCATGGCCCGTTTGGGAACATGATGAAGATAAATTTGAATGGTATTACGATAAAACCGAAAACTGTTACATTACCGAAGGAGAAGCTACAATTATTACTGAGTTTGAATCCATAACCATCAAACCTGGCGATTTTGTAACATTCCCTGCCGGCATGGAATGCATCTGGGACATCCATTTAGCCATCCGAAAACATTATACATTCGATCTGTAATTCATTAAAAGCAGAAATTATCAGCTGATATTTAAATCATTTCCTTCCACTATTACTGTATGTATGGATGAAATTACATCAAAAGGATTCCCATTTGGGCGGATAGTAATTTAGTCGTTCTTGTATTCAAATCCACCAAATCCACATGAACTTACTCCAAATTGTTGTTCCGGTTGTCTGTTAACTTATCAATTCCATCATTTCATTTTGCAGTGGATAAATAAAACTGTTCAGATAAATAGAATTGATTGGTGAACAAAATCAGTATCAGATTACTTTATTTGATTTTTATTTTTCTTGAATTCCGCGTTCAGCATTGTGTTGAAAATAGGTAATAAAATCTAAATTTGTGGCACAAAGCAATTGGATAAGTAAACAATAAAAAATTAGTATTGTTTTTTTCAGTAAGATTATTAAACAACAACAATGGATAAATTTTCGTCTGTAGGGAATCAGGAGTTAGAGACGGTAGAAGAATTATATCAGACATATCTTGAAAATCCGGAATCACTGGATTCAAGCTGGAAACATTTCTTTGCAGGTTTTGAACTTGCACGTACAAATTACCCGCAAAAAAACGGAAATGCAATTTCCTTAAACATGGATAAGGAATTTGCTATTTTAAACCTGATACATGGTTATCGTCAACGGGGTCATTTATTTACAAAAACCAATCCTGTTCGAATGCGAAGGCAGTATTCACCAACCCTTGATATTGAAAATTTCGGATTGGAAAAGAGCGATTTGGAAACCACCTTTCAGGTGGGAAATAATATTGGTATCGGGCCTGCGAAACTGAAAGATATTATCAGTCATCTTGAAGCTACTTATTGCAGTTCGATTGGTGTTGAATATGTTTATATGCGCAACCCTGATGTTGTGCAGTGGTTGAAAGACCGGATGGAAAGTACCAAAAATTCACAGGATTTTACAGAAGAAAGCCGGAGACATATCTTTTATCATCTAAAACTTGCCGTTGGATTCGAAAGTTTTATTCATAAAAAATTTGTAGGGCAAAAACGGTTTTCGCTCGAAGGAGCAGAAACGTTGATTCCTTCTCTTGATGCAATTATTGAACGTGGAGTGGAACTCGGTATCGAGGAGTTTGTCCTTGGAATGGCGCATCGCGGCCGGTTAAATATCCTTGCCAATATTCTTGAAAAACCGTATCAGAATATTTTTAAGGAATTTTACGGAACGCAATACGAAGATGATATTTCGCAGGGCGATGTTAAATACCATCTGGGTTATGAAAATGAAGTAATGACCGATTCGGGCAAAAAGGTAAAACTAAAACTGATGCCTAATCCGTCTCACCTCGAAACGGTTGGTCCCGTTGTACAGGGAATGGTTCGTTCGCGGATCAATTCAGTATATAAAAATGATTACAGCAAAGCGGCAGGAATAGTTATTCATGGCGACGCAGCAATTGCAGCACAGGGTGTTGTTTATGAGACCGTTCAAATGTCGCAGATTAATGCTTACCGCACCGGGGGTACTATTCATCTTGTTATAAACAACCAGGTAGGTTTTACTACAAGTTATCTTGACGGCCGTTCGAGTACATATTGCACCGATGTGGCTAAGGTTACCCGTTCTCCCGTATTTCATGTGAACGGTGATGATGTGGAAGCACTGATCTTTACCATCAAACTGGCAATGGAATTCCGACAGAAGTTTCAGTCTGATATATTTATTGATATACTTTGTTATCGTAAATATGGTCATAACGAAGGCGATGAACCGCGTTTTACACAACCCGTTTTATACAAGGCCATTTCAAAACATCCAAATCCGAGAGATATTTACATTGAAAAACTGGACAGGCTCGGTATCATGACAAAAGAGGAAGCAAGGAAGGAAATCAAAGATTTTGATAAACTTCTGGATGAGAAATACAAAGAATCAGAACAAATTGAAAAGCTCAAAATCAGGAAGTTTCTGTTAAACGAATACGAACCTTATAAAATACCGGAAAAATCGATTTTAAAAGAATCGGTTAAGACCGCTGTAAATGCTAAGGTGCTGCACGATATTGCAGGGAAAATTAACAACTTACCGGAAGATCTGAAATTCTTTAAAAAAGTGAGCCGTATTCTTGCAGACCGGAAAATGATGATGCACGATGACCGGCTCGATTGGGCGATGGGTGAACTGCTTGCTTACGGTTCGCTGGTTTTGGAAGGACACCCGGTGCGGTTAACCGGTCAGGACACGGAGCGGGGAACATTTGCGCACCGGCATGCATCCTTTGTCATTGAAGGAACCGAAGAAAAATATTTCCCATTGAAACACATTTCAGAAAAACAGGCGCCGTTTCATGTATTCAACTCGCACCTTTCAGAATATGCAGCAATGGGTTTTGAATATGGATACGCCCTTGCACAGCCTCAGGGATTGACTATTTGGGAGGCCCAGTTTGGAGATTTTCATAATGTTGCGCAGGTAATTATTGACCAGTACATTACTTCAGCATTCGAAAAATGGGGATTAATGAACGGACTAACATTGTTTCTGCCGCACGCCTACGAGGGACAGGGGCCGGAGCATAGCAGTGCACGTATCGAACGTTTTCTTACTTTATCGGCAAACAGCAATATTCAGGTTGTGGTGCCAACAACGCCGGCAAATATGTTTCATCTTTTGCGGCGGCAGGTAAAAATGAAAACGCGCCTGCCTTTGATTGTTTTCACACCAAAAAGTTTGTTGCGCCACCCAAAAGTGGTTTCAACCATCGAAGAATTAGCCAATGGTTCTTTTCAGGAAGTTATTGATGATAAGGCGGCAGAACCTGAAATGGTGGAAAAAATTGTTTTTACTTACGGTCGTATTTACTATGAACTTGAAAAGCATAAAAACGAAAATAGAATTTCCAATGTTGCAGTTGTTAGAATAGAGCAGTTGTTTCCCATACCCAAAAAACAGATCGAAAGTATCCTGACGAAATACAGTAAACACAGCCAGTTGATTTGGGTTCAGGATGAACCTGAAAACATGGGCGCATGGCCCTTTTACAACAGGAAATTAACTTCTCTCGATTTTAAACTGATTTCCCGCTCCGAAAACGCAAGTCCGGCAGCCGGATTAATGGAGCAGTATAAACAAACGGAGAAAAAAATTATAGAATCGGTGTTTCAGGAAAAACAAGTTGAAGCCTCATAAAAAACCAAAAAATGATTGTAGAAATAAAAGTCCCAAGTCCGGGAGAATCAATAACAGAAGTTGAAATTGGTGCATGGCTGGTTGAAAACGGCGCAGTGGTTAACAAAGATCAGGAGATCGCTGAAATTGAATCAGACAAAGCAACTTTAACTGTTTCTGCCACCGAAACCGGGAAAATTGAATTTAAATCAGAAGAGGGTGATTCAGTAGAAGTTGGTGCTGTTATTTGTACTATTGATACAAGCGTCACTCCTTCAAAAAAGGAGGAAGAACCAAAGGAAGATAATCAGGATAAAGCGGTTGATGAAAATAAAAAAACAGCCTCGGTAGCTGAAAAGGAGGAAAAATCTGCTACAGTAAAAATGGATGTTATGCCCATCGAAGACGATCTGAGGGAAGCGACAAGTGAGGTAAATGAAGAAATTGGGGAGCCGGAAAAAATGGAGAAAGCTTCTGCCGGTTATGATAAAGTAAAGGTGACTGCAGTTGCAAAAGAAATGATGAAAGAACACCATCTTTCGGTGGAAGATATAATAAACGGCCTCAGACGATTGGGTAAAAAAGAAGTTGAAATGGCGATGAATGCTCCGGGAAAACAGGTATCGGAAGCTGAAATTCAAAATAAGAAAGCCTCGCGTGAAAGTGATCACACCCGGATGTCGTCATTGCGCAAAAAACTAAGCGAACGTTTGGTAGCGGTGAAAAATGAAACTGCAATGCTCACCACGTTCAACGAAATTGATATGACAAATGTGATGGAGATGCGCAAAAAATACCAGCAGCAATTTGTTGAAAAACACGGACTAAAGCTGGGTTTCATGTCATTTTTTACGAAAGCAGTAGCATTGGCAATGGAATCGCATCCGATGGTAAATTCACAACTGGATGGCGACGAAATTGTTACTCCGCAGTTTGTAGATGTGGGAATTGCAGTATCAACACCCAAAGGATTGATGGTTCCCATCGTTCGAAATGCCGAAAGCAAATCCATTGCCCAAATCGAACAGGAGATTAAGGAACTGGCCGAAAAAGCACGAAATAAAAAGATTTCGGTAGATGAACTTTCCGGCGGAACTTTTACTATTACCAACGGCGGTGTTTTTGGCTCCCTGTTGTCAACACCAATTTTAAATCCGCCCCAGTCCGGAATTCTGGGTATGCACAACATTCTTGATCGTCCGGTAGCACTAAACGGGCAGGTGGTTATCCGCCCGATGATGTATGTTGCACTTTCCTACGATCACCGTATAGTGGACGGCAAAGATTCTGTCGGATTTCTTGTAAAAATAAAAGAGTTGATTGAAAATCCTGAACGGATGTTTACCGGCGGAAAGGATGCCGGAAAATTGTTGCTTGGAATTTAAAAAGTAAAAAATAATGCCATCTGTTGGAAACCGATGGCATTGTTTTTTACTGTTGCTGCCGAATTAATTGGGTCTTCCAAAGCCGCCTTCTCTTCTGCGTTCCCTCATTTCCTGCTGAATTTGCTCGTACTTTTCCCATTGCTCGTCCGAAAGAATGGCTTTTACCTTCTCGTTTTGTTCCTCACGCATTTGCTGCATTTGCTCGCGCATACCTTCAAAACCGCCGCCGCTTTCGCGCATTTCAATCCGTGCTTTTTGCATGGTTTCAGCCCCTTCTTTCAGGATTTTACGCATCTGCGTTTCCTGATCGTCAGTTAAATCCAGCTGATCTTTCATCTGTTCCATCTGCCGGTCGACCATTTGTTCCGGATCAAAATTTCCACGATCTGTACCGCTGCCAGGTCCGTAATTTGATTGATCGTTCTGGTTGCGGCTTTGGTTGCAACTCATGGCAACCATTGTAAATAGCACCACAACTAAAAATAAAATTCTGTTCATGTGATTTCGATTTAAATAGTTCAAATTAAAAATTCTGAAAACAACTTCAATCAGGTGGTGTAAATGTACAATCAATTTGATTATATGGTTATCCCCTGGCGAAAAAATCGGTATGAAAAATCTTTCTCCCAATTCTTATTTTCAGGAATTAATCTGGAATTCAAAATTGCAGAAGATACCGTTAAAAGAAGAGTATCTGAAATGACTTCTTCAATGTTTCGAATATACCATCCCTATACCTTCAATATACCATCGATATGAAATCGCGAATTAACCCCGTCCCGGGTATAGGGAAGGTAAGGTGAAAACTTGTACAAAACAGGTTTGCCGGAAGAATAAATTCAGCGGTTAAACAGCAGGTACATATAACCAACCTGTCCAATGAAATAATCAGGTAACCGAATCCGGGTACAAATCATTTAAACCCACATCTGCAAATATTGTGCATAATATCAGGAAATACATAACTTCATATATTGAAGTAAGAATGAAAAGAATATTCAACTAAACCTTCACGACCATTTTCCCGGTGTTCGTTCCTTCAAACAAACCAATAAAAGCATCCGGTATTTTATCGAAACCTTCAACAACTGTCTCCTTAAATTTTAGTTTTCCTTCGCTATACCATTTGATTAGTTGCTGAACAGCCTCAGGAAACTGATCGGCAAAATCGCGGACAAGAAAGCCTTTCATCAGGGCAGTATTTGTAAGAAGGAATGATTGCAAACGTGGTCCTGTTGTAAGGCGGGTTTCATTGTATTGCGAAATATTTCCGCAGATGATTATTCTTGCATTGTTGCCGATGTTCATGATAGCGCCATCGGAAATTTCACCGCCCACATTATCAAAATAAATATCCACACCATCCGGACATGCTTCGGCAATTGCTTTGCGAATGTTTTTGGTGGTTTTGTAATTAATTGCCTCATCGAAATTTAATTCAGACTTCAGCCAGTTGATTTTTTCACCACTGCCGGCAATGCCAACGACGCGGCACCCTTTTATTTTTCCAATTTGCCCGACAACGCTGCCCACAGCGCCTGCTGCACCTGAAACCACCAGTGTCTCGCCCTTTTGAGGCTTACCAATTTCATTTAATCCGAGATAGGCAGTTAATCCCGGCATCCCAAGCAATCCCAGGTAAGCTGAAAGCGGAGCGGCATTTCCATCCACTTTTTGTAATCCTTTACCACTGCTGGTTTGGTATTCCGACCAGTTAAGAATGCCAGTCACATAATCACCTTTCCGGAAATTGTCGTTTTTCGTTTCCGCAACCTCTGCAACAATTCCTGATTTCATTGGATCACCCGGATTAAATCCGGCGGTGTATGATTTCCTGTCGCTCATTCGTCCGCGCAAATAGGGATCAACCGAAACATACAATGTTTTTAATAATATTTCGCCGTTTGCTGATTGCGGAACTACATTTTCTTCAATCCTGAAACAATCTTCCGTGGGTTTCCCTTCCGGACGTTTATCAAAGATTATCGTTCTGTTTTTCATGGTGCAATTTTTTAATTCATCTTATGTTTGAGTAACAGTGAGTAATCCACATTGTTTCTAATCAGTTGAAATTTTTATTGAAGACTGAAATTCCGGAGGGATTCGATTATTAACATGCGCACAATAATAGATCAGAACCAAGTATGAGTTGGATTTTTCCACTATATCATGTACATGTGTGTATAATCCAACCCGTACCGGGTTGTTTATCTACTTTATTGGTTTGTTTTACTATAATCCAACGCATTCTGCGTTGAAACGGTTTTTTATTCATGCGAATTATTCCTGATTGTCTTTCCTGTTTTCGTCAAAAAAAAAAGTGTCTAAAACGGGAGTAAGAATCCCATAGGGATTCGATTATAGTAGATTGAGCATAATAAATATACCAGAACTCAGTATGAGTTCGATTTTTTCTTTCTGCTATCTTAGGTGAATATGTATTTAATCCAACCTGTACCGGGCTGTTTGTCCGCTTTTATGGATTATATTAACGCATACAGCGTCGAAATGGTCCGTTATTCATATGAAATATTCCCGATGGTTTTTATATTTCGTTCCGGTGGAACAGTGCTAAATAATTTATTTAAATCCTGAACCGAAATTTTAGTTTCAGGTTGAAAATCATCCGAGTTGATGTAATTCAACATGCTCTGATATAACTGCCTCGCCTCGGGTTTGTCCTGAACGGCTTTCAGGTCCGACATACATACCAGCAGTTTTCCTTCGCCAACGGCAAATTCAAACACCAGTCCCAGCTTATGGTTTCGTTCGATGTTATCGATTACCTGAACCAGTGGTTTGTATCCTTCCGGTGCAGAATCGAGAATATATGGGCGGCTTTCTTTAACAATGGGCCACCACTGCCAGTCGCTGTGGAATTCAGTAGGAAACGACTGAAACAACGGATGTTCCGGTTCGGTTAAAATTCCCATCGTTCCGGGTGAAACAGGTTTACCTATTCGTTCCGAAATTCCTTTAAACATTTTATAATTCCAGTAATCGGTGGTAAAAAGGCCGCCCACTGTGAAAGCTTTATATTTATCATGTTCAGGGAAAAGTAACACTTTCCCGCCGGCTTTTAGTTGGTTTAACGTTTTGACATTCAAGGCATCAGAAATAAACAGTTCGGAAGGAATATCCACATTTTTAATCTCAGGATATACCCAGACCGGGTAACTGTTTTGATATCCTGTTCCTTCCAGCTGAATTTGAAGGATAAGTTTTTGAGGCGAATCTATTTCGGAAAGTGATTGCTCAACAGAAGCAAACTTCAATAGTTCGCCCTGTGGGATAGTTTTATTTGCTGATCCGCTTGCAATAATTTCACCACCTGCATTTTTGAGCAGCCAGGTAATTCTCTGATTTTCAAGATCAGTTTGTGAATAATTGGCCACTTCTATTTCAGCTTTGAATGGTTCGTTGTTTGCCCAGCAATATTTTTCCATTACCAAAAGCGGTACAATCCGGTTGCAGAAATGTGAAAATTCTTCGGCTGTAATTAATCCTTTACTTTCCATAAATGCATCGAGCAATCCAACCAGGGCAGTACCCTGTCCGGGGAAATCCTGCAGGTCGAGCAACTGGAACCCTCCAAATCCGGGGGTGCGAAGCGCCATTTCAATATCGGCGCGATAACATAATGCACTTAATGCACCGGAAGCTTTAAAAAAATCGTCAGCCTGTTCTCCCATTCCGGCAGCCTCCAAACGTTGTTTGAAGATTTCGAGGTTCCAGGGTTTCAGCACTCCTGTGTATTTTTTTATTTCATCGAAATTGGGATATACCTGGTATTGTGCAATTTCATGTCCGATTACCGGAACAGTGCATTTGCTGATGGCGCCGGCATAGTTTAAATCCGTTGATGGATATCTCCCGTTGATATATCCTCCATCCCACGCATCGGCAAACGAAAACGAAGCACGGGTGTGTGTGCTGTACGTTGTGTCGGTGTCGGCACCAACACGGCAGGTGGTAAAATAATCTTCGCCCTCTGCCTGGCCTCTTGTGCCGAGGTAATTGTTCGAACCAAAAGCAAACAGTTTTTCCGGTGCAAGTGACCGGAAATGATTTACCATCTTTCGCATTTGTTCCTGGCTGCCGCTGAGTTCATTTCCCAGTGCAAACATGACAAAAGAGGCATGATTTCCATATTCCTCAAGAATGTTTTCTCCTTCATTTATAAGGAATTCATTCAACCCGGAAGTATCGCTTTCCTTTAGACTTCCCCAAAACGGCAACTCAGGCTGCATATAAATTCCCTCAGTATCGGCAGCTTCAAAAGCAGCATTTGGCGGTGTCCAGGAATGAAAACGATAGTGGTTGATTCCATACGATTTTGCGGTTTGAAACACCTTACGCCAGCTCTCCACATCCATTGGCGGGTATGCCGTCAGTGGAAAAACACATGCATTATGTTCGCCCCGTAAAAATGTGATAATTTCGTTGATGGTGAATTGAGTACCTGAAGTCGAGAATTTGCGAAAACCAAAATCAGCCTGTAAATTATCAGTTCCCTCTTTAGTAATCAACTCTGCAGTTAAATTGTACAGGGAAGGGGAGAACTCGCTCCATAACCGCATTTTTTCGCCCACCGGATATCTTAAAACCACCCGGTTTAATCCAGGGTGCAAATTGATGTTATATGTTTTTCCTGAAACGTTATGCTTTTCCAATGAATTCCATAAAGCAGCCTTCAACCTGATTTTTACTTCTGGAGTTGCGGTGTCGTTTGAATAAATACTTACTGTAGTAATTGCTTCCCTGTGTTCTGTATCGGGAGTGATGTCAAGCGAATTGATGTAACTTTTTGCCGTTGCTTCAATTTTGATTTCACCGATGATTCCGTTCCAGTTGGTTTGAGTATGTTCTGTCCATGCATGCGAGCCTTTTATTCCATCAGGAACTGAATTTTCGCCGTTATTCACCAGAATTGTCAATGTATGTTTACCGCGAGTTAATGCACTGGTAAGGTTGTATTTTTGTGCTGATAAAATAGTGGAATTTTCGCCGATGAAATTCCTGTCGACCCACACTTTTGAAGGTTTAGTCCGCTCCAGAGTCAGGAAGATTTCTTTATCATTCCAACTGTCATCAATGGTTACTTCTTTTTGATACCAGGCCCAGCCCTCGTACGTTTTTTCGCGCGACAAGCGCATAGTTTCGTTGTGATTTTCGTTTGGAATTCCTTTGTCGTTTTCATCCATTGTTCCTGGCAATTGGACTGTTTCAGGCAGCGGGGCGGCAAACCAGTTTTTATCCATTCCAACCTGTGCTGAATCCATGGCAAATTGCCAGGTTCCGCTTAAATCGATGGTTTTGCGGGTTGAAACAAATTCATTTTGGTTGCAGGAAATTTGAATAAGGAAACTGGTGATGATAATCAGACGCAAAACGATTTTAACTGACATAATTGATTTTAATTTTTTGGGCTTTCCTATTAATGTGAATTAATTAAGATTTTTAAGGTTCATGGTATATCCGGTAATAAATATTCCTGTAACAATGGCATTGGAAACAGAAAATGCATTTGAATCAAACCATACTACCGGCAGAAAAGCAATAATAATCTGTGCAAATATATAGAGGTAAAATCCATCCCGGTGCAGCTTCCACATCCGGATGGCGCCGGTGAGCGAAAGGGCGGAAAGGGCCATCAGCGCTGTAAAATAAACCGGCGAAATGGCTTCTGTGGAATGTAAGGATGAGTATTTAATTATCAGTTCTGTTGTATGTTCAAAATAAAATGCGGCCAGAAAATAACCAATAAATGTAACACCGCTTCCTATAAAAGTTAAAAGACAAAGTGCGCCCAGAAAATCAGTTCGTTTTTTGTAATTCATGTTGAAAAAGCTAGAAGCTGAAAGCTCATTACTCGCAGCTATTATTAATTGTTCAAAAATAATGAGTTTTTCCAGACTTTTAAATCATTCCAAAGTAACCTCTTTTCTTTATATTTGTGAAAAAAATAATGTTTGCAGTAAGAGGAATATATGATGGTGGACAAATAAAAATCATTGACAGGATTTCAGAGAAAAAGAAATATAAAGTAATTGTTACTTTCATTGAAGAAATCCCAACAGACGAGAATGATGTTCGTGAATTTACCTCTCAAACAGAAAGCTTCGATTTTTGGGAGGATACTGCAGAAGATATTTATCAGGATTATTTACCTCCAAAATCGAATAAAAAATGATTTTTGGAGATATTATTTTAATTCCTTTTCCTTTTTCAGAATTAACCAAAAACAAAATAAGGCCCGCAGTAGTCATTAATGAAACAAAAGACAAATACAATGATTTGGTTGTTTCCGCAATTAGTTCCGTTGTTCCTGAAAAATTATCTTTAAGGAAATTTATTGTTTATGCAACTAAAACAAATAAATTAAGGATTGACTCAATTGTTAAAACCGATCGTATTGTCTCGATTAAACGAAATGAATTAATAGCGAAATTGAGCCGGTTAAATGATAAGGAAAAACAACAATTTAAGTCTGTATTAATTTCTATGATTGGATAATTGGCATTACCTGTGATTTTAAAACGCCGGTTTAAAATATATTACCTTTGAAATTTCAAATTAAAACGAAACGCAGCATGAAGAGAGATACTTTGGTTTTTGATATTATTCTGAAAGAACGTGAACGCCAGTTGGGGGGAATTGAATTGATTGCATCGGAAAATTTTGTAAGCGATCAGGTTCTGGAAGCCATGGGTTCGGTGATGACCAACAAATATGCAGAAGGCTACCCGGGAAAACGTTATTATGGCGGTTGCCAGTTTGTGGATCAAACAGAACAATTGGCAATCGATCGGATTAAAGAATTATACCATGCGGAATGGGCGAATGTTCAGCCACATTCGGGAGCACAGGCCAATGCTGCAGTTTTAAGTGTGGTGCTCAATCCGGGAGATAAATTTCTTGGACTTGATTTGTCTCACGGCGGTCACCTTTCTCACGGTTCGCATGTCAATTCTTCGGGAATATTATATCGACCGGTTGCCTATAAAGTAAAGGAAGATTCCGGTTTGGTGGATTACGACGAAATGGAGGCGCTGGCGCTGGAACATAAACCTAAGCTGATAATCGGAGGTGCTTCTGCATACAGCCGCGACTGGGATTACAAACGCATGCGCGAAATTGCAGATAAGATTGGCGCAATTCTTATGATTGATATGGCTCACCCTGCAGGATTGATAGCTGCAAATTTGCTGAATAATCCTCTGGAACATGCACATATTGTGACTTCTACAACACATAAAACACTTCGCGGTCCACGTGGTGGAATCATTCTTATCGGAAAGGATTTTGAAAATCCCTGGGGTGTTGCAACCAAAAAAGGAGAGGTAAGAATGATGTCTTCACTGCTTGATTCAGCTGTTTTTCCAGGTCAGCAGGGAGGGCCGCTTGAACATGTAATTGCATCTAAAGCAGTTGCTTTTGGTGAGGCGCTTTCCCCTGAATTTAAAGAATACCAGAAGCAGGTAAAGAAAAATGCGGATGTGATGGCCAGGGCTTTTATCGATTTGGGATACAAAGTCATTTCAGGCGGTACTGACAACCATTCGATGCTGATTGATCTTCGAACAAAATTTCCGGATATCAATGGGAAACAGGTAGAAAATACATTGGTGCAGGCTGAAATCACTGTCAATAAAAATATGGTTCCTTTCGATAGCCGTTCGCCATTCCAGACATCAGGTTTGCGCGTTGGTACTCCCGCAATTACAACCCGCGGAGTAAAGGAAGATTTAATGCCTGAAATCGTGCAGCTAATTGACGATGTAATTTCAAATATCGAAGACGAAAAAACACTTAAAAGCAGTGGGTGAAAAAGTTCATAATATGATGAAGGATTTCCCGCTGTTCGCATATTAGTTTATAGTTTAAAGTTCAAAGTTTAAAGTTATTCATGGTGATACATGATACAAACGCTGAACTTTGAACACGGAACTCCTTTAAACTTTAAACATTAAACTCGAAACTGAGAAATGGAGTGGTACATGGTTCTTGCGCTAATTGGCACCGGACTGGCAGCTGGTTTTATAAATACCACTGCCGGTGGCGGATCAATGCTTTCATTGCCGTTGCTCATGTTTCTGGGATTACCGGCAAACGTTGCCAATGGTACTAATCGGATTGCTATTCTGCTGCAAAATGTTATTGGTGTTAAAACCTTCCGGCAGAAAAAAGTACTAGACTTAAAATCGGATTACCGTCTTGCAATTCCGGCCGTTGCTGGTTCTGTTATAGGAGCTTTATTTGCAGTTCAGATTGATGTTGAATTGCTTAAAAAAGTGATTGCCGGTTTAATGGTGGTCATGTTTTTTGTAGTAGTGCTAAAACCGGATGTATGGGTTAAGGAACGTGCCGGAGTGGTAAATCCAAAACCGACTGTTTTGCAGTATGTTATTTTCTTTTTTATTGGTTTGTATGGAGGATTTATACAAGTGGGAGTTGGTTTCTTTCTACTTGCCGGACTTGTTTTGGGAGGTGGTTATAATTTGGTAAAAGCTAATGCAGTAAAGGTGTTTATAATTCTCATTTATACTGTCTTTTCTCTCGGCATATTTATCTGGCACGGGCAGGTTGATTTTATCGCCGGGTTGATTCTTGCTGCCGGAAATATGGCAGGTGCCTGGCTTGGAGTTCATTTTTCGGTTAAAGGTGGCGCCAAATATGTGAGGTATGTTCTTATTCTTGCGCTGGTTATTGTAATCCTGAATTTGTTTGGAGTCTTTGGTTAAAGCCACTCCCACCTCTCCAAAGGAGAGGATTTTTTTGACTTAATTAAATTTTAGGTATCGATAATTTTAATGAATGATCGGCATAAAATAGCAGTCACTGTAATCACCGGTTTTCTTGGAGCCGGTAAGACAACATGTATTAATCAGCTTTTGAAAGCTCATCCTGATATTCAGTTTGCGCTGGTTGAGAATGAATTCGGAGATGTAGCCATCGATACCAAATTGATAAAAGGAGTGGATGCAAGCCAGATGTTCGAATTGAACGAAGGCTGTATTTGCTGCTCCATTACTGACGAATATGAACTTGTTTTACTGGAACTGGCCAAACGTTTTCCAAATGTAGAGTATCTCCTTATTGAGACTACAGGTGTTGCTGATCCGGCACCGGTAATCCGCCCGTTTTTCAGGGATGAAAAATTAAAGGATATATACCGATACAACGGAACCATTTGTTTGGTGGATGCATTGAATTTTGAAAAGGAAGCTGCGGAGGAATTAAAACATAAACAGATAGCAGTGGCAGATTTCATAATGATTAGTAAATCAGAAAAAATGTCTTCTGCCGAAAAGAGTAAATTAAAAAAGCATATAAGTGAAATGAATCCATTATGTGAAATTCAATACACTACATTTGGAATTTCATCTCAATTTGATTTTAGAAATATTACTTTTCAACCCAAATATCTTTCCGGTTTTAAATATGGGAAAATAAATCATGTAGAAATTACCTCAAAAACATTAACCTTTTCGGTCCCCTTGAACAGGAAGGAATTTATACACTGGCTTTCCTATACCATTGATGTGTACAAGAACAATATTTACAGAATTAAAGGATTGCTTTGTTTCGATGGAGAACCTTTTGAATATATTTTACAGGGAGTAGGAGGTAACTACGAAATAAATGAAGGTGAAAATTTTTTAGTGAATACAAATTCCCTGTTAATCCTTATTGGTAAGGATATTTCAGAAATCAGGTATCATTGCTAAAATTATAAAACAGTAGTTTACTTGAAAATAAATTAGGATATAAAAGTCTTTATGTTGTATATTGCGAATGCAAGCCATCAGAATTATATATTGATTTTGCGGCATTACAACTAATTGTCAGCAATTTACATTCATATTTCTGACCATTTATTAATCTTAATTAAACTACTTATGAAATCAGTAATTTTACTTTATGTATTTGTATTTTTTAGTGTTGCATTATATGCACAAAATGGGATAGGATTCCAGGGAATTGCCCGTGACCCTCAGGGAAATGCAATAGCCAATCAAACAATCTCAGTAGTGTTTACAATTGGCTCATTTTCAGAAACTCAAAATATTCCAACCGATAACTTCGGAGTATTCAGTGCTACTATAGGTTCTGTAAATACCACTGATTTTAATAATCTTGTTTTTGCCAATTTAAGCGACAACCTGAAGGTTGAAGTTGACGGGACGACTATATATGATAATAAATTTAATACTGTTCCTTTTGCAAAAGCCGCCGATAATGGTGTTCCGGCAGGAACAATTATGCCTTTTGCCGGGCCGAAAAATAAAATTCCTGTTGGTTGGCTCTACTGCGATGGTGCATCTTATGCAACAACAGGCATGTATGGAGCATTATACAGTGCCATTGGTACTGCATGGGGAGATGATGGCGGTAATTTCAGAGTACCTGATTTAAGAGGTTATTTTTTAAGAGGAGTGAATGACGGTGCAGGAATTGATCCTGATGCTGCCTCAAGAACCGCTAAAAATAGTAACGGAAACACCGGTGATGCTGTGGGCTCATATCAAACAGACCAGTTTTTCAGTCATAATCATACAGGAACTGCTAATTCCGCCGGCAACCACAGTCATAATTTTGGAACACGGGGTTTTGAGACAAACGGTTCCCCTGGTGCTGACGGATCTCATGATGATACCGGGCATACTACCGATGCGGCAGGAGCTCACACACATTCCTTAAGTATAAATAATTCGGGTGGTAATGAGACCAGGCCTAAAAATGCTAATGTAATTTTTATTATCAAATACTAACAGTAACAAGATATGAAAAGGTTACTGTTATTACTGATAACAATATGGTTGTTTCATTTCTACTGAAGCGCAGGTTTCATCCCCTGTGATGACGGCAAATGTGGCGGCCAGGAAAGAACTTTCTGATAAGTCAGTTACTTTCAATGTCGGATCTGCTATCCCGTATATTTATGCCGGCGGGAACAACATCAAACTACAGGTTGGTTTTCCATATAATGCATTGTACATGGATAAAACCTTTCCCGGTGAATTATTCGCTTCAAAAGGATATTTTGCTGATCAGATTCAAATTCGCTGGGAAGTTTCAAATAATACCAGCTTAATTGATCATTTTGAAATATTCCGTAAAAAATTAAATGAAACGGATTCTGTCTGGGTTGATAATGTTGATGCAAGTGGGAGGAAATGGGAAGATTTTTATGCTGAGGCAAATGAAATATATAAGTATACTGTTATTGCTGTTGGAATTCCGGGAGAACAACGGACTGGTTATACCAAAATTGAAGGTATTGGTTTTCGTACCCCGCTTGCAACAATTACCGGACGTGTAAGTTTTAGTGGTGGTAACGGTGTAAAAAATGTTCAAATATCTGCTTCTACTGAAGATGAGGTGCCTGCAAAAAGTCTAAGTTTTTCAGGTTCCTCTTATATTCATATTCCGCAGAAAAATGATGTTGATTTTTCTGATGGTTTTACATTTCAGGCCTATTTGAAATTTTCATCAACTGCCGATGCAGGAGTATTTGAGAAATATTCAAATTTTGCATTGGATTATAAAAGTCAAAAATTCATATTTAAAGTAGGAAATGAAACAGTGGAAATGCCGTATGTAGTTCCAATTGATACTTTTATTCATATTTCTGCTGTATATAATGGAGATTCAGCCTGGATATATATTCCTGACAAAACTTTAAACGGTCAGGGACAGGTCATCGACACATTGTTATTAGCCAAAAATAAAATTACAAACACCATAACCGCCAGCGATACAGCTATGTATCTTGGGAAATCTGCTTCTTCCTATTTCTCAGGAAATATCGATGAAGTTCGAATCTGGAAAAGAGCACTCGGGGAAGAAGAAATATTACGCGATTATAACCGGTATTTGCTGGGTAAGGAAAATGGTTTTTATGTTTATTTAAGAATAAATGAAGGTTTTGGAGAGCGAATTTATGATATTTCCAAGTCAGGTTCAAACTTTAATGAAAACCATGGTGATTTTACAGGAGGAAATGTAGCCTGGTCTGATTTGGTGCCTGAAAAACAACAGTTGGGAAACAGGGCGTATACTGATGAAGAAGGTAATTACATTATTGCGGGAGTGCCCTTTCTTACAGATGGTTCGGCATATAAATTTACTCCTTTGCTTGCACCGCATGAATTTGACCCCGGATATAAGATATTGTTTCTAAGCGAAGATGCAGTAGTTCATAACAACATTAATTTTATTGATATTTCATCTTTCAATGTTAATGGATCTGTTGTGTATAGAAATACTACTCTTGGTGTTAAGAACGTAAAAATATTAATTGATGGTGAACCGGTTTTTGGCCCTGATACAAAACCGGAATCCACAAATGAAAAAGGTCTGTTTGAGATTCAGGTTCCAATCGGGTATCATTTTATTAGTGTTGAAAAGGATGGGCATTCCTTCGATTTTGGAGGCCGCTGGCCAATTGATGAATCAAATCCTGATTCAGTTGTCCGGCACAATTTCAATCAAAATTTAACTTTCGGAAAACCTTTTAGCGATACAACTTTAATAACTGTGGTTGGTCGTGTAATTGGTGGAACAAGCAGCAATGAAATCCCGTTTGGGTTTGGACAATCAGAAAATAATATAGGAAAAGCGACTATAACTCTTGATCACAGCAGTGCAAATCCTGAGTTAACTTTTGACAACAAAAATATTGAAAATGATGTTGGTAAAGATACTGTCGCATATTCAATCGTTACAGAAATTGATAATTCAAATGACAGGACCTACGAAGATATTGTACATTATTCTGAACGATTTGATATTGAAACAAAGATTTATACCAATCCGGCAACCGGAGAATTTGTAGCTAAATTAATCCCCGAGAAATTCTCCATTGTAGAGATAGATGTTGATAATGATTTGGCCAATGATGTCAAAAATTTCTTTGGGAACCGTGTAGTTGATCTTTCTACAAATCCACCCCTGAAAAAGGAGTATTTGTACGATGAAGAAGGTCACCTTCTTGATTCACTGGATTATCATATTAAACTAAATTACATCTATCAAACCCCGCCAGAAATTGATGTGACAAATACAAATGATACTGTTGTTTTTTATGGTGAAAAGGAAATTCAATTCACAAATCCTGTTGATGCAACCTCAGCAACTATTGTAGTTGCTGATAATTTTAAATATCCTGTTTTTAAAATGAATAAGGATTATTCACCCAAAATTTCAGTATTTGAATCTTACACCAATTTCGATACAAATGATAAAACACGTCAATCCATTAAAGAGGCAGAAATTAAGATAATTAACGATTTGGCCATAGCTGAAAACGTTAAAACATATAATCTTACTCCGGATATGGATGGGGTAGTGGTCGATACTTTTAAGACGGGCATTCCGAATATTACCAAAAGTGAGCAGGATATGACCTCTTTCACTAAAACAATGCAGATCAATGTCACTATCGACGGGAATACGTTCTCATGGGAACCTGACGGCAAATTATTCAGGGGCTATATTATCGGACAGCGGCCCAAAGGAAATAATTTCTATACTGAAGGTCCCGAAGTGCCGGAGATTATTTTGCGTGATCCTCCTGGTTCAGGTTCATTTGCATATGTTGAGAAAGGTTCTAGTTATTCTGTAAGCTCAAGCTATTCTACTGACTTCGATAATGGTTCGGGATTTGGAGCTGAAATTCTGCTTGGTGTTGAAGTGGCGGCAGGTGGCGGATTGGCCGGTCCGGTGGTAAAAACCGATACTAAGAATTCAGGAAAAACAGGTTTGTCATTTTCTACAACTGTAAATGAAAGTGGTGAATATGTGCAAACCTATGAATTTACTGAAAGAATTGAAACAAGTTCTGACCCGGGAGTAGTAGGTTCAATGGGCGATATTTACATTGGTAAAAGTTATAATTATTTCTATGGTGAAACAGATAACTTAAAAATTGTTCCAAAAACGCTTGCCGATGCAAATGGAATTATTGCCCTTGGCAGCGCCGAACTGGACGGTACTGAATATACTTTAGGGATTGTTGAAGGATTTATTATGAACCCCGATAATTCAGATACCTATTTCAATTATACACAGGCACACGTTCTGAATAAGTTGCTGCCTGAACTGGAAAGCAGGAGAAACAACCTCTTTCTTACTTCAAAACGCACGGACGGTACTTTAAAATATACAAGTCATATCAATGCTTCCGATTTAAGGTATGGAATTGCTCACAGTTATGAAGTGGAAATTACAGCAGGTGATACCATCGTTAACGGGTATTATAAAATGACGGATGATGACAGCCTTTTAACTTATTCCTTTCATCCCGAGATGCAAACTATTGAAGATTTAAATAATATTTTAAATGATACTATTTATGAAAATGATTCCATTCGGTACTATAATGATCAAATAGGAATCTGGATTGATGCAATTCGATTAAATGAAACAGAAAAAGCTTTGGCGATTGAAGAAGACGTTCTTGAACGTAATATTTCGTTTGACGGCGCTGTTGGAGCCATAAGCAGAAGTGAAGTCCAAACAATTACCTACAACAAGGAAGAAGCGCGAACCAAAAACATGCATTTTGGTGCACAGGGTTCGGTCGGATTTACATTTAATAAAACCGGGATAGTAGCTACCGGGGAGTTGAGTATATCCCATGCACTTGGAGTTGCGGTTGGCGAAGGTTTCACTGAAACCATGTCATATGGATATGTTTTGCAGGATGGTGATGTTGGTGATTATTACAGTTTGAATGTTTTCCGGCGGCCAGCCAATGGCGTATATAATGCCAATATTTTGGAAGAAACCAAACTTTCATTACCGGCTAATTTTGATTTTGGCATTCTTGGACAGGGAGTTGCGCTGGTGGGTGGAGCAATTGCAGTAGCTGCCTCCGCATCATACAGTGCAGGTGGTGGAATTCCAATCATTGCCGGAGCTGCAACTATGGCTGTTGCTGCCGGATTATCTTATATTCCTTATGTAAGCTTCAAGGATGACGTTACAGAGCAGGGAGAATTATTTAGTCCGGGAGACATCCGTGTCTCAAGTTTTGATATTTCAAGTCCGATATTCTCTACTCTTGGCGGGCAAACCATGTGTCCGTTCCAGGATTTGGAACACACATTTTTTTACCGGGATGACCAGGGAGATACCATCGTACTGCACAAACCAACACTTCAACGTGAGAATCCTGAAATTACAGCAGAGCCTGCAGAAGTATTCGGTGTGCCGGTTACAGATAAGGCTTTCTTTAATCTGAAACTTGCAAATAATACTGAAAGCGAAGATGATCAATGGTACACACTTAATGTTGTTGCCAAATCAAATCCATATGGCGCTGCAGTTAAAATTGATGGTGGTGCACCAAATCAAACGGTTTTAATACCAGCAAATGAAAGTATTACAAAATTACTTTCCATTCAACCAACAAATCCGGCGATTATGGATTATGACAGTATTGGAATTGTTATTCATTCCACATGTCAGTATGACCCAACAGATTTTATGGCCGATATTTCTGATACGGTTTATATTTCTGCCCATTTTCAACCTGCCTGTACAAATGTGGAAGTACTTGAACCACTGGATAATTTTGTGGTAAATGTAAGGGATAATGATACAATTACAGTTCGGTTGGGAGGTTATAATCTTGAATATAACTCTTTTGAAAGTTTCAGGTTTGAATTCAAACCTTCCTCCGGAAGCATTTGGGTACCGGTGAAATATTTTGTAAATGATGCAGCATTGGCCAATAAGGATGATATCCCCGATACTTTGTCAATAAACAATCAACCTTTTGTTACATTCGATTGGGATATGACAGGTTTAAAAGACAGGGAATATGATATCCGTGGTGTATCAGTTTGTTCCGACGGCTCCGAAAATGAATCATTAATTCTGCACGGAATACTGGATGGTCAGCGTCCCCAGGTGTTTGGAACACCTCAACCTGCCGATGGAATCCTGAACATTGATGAAAACATCAGTATTCAGTTCAATGAACCGATTGAAGGTGGACTATTGAATCAATTCAATTTTGATATTAAAGGAACATTGAACTATTATCAGCTTAAGCATGAAGCTTATCTTTATTTCAATGGAGCCACAGATTATACTACAATTTCGGAAGGACTCTCATTTAACGATAAATCTTTTACAATTGAATTCTGGATTCAGCCTGAAAGTTATAGCAATTCTGTTATCTTTTCACAAGGCAATGATCCTGCAAACAGTATTGAAATCGGATTAAATGACCGGTATGAAACCTACTTCAAAGTTGGAAATGTTGAATTCAGTGTTCCTTTCCAGTTCAGTTCTACTGTTCCGGCAGAAGCATGGCAACATATGGCATATGTTTTCGACTACGAAAGAGGTGATTTGTATATCTATCAGAATGATAAAATTATACTCGAAGCAAAAAACACAAATGTTTCCTTTAACAATTCAGGTAAAATTTACATCGGTAAATCAGCCGAATCAGGTGGAGGCCATTTCAACGGAAGTATTCATGAGCTGAGAATCTGGTCTAAATTCATTTCTCTGGAGGATATTTATGTTCAGCAATATACTGCGCTTTCAGGAAATGAAGTAGGGCTGTACGGCTACTGGCCTGCCAACGAAGCATTTGGTGATTTGGCAGTTGATAAAGCTGCCAACCGGCATATGGATGTTTTTGCCGAATGGGGAGCTTATCCGGGTGGATTATCATGGGATTTCTCAGGAAATAATTACATCGACATGTTTACCGCGTATTTTGCGATTATCCCTGAAATGGATTACACCATTGAATTTTGGTTCAAAGATGATAACCCGTCAGATACTGTTTGTCTCTTTTCAAATCAAAAAGGAGATGGAAATGAAGGTTTAAACCTGATGAACAAAACATTCAGCATTTTTGCAACTCCCGATGGTAAAATCTGGGTTTCAAGCAGGGGGTATGTTTATGAAGCAGTTACAAACGATTATTTTGATGATAGCTGGCATCATTTTGCCCTTGTCGTCAGGCGACGCGGAAATGTAACTTCTTTTATAGATGGTGAACCACAGAATGAAAATGAAAATACCATTATGGGCGGTATCGCAGGTGCACACATGTACCTTGGCGTTCGCAAATGGGATAACATCAATGGAAGCGGCGAAGACTGGAATTATTCAGGAAAATTGGATGAATTCCGTTTATGGGATCTTGCAAAATCAACTGAACAGATACGGCTTGATATGAATTCAAAACTTGCCGGAAATGAAATGGGATTGAAGGTGTATATTCCATTCGAAGGTTATTATGAAGATAACCTTGGCGTTATTCAACAGGAACCTTCACTGGAGAATTTTGTAAATGATGCAAATGCATTGGATGCAGTTGCGCATGTTGGTAATGCATATTCATCAGATGCGCCAAACATGAAGGATGTGCGTCCGGTACAACCGATTGCCTATGATTTTGTTGCATCAGAAGATGCAATAGTAATCAACCCTAAATCTTACCTTTATCCACAACTCGAAAAGAATATTGTTGAAATTACAGTTGAAGGTATTGAGGATAAATATGGCAACCGCCTCGCTTCCCCGGTAACCTGGACAGCTTATGTTCACCGGAATCAGGTGCGGTGGGAAGATGAAAGACGCTATTTCTCAAAAGAGGTTTATGAACCGCTCCAGTTTGTCTCTTCAATTAAAAATACTGGAGGCAAGCAGGTGGGATTCGAAATCATTAATCTGCCGGTTTGGTTGACAGTTTCTCCTTCTTCAGGAGTTATAAATCCTGAATCGACGATGGAAATCACATTCACTGTGAATCCAGCTCTAAATATCGGAGATTATAACCATGATATCATATTGCGAACAGAGAATGGTTTCGACGAAAAACTACAGCTTACTCTAAGAGTTTACAAGAAACCACCAAACTGGGTAATTGATCCGTCACGTTTTGAAAATACGATGAACATTGTTGGAAAAGTAAAGATTGACGGAATCTTCTCTACTGATGAATTTGATATGCTTGCAGCTTTTAAACACGGAACTGATTCAATTCGGGGAGTATCAAATATACGTTATGTCGAAGAGTTTGATTCTTACCTTGTTTTTTTAACAGTGTACGGTAATGCCGGCGATAATAAAACTCCCGGGGATGAATTGGATTTCCTGATTTGGGATGCAAGTAGCGGACAGATTTTGGATAATATTACACCGGTGGATGTTGTTTTGCTGGATAATAATGTTTTAGGTACAACAATCGATCCTGTAATTTTTGAATCAACAGGTAACACCCGCGTACATATTGTTCTGAATGAAGGCTGGAATTGGGTGTCATTTAATAAACTGTCACCTTTACGTTATAATCTGAATAACTTTTTCTGGGCCCTTGAACCTTCCAACAAGGATATTATTAAAACGCATGGAGGAAGTTACAGCCAGTACAGCGGCAACAGCGGCAACTGGTCTTCAGGAATAGATTCAGTCAGCATTAAAAGGATGTATCAAATGTATTCAAGTAAACTGGATACCATAGTTTACAGCGGAACCTCCCTTGTACCTGAAGAAAATCCAATAGATTTGGTGCAGGGGTGGAACCATGTTGGTTATATACCGGATTTAACCATGGATGTAAGTGATGCAATGCGCAATTTTGTGCCTGGAGAATCGGATCTTGTGAAAAGTCAGACTTCGTTTTCAATGTACGATTCACGAACAGGATGGCTCGGAACACTTGATGTTATGCGCCCGGGTGAAGGTTACATGATTAAGGTCAACGGACCGGCATCACAACTGCTGTATCCAAATTCCACAACCTTGAAAAACGATTGGATTACAGATAATCCATCTTCGCCTGCCGGTTGGAAAACTGATTTCAATCAGTTTGAAGGCAATCTGTCGATGGTGGCAATGCTGGATGCAGGTGAATCTGGATTGCAAGTGAACAGTCAATGTGTTTTGGGGGCTTTTATTGATGGAGAATGTCGTGGATTTGTGCCGGCAATGAATTATGCAGGGTTGGAATATAATCCGTTCTTTTTGAGCGTGAGTAACAATAACCCTGGACAGCAAATCAGCTTTAGATTGTTCGACGGGTTAACCGGGAACTCTTATCTGATAAATGAAATAAAACCTTTTGTTCGCGATGCTGTTTACGGCACAATCAGTAAGCCAGAGATACTAACAATTAAAGGATTGATCACCGGAAATGGTGAATTTAACAGGAATTCATCTTTACGTTGTTATCCAAATCCATTCGCTGATGAGGTGATTGTAGAATATTCAGGTGGATTAAATGTAAAATCAATTGATATCGTTACAACATCTGGCGCACTGGTTAAACGCATTTTTAGCGGAAATTCGTCTGCCGGTGACAATCAGGTAACGTGGAACGGAACGAACGAAAATGGAAGCACTGTTTCAGCCGGAATGTATTACGTCAGGGCTGTAACAAATGATACAGTAGAAACAGTAAAAATCTCAAAAACCAAATAGTCAGGACAGATGAGATTAAATTGCTTTTTTAGTTTAATTCTGATAGTTTGGTTGGCAGCTTCAGGTTTACCTGTTGCTGCACAACCAAATTGGGAATTAAACCCGCACGATTATGAATACTCAATGACTGTTACCGGGAAAATAACAACCGACGGACACTTCGCAGGTGATGAAAATGATGTTATTGCTGCCTTTGTGGATGATGAATGCCGGGGTTTTACTTCTGTAAAATATGAAGATTTTATGGGAGAATATTTTGTGTATCTTATGATTTACAGTAATGATCCTGCCGGGGATATCACATTCAAAATTTTTGATAACAGTGAAAATCTTGTAGTTTCAACAAAAGATACAATTACATTTGGAATAAACAGAATCGTTGGTTCCCTTGATGACCCTCATATTTTTTCTTCTCATTTATTAACCGGCATTGCAAATTTGTCGCAGTTTACTGTACCAAATCAATACGGTGAAACGATATACAACGGCAATACTTTTTATTTAACGCTGAATTCAGCGGGAAACCCTGCAAATCTTATTGCCGGCTTTGATGTTCCCGAAGGATCAAAGGTTTATGTTGCCGGGGTTGAACAAGTGAGCGGTATAACGGAAAATGATTTTACCGGACTGTTGAAATACATTGTTATTTCTCCTGATTTTTCTGACACTGCTGAATTTATTGTCAGTGTTGCTTACAAAATGAATGAGCCGCCGTCAGAACTGAATTTATCAAACAATGTAATTAGTGAATCGGCCGAAATAAATTCAGTAGTTGCAAGGATAAATGTTGTTGATTCTGATTTGGGTGATTCTCATGAATTTAGTTTAATTGAAGGGGATGGTAATAACGATGCTGAAAATGGTTTGTTTGGAATTAACGGCAGCAATTTAATTATTACCGGGAATCTGAATTTTGGGAACAAACCAAATATACATATTTTAATCAGGGCAACTGACAGTGATGGGGCTACTTATGATCAACCCTTTGAACTTGAGGTGACAAATTCAAACGATCCGCCCCGGTTTGAAAGTACACCGGTGAATTTTGTGTTACAAGACGAAATCTACGTTTATGCAATCGAAGTAAATGATGTGGATGGAGATCAGGTTGAACTTAATTTTGATAACCTTCCGGTGTGGCTGACTTTTAATCCGAATTCCAACTTAATAAGCGGCATGGCCGGAAATAAGGATGTAGGAGATTATAACTTTACAATTAAGGCAAGTGATGGTGAAATTGAATCTGTTCAGAATGTTGTTATCACAGTAATAAATAAAAATGACCCGCCGGAGATCAGGTTATATATTGATGATCAGTTTTTCGTTGCCAATCGTGAGAATGAGATTCATTTACCTGCAAATTCGATTATTGATCCTGACAATGAAGACACACTGAATTTCTCGCTTTCAACCGAAAATAATTCAGCTTTACCAGGTTGGTTGATGTTTAATTCTGAAACAATGATGGTAAGCGGAATTCCGCCAAAAGGAACTGTAGAAAACATCTACCTGAAACTAACCGCTACTGATAAGGGAAACCTAAAAGAGTGGATTGTTTTTAAATTGATTGTATCTGTTCCTACCGCTGTTGAAGTAGTTGGAAACAATCATCTTTTTAATTGTTATCCAAATCCTTTTTCTGATAAACTGATTTTAAATACCCTTGTTGGTTATCAGAAAGCTGAAATTAAATTAATAAGTTCAGACGGGAAGGTTTTAAAAAATTTGTCTGTCGAAGCAGGTGGGCTTCATGAAATGGATTTTGGAAATATAAGGTCCGGAATTTATTTCCTTCAGATGCGGCAAGGGATTCATCAGCAAACAGAAAAATTGATTAAAGAATAAAAAAGCAGGAAAAAAGTCTCATGTTTTTATCCAAGAATCACCATCCACAACGGAATTATAATTACAGACAAGATGGTTCCGAAAACAATCACACGAGTAACAAGGGTAGTGTTTAATTTATATTGTACGGCTAAAACATATGGCGTAACTCCAAGCGGCATGGCAGCATCCAAAATAATAGCCTTTAAACCTGCAGCTTCAATTTTCAATATTAATATTGCCTGGTAAAATATAAAAGGCAGAAGAATCATGGTCGTCAGAGTTAAAACTGCCACCAGCAACCACTCCTTTAACCGGCCAATTTTTTGCATTCCCAGAAATATTCCCAGCGAAAACAAAACAACAGCGGTTACAGAGTCGGAGAACAATTCTATGGTTTTTACCGCAAATTCGGGTAGTTTTATTTTGAATATAACGAGAGCCAATCCGGCAAAAACTGACAGAAGCAGCGGATTCCGGGCAAGGCTTAATCCAAGTTTCTTTATATCCGTTTTTTCTTCACCATAAATTTCAATTAACAAAATAGCAAGTGTAAGCAGCCAGAACACATAAACAGCCGAAATAATAGCTGCTTCGGGTAAAATTTCAACCCCAAAAGCATTGTATAAAATAGGGATGCCGAGGTATGAAACATTTCCAAAAGGTAAAATCAGAAAAAGGGTTCGTTTCATGTGCACCGTCAAATTGAAGATTTTGCAAACCGGAAAAACAAGCAGCATGCTCCCGATGATGAACACTGAATTCATGAAAATAAAAGCAGTGTATGAATTTTGGGCAAGGTCGAGCCGCATTAATGAAAAAATCACCAGCGCCGGAAAACCAATCCACAGTGCATATTTATTCAGGACTTCAATCCAGTTTTCGTGGTTTACCTTAACCCGCGAAAATATCATTCCGATGACAATCACCAGAAAAAGAGGAAGTACGGTTTGAAATGCAATCAGGAATGTATCCATTCGCCATAATTAATGAAAGGGCGAACATCTGTAATCATCATTCCGGCTTGTTTAGCCGCTTTAATTCCAAGTTCGCCATCTTCGAATACCTGGCAAAACCGGGGTTCAACATCCATCATGCGGGCACATTCAAGAAAAGTTTCGGGTTGAGGTTTATGATTGGTTACGTCGTCAGCCGAAACTATTGCATCAAAATACGGCTTAAGATTTAAGGCTTCAAGCTGTACTTCTGCACTTCTCCGGCTTGCTCCTGTTCCCACTGCCATGGGTAATTTTCCATGATATTCCTTTACAATTGAAATTATTTCAGCCACAGGTTCAAGTAAGTGGGATGAGCTCCAGAAAGATTGTTGTTTCATTCGTACAATTTCTTCAGGATCAGCATCTATTTTATACTGCTCAATAATTCTTTTGGCAAATTCAATTGTAGGCCTGCCGGTCATTTCGTACACAATTTTCGGGTCGAACTTAAATCCGTATTTGTCGCCAATCCTGTTCCACGTAGCTACATGCACCGGCAGAGAGTTGGATAAAGTTCCATCCAGATCAAATATCAACGCCCTTGCTTCAGGGAAAACCTTTAATGTCATTTTCAATAATTTGAAGGCAAAAGTAATACTTATGAAATGAATATGCAGTGCAGTCAAAGTTTTTAAGCAAAATTTAAATATAGTTTCAAAATCGGTTTGACATTGATTACCGAAACATTTATTCGGAAATTTTCAGAATTGGATAAAAGAAAACACTGTGGTCCTGTGGAAAATAAAAACACGGGTTTACACCAGCAAAGAATCAAAACAGAATAGATTATATTTAATAAGATGTAGTTATGGGCTCAGGACGCTGTAGTGCATCACTAGCCCTATGATTAATCCCGGGGTTAGTAAATGCCAGAGATGACATGGGCTTTAGCCCAAAACTGAAATTTTTATCCGGACTCTAAAGAAAAGAAAAAACAAATCCATCAAACTGAAATGGCTTTTATATGTTGAATGTGGTACATAATAAAAACAAAAATTGAAGAATGGATGAATTTTTGGCTGCAAGGTTGCAGATGGGTGTTTCCCTGGGATTTCACATTATTTTTGCATGTATAGGAATGGTGATGCCCTGGTTTATGTTTGTAGCCGAATTAAAATGGTTACGGACACAGAATGAAATTTACCTCGATTTGGCCAAAGCATGGGCAAAGGGAGTGGCTATCTTTTTTGCTGTGGGAGCAGTTTCCGGAACAGTTCTTTCCTTTGAACTTGGATTGCTCTGGCCCACTTTTATGAAACATGCCGGGCCGATTTTCGGATTGCCGTTTTCATGGGAAGGTACAGCGTTCTTTCTTGAAGCCATTGCCATCGGATTGTTTTTGTATGGCTGGAAACGGTTGAATAAATGGGTTCATTTGTATACCGGCCTGATTGTCGGGATTGCAGGTGTATTATCAGGTATTTTTGTAATTTCAGCCAATTCCTGGATGAATGCGCCCAGCGGTTTCGATTGGATAGATGGTCAGGCAATTAATATTGATCCTGTGGCAGCCATGTTTAATAAATCCTGGTTTGCACAGGCCCATCACATGATAATTGCAGCGTTTTCTGCAACCGGATTTGCAGTTGCAGGTGTTCATGCAATATTGTACCTTAAAAACAAACTTGAAATACACAGGCGGGCGATTACAATTGCACTGGCATTTGCTGCAGTGGCTGCGATACTTCAGCCACTTAGTGGTGATCATGCCGCAAAGAATGTGGCAAAAACCCAACCTGCAAAACTGGCGGCTTTCGAGTCGCATTTTAAAACGGAAGAATCGGCGCCTTTAATTATTGGTGGAATTCCCAATGTTCAGGAACGAAAAGTAGATTATGCAATAAAAATTCCAGGATTTCTAAGTTTTCTGGCACATGGCGATTTTAAATCGGAAGTGAAAGGACTTGAAGAATTTCCGGAAGATGAATGGCCACCGGTTCCTATTGTGCATTATTCGTTTCAATTGATGGTAGCCATTGGTATATTTCTAATGATGACCGGAATTATTTTCCTTGCCGGCTCGTTCAGGTGGAAGCACTGGCTCAAAAAACGCTGGTGGCTGAAATTGCTTGTTATTGCCACACCACTGGGTTTTCTTGCCATCGAATTCGGATGGATAGTAACTGAAGTGGGACGACAACCCTGGATCATTTACGGCATCATGAAAACCCGGGATTCGCTCACACCTATGCCGGGGATACAATACACATTTTATACGATTTCGGCTGTTTATCTGCTGCTTAGTTTTATTGTGATTTGGTTACTGCAGCGACAGGTTTCTCAATTACAATCAAAATACAAAAACCATGACTGAAATAATTTTTATCATACTTTCCATTTCACTGCTGCTTTATGTTTTGCTTGGAGGTGCAGATTTCGGCGGCGGTATTCTTGAACTGATTTCAAAAGACAAGGATTCTGAAATCGTGGCAAAAGCTATAGCTCCGGTATGGGAAGCAAATCACATGTGGCTGATATTGGTAATTGTCATTTTATTTGTAGGCTTTCCTCCGGTTTACACAACTATTCTCACCGTTTTTCATATTCCGGTTTTGCTTGCATTAATCGGTATAATTCTTCGTGGTTCTGCTTTTACCTTCCGTCATTACGATATTGAAGAGGAACGTCCAAGGGCTGTTTATTCCTTTATTTTTCAATATTCAAGTTTATTAACCACTTTTTTTCTTGGTGTAACCGTTGGCGGAATCATTTTAGGTGAAGCAACATTGGATTACAATCAGAGTTTCTTCAGGATATACATTCATCCGTGGTTCAATCTGTTTTGTTTTAGTTTGGGAATATTTTTAGTGTTGTTGTTTTCATTCCTTGCAAATATTTATACATTGGGAGAGGCAAAAGATGAAAAGCAAATAAAAGTCATTTTCAAAAGTGGCAAAGGTTTTAATTGTGTTGCTGGTGATTGCCGGAGCATTGGTATTCTTAACTGCTGAATTACTCGGACACCCGCTGTTAAATGAATTTTATCATTCATCAATAAGTATAGTAAGTATTATTTTAGCAACAGTTGCATTGCCGGTGCTTTGGATGAACCTCGGTAAAAGAAAGCCAAATCTGGTGAGGATTGTAGCAGGATTTCAAACCACGATGATTGTATTGGGATGGTTTGCTATTCAGCTTCCGGTGCTTGTGCGGATGAAGGACGGGGAGAATATCACCATACAAAATTCGGGCGCACCACCACAAACCCAGTATTATTTGCTGATTGCGCTCGTAGTTGGGATATTGATCATTTTTCCTTCAATTGCTTTCCTGTATAAAACGTTTAAATTCAACAACGAATCCTGATATGAGAGGCCAATGAAACAAGAAATCATCGGCTGAAACAGGGATGGAACAACAGTAAAATCTATCATTTTTCTATATTTACGAAGATTTTGATATTCATTTTTTGAGGGATGTTTTTTCATGCAGAAGCAGAAAATGAATTTAAAATGAAATTGAATAACTGTAACCAATTAAAAATTAACAAAATGAAATTAACATCGGTTTTGCTTTTCTGTTTTATATCAACAACATTATTTGGAAAAACGGGAGATATTCTTAAAAAGCAATCTCAAAAAACAAATTGGAAACTTGTATGGGAAGATGATTTTAACGGCAACGGCCTTCCCAATGACAATGTCTGGAGTTACGAAGAAGGATACATCAGAAACAAGGAAGCACAGTACTATACAGCGAAACGCGCTGAAAATGCGCGGATTGAAAATGGCAACCTTATAATCGAAACACGGAAAGACGATTGGCAGGGAAATAAGATAACTTCTGCAAGTTTGCACACTTACGGAAAAAAGAGCGTGTTGTATGGTCGTGTGGAGGTTCGGGCGAAATTACCCACCGGCCGCGGATCATGGCCTGCAATCTGGATGCTCGGCGATGTGGTTAAAAACGGTACCGGCTGGCCTTCCTGCGGCGAAATTGATATCATGGAAAATGTTGGTTTCGACCCTGAAATTATTCATGCAAATATTCATACAAAGGCCTACAATCATGTAAAAGGCACCAACAAAGGAAACAAAATTGAGATTGATGAACCATGGGAAGATTACCACGTTTATGCCATTGAATGGTTCGAAGATAAAATTGATTTTTTTGTGGATGACACCAAATACTTCACCTTCGAAAATGAGCACACAGGCAATGCAACCTGGCCATTCGACAAACCGCATTACTTAATTCTGAACCTTGCAATTGGCGGAGGTTGGGGCGGACAGGAAGGAATTGATGAATCCATCTTCCCGCAGAAATATTACATCGATTATGTGAAAGTTTACAAACAACAATAGAAAGTTAAGGGGTAAGTGAATCTACCCAAAAATTCAAACGAGTAGAGACGTGATACATCGCGTCTCTGAACAACGCAGAGACGTGATATATCGCGTCTCTGAACAACGTAGAGACGTGATATATCGCGTCTCTTAACATTTGTAAATACGCCATGCATCGCCTCCAGATACATCGCAGAGACACCATACATGCCGTCTCTGCTAATTTTTAGCATTTTTTAATGTGTCACATCCTTGAAGATAATTTGATGGTGCACTGTCTGTTCTGGTGAACCGGGAAATCCTCCTGACAATTTCGTGGTAAAACTTTTGGAAAAAGCAGGTTAATTCTTCAAAAAACAGATGTGTCATCCTGTGATAGAAAGTGCATGGATACTTTTGCAGCAAGTTCCTTCTTTATCTTTAAGCAATACTCTCTTTATATTTTCTTCGCAGTATCTTCGCAGTATCTTCGCAGTTCATTCGCGATTTCGCGAATGAACTGCGAAGATACTGCGAATTAACTGCGAATATACTCCGAATATAATACATCTTAATCCTTTACCTGATAATGCATTGAAACGGAGTAACAAGAGATGGAGAACAACAGGATAAACCAGGATTGCAGCAACTATTTTTTACATAATTACACTTTTTAAAATATGAAATGAGTTTGAAAAAGATGATACAGCAGGTTTTATTGATGATTTTCAATATCTTATGTTCAGGAACATTTCAGAAACGACTCCCAGGTAACGCTTGTTAACTTATGTTTATTTTTCTTTTTCTGAACATCTGAATATTTATATTTTGTACTGCCACAAAAGAAGAAAGGCAACACCAAAAGCCCCGGATGGCTAGCCGTAAGCAATGAAAATAAACAAAATGTCAACTTAAATATCCTGGAAAACCTGGCCGTCCCATGAGAATGGGCCCATAAAAGAAAAGGCTACAGACGCATTGCCAGTAGCCCATTGATAGTATAAGCTGAAATCCGGTAAAATCCTGCTCCGGTTTTTTATGATTCTACTTCATCAGGATTTTTGCTGAAACTTTTTTGTTTTCTCCGGTAAGTTGCAGAAAATATACTCCCGGCAAAAGATTACTGACATTAATTTGATTGACATTTTGGTGAAGTTCTGTTGAGTAAACAGCAACTCCATTCATATTTACTATTGAAATCATCCTGAAATCATCCCGGTTGTTTATTGTTAATTCATTATCGGCAGGGTTGGGATAGAAACTGGTTTTGTAAGCCTCATTCAGTTTCGCTTTTGTTGGCGGAACAAGTACAATTTCCTCCAGTTTAATATCTTTGACTGATACATCAACATCTGAAAGTCCCAAATCGAAAACAATGCGCGCGGCATTATCGGTTTGTGCCATGTCAAATACAAAAGTGTAAACAGCAAAAGTATCGGCGATATTTGCTGAGTTGTAACCGCTGTATGATGACCATGGTTCCTTGTTCATTCCGATGTAGGATGTGATACTTCGCGCGGCGCTGGCTTTTGCTTTAAAAGAGTAGCGGTACTTTTTCCCTTCCTTCAGAGCTATGTTGTTTTTCACCAGTTGAATGTGCCAACCTTCAGTGCCGGCGCTGTTAATATTAATATTCAGCCCGCCATTTTCCCTGCTCATATTTGCTGAAGCGGTGCCGTTGGCATTTAAATTCCAGCCGTCATTCGATGATTGAAAATTTGATGTATAAATAGGGGTTCCCTGATAATGAGCAGGTTCAGGCATTTCGTTGTGCAGCAAAGCATCCACAAGTTCTGTATTGAACGTTTTGTTTTGCGGATTGTAAATACCAAATCCGGCACTAAATTCCCAGTAAGCCCAACTCCAGCCAAGTTCTTCGAAATACCGGGAGAGGAAAGTAGTCCATTTTTCGCGTGATTCAATGTCTGCTGTACTGTAGGCTCCGAATTCGCCAATATGCACCGGGATGTTTTTTTGTTTGCTTATCGCCTCCAGTGGGGCAAATTCCTGTCGCATGACATCACGTTCAGTTTCTGAATCGTTCCATTTCGTGCCCAGCCATGCATCTGCATCGTCGCCTACCCATTCTGCTCCCTGGTGGGTAAACTGGAATGGATTGTAGTAATGAACGGTTAGAATTATATTCTCATCATCAGGAATTTCAAGTGAAGATAATCCACCCAAACCACCATATTCAGGTGTTCCAACCAGAACAATTCTGCCGGGATTATCTGTACGTATAGTATCCAAAACTTCAGGAACCAGTTCGTTCCATACTTCCGGTGTGATATTCCCGTGGGGTTCGTTTAAAATTTCGAAAAGCAAACTGTCGGGATAATCTTTAAAGAATTCCGAAATCTGTCTCCATTGTGCCAGGAAACGTTCTTTTTGCGCTGCTGGATCTTCATACAGCAATTCGTGGTGGTGCATGTTAATTATTGCATATAAACCATTGTCCAGCGCTGAATCCACCACCTGTCTGATGCGGTTTAAAAACGAGCTGTAAATTGTATACGGGGGAGTTGAAGCGCTTCTTGCTGCAGGTTCCCAGCGAATTGGAATCCGCACGTGATTAAACCCCAGGTCAGCAATTATTCCTGCATATTCAGGTTTCCATGGATTTCCCCATTCATTTTCGGACGGAGCTTCAAACATGTTGCCATAATTAATTCCCCTTCCCAGTTGTTCGTTGATTTCAAAGGCTTTTTCGCGGTTTTGGGCATTTAATGAAATTGCACCAATTATAAAAAGTACAGTCAGAATTTTCTTCATCATACCGGTTTTAAAGTTTACAGAAAATATCGGTTGCACAAAATAGAAAAAAAAGCCGGCAGTTAAAAACAAACTGCACGAATGGTAATGATATAAATTTTCCGCCAATCAACAGGTGGTTATTTTTCAACGGTACTGTTATTCAGGTACTGGTGTAATTTATTAAGGAATTCGATTTTTCTTATGGGTTTTATAATATAATCATTGCAACCTGCATTTAATGCTTCAATCCGGTCGCTTTCAAAAGCATAGGCGGTTTGAGCTATGATTGGGATGGTTTTATTAAACTTCCTGATTAAAAATGTTGCAGTAACTCCATTCATAACCGGCATTTTTAAATCCATTAGTAACAAATCGATATTCGGATTGTTTTTGACCATTTCAACAGTCGATTTTCCATCAACTGTCCGAAATACCTCGCATTCTTCTTTTAACAGCAAAATTTCAAGATAAGAAAAACTGATGTCATCATCTTCGGCAACGAGAACAACTTTTGGAGTATTTATTGTTTTGTTAAATTCCTTCATTCTGAATTATTTTTCGCTTACAATGGAATCGTGATTTAATGAAAAGTAAAACCGGCTGCCAATACCAACTTCCGATTCCACCCAGATTTTACCCTTCAGCATTTCTGCATACGCACGGGTAATAGATAATCCCAGGCCTGAGCCTTCATAAGGTCTTGTAATATCCAAATCAGCCTGAACAAACCGATCGAAAATAACATCAATCCGATCCTGCGCAATGCCGGGACCAGTATCTTTAATGCAAAAAGTTATTGTTTTATCCTGAACATGGTAACCAAATTCTACAGTTCCATGATTTGTAAATTTTATAGCATTGTTTAGTAAATTTTTTAGAATTGATTCCAATTTAATTTTGTCTGTTCTTATTGCAACAGTTTTTAAAAGGTTGTTTTCTGAGGTATCAGATATCTTCAGGTTTAGTCCTTTTTCTTCGGCTTCGGGTTGAAAAATGTTTTGTAAATAATTCATAATTTCATTTACATTTTCAACTGAATAAACAACAGGTGTTTGTCCCGATTCAATTTTCGATATTTCGATAATATCGTTTATCGTTGTCAGCAGGCGCGCGCTGCTTTTCCGAATCATTGAAGAATACAAATTCTTCTCATCGCGTGTGAGGTGAGAATTGTGGAGTAAATCGATGAATCCCAGTATTCCATTCATTGGTGTGCGGATTTCATGGCTCATGTTGGCCAAAAAAGCCGATTTTAACCTGTCACTTTCTTCAGCATGTTCTTTTGCTATAAGCAGTTGATTTTGGTTACGTACCGAAAAAAGCGCACTTGCAATTGAATTTGCCGCTGCCTTACAAATCTGTACATGGTAATCCTGCCAGTCTTTTTCTTCATTTACAGAACTTAGCCCCATGAATCCGAGAAATTCTTCTCCTTTGAAAACGGGTACTGCTACAAGTGATGTTATTTTTTGTGAAAGTAAAAAATCTTTTTCACCTGCATTTTCTGCCGGAATATTTTCGATGCGGTTGATTAAAACCGGTTCTTTATTTGCCAGCATGTTCATCCACTGCGAAGAATTTAATATTGTGAGGTCTTTTATTTTCTCACTACCCCTGGTTATCTTTTTTAAACACCATTCATGTGTATTTTCAATCAACGTGCTTTTTTCCCTGAACTGAAAAATAAATGCATGGTCGGCACCTGAAAATAATCCGACTTTCGAAAGTGCATGTTCAATCTTTAAATCAACATTATCAGGGCCTGCATCAATCAAATCAGTGGAGATTTCGGCTATTGTTTTTGAAAGACAGTTTTGTTCTTCTGTTTTTCTTTTTTCATTTATCAGGGCTTCTTCTGCAAGTTTTCGTTCAGTAATATCAATGTTTACCCCTTTCAGGTAAACAAGTTTTTTACTTTTGAAAAAAGGAACAATTTTATGCTGAATCCATTTGTAACTGTTTACGCCACCAGTTATTCTGAATTCATTTACAATGGCTCCGGCGCTTGTTTCAGCAACCTTTAAATCATTTAAAACGCGATGTACATCATCCGGATGAATTCTGCTGATAAAATAATCGAGGGTTGGAGTAATTTCATTATGTTGAAGGCCCAGTATTCTGAAGTTGTTTTCAGACCAGTTTACAGTCCCTGTTTCTACATTATACTCCCAGCTCCCGAGTTTTGCAATTTGTTGTGCCTGCTTTAAGATTTCTTCTTTTTCGCGAAGCGCATGTTCTGCATTTTGACGCGAAAGAAGTTCCTGTTTTAATTTTTTTGTCCGCAATGCAACCAGCTTTTCAAGCTGTTCATTTACACTCCTTTGTTTTTCGGCAGCTGTTTTAATTTTTACCATTGCCTTTACCTGCGCAACAAATTCAGCTTCGGAAAACGGTTTGCTTAAAAAAACTTCGCCACCGGCATTAATTGCCTTTTTCTCCACATGTACATCTCCCTTAAATGAGGTTATAAAAACTACCGGAATGTCTTGTGTGAGTTTGTTTCTTTTTAAAATTTTACATACTTCAAACCCATCCATTTCAGGCATTTTAATATCGAGGAGAACAACGTCAGGCTGATGCCGGATTACCTGCTCTATTCCATCTTTGCCATTTAATGCAGTAGATACAATGGCTTCGGGTAACGCTTTCCCGATGAACATTTTTAAACTTAACAGGTTGCTGTTATTATCATCAATGGCAACTATTTTAATCATTGATTTGTAGTTTAATTTTCAAGTAAATAAAACCAATTGCCTTAAATAAACTTTTGTTTACTAAGAAGGACCATTATTGAAAAATCGCTTTTGAATAAATACTAATTAAAAATGGAAATTACTTTAAAACTTTTATTAGAAAAACGAAAATTGCACAATCAATGAAAAGTCCCGGTAAAATCAGATAATTAAGAACTAAAAGGTCAGCAAAGCTGAACTTGAACTCTCCAAACCTCCCGATATAAGTCATGTTTCGGAACAATTATGAAGTTTGAAATAAGAATTTTTAATCTTTTAAAAAGAAGTAGAGGAGAATAGTATAATTTTATTTTGCTCTAAAAAGATACAATTCCTGTATTTTTTACTTCTTGTTTTGTTATATAAATAAATCAGGAAGTTTGAAATGATGAAATTGCAGGAGTATAAAATTCCGAAGTAATAATCAATAGGATATCAAATAATTTTATAGCAGTAAGAGTTGAATAATGTATAAGTAATAAATTGATAAACAGATGAAAAGGATTATGATTTGCTTGTGGATGTTGTTTGTTGTATTGGTTGGTATGACGCAGGAAATTCCTGAAAATACAGGTTCGGAAATTGAACATGAAGATGCACAGGCAGCATTGGAGTTTCATAACATAAAAAGAAAAGAAGTTGGAGTTCCGCCGCTTCATTGGTCAACCGAACTTGCCGGATATGCTCAGGAATGGGCTGATTATCTTGCCCGGCAAAACAATTGCAGGATGGCGCACCGGGCTGCCTTAAATAAAAATGAAAAAGAATATGGTGAAAATATTTTTTGGGGTTCGGGGAAAGATTTTACAGCAAAAGATGCAGCAGAAGCCTGGTACAGTGAAATCGACAAGTACAAATATCAGCCTGTTTCGCGCAGTGGCTTTTCCGGAACAGGTCATTACACACAAATGGTTTGGAAAGGTACACGCGAAATGGGAATTGGAATTTCAACGTGTAGTGACGGCGCTACAATTATTGTGGCAAATTACTCGCCACAAGGAAACATTATCGGTGAAAAACCATATTAGTATGGTTATCTTTCAGACAAGTTTATGTAGAAAATAGCCCTCCTTAATTTTGTACATCATTTTTTTGGTAGGGAGTTTGCCTGTAGCTTTTTATAAGAATTCGACAAATAAAATAGCATGAAACAACCATAATAATGATTTCGTCAATTATGGTGATTAATGATTCATTGGTTTTATTGTGTTCGAATTGTGATTTAAAACTTAAAACATTAACAGATGAAAAGTTACAACAAGCTTTTAATTTTTAGCATTTTTATTTTTATGATACTTGCTTTACAGGGATGTGAACTAATTGGTGATATTTTTGGCGCCGGAGTTTGGGTGGGTATCATCATTTCGGCAATAGTCGTTTTTATTATCGTGTTCATTGTAATTAAGATATTGAAATCGCTGATAAAATAATTTTGGAAATTATTTTATCAGCGATTAAAAATAGATTATATTATCAGCGATTAAAATTTATATCACCTTATCGAGTTGAATTTTAGTTCCGCGGCTGATTATAAGTTTTAATGCTCCGGCGAACGCCCCGGTAAATGCTGCCCAGCCAATTGCCTCAATCCATCCAATATTTTCCTGTTCATCCGGTTTTTTTGGCGCCTCTTTCTGAAAGAATGTTTCAAGGATTTTTTCAATGGCACGTTTAAAAAGATATGCACCAAGTATTGCACTGCCATTGGTAACCAAGACTTTTAATTCGTGATTTACTGTTTCTTTTTTCATGATGATGTTATATTATGTATTTAAAACTAAATTTTAAGTATCCAAAAGCAATTGTTTAACCAGGTGTTTCTTTTTTCTGCCACGGAAACTTTCCTTCCAGTTCCACCTGTAGCGAAAAGCTTAAAAATGTTCGTACCAAAACAATTACAGCCAATACCAAAACACTATTCATGGTAGGCTCAGTTGAAACTGTTGCGATTATATCTGCAGCTACCAGTATTTCAAGTCCAAGCAAAATCACCTTTCCCAGCTGGTGCCGCAATTCAGCATATGTACCTGACTTGCTGGCAAGTTTCAGGAAAATATACCTTCCTAAAACATAGAGGCTTCCCAATCCAATAATCAATATTCCGGCCGACTCAATAATATTGGCTGTGATTTCAATGTAATTTTTAAGGTTATTCATCAAATGTAATCTCTTTAATAAGCATGTTTTACCTGAAACAGAAATAAACAGACTGATTGTTATTGCTTTAAAAATCCTGCCAAATAATTAATCCTGCCGATAGTGACTTTAGTGTTATGCATTTATGAAAGTTAAGTCAGAGTCTTAAAATGGCCTGAAATTGTGGAATTAAATACCCTGTTGTGTGGTAAATTCCCCAATTTGTAACCACAAAAAAAGTTGTTGTTCACATGAATTTTAAATATTGCTTTATTTTTTTACAGTTAAAATCAAAAATCAACAATCAGAATATGATTGTTGATTTTACACCACTCCGGTACAAATCAATTGGATTAAATTGAGTAACACAATATATTTTTCAGGAATAGTATTTGCTGAATTTGAATCTGGAATTAAACAAAAGTTTTTATCCATTTGATAATGCACGATTTTGAAAATTATTGTTTATGCTGAATTACACTGAATTTGTTGCCGGAGTACTTATAGTAACCTTAGCAATTTTTGATTTTGGTGAAACAGTTTTTATTCCTAAAGGTGCCGGATTTATGACTCAGTCAATAACAATGGGAGTGGCAAGGATTTTTAAATTTTTGTCAGGAAATATTGGCCGGACCCGGCTTTTGGAATACAAACCTCTGATAATAATTGTGGTAATGATTGCGAATTGGTCGCTTTTTTTATGGATTGGTTTTACACTTATTTATTCACTTAATCCACAATCAGTTGTTAATTCACAGACCAAAATTGCTGCTGATTTTCTCGAAAGGTTGTACTTTGTCGGATACACTATTTCAACTTTGGGCGCCGGCGATTATCAGCCGGTGGGCGATGGCTGGCAAATCTTTACTTCAGTAATTTCTTTAACCGGACTTGTAATCATCACTATTTGCATTACATATATTGTCCCAATTGTAAATAACATCATCGAAAAAGGGACATTAACTTTACGTATTGCAAGTTTGGGGCAGTCAACAAGTGAAATTCTTGTTAAAGGATACAATGGAAACAGTTTTCAGGATTTGTCGGGGGAGTTTTCAAAACTTGCAATTGACATTTTCAAGTATGCAAAAAATCATGCAGCTTATCCTGTTTTGCATCATGTACATAATTCCAATAAAACAGAAAATACAATAATAAAACTTGTCACACTTGATGAGGTTTGTACAATACTGATGTACCATGTTCCAAGGGATAAGTGCATTAAAGACAATAATCTTCGTCAATTGCGTACTGCATTAACTTATTACCTGCAATCGGTTCGTAAAGTTCATCTGCCTGATGAACAACCACCTTATCCAATTGATGAGGAAATATATGCCGCCTTTGATTTTTCCTTCATCAACTCATCGGAGGCTGAATTGCAACAGTTGTATCAAAAGCTTGAAAAACGGCGCCGTCTATTGAAAGGTTTAATTCTGGATGATGGATTTTCATGGGAAGATATCCGTAAAGGAAGTATGCGTCCAATACTGGAACTCGATGATGATTAAAGTCTGTATTTAATTACTCTCCTGGAATGTATATTTAATTGTACATCAGTGTTTAAAGCTGGTTGGATTCATCGGTTGACATTTAATTTTTTAAATTTTTTTTATACATGAATCAATTTGGTATGATTTTATAAAAAGAGATTGCATTAAATGAAAACTTAAAAAATATTCAAATGAGTGACTATAAAAAAGTTTCAGAAGAGGTATCCGGACAAACACAGCCGGTACCGGGCAGAGAGAGTGAAATGGATCCGAAACCTGTCTATATCAGGGACAATTACAAGGGATCGGACAAGTTGTTGAATAAGGTTGCACTAATAACAGGTGGCGATTCGGGAATGGGCCGTTCCGTGGCAGTGCATTTCGCCCGCGAAGGAGCTGATGTAGCCATCGTATACCTCGAAGAAGATGGTGATGCCGCTAAAACAAAAAGGCTTGTGGAAAATGAAGGCCGCAGATGTCTTACTATAAAAGGTGATATCAGGGACAGAAATTTTTGCAGTAAGCTGGTGAAACAAACTCTTGATGAGTTTCAGCGGATTAATATCCTGGTTAACCACGCAGGAGAACAACATCCTTCGAAAGACCCGCAGGAGCTTGATTTCGATCTCATGGAAAGAACTTTTCAAACCAATATTTTTGCAATGTATTACATCACATTGCCGGTTTTGAAACAGATGAAAGAAGGCGACTGCATAATAAACACGACAAGTGTAACTGCATACAGCGGCAGTCCGAGGTTTATTGATTATTCAGCCACAAACGGCGCAGTTACGTCATTTACAAGAGCGCTGGCAAAAAATGTTGCTCCGCGCAAAATAAGAGTGAATGGTGTGGCGCCAGGTCCGATTTGGACGCCTCTCATTCCTTCGACATTTGATGAAAAGGAAGTTGAAAAGTTTGGTGAATCAGTACCTCTGGCGCGGCCGGGTCAGCCATGTGAAGTAGCAACCTCTTATGTATTTCTTGCTTCTGAGGATGGTTCATACACCACCGGACAAATTTTACATCCCGATGGAGGAAAAAGTATGCAAAGTTAAATGCATCAGGTAAAAGTGGAATTCAGGCCGGTTAATGTTATGTTTTTTGGCCTGATTCTGTTTTGCCTGCCGGATTTTTTTTTCTGTCATAAATGATATAAATAATCAAAAACAGCAAACTAACCACTGATGTCCAGATTAGCCCGTTTTTCAGGCGCTGGTTGTTTTCGCCAAAATATGCTATTAATACAGTTAGCGGAATTATACCTGCCATGGTTGCCCCAATAAATTTCAGGTAATTCATGCGTAAAATTCCACCTACAAAACTTATTGCATCATTTGACAGTACCGGTGCAAGGCGCGTAATAATAACCGCCCAAACTCCGTAGCGGCTCACATAAAATTCAATTTTCTGCTCCTTTCTGTGTCCGATTAGCCGGTCGATTACTGTTATTCCCAAATATTTACCAATAAAATATCCAACTGTCGAGGCAAGAGCAACTGCAACTACCGAAATAAAAGTTCCCCACCAGGGACCATAAGCAAGCACAGAAACAACAATTAAAAGAGGAGAGGGGATTACGATGAGAAACATTTGCAATGTCATGAAAAGAATGATAAACAGGGGGCCCCAAAATCCCAGATGGTTTACCCAGGTTGATATTTTATCTTCATTTCCGCTGGTTAATGTATTGTAAGCTTCTTTAAAAAAACTATTAACTGCAGGTATTGCAAAATAACCAACTGCCAATCCGGCTAATATTATTCCACTGATAATTAGTGGCACATGACTTTGTTTGCCTGATTTATTATTTGAACTGTTCATGTATTCGGGATTGAGTTTAAAACGTTTTTAAAACATTTTACTGAACCTACCCTAATTAAACTATTCGGGTAGTGAAATGTTCATTTAACAGGTTTTCTGATTTTATGAACCAGTTAAAAACTGAGGTATTTTTACCACATTCGTGTTGTATAATTGCTACAATAATTAAATTTTTATTTGTTTTTATACGTCTTGTTTGTAGCTTGTCATAGGAAAAATATGTATTGAGAAAAAAATATTGAGGCTGCAAGTTGATAAAAACAAGGCCTGTGAGTTAATATCAGTGAAATTTTAAGATGAAATCATAAATGCTGAATCGTTATTTGGCCGGTAGTTTGATTATCTGCTTTTGTTCAATTTAATAATTTTTTTATGGATTTAAAATTACTTCAGATTGGAGCTCCAAAATCAGGAAATTACTGGTTGTATAATATCATTCAATATTTATTTCAGTTAAAGGGAATCGAACCGAAAAGTTTTATCCAAAACCAACCTGTGTACATGGATGCGCAAAAATGGGATTTAAGCAACAGCAGACAGGCCGGAATTGATATGATCGACATTCAAAACGGAAAATGTTATTACAGGATTAGTTCAGTAATTCGTGAGCCAATTGACGATTTATCCGAATATGTGCGACAATCAAATCATGTGTGGACACATTCCGAAGTGTGCGATAATATAGAGCCTGTTCTCCGTTCTTTTAACAAGCTGATCTATATATACAGGGATCCAAGAGATATGGCAATTTCTGCATCACGGTTCGCATTTACACCCTATATGCAAAATTATTATCCGCATGAAGAAACATCTTTTGAATCGTACCTTGAAAATAACCTGGCAAAAATAATCCACGACTGGATGTGGCACATAACAGATTATTTGTTGCTGAAGGAAGATTTTCCAATTCATTTTATTGCATTTGAGAACCTGCTGGATAAATTTGAGCCGACAATGCAGAGGTTATGTGAATTTCTTGAAATTGATTTAAATCGTGAAGAAAGGACAAAGTTGATGGAATTGGTTAGTTTTCACCAAATGAAAAAGAAAGATCCTGACCATGTAAAAAAGGGGAAACGGATGCAATGGGTTAATGTTCTGGATGATAATCAGAAAGAATTTGTAATTGAAAGTGCCGGCGGTTTGTTGTCTCTTTTGAATTATTCATTGGATGAAAGTGATTCACTTCCGGCCGATGCCAATAATCTGCAATTAAATCAAATCGAACAAGTTGCAGAAGGACTGAAACAGGTTTCTGTCCGGTTTTAATCAGTTTTTTTTAATTCTTCAAAGGTTGTTTTTCTGTTATTCAGAAAATAAAGCATAATAATGAGCAGAATAAAAGCAGCCAGGCTTTCGTATACTTCTGAATGTCTCATGGTAATATTTTCCTGAACATGCATGTACTTATGAATGGACCAAAAAATCAACCAGTTAATAAAAAAGAATATACCGATCGAAAGAGGAGGGACAGGAAGGTGTATGAATTTCGCAAAACGATCGACTGCATTTACCTGATACACCAAAAAAGGCAATACGATACCAAACCCAATTGTAAATAAACGAAACAGAAAATTAAGTTCAAGTAAACGTTCCAATCCGTGTTTTACATCACCTTCAGCTTTTGTTGTGCTGAATGTAGCAAGATTGTGGATGTTAAATTCGTTCTGCAAGTTGACCTTGCTTATTTTTTCAGGAGTTTCAAACCCGAAAACCCGCTGTCCCCAGGAAATTTCTTCACCTGCAGCAAAGAATAAAACAAGTGTAAGCAGCAAAAAACAGATGTTTTTCGATTGGCGAAAAATAATTGCTCCTGCAACAGCTGCAAGCAGAAAGAAACCAAAGGTCAGCCATTCAAAAAGGCCGTCTTCTTGTTCAAGAAAGGCTACAGTTTCAGCATTGAAGAAGAGGTAAACCGAATAGCTGATTAACACAGCCAGCAATACAGCAATTATGAGGGTTTTGGTAATTCTGCATTCCTTTACCAGTTTATTTTGCAGACAACTGAAATATGTTTGGTTGTTTTTCATGAGGAGGAATTTTTCGAATTAATGCAATTAAAACTTTTATATAAGATAAGATGAAAATATAAAAATTACAAGTTGTTCTAAAATATTTTTTAATTTATTCTAAATCATTTGACATGTAGTTACTGACAAACCTTCGGGTTTTGGATTTCATTAGGTTGTGATTGCTGTTACAATACTGTCGTCCCTATGGGACTTTTGGATAAACGTACATTCGAAACCTACCATACTGTCGCCCCTTATCGGGGCTTAGGATTGTGTTGATTTTTGTTGCTTCAATACTGTCACCAAGTGTATATTCAATATCTACCATAACTTTTATACTTGCGGGGCATTGGATTGTATTTGCCCTTTTGTCTGTGCAGGAAACGGATTAATTTGTTGTCGCATTTTTGAGTTCCGTCAGGAACGTCAGTATGGTAGCAAAATCGATTCACCAGTATCCCCAAGCCGCGATAGGGGCGAAACATTTTATTCTATCTGTCGCATCTGATGCCCCTTCGGGTTTTGGATTTCATTAGGTTGTGATTTGCTGTTACAATACTGTCGTCCCTATGGGACTTTTGGATAAACGTACATTCGATATCTACCATACTGTCGCACCTTATCGGGGCTAAGGATTGTGTTGATTTTTGTTGCTGCAATACTGTTACTCCGGGGCTAAGGATTAAATGTAGATTCAATATCTACCATAACTTTTATACTTGCTGGGCATTGGATTGTATTTGTCCTTTGTCTGTGCAGGAAACAGATTAATTTGTTTTCGCATTTTTGAGTTCCGTCAGGAACGGCAGTATGGTAGCAAAATCGATTCACCGGTATCCCAAGCCGCGATAGGGGCGAAACATTTTATTCTATCTGTCGCATCTGATGCCCCTTCGGGTTTTGGATTTCATTGGGTTGTGATTTGCAGTTACAATACTGTCGTCCCTATGGGACTTTTGGATAAACGTACATTCGATATCTACCATACTGTCGCACCTTATCGGGGCTAAGGATTGTGTTGATTTTTGTTGCTGCAATACTGTTACTCCGGGGCTAAGGATTAAATGTAGATTCAATATCTACCATAACTTTTATACTTGCTGGGCATTGGATTGTATTTGTCCTTTGTCTGTGCAGGAAACAGATTAATTTGTTTTCGCATTTTTGAGTTCCGTCAGGAACGGCAGTATGGTAGCAAAATCGATTCACCTGTATCCCTATGCCGCGATAGGGGCGAAACATTTTATTCTATCTGTCGCATCTGATGCCCCTTCGGGTTTTGGATTTCATTTGGTTGATTTGCAGTTACAATACTGTCGTCCCAATGGGACTTTTGGATAAACGTACTTTCGATATCTACCATACTGTCGCACCTTATCGGGGCTAAGGATTGTGTTGATTTTTGTTGCTGCAATACTGTTACTCCGGGGCTAAGGATTAAATGTAGATTCAATATCTACCATAACTTTTATACTTGCTGGGCATTGGATTGTATTTGTCCTTTGTCTGTGCAGGAAACGGATTAATTTGTTTTCGCATTTTTGAGTTCCGTCAGGAACGGCAGTATGGTAGCAAAATCGATTCACCTGTATCCCCAAGCCGCGATAGGGACGAAACATTTTATTCTATCTGTCGCATCTGATGCCCCTTCGGGTTTTGGATTTCATTAGGTTGATTTGCAGTTACAATACTTTCGTCCCAATGGGACTTTTGGATAAACGTACATTCGATATCTACCATACTGTCGCACCTTATCGGGGCTAAGGATTGTGTTGATTTTTGTTGCTGCAATACTGTCACGCCGGGGCTAAGGATTAAGTGTAGATTCAATATCTACCATAACTTTTATACTTGCGGGGTATTGGGTTGTATTTGTCCTTTGTCTGCAGGAAACGGATTAATTTTGAATGGGAGAGGTAAAAAATTGCTGCATAAAAAAAGAGCTGTAAATAAATTGTACAGCTCTTTATTTGTTTGTCGGGGTGACAAGATTTGAACTTGCGACCCCTCGCCCCCCAGACGAGTGCGCTACCAGGCTGCGCCACACCCCGAAATTAGTGGGTGCAAATGTAGTGGTTGAATTTCGTTTTGCAAAACTTTTTATGAGGTTTTACTTGTAAATTCATTTAGTTATAGTTTGTATCTATGAATGCTTAATTATTATCAATTGAATTTATTATGAAGGATTGAAGATGTTTTATACTTTTGTTCAACAAAAATTTACAACTATGTTTAAACCACTTAATATTGATAGGAAAAACGAAGAGGAAGCATACGAACCAAAAGAAGTTGAGCAGGTAAAATGCTTGATTATCGGTTCAGGACCAGCAGGATATACAGCTGCGGTTTATGCAGCCAGGGCAAATCTTAATCCGGTGATGTATGAAGGACTGCAACCTGGCGGACAGCTTACAACTACCACAGAGGTAGAAAACTATCCGGGTTATCCGGAAGGAGTTACGGGTCCGGTGATGATGGAAGATTTCAAAAAACAGGCTCAGCGTTTTGGAACTGATGTTCGCTGGGGAATGGCAACAAGAGCCGATTTTTCGGGTGACGTCCATAAAGTATGGATTGATGACAAAAAGCTTATCGAAGCCGAATCAGTGATAATTGCAACCGGTGCTACTGCAAAGTATCTCGGGCTTGATGATGAGAAAAAATATGCAGGAGGCGGAGTTTCTGCCTGTGCTACCTGTGATGGATTCTTTTATAAAGGAAAAGATGTAGCAGTTGTTGGTGGAGGTGATACAGCCTGTGAGGAGGCATTGTATCTTTCGGGATTGTGCCGTAAAGTTTACCTTGTTGTACGTCGTGATGTTTTGCGGGCTTCAAGGGTAATGGCTGATCGGACTAAAAATACAGATAACATTGAAATATTGTGGAAACACCAGGTGAGGGGGCTGTTCGGCGACAACAATGTTGTGGAAGGAGCAAACCTGATTAAAAATCTGGGAGAGGAGAATGAAGAAAATGTGCAGATTAAAATTGATGGATTTTTTCTTGGAATCGGACATAAGCCAAATTCCGAGATATTTGTTAAATATCTGGAAACGGATAATGTGGGTTATATCAATACAATACCGGGATCCTCGAAAACAAATGTTCCCGGAGTTTTTGCCTGTGGAGACGTAATGGATTCATATTATCGCCAAGCTGTTACTGCAGCTGGTTCTGGTTGTAAAGCAGCAATGGATGCAGAAAAATATCTCTCAGAAAAGAAGGGATAAAATTAATTTCTGCCTGATAAATAAAATAAATTGGAAATAAAAAAAGGAGCTTAGCGGCTCCTTTTTTTATTTTATAGTCATCATCAAACGATTTCTTTACATATCAACTTCCACCCTGGCAAATTCGGTTTTCGAATATTCACCGGCTTCCAGTTTTTTACGGACTGCTTTAAAGGCTTCCAATGTGAATTCCACGTCCTCCACAGTATGCATGGCAGTTGGAATTAACCGGAGAATAATTTCGCCTTTCGGAATAACAGGATAAACTACAAGTGAGCAAAAAACACCATGTTTCTCGCGAAGCTCATAAACAAGGTTTGTTGCTTCTGCAGTTCCACCTTTCATATAAACAGGTGTTACAGGCGAATTTGTACGGCCAAGATCAAATCCTGCTTCTTTCAACCCTTTTTGAAGGGAATCAACAACTGTCCAAAGTTGTTTTTTTAGTTCGGGTTTTGTCTGCATTAATTCAAGTCTTTTCAAAGCACCGATGACCATTGGCATGGGTAATGATTTTGCATAGGTTTGCGAGCGCATGTTGTAACGCAGGAAATAGCAGATGTCAGTATCACAGGCAACAAACCCTCCAATACCAGCCATTGCTTTTGCAAAAGTTCCAAAATGGAGGTCTACCTGGTCAGAAACGCCAAAATGTTCAGGAGTTCCTGCGCCTGTTTCACCCATCACACCAAAACCATGTGCATCGTCAACTAAAAGTCTGAAGTTAAATTCTTCTTTCAATTTTACGATTTCATCCAACTTTCCGAGATCACCTGACATTCCGAAAACACCTTCGGTAATCACCAGTATTCCGCCATCTTGTTTTTCGGCAAGCTTTGTTGCTCTTTCCAATTGTTTACGCAGGTTTTCCATGTTGTTGTGCGGATAAACGTAACGTTTTCCCATGTGCAGACGAACTCCGTCGAGAATGCAGGCATGTGCTTCCGAATCATAAACAATTACATCTTTTCTTCCGCAAACAGCATCAATTATTGAAACCATTCCCTGGTAACCGTAGTTGAGCAGAAAAGCATCTTCTTTTTTTACAAACGAGGCAAGTTCGCTTTCAAGCAATTCATGCATTTTAGTTTGTCCCGACATCATCCGTGCGCCCATCGGATATGCCATTCCATATTGTGCAGCGGCTTCGGCATCAGTTTTTCGTACTTCCGGATGATTTCCCAAACCGAGATAGTTATTTAAACTCCAGGTTAACACTTCTTTGCCCCTGAATTTCATACGGGCATTTATTTCACCTTCCAATTTAGGGAATGCAAAGTAACCATGAATCTTATTCATGTGTCTGCCAATTTCACCCTGATTTGCTCTGAATTTTTGAAATATATCCACCATGTGAATTTTTTAAAATTTTTATTGCAAATGTAAACTTTTTTAAATCTTCTGCAAATGTGTTAAATTATACTAACCAGCGGCTGTAATTCGTTTAAAGTTAATTAAATTTAACCTTTTTCAAAATTGAGTGTTTATATGTACAAGGCTCAGAATGAATAATGTAGTTCGATTTCAATTCTGAAATAAACAATTAATTTTTAAGCATTTGTGGTTCAGGGTTTATAAAAAAAGTATATTTTTGCGCCATGTTAAAAAGAATGAGAAATATTAGTCTTATTTTATCGCTGCTGGTTATATTTGCATCATGTGGCGATTACAATAAAATACTGAAAAGTACCGACTATGAATTTAAATATAAAAAGGCTGTTGAATATTACGAAGAGGGGGAATATGTAAAAGCTGCCGGACTTTTTCAGGAGTTGGTAAACATTTACCGGGGAACAAGCAAAGCCGATAAAATTTACTATTATTATGCAAAAAGTATGATTGGTCAGAAAGACTACCTGATGGCCGGACATTATTTTAAGTCACTGGTAAAGGAATTTCCAACAAGTGAGTATGTTGAGGAAGCCCAGTTTATGGTTGGTTACTGCGCATATCTTGTTTCTCCAAAACCGAGGCTTGATCAGACGATAACTCATGAGGCAATTCAGTCACTTCAGCTTTATATTAATCTTTATCCGTACAGTGACCGCGTGGACGAGGCAAACAGGTTAATCGATGAATTAAGAAATAAACTTGTTTACAAATCGTTTTTAAATGCAAAATTGTATTACGATTTCGAAAATTACAAAGCAGCTGTAATTGCCATTGGAAACAGCTTGAAAGAATATCCCGATACAGAGTATCGTGAAGAATTGATGTATATGCTGTTGAAATCGAAATATTTGCTTGCTATCAATAGTGTAGAAGATAAAAAAGAAGAACGTTTATCGAGTGCGTTGGATGAATATTTTACTTTTGTAGATGAATTTCCTGAAAGCAAATATAAAAAAGAAGCGGACAAGTTTTATGAGACAACCGCTAAATTATTGAATTACAATGTAGAAGAAACTAATATAAATTAGAAATGGATTATAAAAAAACAAAAGCAGCCCAGACTACTGTACCCCGCGACTTGGAAGTTTTAACTGAAGAAACGGGAAATATTTACGAAACAGTGATGTTACTGGCTAAAAGGGCAAATCAGATTTCTTCGGAACTGAAAGAGGAATTGAACCAGAAATTGCAGGAATTTGCTTCGTATACTGATAATCTTGAAGAGATTTTTGAAAACAGGGAACAGATAGAAATTTCAAAGTTTTATGAAAGACTATCGAAACCTACGTTAATTGCATTCGAAGAATTAAAAGAGGGTCAGATTTATCACAGGAATCCTTCACGCGAAAGTAAAAAAGGAATTTAATCCGGAGCCGATGAGGCTTAAAGGAAAAAAAATATTGCTTGGAATAACCGGAAGTATAGCTGCTTACAAAGCAGCTTTTCTTTTGCGGCTCCTTGTTAAAGAAGGTGCCGAAGTTCAGGTGGTTATTACACCGTCAGGTAAAGAATTCATAACACCGGTTACTCTTTCTGCATTATCGGGCAAACCGGTAGTAAGTGAATTTTTTGGCACAACCGATGGTACATGGAACAGTCATGTTGATTTAGGATTGTGGGCTGATATGATGTTGATTGCCCCGGCTACTGCCACCACAATAGGGAAAATGGCACATGGAATCGCAGATAACATGCTGGTTACAACTTATCTTTCTGCAAAATGCCCTGTTTTTGTAGCGCCTGCAATGGATTTGGATATGCTTGCCCATTCTTCCACACAAAGGAATCTTTCAATATTAAAGGAATCCGGCCATGTAATTATTGAACCTGGCGAAGGAGAACTAGCCAGCGGCCTTGAAGGAAAAGGACGAATGGAAGAACCTGAGAATATTCTGGAGATGGTGGTTGATTATTTCAGTCCAAAAAAAAAACTGCTGAATAAGACGTTTCTGGTTACGGCAGGACCGACTTTCGAAAAGCTTGATCCCGTTCGTTTTATCGGTAATTTTTCATCGGGCAAAATGGGATACGCCATTGCAGAAGAGTTGGCTGAACATGGTGCATCAGTAATCCTTGTTTCAGGTCCGGTTTCCGTCGCAACAAAAAAGAATGCAATAAAAGTGGTTCATGTTGAGTCGGCTGAAGAGATGTTTAATGCCAGTATTGAAATTTTTGCAAGCTGTGATGGTGCGATAATGACAGCCGCTGTAGCCGATTATACACCTGCAAATCCCGGACTTCAAAAGATAAAAAGAGTAGCCGGAAATTTGTTGGTTGAACTTCGGCCAACAAAAGATATTGCGGCTCATTTGGGACAAATAAAAAAAGAAAAACAACTCCTGGCAGGTTTTGCACTCGAAACAAATGATGCACTTGAAAATGCTCAGCTTAAATTAAAAAGTAAAAATTTTGATTTTATTGTTCTTAATACCCTAAACGATGAAGGTGCCGGTTTTAAAACCGACACAAACAAAATTACCATTATCGATAAATACAATAATCTTCAATTTTTTGAGTTAAAAGGTAAGAAGGAAGTGGCGGTTGATGTGGTTGAAAAGATGATATCATTAGTGGAATAAACTGCTTCATTCCAACTAATTTTTATAATTTTATCCATGTTTTAAAGGTAATTATTACATGAGCAATGATAAATTTTTTATGCATCTGTTTAAATCATATCAAGGCGAATACCATTGAATACCTTTAAAATTAGAATTAAATGAGATGAAAAAAATATTTGTCACTGTATTACTTGCTTTTTTATCTGTTTCGGTGCTGTATTCGCAGGAACTGAGATGTAATGTAACTGTTTCTGCCCAAAAAATACAAGGCGCCAACCAGCAGCTTTTCCGTACTATGCAAGCCGATCTTTATGAATTTATGAACAACCGCAAATGGACAGAGCATGTTTACACTTATGACGAAAAGATCCGTTGCAATATTTTAATTCGCCTTGATGAACAAATCTCTGCAGATGAATTTAAGGGGACAATGCAGGTTCAGTTAACACGACCGGTATTTAATTCGAGTTACGAAACTACTGTTTTAAATATTAAGGATAACGATTTTCATTGCCGTTATGTTGAATTTCAACCGCTTGACTTTAATGAAACTTCGAATCGTGACAATCTTACGAATATTCTTGCATTTTATGCTTATGTAATTTTGGGATTCGATTACGATACATTTTCACCAGAAGGAGGTACTCCGTTTTTTGAAAAGGCACAGGCGATTGTAAACAACTCTCAGAATGCCCGTGAGAAGGGTTGGAAAGCTTTTGAGAGCGAACGAAACCGATACTGGCTAATTGAAAACATCATGAATAAATCATATTCTGCATACCGCTCATGCATGTATAAATATCACAGGATGGGTTTGGATTTGATGGCGGAAAAACCGGAAGATGGAAGGGCAAATATTGCTGAATCATTACGTGATATTCAAAGTGTTTTCAGACGCCGGCCATCGATCTACATTTTGCAAATGTTTTTTGATTCGAAGGCTGACGAACTTGTTAATATATTTTCAAAGTCATTTCCCGATGAACGAAACAGGGTGCTTACAATTCTAAATGAGGTTGATCCTTCCAACGGAAGTAAATACCAGAAAATTGCCGAAAATGAAGGTTTCTAATTTCTTCTGACTATGCTAACCAGGTTAACTGTTTCAAATTATGCTTTGATAAACGAACTTTCAGTTGGTTTTCACATGGGGTTAAACTCGGTAACCGGTGAAACCGGTGCTGGTAAATCCATTATTTTAGGTGCTTTGGGATTGATTACCGGTAACCGTGCAGATTTAACTGTTTTGAAGAATAAGGATGAAAAGTGTATCGTTGAAGGTACTTTCGAAATGAAAAATTACAACCTTGAGCGCTTTTTTGAAGATAATGATCTCGATTATGATCCATTAACAATTTTACGCCGTGAAATTACACCTTCAGGAAAATCGAGGGCATTTATAAATGACACACCGGTTAATGTTAAAACCCTGCGTCAACTTGGATTAAAACTCATCGATATTCATTCACAGCACCAAAACCTTGATTTAGGTAATCAGGCATTTCAGATGGAGTTGGTGGATACTGTTTCAGGTTCAGCACAAGTATATAGAGAATACCAAAAGAATTACAACAGCTTTTTAACATTAAAAAAGAAACTGAATGAATTAATGCTGAAATCGGAAAAGGCAAATTCGGATTTGGATTATTATCAGTTTCAGCTGACCCAGTTAAAAGAGGCTAACCTGCAGGAAGATGAGCAGGAAGAACTTGAATCGGAACTGGAAAAACTCACACATTCGGAAGAAATAAAAACAGCTTTTGCTGAGGCACAGATATTATTGGACAATGAACAATTTTCGGCTATCCGTAATATAAAAGAAAGCCTTAAAATGCTTACCGGTATTCAAAATTTTGTTGCTGAAGCCCCATCCCTTGCCGAACGAATGCAAATTACTTTAATCGAACTTAAAGATATTCTGAATGAAATGGCACTGCTGGAAGAAAAAACGGAGCATGATCCGAAGCGAATTGAATTTATAAATGATCGTTTAAACCTGATTTACAGTCTTCAGCAAAAACACCATAAATCAACAGTGGCTGAATTAATGGAATTGAAAAATTCTTTTGAGGAGAAGATTAATCAGGTTACTGCATTCGATGTGGAAATTGAAGCAGTTAAAAAGCAGCAGAAAGAACTTCGGCAGAAACTGGAAGTTCAGGCATCCGAATTAAGTGCTGTTCGCCGCAGATCGTTTGAAAAGATAGAAAAAGCAGTGGTGAATGATTTGCGCCTGTTGGGAATGCCGAAGTCAAAATTAATAGTTCAGCATGAATTGTTGCCTGAATTTGGGCCCGGCGGGGTTGATAGGATTTCATTTCTTTTCAGTGCAAATATTGACATAGCCCCTTCCGAGATTTCCAAAATAGCATCGGGTGGCGAAATGTCGCGGTTAATGCTTGCCATTAAAAATCTGCTACGCATTTCAAAAACGTTACCTACCATAATTTTTGATGAAATTGATTCAGGTGTTTCTGGCGAAATTGCATTGAAAATGGGTACAATTTTAAAAGATTTTTCCGTTTCCACTCAGATAATAAATATTACACATCTTCCGCAAATTGCAGCAAAAGGAGATGCGCATTTCCTTGTTTATAAATACGAAAGGGAAAACAAAACTTTTACTTCAATAAAGCAACTAGGCGAAACAGAGCGGGTTGAGGAACTTGCAAAGATGGTGGGTGGAGAAAACCTGTCGGAGAACACAATGGAAACAGCACGCGAGCTATTAAAAACCTGATGGGTATTAGCACCCGGTTCATTCAAAATAAATGACTTCCGAATTTTGGTCAACCATTTCAACAACAAATGATTCAACATCTTCAAAATCATCGAAGGTGATAGTGAAAACATAGTTTAATTCCTTGTTTCTGTACTTTAATCTGTTGTTTTCTTTATTAATTAAATAACCTTTTATAACAGGCAGATCAGATTCAATATCTACAACAACTTCCTTGTAATCATTGCTGAAGATGATGCTTACTGTTTTTTCCGAATCAGTATCTGAAGTTAAAATTCCAAATTCGTATTTTTCCTGTCGGGCCGAAAAGAAAAAAAGAGGAGTTGATTCATTATCGGTAATCGTAATTCCATGATGTTTCTGAAAATAATCGATTAAGAACTCCCACATTCCTTCCCATGCAAGATTTTGTTCAATGCCCAGCATTGCAAGTTCGGCATCTTCATCGGTAAAATATTCAGGGAGCAATTCTTGTGCAGCGTGAATAAAAGCTTTGGCAATCGGGTAATAATCCTCTGTGGAATTTAGAGCGCCTAAAATTATTTCTTTAATACTGTTTCCTCTGCCTATTTTTTCGTTTTGGTTTTTAATAATGGCCAGACAGGCATTATTAATTACTTCAGCTTCAATATCTCCCTGTGTAATTCCATTATTCCGCTTTTCGAGATTTGTAATTGATTGTGTTAGTATTTGTCTTGCCTTTTCCTTATTCATAATGAGAATAAAATTCAGTTGAAATTTTGCGTGTTAAAAATAACGGATTACAAATTTTTTGCCGAATATTTGTTACGCATCTCTCTTCTTTTGTTTCTATGTAAATTAATTTAAGAACATCCATATAAAATGCAAAATACAATAATGAGTTGATTTTAGTATCATAAATTACTTTTTAAAACAGGCATTGAAAGTAAATTTAATCTGAATTATCATTTAAAAATCAACATGGTCTTTGTTATAAACAAAATTGAAATAATAATAATAAATCCTAATTTTGATGAAAACCTTTGATTTTATGAAAAGATACCTGCTGTTTTGCCTGGTGCTGTTTTCTTTCTTGTCGTGCAGAAAAGCATCACAAAAGCCAAATTTCATTGTCTTTATTGCCGATGATGCTGCCTGGAATGACTGCGGACCATATGGAAATGAGCGTATAAAAACACCAAATATTAATAAACTGTCAGAAGACGGAGTTGTATTTGACAATGCTTTTTTAACCACCAGTTCGTGCAGCCCAAGCCGTTGCAGTATACTTACGGGAAGATATCCACACAGCACAGGCGCACCTGAGTTGCACATGCCTCTTCCAGCCGATCAGCTTTTGTTTGCAGGCGAATTACAAAAAGCGGGCTATTATACTGTAGTTGCCGGAAAATATCATCTTGGTCCTCCACGGGAAGAATTCGATAGTATTTATGGTGGTGGTCCAAGCGGATGCGAAAATTGGGTACGTGCTATTCAAAACCGGCCTAAAGACAAGCCTTTTTTTCTTTGGCTTGCAGCTTTTGATCCTCATCGTGATTACCAGTCCAATACGATTTCTGAGCCCCATGATCCTGAAGATGTAATTGTACCTCCCTATCTTCCCGATGGAGATTCAACCCGTAAAGATATCGCATTATACTATGATGAAATCTCGCGGCTCGACGGTTACCTTGGAAAGGTAATGGCAGAATTGAAAAAACAGGGAGTCGAAGAAAACACACTTGTCATTTATATGACAGACAATGGTCGTCCATTTCCGCGTTGTAAAACCCGGCTTTACGACAGCGGCATAAAAACCCCGTTTATTGTCAGGTGGCCAGCTAAACTAAAAAAGGGCAGGACAGAAGCACTGGTAAGTTCGATTGATATTGCACCAACGTTTTGCGAATTGGCCGGCGCCGGTATTTCAAAAACATATCAGGGAGTTTCCTTTGTTCCGGTGCTTGAAGATTATTCGGCCGAAAGCCGCGATTACATTGTTGGTGAACACAACTGGCACGATTACCAGGCATTTGAACGTGCAATCAGGAATCAAAAGTTTTTATACATTCGGAATTCATTTCCCGAATTAAATGCTTCGCCACCTGCTGATGCTGTTAGAAGTCTGACTTATCAGGAAATGATTGGTCTTTTTAAAGCAGGCAATCTGAAAGAGTTCCAGCAGGATTGTTTCATTGCACCGCGACCGTTTGAGGAATTGTATGATGTGGTTATGGATCCGCATCAGTTGTATAATCTTGCTGCAAATCCGGATTATCAAAATGATTTGGAAAGAATGCAAAACCTTATGAACGATTGGATTTTGGAATATAACGATACCATTCCTGAAAATCCAACTCCGGACAAGTTTGATCGGTGGTCGGGCAAAGGATTAAACTAAAACCAATGAAAGGAAATAAAAAAGGCCTCTGTTTCAGAGACCTTCTTATTATTTAAAATTTTTACTTAAAATCTTCTTTCTTTAATACGCGCTTTTTTACCTGTTAATTCGCGTAAATAAAATAATCTTTTACGACGTACTTTACCACGTTTATTTATTTCAACACTATCAATAAACGGGGAACCAACTGGGAAAATACGCTCTACGCCAACATTCCCGGACATTTTACGAACTGTAAAGGTTTTGTTGTGTTCTTTCCCATGAATTTGGATTACAACGCCTCTGAAGTTCTGTATTCTCTCTTTGTTTCCCTCCCTGATTTTATAAGATACGGTTATTGTATCCCCTGCAATAAATTTGGGAAGGTCATTTTTAATCGCGAATTCGTTCTCAACTACTTTTATTAAGTCCATTTCAGAAAATTTAAATTAATGTTGGCAATGTTACCTTTCCGGTAAGAGATTGCTTAAAAACCGGCGCAAAAATAGTATTTTTTTTAATAACATAAATGAATAATTCAGCCTATTTTAAATTTAGTTGATATGACTGGTCAAATAATTATCAATCAATGACCTGCTGAACCAATAACTTTTAATTTATCGCCAGTGCTGTTTACAATGGCTTCATACCACCATTCGGGATAGCCAGGCATTAACGGTCCAGTCGCCATTCCAAATTCCGTTCGTTCAAATGTACCATCTTTTTCACGTTTGATATTTCCGTCGATGTATTTCACCAAAAGATACTGACCCAGTTTTTTCCAGGTTTTAGTCATTTTATTTGCTTCATTTACCGAAAATTCAGTGATAAACCTGCGGGCCATTTCTTCACCTGATGTATTGTATAGATTTTCAGCTGCTTTATCAACTGCAGGTACAAATGTTACAAATTGATTTTCCAGTTTTTGCTGAACTTTTTGTACATCAGCAATCATACTGTCGTAGCGCAGGTAAGTAAGGTTTGTGACAAGATTAAATGTCCAGAATGCTGAGGTTTCGCTGTAGGTTAGCATATCGCCGTTACCAACTGCAAAACTTTCAGGAATGTCAGTAATACCGCAATACATTGGTGCATAGCAGGTGCTGTATGTATCATCAACCCCAAACCAAAGAATACCACCGATTGGATTGGGCAGCCAGTTTCTGCATTGTGCCACAAAGGAAAAACCGGTTTGCTGGGTCGAAATTGCCCTTTCGTTGCAATATTCAACAGAATCAACTTCCCAGGTGAGATTTCTCCAACGGTAAGGAAGTTGGTATGGACCTGCTCCGATGTCTTTGGTCATATCAAGTTCAGTTCCCTCGAAATGGTCGCGCATCATTCCCATAACATCCTGCACAGTCAGTTTTTTATTGGGTTTAATCCATAATGGCAGTCGGTTTGATGCATATTTATTCTCACCTGAATGTTCAATAATTCCTTTGGCATAGTCTGCATATTTATTCATTCCATCAGCTACTTTATTGAAACCTGCCCATACACGTGCATCGCAAAAACGTGCTCCGCCAAAATCAACCGGGGCATAAACGTCAGAAAAACTGAAATCTTTATTTGTTCCTGTAAACCATCCTTTTTCCCGGGCAAAAGAGATTACATCTTTTGAATATTTGTAATTGTCAGAATCATTTAATGGAAAAGTTGTAATTCGAGCCTGATTAGCATGTCCGCTAATGTAACCATCCGGTATTCGGGCTGCTACCCAGACTGCTCCTTTTTCACCTTCACCTTTTCCAATCATTTCGAGAATCCACACCTCTTCCGGGTCTGCAATTGAAAACGACTCTCCCGAACTGTAATATCCGTATTCCTCAACAAGGTCAGTCATTATTTCAATGGCTTCACGGGCGGTTTTTGCCCGTTGAAGAGCCACATAAATCAAACTTCCATAATCCAATATTGCTCCACTTTGTGTTGCCAGTTCGCTGCGACCGCCAAATGTGGTTTCGCCAATTGCCACCTGAAATTCATTGATATTTCCAATTACACTGAAGGTATGAGAAGGTTGAGAAATTTTGCCCAAATACTTGCCGGTATCCCATTCATATATATCGCGCATGGCACCCCTCGGATAATCTTGTGCCAGCTGATAATATAATTCGCCATATAATGTGTGAGAATCGGCAGCATATGTAATAAATGTAGAACCATCAACCGAAGCTCCCTTACTTATCAGAAAATTGGTGCACCCGTTTGAAACCTGGTAATTTAAAAGCAGGAATATAAAGACAAATATTCCGGTAACTGAAGCTTTTTTATTCATTATACTTTGTTTTAATTTTTTCAGGGTAGCAAATATAATTATTTCAGAAAACCTGCCTGTGTTTTTAACAAAGTTTCGTAGTTAACGGAGAAATGAACACAATGTAAGAATTTGTAATTCTATCCGTGAATGTTTTATTAAATCTGTTTGCGAAATATGATAAATGTAAGAAACACCGGATTTTAGTCTTTTATTGTTTCAAATTTTGAATTTGCTTTTTCAAAAACAGGTGTTGTTAAATCTCTTTTAACTCTGTTCATTAAAGCTTTAAAAAGCAAAATAAACAAGGTTTTATTTTGTTTCTGTTTTGAAATCATTTCAAGTAAATAGGAAATTCTTTCCTTATAAGGATTTAGGGATCTGTTTTTATTAAGATTATCAATAATCTTCAAATCATTTTTCTCCATTTGGAAATTATAAATATCAGCATTGGAAATAATTCGATCAGGATTTTTTGATTTTGGAATAACGATTCTTCCATTTCTGAGATGCCAGTTTAATATGATCTGGCTGGGAGCTCTGTTGTATTTCACGGCCAATGCCTTTATTTGCTGGATTTTAATTGCAGAACCCTGCATCAATGGACTCCAGGCTTCAATTTGTATGTTATGTTCGCGGCAGAAATTATGAAGTTCAGGTCGTGTAAATTCAGGATGAACTTCAACCTGGTTCACAGCCGGGACTATCTGACATTCGGATAGTAAATATTCGAGATGATGGATTTGGAAATTGCACACTCCAATAGCCCTGACCAATCCGTTTTTATATAATTCTTCCATTGCTCTCCAGGTTTCAAGCGACTTTTTACCTTTTGGCCAATGAATCAGATAAAGATCAAGATAATTGGTTTGTAATTTTTTCAGACTTTTGTGAAATCCCGCTATTGTTGATTCAAATCCCTGATCATTATTATCTACCTTCGAAGTTATGAAAATCTCTTCCCGAGGCACACCACTGGCTTTTATTCCTATCCCAACACCTTTTTCATTATGATATGATGCCGCAGTATCAATGTTTCTGTAACCATTTAGCAAGGCTGTTTTTACAGCATTTTCAACTTCTCCTCCATTTTTCAATTTAAAAACGCCCAATCCCAGGGTAGGCATTTCAATTCCATTGTTTAATTTAACTTTTGTTGCAAAGTCCATATTTAATATTTTAAAACTTCTACAATGTTTACAGATTAAGAACCTGATTGTACAAAAATTGTGCATTTTACAGACTACATCCCTAACATGCAAGTTTTCAGAACAGCATCAAAAAGTAAATACTGCAAGGCATTATCAAAATGATAACATTTTATCATATCGAGAAATAAACAGGAAGTATGAAGATGTGTGTTTTTTGATTAAAACTCGAAAAAGTAAGCCATTGAAATTGTGATAAGAACATTTAATAAACGATCGTCTTTTTCGTTTGAAATATTAGAGAATGAACCACTGAAACCTCCATGTACCTGAATTCCTTCAAACAAATATCCCGCGCCAATATTCAATCCCAGATCAGTTGGTTTTATTTCATCTTCAGGGGAAGTTCCAATACTGATTTTTTCTGTTAACCCATTTTCATCCGACAGGTATTTGTATTTTCCGTTATAAGCGAAAGCCAGATATGGACCAAAATAAAACTGAAGGGTTCCAATGTCAAGATCGGCATTTAATACTGCATTGAGTGGAAATTCAAGATAATTCAGAACAAGTGCATCTTCATCTGTTTCGTCATAGTACAATGAAGTTCCTTTTCCGTTAAACATTATTCCGGGTTGAAATGAAAATGATTCGTTAAACGGAAGGTTTGCAATCAGACCGTATCTTATTTTTGGAATATACCTTGCATTAGTAAGATCTCCACCAAATTTCGCATAACTTAATCCAAATTGTGGTGCAACAGAAAACTGCGCATTTGCAGCGTTCAAAAAAAATAAGAAGCCAATAAAAACAATATCAAATCTTTTCATTTTATACCACATTTATTTTCAATAAGCCGATATTAGCAACAGCCGAAATTTTTGAATTATTAATTTTCTAACCGATGTGTTTCATTGACAGGTTTATACCATTCTTTTTACTATTAACTGATTTAATACCAGTATCATTATCCCTGGTATTAACATTCTTTGTATTACTGGTACCTGGCTCTTCTTTATTTTTGTCCGCAGGATTTTTTTTAGGGGTATTTCCATCTTCAGGTGCTTCATTGTTCCCGTTATTGTTCTTATTTTTATCATCTACATTTCCGGGTTCATTTGAAGACCTTCTGCCCGGATTTTCTTTTTGTGTATTTGAATTTTCACTGGTGGTTTCTTCATTGTTACTTTCATTATTGCTGTCATTATCCATGTCGCCTGTTCCGGGTTTTGCGTCATCATTGTCGAACAATCCCTTACTGAAATCATTCATGCTTAAAAACCTGCTGTATGCAGTTAACTTTATATTCAACAATTTTATAACATCCGCATTATTATCATCATTAATAATTAATTTCCCGTTTTCGTTAATCTTACCCGATAAAAGATTTATATCCTGCAATACAGAAGAGAGATCAAAATACACCAGCAGCTCGGAAACATCATCTTCCTTTATCTGAATTCCCTTGTTGTTTTCAACAGCAATTTTGAAATTATTTTTGGTGGAAAACTCAAATGGTGTATTCTTTCTTCTTCCCGTCCATTTAATTGTACCTTCTATAATCATTGTGTTTCTGCCCTGAAGTGTGGGCGAAGTCTCAATCTCTATTTTTTTGTACAAACCTGGATCTACAGCTATCCATTTAATTTCAGGATTTGAATCACCTTCAATTAAATTAAAATAATAGGGTCCCCGCATTACAATTTTCTCAGGATAATCAGGAATTCCTTTTCCGGAAGGTTTAAAATTGATATTATTCACACCAATAAATGCTTCATCAATTATCACCGAATCTGCATAAAAATTTTTTAGAACAGCGGAATGGCTGGTTTTTAGCGTAAGTTTAACACCGTTTGGAACTTCCAAATGTTCATCGATGCACGAAGAAAAGAGGAATATACCTGCAACCAGCAAGCTTTTGAAAATACATATTGTTGATTTCATAAAACTGCTATTTTGCGTTCATATTTTATCCTGATAACACTTGTACCGCCTCGAATGTTGCTGAAAAATAAAGTTATCGCTTATAAAACAAGCCTTTATGAAAACAAATTTATTTCTATATAATTTTTAATATGCTGAATGAATGAGTTTTATGGTTGATAAAAGTTAGTACTGTTAAATGCAAAATAAGAAAATAATTCTTTTATTATCAGCCAGATAAGATTAAAGAAGGCAATATTTAAGCAGAAGTAAAAATTATTCCGGTACAACTGTCGTTTTTTGCACCGGTTACTGAAGCATAGCAATTTATTTTTCGCTTAAATTTTAAAAGTCCAAGGAAAGCAAAAATTAATGCCTCTTTGTAATTGACCAATTCAGTAGACGGAATTACAATTCTGGCAGCAGTTTTATTTTGGATTAATTCAATAAGAAATGTATTGTATGCACCGCCACCAGTTACCAGAACTTGTTTGTCTCTTGTAATCCATTTTGAAATTTGAATTGCAATATGTTCATAAACTGTACGTAATGTATCAGAATCAGAAGAATCGGAAGAAATGAGAATGGGCAAAAAAACTGTTTCCATCCATTCTCTACCCAATGATTTTGGGGATTGAATTTTGTAAAATGAAATTTCATTCAGTTTTATCAATAAATCAGGTAGAATTTTTCCTGCTTTTCCAAGATAGCCATCTGTATCGAACAAGAGGCCTTTTTTTTCTGCAAAATAATTCAAAATGAAATTGACCGGGCAAATATCGAAAGCCTTTCGTTTTTTATCTTCTTCGAAAGAAATATTAGCAAAACCGCCTAAATTCAGGCAGTAATTATATTCATGGAAAAGTAAATGATCACCGGCGGGAACTAAAGGCGCACCTTGTCCGCCCAGGGCAACATCTCCTGAACGAAAATCGGCTATAGTTGTAATTCCTGTTTTTGCAGCTATTGAATGCCCGTTTCCAAGTTGAAATGTAAATTTATTTTCCGGTTGGTGAAAAATAGTATGACCATGTGAAGCAATCAAATGAGGGTTAAATTGAATTTTCCCTGAAAAATCTGAAATCTTTTCACCAATCCAGGTTCCGTATTCAACATGAAGTTTCATTAATTTTTCTCCGGAAAGGGTAGGGGCATTTATTAATTTTTTACGCCATTCATGAGAATATGAAACTGTTTCTGCAGCAATAATTCCGAAATCCCATTTTCCCTTTTCCTGTCGGAATTCAGCTGCAGCGATATCCAGACCGTCGAGCGAAGTTCCTGACATAGCACCTATTATTTTATAGCTATTTCCAGAAAGTGTTTTCATAAGTGGTGATATTTCCCCGGTAGTCGGTTACCCGCAACAGGAATTCATGTCTTTTTTTTAATTCAAACCGTTCTTCATCGAAATAATGGGTGATTAAATTGTTTTTCGCATCGTAATCGAATAAAATCCATTTGTCGTCAATGTAACCTTCAATTTTATCTATGCCAGCCAAATCATCCGAAATGCGAAACCGAATTCTTTCCGATTCCGTTAAAGAAGCATTTGATCCAATGCTCAGCGAAATGATCCTTGGAGGTATAGTATCTACTGTTACAGCATAGTTTCCGAATGTTCGTATGGATGATTTTACCCAGCCATTTTCAAATTCTCCACCTGCTGCAACAAATCTGCCGGAAAGCGTATCAACTATTGCCAAAACAACTTTGGACTGCAGTATTTCAGGCAAATTTTTCGATTTAATTTCAATTTCAGCATTTTTATTCAGAGGAATTCTGTCACTGTCAATTACATGAATATCCGAGTAAAATTTGGTTCCTCCCGGTTTCGACCTGTAATTGAATTTTAAATCGGTATATAAACTTCCTTCAGGTAAAAGCAAATGAAAATCATTTTCCTCAAAATTGTTTTGTTTGTCGTAACTAAAATAATCCAGGTATTTTTCTTCAGGGCGAACAACTTTCGTAGAATGGCTTTTAACATTGAAATCAAGTGAGGAAGTATTTCCATAAGTATCTTTTAAAATAATGCTGATGTGGTGAATATTTCCATCGTTGAAATTATAGATTCCCCTGTTTCTGGAATAATGGTAAATATTCAACGGGTTTCCGGGGTCAATCCATGTTTTTTGAAATCTTCTTCCGGATCGAATAAATTCACTGTAATCGATATAACTGTTTATTGCCCTCGAATTATTGAAAGAAAACCGATCCATCAGGCTGGTGAAATATAATTCGCCATCGATTTTTAATTGCATTGAATAAATACCACATGGATTATTTGCGCCATTTAAAAAATCGTTGGTTTGAATTGCAAAACCAACTTCGTTGAAAACGGGTATTACAGGATTATCATTTAAATGGAATTTACCATCATAAAAAACCACAGGAAATGATTTTTTGTAAATTGAATTATTTACCTGCGCTGTTTCATTTAAAGGCACCACAAGTAAAGAATAAATTTTAGGTGCGATATTATCGGCAACCGGAAAATTAAAACTCAATGGATTCAATGGTTCTTCAGACTTTGTATCTCTGATTTCAAAATGCAAATGTGGCCCACCTGAACTTCCACTGTTCCCACTGTAAGCAATGATTTCATTTTGTAGAACTGGAAACTTGTTTTCAGGAAGCTGAAAGTCAATGCGAAATGATTCTTTTTTGTATTGATAATCTTTTACATAATTATCAATATCCTTTCTGAAATGGTCGAGATGGCCATAAACAGTTGTCGTTCCATTTGGGTGATCAATATAAATTGCTTTTCCAAAACCTGCAGACGAAATCACTATCCGCGAAATAAAACCATCGGCCACCGAATTTACCGGAATTCCTGTTGTGCCTTGAGTTTTAATATCAATTCCGGAGTGAAAATGATTGCTTCTTAATTCACCAAAACTGGCGCTCAAAAACAACGGCATTTTAACTGGATCGGAATAATAGCGTTCTTGTCCATTACTTTTAACAAAATAAAATACAATTAGAATTAACAGTAACTTCTTCATTTAATCAACCTTTCATCATCTTCAATGACACGCAAATTTAAAATTTTTCGATTCACGGTTTTCTGATATAGAACTATTATTTTTTTCAATATATTGCAAACGTTTTTACAATAGGTTAAAAATATTAACTTTGTCTCTGAATTGAAGTAAAAATGACCGAAGAAGATCGCTTGCTTCTTAATGATTTAAAGGCAAATACATTGCAGGTGTTTCAGAAATGTAATAAGCTGGAAAATGAAAAAAAACAGCTGGAAGAAAAACTTGAAGCCTTAAAAAACGAAGTGGATGCACTGAAGCAGGAGAATGCAGAAATTGGTCGAAAACAGGAAAAATTAAAATTAGCCAATCACATTTTGTCGGGAACCGATGAGAACGGTGAGGCTAGAAAAAGAATAAATAAAATAGTACGGGAAATTGATAAATGTATTGCATTACTAAATAGGTAATTGCAGGTGGACAAGAATCAACTTAGAATAAATATTAGGATTGAAGGCAGGATTTATCCGCTGGTAATTGATCGAAATAATGAAGAGAGACATCGGTTAGCTGCAAAAATTATTAATGAAACAATTATTAAATACAGAGAATTGTTTCCTGATAAAGATGCCCAGGATATTTTAGCAATGGCAGCTTTTCAGATTGCACTAACACAAACAGAATTATTGGAACGCGAAGACAAGTCTCTTTTTGTGAATGAATTGAAGGATTTAAATGACGATATTTCTGATTTTTTGAAAGAAAAGAAGAAGAAATAGTAAATTAATCGATTATATATTTATCAAAAACCTGTGTTAGGTCACTTTAAATGTTTATTTGAAGTGGCTTGTTACAGGTTTTTATTTTAATTAAATTTTTAACAATGAATTGGATAGAAATACTAATAGGTGCTGTTGCCGGGTTTGCTGTTGGGGGAACTCTGGCCTATGTTATTTGGGATAAGGCTTTAAATTCGAAAAAACAAAAAATTATTTCCGAAGCTGAAAGCGAAGGAGAAGTGATTAAAAAAGATAAAATTCTTCAGGCTAAAGAAAAATTTTTACAACTTAAATCGGAGCATGAAAAGTTTATCCAGGAAAAAGGGGTGAAAATAAGTCATCTCGAAAATAAACTGACACAACGTGAAACTATTATCAATCAAAGACGCGACGAACTGCAAAAGAAAACCAAAGAATTTGAGGTAACCCGGAAAGAAGTGGAAGCTATTCGCGAAAATTTAAACATTCAATTGCAACGGGTGGAACATAAGAGCGAGGAACTGGATAAAATTCACCGTCAACACCTCGAAAAACTTGAACAGATCTCCGGACTATCAACAGAAGAAGCAAAATCACAGCTTGTTGAATCACTAAAAGAAGAAGCAAAATCTGAAGCCATCAGTTATGTGAATGAAATAATGGAGGAAGCTAAACAAACCGCAAATAAGGAAGCTAAAAAAATTGTAGTGAAATCGATTCAGCGGGTGGCTACAGAAACAGCCATTGAAAATTCTGTTACTATTTTTCATATTGAAAGTGATGAAATCAAAGGACGCATAATTGGCCGCGAAGGACGTAATATTCGTGCCCTTGAAGCAGCTACTGGTGTTGAAATTGTGGTGGATGATACACCCGAAGCAATTGTTCTCTCCGCTTTTGATCCGGTTCGCCGTGAAATAGCCCGGCTTGCTTTGCATCAATTGGTTACCGATGGAAGAATTCACCCGGCCCGAATTGAAGAAGTGGTTGGTAAGGTAAAAAAACAGATTGATGAAGAAGTGATTGAAACCGGAAAACGTACTGCAATCGACCTTGGAATTCATGGTTTACATCCCGAATTAATCCGGCTGATTGGTAAAATGAAGTACCGTTCGTCTTATGGTCAAAACCTGTTGCAGCACTCACGTGAAGTTGCCAATTTAAGTGCAATAATGGCCTCGGAACTTGGACTGAATACTAAAAAAGCCAAACGTGCCGGTTTATTGCACGACATAGGTAAGGTGCCTGACGACGAGCCGGAATTGCCACACGCTATTTTAGGAATGAAGCTGGCGGAGAAATACAAGGAGAAACCGGATATTGCCAATGCAATTGGTGCTCATCATGACGAAGTTGAAATGCAAAGCCTTTTGGCACCTATTGTCCAGGTATGTGATGCTATTTCAGGAGCCAGACCGGGTGCACGTCGCGAAGTTGTTGAATCATATATTAAACGGTTGAAAGATTTGGAAGATTTGGCACTTTCATATCCGGGAGTCACAAAAACCTATGCAATTCAGGCCGGACGTGAACTGCGTGTAATCGTTGGCTCAGATAAAATGAGTGATCAGGAAACCGAACAACTTTCTTACGATATTTCAAAACGGATTCAGGATGAAATGACTTATCCCGGACAAATAAAAATTACCGTTATCAGGGAAACTCGTGTGGTTAGTTACGCCAAATAAACAACTGAAAAAACAGGATAAAGAAATTTCTGATTGTGCTGTCGTTGCAAAATCAGTCCAGAGCTTTACTACTCCAACATCTTTTAAAAAAAACTATTGACTGGGAATATCTTTGACATGGAAAAGTCAAAGATATTTCAGTTAATGGCATAAGTAAATGTTCATCTTATCCACACCGGTTTTTTTATATTCTGTTGATTTTTGTCTTACTCAAGATTGTAAAAATCCCTGTGATGAATTACTGATAATCCAGGCAGAAGCACGGTTTCACGAATTACTTTAAAAATCAGGTGAGGAAAAGATAAAACTGATAAAACACTGCATAATAAGCTTTTTTGTATGGTTACAAAGAAGCAACCTTAATAACGGCATACATAAATGAATTGGAGAGAATGAACATAGAGCCGCCATTGCACTGTCTCCTGAACCAAATGTAGTTATGACTTCCCAAAAGAGAAGGTTCTCATGCATTTTACTTGTAACCCGGAACTTACCAACACTATAACATCAATATACCTTCCATATTAAATCGCGAACTAACCCCGTCCATGGTATATGGAAGGTATAGTGAAAACCATTATAAGACTGCTTTGGAAGGAAATACAAATCCTGCTGTTAAAACAGCATTACCTTTTACCATTTAATTCCACTTCTGCAATATTATTAATACAAAGATACAGGTAACTTCTTTAACAAATCCTTTCATAGCTGCTGTAAGAGGAGTTTATGTGATTCTGTTTTTTATCCGGATAAATGAAATTTGAGGTATTTACTCCACCGGAAAATTAAAGTGACCCGGTTTCACCATCTGTCTGGGATTTAATGGAGATATAAAAGGTCTTCAGAGTCGGGTAAAGGATCATTGGAAGAAGTTCAAAGTTCAAAGCCTGTCCGGCTGAACAGACGGGTTCAAAGAAGACAGTTCAAAGCTTAAAATTTTTTATTGAAACTGCCTGAAAAGTCTTAAAAGTATTTTTACTTTTTCTTCTTTCTCGGGAAAACCAACTGACCTGTATGACTCCAGCATCGATTCAATCAGCCGTTTTATAAAAACAATATCCGATTTCGGTTCGGTAAATTCAGTTACATTTTTGTAATTGTTTTTCCTGAGATGGTAGTCAATTTCTTTTCTGCTGGCAATAGCGCCTTTATTTGAGGGGTTGATATAAAACAAAACATCGGAACTGTAGGTTTTGCCGTGAACTTTTTTAGCAAGACTGCGATTTACAACAGCAATCAGCGGATTTTTGGGAAAATCGATAAAATGGGCAGGTATTTCCAATTGCCGCGCCAGTATTGTATAAAATATACTTAATGATACAGCATTCCCTTTTTTTGTTTCAAGCATCTGATTGAGAAAACAGTTTTGAGGCGATTGGATATTGTTATGATTTACTGAAAACCCATTGATATGAAACAGAAAGTGATTTAATATTGTGGTTTTTTCAAGTAATGTAAGCGAGTTATTCAATTCAAGCCAGATTGATTTTTGCAGGTTCTCAATCTTTTGATGTAAAACCAGCAGGTTTAAATCCGGGTATTGAAACCGGTCAACAGTTAAAAAGCCATCGAGCAGGTTTCTTTCGGAAGTTTTAATCCAGGTTTTTAACAGTTTATTGGTTTGTTTAAACTGAATATTCTGAATCAGGTTTTCTATCCGTTCCTGGCAGTTTTCATCGTAACTGTTTTCCCATGTATCTTCCAGTGTTGAAATTATTTCATGATTTTCTTTGAGCAGTTCTTTTTCAACCAATGCATAAACTTCATTGTCGGGGTCGTCAAGTAAATTTATCAATGCCTGAAGCTTGCTTCTTTTCATTATTTCGATGATTAATTAGTTAGTTGGTCAAGTACTTTTAAAATCAGTTTTTCCATTTCAGACCTGTAGTCAGGATTTGCTTCATTTGTAACCCGGTTGGCAATTATCAGACAAACTGTTAATGCACAATGTCCAAGCATTTTCGATAATCCATATATAGCCGAACTTTCCATTTCAAAATTGGTTATCTGCATTCCGTCGAAATTGAATTGTCCAATCAGCTGGTTCAGTTCGGGCATCGCAAGTCGAAGTCTTAAAATACGACCTTGCGGTCCATAAAACCCGGGTGCTGATATCGTTACTCCCATTCTGAATCCGGAGTTATCAAATTGTTTTAATAATTTATCAGATGCATCAACTACATACGGTTTTGGTAACGAATCTTTCCAACCGGTGAACTGCATAAATGCCTTTTTAAACGGCACATCACAAAAGTTTTCACAATTGGAGTAATAATTGAGCGTTCCATCAAATCCAATTGATTTTTGGGAAACAACTACAGAATTTACCGGCAAGCCTGCCTGTAATCCTCCCGATGTTCCAATTCTTACAATGTTTAATGATTTATGTTGCCTTTTAATTTCCCGTGTTTGGAGATCAATATTTACAAGTGCATCCAATTCATTTACAACGATATCAATATTATCGGTGCCAATTCCGGTGGAAAGTACTGTAATTCTTTTTCCATTGTAAAAGCCGGTAACAGTTTTAAATTCACGATTCCGGGTAGTAAATTCAACTTTATCAAAAAAGCGGCTAACAGCTTCAACCCGATCCTGGTCACCAACCAAAATTACCTGGTCCGAAATATTTTCCGGTTTTAGGTGTAAATGAAAAATGGAACCATCCTGGTTTAGTATTAATTCAGAATCTTTAATCATGTAATGTCAATTTTCAGGATCAAAACTATTTAAAATTAGCTGAACAGTCAATCTTTCCGGTCGAAACATATAAACAGTTAAAGGTTTGAGATTTTCAGAAAAGAGTTGAATTTGTTAAAATCTTAAAATATGATAAATAATTTCAGTTCAAAAATGCTGATTAAATAATGTTTACAAACATTTTTTAGAATTTAACGGGTTTAATTTTTATTTTTGAAACTTGTTAAAAAACTAAATCCTGGCAGATGTCATTTAAAATTTTTTCGCTTCAACTTTTAGGTAAAATAAAACCTGTTGAAAAAGTAGAGCAACAACGTGAATTGCTGTATAAAGATTATCTTGAATTCCAGGAAGTGGAAAAATCAGAAGAATTATCTGAATTCCTGGAACTTGAAAAGCAGGTAAATTCCGAAGAATTTAAAAAACGGAAATCTGAAATTCAGGCGTTGCAATTTAAAGGCAGCAAAGAATACCTTCTCCTTAAAGAGTTTGAAAAACTAAGTAAATCGAAACGGATTAAACAGTTTTTCAAAGCTAAAGGCTCCAAGGATTTGGATCGATACGAAACCTTGAGAAAATCAGAAACTTTAACTGAATACTTTCAACTGAAGGATTATGTAGAAAACGGCATATTTCAAAAAGAGAAAAAAGAAATACAACAGCAGGTATTTAAAGGCTCGCCTGAAGAAAAATCATTTACGGAATTTAATAAACTGAAAAAATCAACAGGGATAAAATCTTATTTCGAATTACATGGTTCGGAAAAGCTTAAACGGCATGAATTAATTTCAAAATCAGAAAAATTCAATCGTTATCTTTTACTTAAAAATCAACCTGGAAAAAGTAAGCAGCAAAATAATGAATTTAAAACGCTGAAACGGGACCCTGAAATTCATGAATATCTGAAATTCGAAAATTCAAAAAAGCTGAAACTTTATCGCCAGATTTCAGGAAATCACGGTCCAAGGAATTATGAAGAATTAAAACTTGTTGTTGAAAGTGCAAAGTTTAAAGAGCGTGAAGCTTTTTTAAAGGATAAAAAGAAATTCGAAAAAAGTGAAACCTGTAAAAAATGGCAACGATATAAAAACCTTGCGAAAAGTGACGATATCCGGTTTTATCTGAAATTCGAAAGATCATCTCTGTATAAAAATTATCTGGATGTAAAGGATAGTCAGGAATTAAATCGTTATTATGAATTAAAATCTATTTTTTCATCGGCAGAATTCAGGGAAAGAAAAGCCTATCTCGAAGACAAGGAAAAATGGGAAAAATCGAATGAATTTGCTGTGGAAAAAAAATACAGGGAGATGAAAAGTTCACCGCATATCTCTAAATATTTCAAATATAAAAATTCAACCGCATTCAAATTTTTCGAAGAGTGGGAAGTAACTTTTGAAGATGACTTTAACGGGAAGTTACAATCCGAAAAGTGGTCAGCAAAGAGTTATGTTGCTGAAAAATTGCTTGGCGATAACTATTCTTTAGCTGGCGATTTGAACGTATTTACGGATGGTAAAAACTTAACAACTAAGGGTAAACTTTCAATTGAAACGCGCAAGGAAAAGATTCAGGGTAAAATCTGGAATCCTGCATCCGGATTTATGCCTGTTGAATTGGATTATTCTTCCGGACTGGTTTCTACTGCACCAGGTTTTTGGCAGGAAGATGGAATTTTTGAGGCCAAAATAAAATTCAAGCCTGTAAAAGAAGTGGTCAGTTCAGTATTCTTGCAAGGTGAAACAAACTCACCACGTGTTCATTTGGTTGAAATGGGTACTAAAAACCGCATCGGAATCTCGTCTTTAAATTCAAACGGGAAAATTGAAATGAACGGACTGGATATTTCGAATCTTAAAAAAGATAACTGGTACATTTTTACTTTGGAAAAATCCGGCAACACATTTAGCTGGAAAATAAATGAAACCGAAGTGTTTCAACAAAATAATTCACAGTTTAATTTTCCGCTGCATTTAAGCGCTTCGAGCCTGGTAGTTTATGAAATTCCAGGTTCGGCTCTTCCGGTAACTTTTCAAATTGACTGGGTAAAATGTTACCGTAAAAAATAAAACATTAAAATTTTTGGTAAGTTGCCGTAGTTAAAAACCTCTTTTATTAAAAAGAATATATCCAAAATTTAATGTAAGGTATAATTCTGAATTTTGCTTTTCGTAATAGTTTAATGCAAGGCTAACCGGTCCGATTCCGGTTTGGTAAACAAGTGCAGCCATTCCTTGAAAATAATAGTTATTAAAGGTTTTATCGATGCGATATGCAGTTAAATCCTGGTTCTTCAATTCTTCTTTAATCGGAACAAATCCATATCCTTCGAGCCTGAAATGAAAAGATGGATTTAAATTTACGATGGTTTTCAACCCGCCGGCAAGATAATTATTCGAATGAAAATTCTCCAGAAACAATGATTTACTGTGCGGTGTTGGGTTGAATCCAGGTGCTGCAAGCACTGTTGATTTGTAATTCTGAAACAGGCTTTTATTGCTTAAAACTGCTTCCAGCTCTGTTCCAACGGTAAAAACTTTATTAATATTAAAGTACTTTTTTGTGTTTGCCTGAACAACAAAATAACTATGATTTTTACTGCTTTTCTGATTATTGGTTGATGTGGTTCCGGGAGTATTGGTTTCTTTGCCAGAAATATGCATTAAAGTTAACCCTTTAAACATACCTTCTGTTGCATATTGTTTGTAGTTCAGTGAATTTCCTTCGATACCTGCTTGTGTTACAAATGCACTAAAGGAAGTTTGATCCGGTTTATCTTCTTTTTTAAAAATTTCGGTTTGATAATATTCGTCTGTGGAAGTGGAAAATGCAATTCCGGCGAAAAACTTGGAACGAACTCCCATGGGAAAACCACCTTCAAACCGGAGATTATATTCATCCTGAATAATGAATGGCGGCCGCACATCTTCGAAAAAAAGCTGCGAACTTGAAGAGAAAAAATCCCAGCGGTTCAACGTGGAATAACCTGAAAGATAGAATGGCAAACTTGTCGGAAAATCGATACGGCCACCTACTTTAAATGAACTGTAAAAACGTCCGAAATAAATGTTGGAGCTTAGTGTATAAGCCCGGCTTTTGTACGCCCTGTAATCGAAACTTGCAAAACCTTGATTAATTGGTTTTGTAGAAATGTTTCCACCAATATTTACTTTAAATTTTATCTCCGGCTCCACTTTCAGGTGTAAATCGAAATAGCCGGTTTCACTGTTGTACATAGCAATTGGCCGAATTGATTTCAAATGTTCATCAGCAATTAATTTGAAGTATTCTTTTTTAAATGAATTTAGCGAAACAACATTGTACCGGTGTTTAATTGATTGAATAATAAATTTTCGTTGCATCGGATCTTCTACTCCTTCGACTTGAATATTTTGAAAGAACAGTTCAGGTTTCCTTGTGTTAAAGGATTTTCGTTTGGCAGCAACTTTTTCTTCCGGAACTCTTCTTCCGATGCGCGATTTAATGCTGTCAATATACTGTATGGCTGTAGCTTCTCCTTTTTCGGTAATAGCATCTATTTTATTAAAATCGAGTAATCCTACATTGTCGAATTTGGTTTCAAGTAATATCCCATCTTCAGGTGCAATTTCAAAATTGGTTGGCCGCATTACCATATTGGCAATTTGTTCAACAACATTATCGGTTGTTGCAGCCCTGCTAGTATTTGCAACTTTATGTCCGATAATTATATCGGGTTTAAATACATCTTTCATAATATCGTGAGGCAGGTTGTTTACAATTCCTCCGTCAAACATTAATACACCATTAATCATAATAGGCCTGAAATAGAGTGGAACAGTCATGGACGCACGGATTGCTTCTCCCAAATCACCGTTGCGTAAGACAACAGGTTTGTTATTGTAAATATCAGTTGCAACGCAAAAAAACGGAACCATCAAACTGTCGAAATTGTTTTGGCAGGCAGCATTTGTAGAAGCTAGTAATTCCATAAATGCAAAATCCATTTGCTCTTCAGGAACGATATTAGTGGGAGGGAGCAGTTTTATTTTATCTTCTGTTTTCGCAATTCGTAATTCAAGCCAGGCCGGATTTTCTTCAGGTTTATTAAAATAATACCTGTATTCTTCCTGTATTTGACCGGTTGACCAAAAATAAAAACTCTCGGATCGAAAAAGTTCTTCCATTTCATCGGGCGAATAACCTGCTGCATATAAACCACCCACAATTGCACCGATTGAAGTGCCTGCAATATAATCTATAGGAATATTGTTTTCTTCCAAAACCCGGATTAACCCAATGTGTGCCAACCCTTTTGCACCACCACCGCTTAAAACCAATCCTACTGACTGTGAACTGGCGCTAAATTGAAAAACCATTAAAAGTAATATGAAAAAAAACAGACGTTTTAGCATGGCATAAACTGATACTTTCTGAACTTCACCAAAGTTATAAAAATGAAATTTGAGGAAAGGTGAATTTTGGTAGTTTATATATTTTTTTTCGGCCAAACTGGGAAAAAAACATGTAAACGGAGAATCTGTTTTTGCTGGCTGCAAATTAATCCTTTTCAACTTTTTTGCGCAGGCTTTGAAATCCTTCACCGAGAATTTCCCGGGCATCCATTACAGTAATGAATGCATCCGGATCAATTCTGTTTATGTATTCCTCCAGAATAGCTACTTCCCTGCGGCTTACAACTGTATAAATAAGACGCTTTTTTTCACCCGTATATAATCCTTCGCCTTTTAAATAAGTACCACCACGTTCAAGGTCGTTTATTATTTTATTTTTAATTTCAGCATGTTTATGTGAAACGATTAGCAGTGCTTTGTTGTAATTCGAACCTTCAAGTGTTAAATCAATAGCTTTTCCGGTAATGTAAATAACCACCCACGAATACAAAGGAATATGCCAGTCACGAAAAGCTGCCAATCCTAAAAGAACAATAACCGAATCAACATATATCATAAGTTTACCTAGCTGCAGACGAGTATGTTTTGCAATAATCATGGCAATAATATCGGAACCTCCTGAAGTGGCACGCGATTTAAAAATCAGGCCTAATCCAAATCCAACCAAAACACCTGCAAACACGCACGAAAGCAATACATCATCAACAAGAGGTAAATCACCATCGGGGCGCAGGTATGTAATACCATCGATAAAAACAGAAGAAAGAACAAATCCAACAATTGTTTTAATTCCGAACCTGGGTCCAAGAATTTTGATACCGGCAATGGTAAGCGGAATATTCAGTACCAATCCAAACAACCCTATTGGAATGCCATTGGGCCAGAATGAAAATGTATCCTGAGTAAGATAGTGAACAACTATTGCAATTCCGTAAACACCTCCCGGAACTATCTTGTGCGGCGAAATAAAATAAACATAACCTGTTGCCAGAATGAATGAACCGATAATTATAAATAAATAATCGGTGACCCATTTTGTACTGAATATTTTTTGTTTTGAAAGGAATGCCATTTTTTCAATTTTTAATGCAAAGCACATCAAAATTGAAGAATAAATCATTGATTTTTATCATCGAAAACAACAGGATCAAATGATGCTGAATTTATGATTATTGCCCGAGACGGAAGCGATAAGTAATTGTTCCGGTTTGAAATGCAGGCGCACTTTCATCGGTATTGAAGCTGGCTTTAAGAGCCGCTTGTTTTGCTTCATTCCAGAATTTCTGGTTCATAATTGTGGTTCCGCGAACTCCTGGTTCAGCTGCTGTAACTTTACCATATTTGTCAACAGTTATTTTAACTACAACGACACCTTCGTCATTTCCTGGATAAGCAGGCCGGGGCAGTGATTTTGCTGAACGTCCGGAAAGGCTGAATGAAGGACCAGTACCTTGATTTCCCGAGCCACTTCCTCCCTGTCCATATCCGCCTGCATTCGGATCGCCGGCAGGAACTCCCTGGTTGCCACCTGGGAATGTCGCTCCCTGGCTTTTTCCGTCACTGTTTCCTTGTCCGCCGTTGCCCGAACCACTATTCCCAAAAGCCCCCTGCGCCCGGGAATTTATTTCTTCTATTTTTTGTTTTTCTTCAGCCAGTTTTTTTCGCTCAGCTTCAGCTTTACGCTGCTGTTCGAGTTCTGCTTGTCTTTGCCGTTCAATTTCTGCCTGTCGCTGACGTTCTACTTCAGCTTGCCGCTGGCGTTCTATTTCCTGTTGTCTGCGTTTTTCTGTTTCTACCTGTTGTTTTCGTTTTTTTTCCTCTTCCCGTTTTTTACGTTCAGCAGCTTCAATCCGGGCTGTCTCTTCATAATCCTGAGTCATTGCAACATCTTCGGCTGGTTTTGGTTCGGGTTGCGAAGGAGGGGGAGGTGTTGTTTGTGGCGGAGGCGTTTCTTCCTGTTGTGTTTCCTGCTGAACAGGCTGTACAGGTTCAGGTTTGCTCCTTTGGGGAGCAGGTTCCCGTTCTCCCATACCATTATCTGAATTCCCAAAGTTTACAAGAATTCCTTCTTCTCCCGGTAGTGGCAGCGGGGTGAAGAAACCAAGAAAAATGAGTAATAGCAGGACAATTGTATGAAAAATAACTGTCCCTATAATTCCTCTTTTATGTTTATCATAAAATCCCATTAATTCTCCGCTGATGTTGCTGCTATCATTTTATACTTATTCCGTCGGGCAATATTCATAATTTTAACCACCTCTTCCCAGGCAACAGATTTATCAGCATGTAATGAAATAAAGATATCATCGTTTCCTACTCCGTATCTGTTTTGTAAAAAAGGTTCAATTTCCTGAAACGCGACACGTTTTAACTGCCCGTTATCGTTTATGTAATATTTTAAATCTTTTGTAATTGAAATTGTTGTAATAGGTTTTGCCGCAGTTTGATTGTTGCTTTGCGGCAACAGAAGTTTTAGTGCATTAGGCGCAACCAAAGTAGATGTCACCATAAAAAATATGAGCAGCAGAAAAACAATGTCAGTCATTGACGACATGCTAAAAGCTGCATTTACTTTATTCCTGCGTTTTAATGCCATTTCTGTGAGTTATTTTATACTGGTTCATTTAACAAATCCATAAATTCAGAAGTGGTTGCCTCCATTTTAAAAACCACTTTTTCTACATTCGCCACCAGTATATTATAAGCAAAATATGCGATAATACCAACTGTTAAACCGGTTACTGTTGTTACCATTGCCTGATAAATACCTGTGGAAAGAAGCGTTACATCGATATTATTTCCTGCATTTGCCATATCATAAAATGCCTGGATCATACCCATAACTGTTCCGAGAAAACCCAACATAGGTGCACCACCTGCAACTGATGCGAGCATAGGAAGTCCTTTTTCGAGTTTCGAAATTTCGAGGTTGCCAACATTTTCAATTGCAGCATTTACATCGTTTAAAGGACGGCCAATCCGGCTTATCCCTTTTTCCAGCATCCGTGCTGCCGGATTTGAATTGCTCCGGCAAAGGGCTGTGGCTTCGTCAATTCTTCCACTGGAAATATAAATTTTAATTTTTTCCAGAAGGCCCGGATCGAATTTTCCTGCTTTTTTTATTGCAAAATAACGATCGAAGAAAATATAAACTGCAATAATCGACAAAAGGATAATCGGAATCATTATCCAGCCTCCTTTAAAAGCCATGTCAATAAATTTGGTTGTAATTCCTTCAGGTTCTGTGGCTAACGAATCCATCTGCGTAGATAAATCAGCCTGAATCATTAATAATCTTAACATTGGTATTTACAGTTATTTTTCTGTTAAACTTAAATGAAAACGAGGTATAGCTCTAAATATTATACCTCGCTAAATTAACTATTATTTTAAAAAGCATTTATTCGAATTGGAAGTTCAAAATACAAGTTATGAACAATTTAGTATTGAAAGATTAAATTCCGAATAACAGGAAATAAACAGCCGAACCTGCAAGATAACCAATTAAGGCCAGCCACGAAATCTTTTTCAGGTACCAAATAAAATCAATTTTCTCGAGCCCCATTGCTGCCACACCTGCCGCAGAACCAATGATTAAAATACTTCCACCTGTACCGGCAGTGTAGGCAAGAAACTCCCAAAAAAGTCCATCCTGGACAAAAAATGCACTGTATCCTGTTGCTCCTGCTTCAGCAATTGGATACATTCCCATTGCCCCGGCAACAAGTGGAACGTTATCAACAATGGAAGATAAAATTCCAATGGCTATATCAATTAAATAAATATTACCGAGCTTTTCATCCAGAAAACGAGATAATATTGCTAAATGACCTGCAGATTGAAGTGCAGCAACGGCAGATAAGATTCCCAAAAAGAATAATACCGTTGGAACATCAACCCGCTGCAAAATAGCAACTACTTTCAGTTTGTTTTTTATCTTCCTTGGCTTATTCCGGTGAATGATTTCTCCAAAAACCCAAATTATTCCCAATGAAAGCAGCATTCCCATATACGGCGGTAAATGTGTAACAGTTTTAAAAACCGGAACAAACAATAAACCACCTACTCCAAGTATGAGAAAAAGAATTTGTTCCTTAAATGTGGTTACATCTTGTCCATTATCGGAAACTTCCGGTCGGTTCACATTTCCTTTCATAGTAAATGAAAGAATAATTAAAGGGACAATCATACAGGCAAGGCTGGGCAAAATTACTCCTTCAATAATCCGCAAAGCTGTTACCTGATTTCCTATCCAAAGCATTATGGTAGTAACATCACCGATTGGCGACCATGCTCCGCCGGCATTTGCAGCCAATACAACCATACTTGCGAAAAACCAGCGGGTTTGTTTGTCATCTACAAGTTTGCGCAAAAGTGCCACCAAAACAATTGTTGTTGTAAGATTATCGAGAAGTGCGGACATGAAAAACGTCAGAAAGCTTAGTATCCATAAAAGTTTAACTTTGTTGGTGGTTCTAATCCTGTCGGTTATAATTTTAAAACCTTCATGCTGATCTACAACTTCCACAATTGTCATTGCACCAAGCAGAAAGAACAAAATTTCACTTATTTCACCAATGTGTCTGATGATTTCAAATTCCACAAGAAATTCATGAATGGCTTCCATACCATGAACATCCGGGTGCAAAGCCTGAAAACTGGCCCATGCCGGACTATAACCCATGCTAAGGATATTCTCGGCACCCAGCATATAAATTACCCAACACAATGTTCCGATTATTAACGCTGAGGCTGCTTTATCGATCTTTAACGGATGTTCGAGGGCAATAGCAGTATAACCCAGAACAAAAACAACTACCATTAAAATAAACATATTTTCAGATTTACAGGTTTATGTAAAAAAACAGTTTCAAAAATAGAATAAAGGTTTTAGATAAATAAGATTTCCTTCAATTTTTAAACACTTTTTTGACTGTAAATGCTGCAAAAAATGCTTGAAAAGCAAATTGAACAATTGAAATTCAGCTCCTTATCTTCTGTTTTTTTAATTTATGTTATACAATATGTGTTAATTTTCTTCTTTTTTTGCAAAAATGGCAGTTAATTTGTTCAGCAATTGTTTAAATGAATTGTACTCCTCAGTAAATGAAAAACCAACTCCCTGCGTATAAGGCGAAGTTTCGTAAATAAGATTGTTGTTTGACCGGTTATATGCTTTTAATTGAACTTTTCCACTTGGATTAAGTTTTACATTCACTTCAAAATCTCCAACCAACTGGCTGTTATTGCTTGAATATGGATTTACATTATTTCCAATGTTCCCATTGATTGTAACCCGATCATTAAACATTTGAGTGCTCAGGGCCAGTTCAATTTCATCATCGGTTATCTGATTGCCCGGACGGTAATTAAAACCGATATCAACATTATTATTTATTTGGGAAAGCCAGTTACTTAGCTGATTCGAAAAAAGTTCGCTTGCAGTAGTTCCTATTAAATTCGGATTTTGTGCCTCATAAGTTCCACGCATATATTCAGGTACATAAAATTTTCCAAGCACTACCAGCGATAACATTTGTTTATTCATCTCTTCCTGTGTGTTAAAATACTGTCGCAACTCGTTGGTTAACCGAGAATCCACAGTTGGAAAATCAATTTCAAACTGAATTTCCGGATTCGATAGGTTTTCGGAAAGAAGAATTTTACAATCAACAGGAATGCGTTGATTTTGATAAACATTGTTGTAAATATTCGCCAGCAAATCATACACAGATGCTTTTAGTTTATAAACAGCATTAATATCAATTACAGCATCATACGGATTACCCGACCAAACTATTGTTCCGCCTTGTTCGATGCTGAAGCGTTTATTAATAACATTTTGCAGGGTAAAAAGATAATCTCCTTTTTCAACTGTATAATTTCCTGAAAGAGTAATGTTTCCCTCCTTATCAATTCCAAATAATAAATATCCTTCGCCTTGTGCCTTTATTACGTCGCCGATTTGCGAATTGTAAATCAGCTGTACTCTGGCATCCGGAGTGGCATGTATCGATAGGTTTAAACTGAAGCTGTCATCATTTTTCTCCGGAAATGTAAATTCCTGTTTTTCCGATTCTTCTTTGGAAACAAACCGGATAAAATCGTACCGCTCAATTTCACCTTCCGGTTCAAGAGATATATTAACATTTGTGCCATTTAATGTTGAAGCAGTACCGGTAAGATTGACACTGTTTCCGCGGCCGGTAATATCGAGACGGCCGTTTGCAACTACCTGACCGAAAAATTCATTATTATCACGCGGAGTGGTGTTAAAAGCCAAAATCCTTTGCGAAACAACAGACAGATTATATTCCATATGCTTGAAGTTTTGATGTACAATAGTTCCATCAAATATTCCTGAATTTCCCCTTTCATCTAAAATATTTATTTTATCGAAAAGAATAGTATCTCCTTTAAAATATACTGAATCTGAAAAATTATATTTTACCTGTGTGAAATCAATGGTCAAACCTGCATTTGTAGCCATCAATGCGCCATTCATGGAAAAATTGTCGGGAGTTCCATCAATTTTCATATGTCCGGAAGCCGTACCATGAAAGTTGGAAAAATTTTTCCCCAGAATAGTTTCGAGTACAACCACCGACAATTGATCAACTTCTGCATTATATAAAAGTTTTTTGGTATCAGGATGATATGACCCGCTTGCATGTAAACTTTCCTGTTCATTTTTTTCAATTTTTACTTCTGAATTTACTGCAGCATTATAAAAATCCCAATTGTTGGTAAGCCAAACTTTCCCGATTACCTGATCTTTATACACAAAATCTTCAATTATCAAATTCGAAAAAACAACACGCTGGTTATAGAAATCTGCAATTCCGGCAGTGCCATTTAAGGTACCACCCAGAGAAAAATCCTTGTTCATATATTCATCAAGGCTCCAAAGACTGATGTTATCGAAACTGGCAGTAAGTTGGCTCGAAATATCTTCAGCAATTGTTCCGTTTATAGTTACCGATTGTTTTCCGTTGTAAAATTTAAAATCATTTATTTCGAATTTGGAACTGTCGATAGTTGCAGTAAAAGGTGCTATTTGCCAAAGTGAATCGGCAATATAAACTTTTGTAGGGAAGCCTTCAATTTCAATGTGCGGATGATTTCCATTTTCCGGTTCGGTAAAAACTGTTTTAGTAATTATTCTGCCACTGTAAGTTAACTTATGATAATTTGTCCACGAAATCTGGTTCTGGATTTCGTTTTCTGACAATTTTGAATCGATGGTTAAATTGTAAAGTTTCATCCCATTTCTTAAGATTACTTCCCCCAGCCTGAATTTTGAAGCATAAATATCGTCAAGCGGACCATTGCCAATAAAAATGTCTTTCACCATAATTGTATTGGTGCTGATTCCCGGAATACTTCCTTCCAGTTCGAAAACCGATTGTTCCGAATTTAGTTTTCCATAAAGCAGGAATGGGGTCAGAACTTTAATACCGGGCATAAAAACAGCAGTTAAACTGTCGAGGTTTTTGGCCTCAATCATGTACTCAAAATTATTGTTGCCGGCCTGCGCCAGCTTTTCGTAATTGGTTGCCGGTAAATATTTGTTAATACTTTTTTCGAAAGCATTTAATAGCGTTTGAAAATGATATTTACCTGTTACATTAATATCAAAGAAATTGGATGTAAAAATTAATTTTCCGTTTGGTCCGTCAGGTTCCGATTGCAGTTCCATTCCATCCAGATTCAACGTACCGTATCGGTTTGAATAAACACCATCTGCCAAAACAATCGAACCTTCAAGGTTATCAATTTTGTTACCTTTGAAATTTGCCAGCATAAAAAACGACAGATTTGATGCCGGGAAATTTTTACTCAGGTTCAGTTTTCCGGGCAATGCTTTTTTTAGATTAAGACGGAAGTCGAAAACCGGAACTTCGGGATTTAGATTAACCTGACCGGCAAAGTTAAATTTAAGATTTGGATCATCAATGTTTAATATGCCATCAAACATTTTATTATTTAATGTTCCATCGAGTTCAATATTTTCATAGTTATAACCATTCACTTCAAATTGCGCAATTTCGCCATCGAATTTTCCATAAACTTCCTGGGTACTTTGATTGAAACTGCCATCAATACTTCCGTCGAAAGTTATCATGCCAAAATTATCATTCTGAAAAAGTTCTCCAAACCTGAAGTTTTTTGTAACAACTTTACCGCGGTAATTAATTTTTCCGGCTGCTTCTGGCACAACAGCCACATCGGTGGTTAATCTTCCCATTTTACTTGTTAACGTTCCGTATGCAACAAAATCGGTTAAAAAACCAGTAAAATTTCCTTTATATCTAAGAATGCCGGCATCATAAAAACTTTCAGGGAATTTAAGGTGCTTTCGCCCAGAGCTGACCGGTAATTTTATACTGCTCAGATCATTAAATGTAGTTTGTGCATTCTTCAGATCAAGAAAAAGGTACATGTTTTCAGAATCTGTAATATCATTCACGTATAAATCGAGCTCTGCCGAAGTGTTTTGTCCGGTTTGCAACTTCAGGTTTTTACCCTTCAAATCGTTTATTTTTCCGTAAATCTGTCCCGAAAAACCAACAACCTGATCCATTCCTTCCAAAGCCGGAATCAATTGTGCCAGTTCATAAAAACTGATTACCGAACTTGAAAAATTTAAATCCATTTCCATCGAATTTAAAGATTTTTGCATCGAATCCGGAAATGCTATTTTCAATTCACTGTTATGAATTGCTGAAACCTGTGTTTCAATATTGAAACCCGAAATTACAATGGAATCACTGGTGGTATTGACTTTTGCACTTAAATTTTCAATTTCAAGATTTTTGCCATCGTTCATTGTAAGCTGCTCAATTTCGAAATTGAGCGAATCCTTGTTCAGTTTAAAATCTGAAATATTGAAGTTTAGATTATTTATAAAGTAGTTTCTTTCGGTGTTTAATCGGGAATCGATGTATGCAATATCGGAGTTGTTAAATTTGAATTGACTGGCGCTGATTTTCCAGGATTCACCCGAATTTCCGGGAGTCCGGAGTGAATCGACTGCAAACATGAAATTAAATTGACCGGTAGTATCTTTTTCAACATTAACTTTGGTGCCGGAAAATGTGACGGCATCAAATGCAACTTTTCTTTTTTTATATTTCAGGCTGTCTATTTCAGCAGTAATTTTTTGACTGTAAAACAGGGTGTCGCTTTTCTGATCTTCCAGCAGAACATCTTCGAGTACCAGTTTATTGAAAAAGGAAAAATAAACCTTTCCGATGCTTACTTTGGAATTTATTCTTTCTGATAATTGCTTTGCCAGCTTTTGTGTAATCAGCGTTTGAACCCTGCTGTTTTGCAGTGCAATATATCCGCCAATCAACAACATGAGAATCACCCCGATGCAGATAAATACTATTTTCCACCCTTTTTTGATAATTTTGTCCCTTTTAAACAACGAACTTAAACTTTTTCAGCTTAAAACTTCGGCCTGTTAAAATTGTTTTTTTAACCGCCGGGTATTAATAACTATATAACTTAATTTGAGAATTGAAAATTGTAGTTTAACAAATAGAACGCCATAAATTTTTTTAAGGGATAATGAAGGTTAAAAAAAATAAAGAAATCATCATTTTAGGAATCGAATCTTCCTGCGATGATACATCCGCCGCCATAATTCGTGATGGTGTAATTTTATCTAATGTTGTTGCAAGTCAGAAGGTGCATGAGGAATATGGAGGTGTTGTTCCCGAGCTGGCTTCGCGGGCTCACCAGCAAAATATTATTCCGGTAGTTGAAACTGCAGTAAAACGTTCAGGAATTTCGAAAAAAGATATTTCTGCAGTTGCTTTTACAAGGGGACCTGGTTTATTGGGCTCGCTGCTTGTTGGAACTTCATTTGCCAAAGGATTTTCGCTGGCTTCCGGAATTCCGTTAATCGAGGTAAACCATTTGCAGGCTCATGTTCTGGCGCTTTTTATAAAAGAAAAAGATGTAGAATTTAAACCGCCACAATTTCCCTTTCTTTGTTTACTGGTTTCAGGAGGCAATTCTCAGATTATTCTGGTGCGCGATTACCTTGATATGGAAGTTATTGGCCAAACTATTGACGATGCAGCAGGTGAAGCGTTCGATAAATGTGCAAAAGTCATGGGTTTGCCTTACCCCGGAGGCCCGCATGTGGATAAACTGGCACAGCAGGGAAATCCACTCCGTTTTCAGTTTTCGAAACCACGAATCCCGAACCTCGATTACAGTTTCAGTGGGTTGAAAACCAACTTTCTTTATTTTTTAAGGGATGAACTTAAAACCAATGAAAATTTTATTGATGAAAATAAAACAGATTTGTGCGCATCACTTCAATACACCATAATTGAAATTTTGCTGAATAAATTAAGAAAAGCTGCAAAACAAACCGGAGTAAAAGAAATTGCAGTAGCAGGAGGAGTATCTGCAAATTCGGGTTTGCGATACACATTACAATCTGAGGCTGTAAAATACAATTGGAATTTATTTATTCCAAAATTTGAATATACAATGGATAATGCTGCAATGATTGCCATTACAGGTTACTTTAAATTTCTGAAGAAAGAATTTGCAGGGCAGAATGTAGTTCCTTTTGCACGCACTCAATTGTAAATCAACTTAAAATAAAACATTGGTTTTGGGCAATTTATTATTTGAAACGAAACTTGTTCATGGAAGGTTAATCAAACGCTACAAACGTTTTTTAGCAGACATTTTATTGGATGATGGATCCGAAATAGTTGCACATTGCACTAACTCCGGTTCAATGAAAAGTTGTCTGGAAAATGGAGCCGAAGTTTATCTTTCGCCGGTTAGTAACCGCAATCGAAAAACAAAATTTACCTGGGAAATGATCAAAATTAACGGGGATTGGGTGGGAATTAATACCGGAAATCCAAATAAACTTGCATTTTCTTTTATATCCAATAATATAATCCCAGGCCTGCAAGGATATTCAACCATAAAGCGTGAAGTTGTATTCGGTGATTCCCGGTTCGACATTTATGCTGAAAACGAAACAGAACGCTGCTTTATTGAAGTAAAAAATGTAACGCTAAAAGAAGGAAACTATGCCCTTTTTCCGGATGCTGTTACAATCCGCGGCCAAAAACACCTGAATACCTTAATGAAAGTAAAAGCTACAGGAATGCGTGCAGTTATGCTTTATGTGATTCAACGCACTGATGTGGAAGTTTTTGCACCTGCTGCTCTTATCGATTCAAATTATGCTGAAATATTAAAACTGGCAGTTAATGCCGGTGTTGAAGTTATTCCGCTTCAGGTAAAAGTTACACCTCAGTCAATAGAACTATTTAAAATATTACCGTTCGAAATCTAAAAACAATTCTTGATTATTTAATTGGATCAATGGTTCCGTAATAGGCAATGGACTGGCGTTTGGAACTGGCAACTGTTAATGTTGAAGAACCGGAGTCAGTAATATGAAAAGTATATTTCAGTTTATCGGAATTATTTTTTACTTCGACTTCAACCCGGTAACCTTTTCTTTTTTCTTTCACTTCGTAACTTGTAATAGGTTGTGTAAAGTCAAATCCGGAATTATGGCTTCCGTAGACCGGATTATATGAGATTCCAATAAATGGGAGATAGGAAATCATCATGCCATTTTTAATCTGAACATCATAATCATATCCTAAGTTGACATTTCCGGCTCCACGGGGCATCATATCAGTTGCATTAAAAACAAAATCTTTGTTTTCAAGCATCAATTCAATGACTGCCTTTTCAAAATCTTCTTTGTTTTCAGGAACTTCAACTTGTTTATCCATTGCAGTATCCTGTGCAAATCCTGAAAATAGAGGAACTGTTAATAGCAGTATGAATATAGTTCTTTTCATAATTCACGATTTTTAACCAATTGTTTAAGATAAAGAATATTAATGAAGAATAATACTATTTCTCTTCATTTTTAATTTCATCAATTGTACCGTAATATGAAATAGACTGCCGGTTTGTGCTGGTAACGTGCAACGTTGTAAATCCCAATTCCGAAACGTGAAATGTGAAATTGACATGGTCCATTCCATTTTGTGCTTCAAGATCAACCTGGTAACCGTTTTTCTCTTTTTCAAGGTTGTAACTTTCAACAGGCTTTTCGAAATCGAATGCTGATTTTGTACTTCCGTAATCAACGTGATATGCAACACCATAGAAGGGCAGGTATGAATTAACAGTGTCGCCTTTAACTTCTACATCATACTGATAATTGAGATATTTACTGCCTCCTCCCATTGGAATCACATGCGTTGCTTTGAAGACAAACGTTTCGTTTTCCAACAGATTCTTAATATTTTCAGCTTTATGAGCTTCTCTTTCGGCCTTTCTTTCCTTACGGCTTTTACCTGAATCCTGTGCATTTACCGTAAAAAATGAAAACAGTAAAATCATTGCAAATATTATATTTTTCATGGCTTTATATTTTTTAATGTTTATATGAACTACCATTATGCTTTTCCGGTTTGTGAAAAACAATAACGGATTGTTTCACTTTAATTCTGTTTTTTTAATTGTTATAATAAATCTATTTTAGCTAAAAAATACGCACTGGTATATCATACAAAAACTGTTCCGGTGTGTTATACGAAAAATCATAAAAAATGTCAAATAAATTTATTGGAGCTCATGTGAGTGCTGCAGGGGGTGTTGAAAATGCACCTAAAAATGCACATGAAATTGGTGCTAATGCATTCGCACTTTTTACAAAAAATCAGCGGCAGTGGCTGGCTAAACCGTTATTGGAAGTAAGTATTACAGCGTTCAAAAAAAACTGTGAGAAATATGGATTTAAACCCAATCAGATTTTACCACACGACAGTTACCTCATTAATCTCGGTCATCCCGAAAAAGCAGCCTTGCAAAAATCGAGAGATGCATTCCTGGACGAAATGCAGCGTTGCGAACAACTTGGGCTTGACAGGATTAACTTTCATCCGGGAAGCCATTTAAATCAAATAACGGAAGAACAATGTCTTTCGGTAATTGCAGAATCAATAAACCTGGCTCTTGAAAAAACATCCGGAGTTACGGCAGTCATTGAAAATACAGCAGGTCAGGGAACCAATCTCGGGTTTTCATTTTATCAGTTGAAAAAAATAATTGATCAGGTGGAAGATAAAAACAGGGTTGGAGTTTGCATTGACACATGCCATGCTTTTTCAGCAGGTTACGATATTAAAACAAAAGAGGGTTTTGAATACGTTTTCCGGGAATTTGATGATGTGGTTGGTTTTGAATACCTGAAGGGAATGCACCTGAATGATTCGAAAAAAGAGCTGGGTTCGAGGGTAGACAGGCACGACAGTCTTGGAAAAGGTACACTTGGACTTGAAGTTTTTGAATGTATAATGAACGACAGCCGTTTTGACAATATTCCTTTGATTCTTGAAACTCCAAACGAAGATATCTGGGCTGAAGAAATTAAAATGCTTAAAAACATGCAAAAATGAATGAAACTGTTTATCTAAACGGCAATTTTGTGGTTAGGGAAAATGCAGTAATTTCGCCTGACGACCGTGGCTTTCTATTTGCCGATGGCGTTTACGAAGTTATAAAGTGTTACAATGGAAAGGCTTTTCGAATGGACGATCACCTTTCCCGCCTCGAAAGGAGCCTGAAAGAAATTGGAATTATTGGTGTTGATGTTGAAAAATTTAATCCACTTGTCAACGAATTGCTGTTGTTAAATAATTTCAGTAATGCAAAAGCAGGAATTTATATTCAGATTACCCGCGGAACACATCAGAGAGTGCATTATTTCCCGAAAAATATTCAACCAACGATTTATGCTTATGCATTCGAATTACCTTCTTCAAGAGAAAATCTTGAAAAAGGAATAAAAACGATTGTTCGGGAAGATATTCGGTGGCATCGTTGCGACATTAAATCAGTGGCTCTGCTTCCAAATACAATGCTGTTTAACCAGGCAGTGGATGCCGGGGCAGGGGAAACCATCCTTACAAGAAACGGAAAAGTTACCGAAGCAACACATTCAAGTGTTTTAGGCGTGAAAAATGGAAAAGTAATAACTCATCCGCTATCAAATTTTATTCTTCCGGGAATCACCCGCAAAGTAATTTTGGAAATTTGTACTGAAAACCATATTCCGGTGGTGGAAAATGCAATTGCCGAAAACGAATTATTTGAACTGGATGAACTGATGATTGCAGGAACGGGAACGGAAGTTATGCCGGTTGTTCAGGTGGAAGACCAGTTGCTTGGTAATAAAAAACCGGGCGAAATTACCCGGTTCATTCAGCAAAAATTTTTCGAATTGATATAAATTTATGCGATATGCATTCCGTCGAAATAGCCGGGTTGCATCCATGGCAGCGATTTGCTCCTGTAAAAAGGATCAAGCGCCACATGCAACTCTTTCATCCGCTCATCGCTTAATGGTTCAAATGAACGCACTGTTTCGATATTTTTGCGGAGAACATCCAGTCCATCTGTTCCAATTACTGCTGCAGTAACTCCATTCAGGCTCAGTGCATATTTAATTAAATCATCCGGACTTAAACCACTCACTGTTTCCCTCGGACGAATTACCTTCATGGCCAAAACACCCATTCCTTTATTGGCTGCAAAGGGCACAGGCTGTTCTTCAAATGGCTGTTTCCCCTGCTCCTGGTGATTTAAAGCGATTAACATGGTATCAAAATCATACATATCGGCAGCAAGTTTCATTGCTGCCGCCGAAGTGTGGCCGGTAAAACCGATAAACCGGATAACTCCTTCTTTCTGAAATTGTTTTAGCACCGGAAGTACTCCATCTTTATCACCAAATTTTCGCACTTCATCTTCAGTAGTCACACTATGTATCTGGTACAAATCAATATGATCTGTATTCAATCGTTTTAAACTGTTTTCCACCGTTCGTTTGGCATCTTCTCCCTTGCGGTCTTCCACTTTTGTTGAAAGAAAAACCCGGTCCCGCACCGATGGCAGTATTTTTCCAATTCGTTCTTCGCTGTATTGAGTATCGTTTTTGTAGGAAGCTGCAGTGTCCCAGTAATAAAGACCATTATCCAGAGCTGTTTGAAGAATTTCAAGTCCTTTGTCTTCATCAACCGACATAAACCGGCTTCCTGTACCAATTATCATTTTTGGAATTCTAACTCCGGTACTGCCTAGTATGGTGGTTGGCATTTGTTTTGAATCATATGGATTTGACGAGCAACCAATTGTTGGGGCTAAAATCGCACCGGCGGTAACGGCACCGGTGGTTTTAATAAAATCTCTTCGGGTGAAATCTCTTTTTTTCATGTTTATAGCGTTTTATATTAAATTCAATTGAATGCTATTTCATTAACTGGTTTATTCCTTTTATTGTTCAGGATTTAAAGCTGTAATGCGACAACAACCAGATGCAATTTATGAAATATATTTTTAACAATCGAAATTTGTGATTACATGGATACTTAACTTATCGAACTCCAGTCGAATTCTGTCTGTTTGGAAGTGAGACTTTTTAGCAGGATTTTATTTTCACCACTTTGCAACATCGGGTCTTTTTCAAGTAAATCGGATGCCACATCACGGGCAAGCTTTAAGATTTCGCCATCTTTACCCAGGTTGGCTATTTTCAAATCGAATCCAACACCACTTTGCTGGGTTCCTTCCAAATCTCCGGGTCCCCGAAGTTTTAAATCTACCTCTGCAATTTCGAATCCATCACTTGTGCGTACCATTGTTGCCAGCCGTTTGCGGCTTTCGTTGCTGATTTTATACGACGACATCAGGATACAATACGATTGCTCGGCACCCCGTCCAACCCGCCCGCGCAACTGGTGCAACTGTGACAATCCAAATCGTTCGGCGCTCTCAATAACCATTACCGATGCATTTGGAACATCAACACCAACTTCAATTACTGTTGTGGCGACCATTATTTTTGATTCCCCGTTTTTAAATTTCTGCATTGCATTTTCCTTTTGCACCGGTTTCATTTGTCCGTGAACCATGCCAACTTTTACATCAGGAAATAATTCGGTAATGTGCCGGTAACCTTCCTCAAGATTTTTTAAATCCAGCTTTTCTGATTCTGTAATCAGAGGGAAAACGATATAAATTTGTCTACCTTTTTCCATTTCCTGCCTAAGAAAATTATTAACCTGTTTACGGCGGTTTTCAAAAAAATGGTGCGTTTCCACTGGTTTTCTTCCCGGAGGCAATTCATCAATTACCGAAACATCCAAATCTCCGTAAACTGTCATTGCAAGTGTTCGCGGAATCGGAGTGGCCGTCATTACCAAAACATGGGGAGGAATCAGATCATTTTTTTGCCAGAGTTTGGCGCGTTGTGCCACTCCAAAACGATGCTGTTCATCGATTACTACCAGGCCCAGGTTTTTGAAATTAACCGTGTCTTCAATCAATGCATGGGTTCCGATTAATACCTGAATTCTTCCGGCTTCGAGTTTTTCGTGTAGAATCTTCCTTTCGCTTGTTTTTGTTGAACCAGTTAGTAATTCTACTTCAAGGTTCATTCCCTGCAGGAAATTGGTGATGGATTGATAATGCTGCTGAGCAAGAATTTCGGTTGGAGCCATTAGCGAACACTGAAATCCGTTGTCAATGGCAAGCAGCATAATCATCAGTGCAACAAGGGTTTTCCCGCTTCCAACATCTCCTTGCAACAGGCGATTCATTTGAATGTTGCGGTTTACATCCTTTCTGATCTCACGGATTACACGTTTTTGCGCTTCGGTGAGTTCAAAAGGAAGAAAATTAGTATAAAATGTATTGAAATTATATCCGACATTTTCAAATCTGAATCCTTTAAATTTACTTTCGCGATGGTGTTTTAATGCAAGTATTTTTAGTTGAATAATAAAAAGTTCTTCAAACTTAAGGCGAAACTGTGCATTTTTTAAATCAATTGTGTTTTCGGGTTTATGGATAATTGTAAGCGCTTCTTCCAGCGTAACCAGCTTTAGCTTTTTAATGAGGTTATCAGGAAGGGTTTCCTTTATTTTTCCTTTGGCTAAACCGATAAGTGTAAGTTGCAGTTTATTTATGGCTTTGGAATTCAGGTACTTGTTTTTCATGCTTTCGGAGGTGATGTAATACCCCTGAAAAAGTCCGGCCGGATGCAACTGTTTTTCCTCTTCTGTTTCCATTTCAGGATGTACAACATTCATTCTTCCGTTAAATTCTGAAGGTTTTCCGAAAACGATGTATTCAGTATTGAGTTTCAGATTTTCCTGTTGCCATTTTATGGAGCGGAACCAAATCAGTTCGATGATACCTGTCCCGTCGGTAAATTGCGCTGTTAAACGCATTTTGTTACCGGTGCCGGCGAGTGCCATGGTTTGAATTTTCCCTTTTACCTGAATGTAGGGCATTTGGGCATGTATTTCTGAAATCCTGTAAAATTTGGTGCGGTCGATGTATTTGTACGGGTAATAATAAATTAAATCACCAAATGTTTTAATTTTTAGCTCTTTACCCAGTACTTCGGCTCGTTTTGGCCCAACACCCGGCAGAAATGTGATATCCTGATCCAGAAATTCCGGCATGGAGCAAATATAATTAAACGTGGAATAAACCTGTCTGATTTGGTTCAGTTTCCTTAAAACAGACAAATGAGATTTTGGTAAGTTCACTGATTAAGGTGAATTCCGGTATTTTACAAAACCGAAAACTTCAATTTGATTTGTGTTAATCCGAAAAACGATTGTGTAACCTTTGAAAATAAGGTCCCTGATTTTTACGTCATTGAAATAAATGGATTTGCGGTATTGATAAGGATTCTTTGGTATCTGTTTAATATGTTCAAAAAGGTCTTTCCGGAAATTTCTTGCTCTTGAAGTACTGTCGCGGGCTATATAATCAACCTGATTTTCTAATCGAATTTAAAAAGATTCACTAAGAATTATTTTCATGTTTTTTTATGACCTTTTCCAATCGTTGTTCGGCTTCATTTAAAGAAAAAAATTTGGTCTCACCTTTTGAAATGCGCTCTGCTTCTCCCTGCAAATATTCCTTGTTTTTATCGAAATTAACATCTTCATCAATAATCTGAATATCCTCTTTTTTAAATTGTTTCAGGAGCCACAAAAACTTGTCGTAGATTTTTTCATTTATTTTGAGCGTAATGGATTTCATACTTTTTTACTTCAAAAATAAAATAAATTATTGTACCGGGAATTAAAACAGGTTATGAATTCCGTTGTTTCTTTTTAATGATAAGCCCACACTATTTAACTTCGATTGCTTTATCGTTTTTATCCGGATCCTTATCAAACCGCCTGATTTTTATATTCAAATATGCAAACAACATTGTCATCAGCGGGCTAATCAAATTGAAAAAAGCGTATGGAAGATAATCTGCCGTTGCAACTCCCAATACCCTTGATTGTGTTGCACCGCATGTATTCCAGGGAATCAACACCGAAGTCATGGTGCCGCTGTCTTCAAGTGTGCGGCTAAGAAGTTCAGGTTTTAATCCTTTTTCCTGATACGTTTTCCTGAACATGCGCCCTGGTACTACAATGGAGATGTATTGATCGGAAGCAGTGGTGTTGAAAAAAATACAGGTGACAACTGTTGAAGCCACAAGATTTCCTGTGCTCTGGGCATATTTGATGATGGGCCGGGTAATCCGCTTCAGCAAACCCGCTGATTCCATCACCCCGCCAAAAACCATAGCCGATAAAATCAGCCAAACGGTATCCAGCATACCCCGCATTCCCGATGTGCTCAGCAACTCATTTACACCCGCATCCGATGTAGAAAGCGAAACATTGCCAAACATTGCCTGCATGACTGAAATGTAGGAAGCTTCGGCATAATTGTTGAATTGACCTGCAACATCTTTTATAATTTCAGGTTGAAAAATAACGGCAAAAATCCCACCCAGAATTGTTCCGATAAACAGGGAGGGAAGGGGAGGAACTTTCAATACGATTATGGTTAACAGGATAACCGGTACCAGAAAAAGCAAAGGGTTTGTATTGAATGTGGCTTCAATAGAAGTCTTTACACTTTCAACATTGGATATCGTACCTGGAAAACTAACGCTAAAACCGATTGCAAGAAAAATAATCAGAGTAATCGTCATCGATGGTACAGTGGTATAAAACATGTAGCGGATGTGCGTGAACAAATCGGTGCCGGCCATGGCGGGAGCCAGATTGGTTGTATCGCTCAGCGGCGACATTTTATCGCCAAAATAGGCGCCGCTGATAATTGCCCCGGCAACAACAGCTTCGTTTAATCCAAGTGCTCTGCCAATTCCTATAAGCGCTACACCAATAGTTGCAATTGTTGACCATGAACTTCCTGTAGCAACACTCACAATTGAACTGACTACAACTGCGGTAAACAAAAACATCTTCGGATTGATGATATCCAGACCATAATAAATCATGGCAGGAACTACTCCGCTTATCATCCACGTTCCGGCAAGTGAACCAATCAGCAGTAAAATCAAAATTGAAGGCATGGCTGAACCAATCGTGGAAACTATTTTTTCCCTGATTGCAATCCAGCGCAATCCAAGCCGTATGGAAATAATCCCGGCAACAGCAGCTGCAATTAAAAGTGCGAGCTGGTTAGAGCCTGATAATGTGTCCTCAAAAAGTAACACATTTAAAGTTAAAAGGGCAATTAAAATCAGAATAGGCAAAAGTGCTGTAAACAGACTCGCTTCGCGTTTCATCCGGCTATAATTAAGCTTTGGTCAATTAAAGCCGGCAAACTAATATATTTCTGTCAGAAATTACTCCGAATATCAAACTAATTACTCAAAAAATGAAGGATTTAAAATAATCTTTCGGAAGTAATTTATTGTTTTTATTTTCGTTTCCTATTACTGACAATAAAAACATAATGGGAAAGTACCTCAAAATTATACTGTTCAACATTTTTCTGGTCTATTGTGCCGGTTCTGTTTTGGGCCAGCGCAGCAACGGATTGATTGTTGAAGGAAAAGTGAGTGCAGAACAGGGTTCAGTTGACGGAGCCATAATTCAAATGTTTCAGGACGGAAAACGTCTGGACAATTATGGTATCCCTCCCGGGGGACGCTACAAAGTGGAATTGAATTACAACCACGAATTTGTATTGATCTTTTCGCGAAAAGACAATTTTTCGCAGAAAATTGTGGTATCAACTGCTGTTCCTTCAACAGTACTGCAGTCGGATCCGCTGTTTCCTCCATTTCCTGTTGATGTAAATCTGTTTACCGAAATTCCTGGCATCGATAAAAGGTTTTCAGAAAATACAGTGCTGAAAATCTTTTACAGCCAAAATGTCGATAATTTTATTTCGGAGGTGTATTATAACGATGCACAAATCAAAAAGATGATTGATCAGGCAATTGCGCAATCCCAGGTTATTGGTAAGGAGGCAGATTATTTGTCGAAACTTACTAAGGCCGAACTGGCGGAGCTGCGAAAAGAATATGATGGTTTGCTGCAAAGTGCCGAAAAAGATTACAGCAGCGAGAAATTTCTGGATGCTTTGGACGGATACCAGGCAGCAAGCAGGGTTTTCCCTAAAGAGCAATATCCAAAGGACAGGATAGCTGAAATAAACGATTTACTTGGGTTGCAAATGGTGGCTGAAGATATGGCTAAAGCACGCGCCGATCGTCTTGATTTACTCCTTAAACAAGCTGATTTGCAGTACTCGCAGTTAAAATATACCGACGCTAAAAGTTCGTACAACCGCGCATTGTCTATTGCTCCAAATAATCAGCATGCACTGCAAAGGGTAGCTGAAATTACAGATTTACTGAAAAGGCAGCAGACAGAACAGGAATACCAGTCGCTGATTGCCCTTGCCGATAATGCAGTGAAAGAATTATTGTACGAAGAAGCGCTGAACAAGTATAATGAGGCACTAAAACTAAAACAGGACGAAGCATATCCGAAGCAGAAGATTAAGGAGATTAGTGAACTTCAATCGAAACAGGCACAATCACTCGAAAAACAGGCAAGTTACAAACAGGCTATTTTTCAGGCAGAGGCAATGGTGGAAAAGCAGTTTTACGATAAAGCCCTTTCATCCTATGAAAATGCATTGTCTTATCAACCGGGCGATGAGCTTGCAACACGTAAAATTGAGGAAATTAAAAATCTTATGCAGCGGTTGACAAATCAGTCGTTGTTCGACAAATACATAAAATCTGCGGATAAATCCTACGACAAGGAAAAGTTTGCTGAAGCGCTGGCCGATTATGAAAAGGCCCTGGAACTGCTGCCTGATGAAGCTTATCCCGGCAAACGTATAGAAACAATAAATCAGTTATTGAATAAAGAACAGAATTTTGCAGATCGGATAAAAGAAGCCGATTTGGCTTTTAATACGCAGAAATATTCTGAATCGCAGAACTTGTATAACCAGGCGCTTGCAATCCATGACAACGATAAACATGCGTTGGACCGGCTGAAAGAAATTGAAGCAATTCTGGCAGGTCAGAAAACTGATGAACGTTACAACGGATTGATAGCCGAAGCCGACAATTTATTATCACAAAAAAGCTATGATGCTGCCATTGGTAAGTACAATGATGCACTGGCAATAAAATCGAAGGAAAGTTATCCGCGGGAGAAAATTGCAGAGATAAACTCAATACTGCAGGGAATTGCACAGGCAAATCAAAAGTATGAACAGACCATTACGAAGGCTGACGATTTATATCATCAGAATAAACTGACAGAAGCCAAAGCAGTTTATGCTGAAGCAGGTACGATGAGGCCACAGGAGGCATACCCGAAGGAAATGATGGATAAAATTGATTCTGCAATTAATGAACAGGCTCGTTTACTTGCAGAACAACAGGCTGCCGAACAGAAACGGCTGGAAGCACTTGCAACACAAAAAGATAAGAAATACCAGGAAACAATTGATGAAGCTGATCGGCTGGTTGGTGCTGATGAATTGATTGCTGCAGTTGGAAAATTCAGGGAAGCCCTTGAAATTAAACCACAGGAACAATATCCGATAGTTCGTATTGAAGCAATCAGGGGAATGATTTCACTCCGTCAGGAAGCACAAAAAGCATACGAAGAAGCCATCGCCCAAGCCGACAAAGCATTTAAGGCTGAAGAATTTGAACCTGCAAAAACAGCTTACACTGCAGCAAAACAGGCCAAATCCGATGAAACATACCCGGATGAAATGATTGCCAAAATCGATTCAACAGTTACCGAACGTGCCCGTCTTTCCGCCGAGGCGGAAGCCGCTGAGCAGGCACGTCTTGCTGCATTGCAGGCCGAAAAAGACCGTCAGTACAGTGATGCAGTTGCACAGGCCGATGATGCTTTCAACCAAAAGGAATATGAAAATGCCCGTACTTCATACCGTTCGGCACTGAATATAAAACCGGAGGAAACTTACCCACAGCAGCAAATCGATAAAATCGGTGATTTGATGGCACAGCTATCTGCCGCACAAAAAGCATACGAAGAAGCCATCGCCCAGGCCGACAAAGCATTTAAGGCTGAAGAATTTGAACCTGCAAAAACAGCCTACACAGCAGCAAAACAGGCCAAATCAGATGAAACATACCCGGATGAAATGATTGCCAAAATCGATTCAACAGTTACCGAACGTGCCCGTCTTTCCGCCGAGGCGGAAGCTGCCGAACAGGAACGTCTTGCTGCATTGCAGGCCGAAAAAGACCGTCAGTACAGTGATGCAGTTGCACAGGCCGATGAAGCTTTCAACCAAAAGGAATATGAAAATGCCCGTACAGCATACCGTTCGGCATTGAATATAAAACCGGAAGAAACTTACCCGCAGCAGCAAATCGATAAAATCGGTGATTTGATGGCACAGCTATCTGCCGCACAAAAAGCATACGAAGAAGCCATCGCCCAGGCCGACAAAGCATTTAAGGCTGAAGAATTTGAACCTGCAAAAACAGCTTACACAGCAGCAAAACAGGCCAAATCCGATGAAACATACCCGGATGAAATGATTGCCAAAATCGATTCAACAGTTACCGAGCGTGCCCGTCTTGCCGCCGAGGCGGAAGCTGCCGAACAGGAACGTCTTGCTGCATTGCAGGCCGAAAAAGACCGTCAGTACAGCGATGCAGTTGCACAGGCCGATGAAGCTTTCAACCAAAAGGAATATGAAAATGCCCGTACAGCATACCGTTCGGCATTGAATATAAAACCGGAGGAAACTTACCCGCAGCAGCAAATCGATAAAATCGGTGATTTGATGGCACAGCTATCTGCCGCACAAAAAGCATACGAAGAAGCCATCGCCCAGGCCGACAAAGCATTTAAGGCTGAAGAATTTGAACCTGCAAAAACAGCTTACACAGCAGCAAAGCAGGCCAAATCCGATGAAACATACCCGGATGAAATGATTGCCAAAATCGATTCAACAGTTACCGAGCGTGCCCGTCTTGCCGCCGAGGCTGAAGCTGCTGAGCAGGCACGTCTTGCTGCATTGCAGGCCGAAAAAGACCGTCAGTACAGCGATGCAGTTGCACAGGCCGACGAAGCTTTCAACCAAAAGGAATATGAAAATGCCCGTACTTCATACCGTTCGGCATTGAATATAAAACCGGAGGAAACTTACCCACAGCAGCAAATCGATAAAATCGGTGATTTGATGGCACAGCTATCTGCCGCACAAAAAGCATACGAAGAAGCCATCGCCCAGGCCGACAAAGCATTTAAGGCTGAAGAATTTGAACCTGCAAAAACAGCTTACACAGCAGCAAAACAGGCCAAATCCGATGAAACATACCCGGATGAAATGATTGCCAAAATCGATTCAACAGTTACCGAACGTGCCCGTCTTGCCGCCGAGGCTGAAGCCGCTGAGCAGGCACGTCTTGCTGCATTGCAGGCCGAAAAAGACCGTCAGTACAGCGATGCAGTTGCACAGGCTGATGAAGCTTTCAACCAAAAGGAATATGAAAATGCCCGTACTTCATACCGTTCGGCATTGAATATAAAACCTGAAGAAAACTACCCGCAGCAGCAAATCGATAAAATCGGTGATTTGATGGCACAGCTATCTGCCGCACAAAAAGCATACGAAGAAGCCATCGCCCAGGCCGACAAAGCATTTAAGGCTGAAGAATTTGAACCTGCAAAAACAGCTTACACTGCAGCAAAACAGGCCAAATCCGATGAAACATACCCGGATGAAATGATTGCCAAAATCGATTCAACAGTTACCGAACGTGCCCGTCTTGCCGCCGAGGCTGAAGCCGCTGAGCAGGCACGTCTTGCTGCATTGCAGGCCGAAAAAGACCGTCAGTACAGCGATGCAGTTGCACAGGCCGATGAAGCTTTCAACCAAAAGGAATATGAAAATGCCCGTACAGCATACCGTTCGGCATTGAATATAAAACCTGAAGAAAACTACCCGCAGCAGCAAATCGATAAAATCGGTGATTTGATGGCAGAACTTTTGGCTGCTCAGAAAGAACAGGAACAGCTGAATAAAAACTACGAAAATGCAATTCAGGCTGCAGATAAGTTGTTTACCGCACGGAATTTTCCTTCAGCAAAAACAAATTATGTAAAAGCTTTGGAAATTAAGCCGGATGAGCAATATCCTGTCACACAGATAGCAGAAATCGAGCGGTTAATCAAGCAGAAGGAAACGGATGAAAAATACCGTACAGTAATACTTGCTGCCGATGGATTTTTTAGAACCAGGACCTATCCTGAAGCACGGGCAGAATATGAAAAAGCGGTTGTACTGAAACCGGATGAACAGTATCCTCAAAGTCAAATCGGGAAAATTGATGATATCCTTTCCGCAGAGCAAAAACGGCTTCTTGCCGAACAGCAGGCAGCAGCCGATTTAGAACGGCGGCGCAATGAAATCAGGCAGCAGCAGGATATTCAGCAGGAACAGACAGTCACAAGTGATGCAGAACTTTCAGGTTTGTATGATGATTATATTGCCCGGGCCGATGAATCATTTGACGGAAAGATGTACAATGTTTCGCGAGCCTGGTATTACCGTGCCTGGGATGTGAAACCGGAGGAAAATTATCCGCCGCAGCGAATCGATGAAATCAACCGGCTTGTAAACGGCATGTTGTTAAGCCAGCGCGACCGCGATTACCAGAAGTTTGTAAACCTGGGCGATTCTACTTTCCGCGAAAATCAACTTGCAGTGGCCCGTGGCTGGTACAACCAGGCGCTGAATATGAAACCCGCCGAAACTTACCCGAAAGATCAACTGAATGAAATCAGCAATCGGATTGCCGAACGCCTGGCCGGGCAATCCGGACAGCAATTTCAAAGTCATGTTGAAAAAGCAAAAACAGCATTTGAAGCCCAAAATTTCAATGTCGCCCGGTTTTGGTACAAAAAAGCACTTGAACTGAGGCCTGACGATGCTGATTTAAAAAACAGCCTTAAAGAAATAGAGGCGGCATTGAAATAAAAAAAACGGTGTTATAAAAACGATTAAACCTTCAGGATTTTAAAAATCCTGAAGGTTTTTTTTATGCCTTTTCTCTAAATAAAAACTCCCACCGAGGCGGGAGTACAGGAATTTTTTTTCCTTCGGTACAGAGCAATCGGGACCTTATTATCAAATTCCTGTTGTCAATTATTCAGTATTCGGGATATACCTTCGCCGTACCAGGTCTATAGTTAATTCGCATTAAATTCGGAGTATCTTCGCAGTTCATTCGCGATTTCGCGAACCAACTGCGAAGATACCGCGAATTAACTGCGAAGATACTGCGAATATGCACCGGGGAAGGTATAGGGATGATCCTTTTGGGAAGGGTCTGTGTTAGTATCCGTCCCGGCAAGCAGGTATTGTTTAGTCATCATTTATTTTTACGGGCCATGGACACCTTTTTCTTCAGCCGGCAGATAATGATGGCAGCCATAAATGCTGACCGCTGATCTATAGCTGACTTTCCGCCTGACCATGTATTTTTTGTAACCTTAAGGTTATATGTCAAGCACACCAAATAAAAAAGGCTCCTTTCGGAACCTTTTATATATTTTGTAAATGAAATTTAATTGAAACTAATCGAATTTGTGTTTGTCATTGGCTGGTCCGCAATCACAATCGTGGTGTAATCCTTTTTCATATTGCTGCAGGGCGCGCAGGCTCATACCCATGTTGGAGAAGCCACCATCGTGGAAGAGGTTTTGCATGGTCACTTTTTTTGTTAAATCAGAAAACATCGTGATGCAGTAATCGGCACATTCATCGGCAGTTGCATTGCCTAAAGGCGACATTCGCTCTGCGAAATCAAGTAACCGGTCAAACCCTTTAACGCCACTTCCCGCTGTGGTTATTGTAGGTGACTGCGAAATGGTATTTATGCGGACATGTCGTTCGCGGCCATATATATAGCCAAAACTCCGGGCAATTGATTCAAGCAGCGCTTTTGCATCTGCCATATCATTGTAACCAAAAAACGTGCGTTGTGCGGCAACATACGACAAGGCAACCACCGAACCCCATTCGTTTATTGCATCAAGTTTTCGTGCAGTTTGTAATACTTTATGAAACGACACAGCAGAAATATCAAGTGTTTTATCCAGATAATTATAATCCAGATCGCTGTAATGGCGTTCTTTTCTAACATTTGGTGACATCCCGATGGAGTGCAGCACAAAATCAACCTTACCATCCAGGAAATCCATCGACTGGTTAAACAGGTGATTCAGGTCATCAATATTTGTTGCATCGGCTGGAATGGCAATTGTATTTAATTTTTCTGCCAAACGCTGGGTTTCTCCCATTCGCATTGCTATTGCCGTATTTGTTAAAGTTAATGTTGCACCTTCTTCAAAGGCACGTTCAGCAACTTTCCAGGCAATGGAATCGGGATTTAGGGCACCAAAAATAATTCCCTTTTTTCCCTGAAGTAATTTATAACTCATAGTTTATCATTATGAAATTTGAAGCAAATTTAGTTGAGTTTAAATAAATATAAAAAGTTGGTCAGGTTTTCGTTCATAAAACCACCCTTGTTTAACTATTATATTCGTATTTTGTTCATTCCTGTTTCATTGTTG
>CAWFMB010000032.1:0-14250 GCA_963816685.1 uncultured Prolixibacteraceae bacterium | reverse complement strand
CGGTAAAACATCTGGTTAATAATCCTGATGAAGCCAGGGAAATGGGAGAACGCGGACGCTACCTGTGCGAAAAAAAATATAATTATAAACTTTTCTCGAAAGATGTGATCCGCCAGCTAAAGAAATACAGTTTGGCTGAAAATCAGAAAAAAGTACAAAAAGCAGAAGTTTCTGCTGTTTCTTAGAGACTGCAGCAAATAACATGTACTTGTATTTCCCTTCTGCCCTTTTTTGGTGGAAGGGAAATTTACCAAACAAACAACTCGTTTATCGGTTACTGACTTAAACAAACAAATTTAAAAGAACCCGAACTTAATGTATGTTATTTAATTCGATAGATTTTGCAATATTTTTACCGATAGTTTTTTTGCTCTATTGGTTTGTAATTAATAAAAATTTAAAACTTCAAAACCTTCTTATTGTAGTTGCCAGCTATGTTTTTTATGGCTGGTGGGACTGGCGGTTTTTATCACTCATTATTTTCAGCACGCTGGTTGATTTTTCAGTTGGACTTTCACTTAAAAATCAGGAAGATGTAGTTAAAAGAAAGTTGCTGCTTTGGACCAGCATTTTGATTAATCTGGGTTTTCTCGGAGTTTTTAAATATTACAACTTCTTTTTAGATTCGTTGTATGATGTAGTTCCCGGGCTTCAGGTAGTAATGGGTTTCAATACCCTTAATATTATTTTACCTGTCGGAATCAGCTTCTATACGTTTCAAACTTTAAGCTATACCATAGATGTTTATAAACGAAAACTGGAACCTACCAATGATGTTGTAGCCTTTGCAGCGTTTGTAAGTTTTTTCCCGCAGCTTGTTGCCGGACCTATAGAACGGGCGACCAATTTGTTGCCGCAGTTTTACAGAAACAGAACTTTTGATTATGCAAAAGCAGTTGATGGAATGCGGCAGATTCTGTGGGGGTTGTTTAAAAAAGTTGTTATTGCCGACAGCTGTGCTGAATATGCAAATCTCATTTTTAATAATTCTGCCGATTATTCAGGAAGCACTCTCGTATTAGGGGCTTTGTTTTTTACTTTTCAGATATATGGGGACTTTTCAGGGTATTCGGATATTGCCATAGGAACAGCACGATTATTTGGTTTTGATTTAATGAGGAATTTTGCATTCCCGTATTTTTCGAGAGACATTGCTGAATTCTGGAGACGCTGGCACATTTCACTCTCCACCTGGTTTAGAGATTATGTCTACATTCCTTTAGGCGGAAGTCGTGGCGGCACCTGCATGAAAGTTAGAAATACTTTCATTATTTTTGTAGTCAGTGGTTTCTGGCATGGAGCAAATTGGACCTTCATTATTTGGGGAGCTTTAAATGCAATCTATTTTTTACCGTTGCTATTAACCAAAAACAACCGTAACCATCTTGAAATAGTTGCCAAAGGTAAGTTGCTTCCAACAATCAGAGAATTTTTGCAGATTTCTGTAACTTTTATACTAACGGTTTTTGCCTGGATATTTTTCAGAGCCGAAAGTTTAGGTCATGCATTGAGTTATATATCAGGAATTTTTTCAAAATCATTGTTCACTCTTCCTTCTTTTTACGGGGCAACCCGTTCAGCAATGGTTCTTGTTCTTGTTCTGGTATTTCTGCTGGTTGAATGGCTGGGAAGAGAAAATCAATATGCTATTGAGCATTTGGGAACAAAATGGAAAAGACCCGCACGCTATGCCATGTATTACGCAATTATAATTGCTATTTTCTGGTTTGGCGGAAAAGAACAGCAATTCATTTATTTTCAGTTTTAAAAAAGTGTTTGTATGATGCAGTTTATAAAAAATGATACTAATAAAAATCATGGGATAAACTTGAATAGTTAAATTCTCAACATTTAGATTTCCTTAATTTTCATTTTTTTGAAGAAACAATAGTTAACAGATGGAGGATTTAAGTAAATTTATAGCTTCATTTTTTTGGATTTTTTAAATGGAAGAAAATGTTGATTTTATTTTTAAGTAACCCTGCAATACATGGTCGATTTGAATAAAGAATCAAACAAACGAAATGAAACTCTAAGAAATAAAACGATTACCGGATTTAAATGGTCTTTCATTGATAATGTTGGAAAATTAGGGGGACAGTTTGTTGTAGGGATTATATTAACCCGTTTACTTACGCCAGCCGATTTTGGTCTGGTGGGAATGATTACCATATTTATTGTTATTGGCCAGGCTCTTACAAATAGTGGATTTGGCCAGGCATTAATTCAGAAAAAAGATGCCGATGAAGTTGATTTTTCAACAGTTTTTTACTTCAATATTTTTTCAAGTATTGCAATTTATCTTGTAATTTTTGCTTCCACACCACTTATTGCCAGGTTTTTTCACGAACCTAAACTGATCCCTCTGGTAAAAGTAATTTGCCTGGTTTTTATAGTTAATGCTTTTGGGCTCATTCAAAGTGTTCATTTAGAAAAAAAGCTTGAGTTTAAGGCACCTTCAATAATTGGAATTATCAGTGTTTTTCTTGCAGGAGTTATTAGTATAATCATGGCCTTCAAGGGTTTCGGCGTTTGGGCGCTGGTGGCCAATACCGTTTTAAGAGGTTTTTTTAACAGTGTTTTGTATTGGAAGATCAGTTCCTGGAGGCCTTTGCCTAAATTCAGTTTTGTTTCCCTGAAAGGTTTATTTTCTTATGGTTCAAAAATATTGGTAGCTGGCCTTGTTCAGGCAATTTTTCAGAATATTTATTATTTGGTTATCGGACGGTTGTTTCAGCCGCAGCGTTTGGGATATTACACCCGTGCAACCCAGTTTAAAGATATGCCGGTGAACACCATTGCAGTGGTGGTTCAAAAAGTAACTTATCCTGTTTTTTCAACTATTCAGGATGACGATGCTAAAATAATAAGAGGTTATACTCAGGCTCTGCGCATGCTGGCAGCAGTTGCACTTCCAATAATGGCGGGAATTTTTATTACTTGCCGCCCCTTAATTGACATTGTACTCGGGGAGAAGTGGTTGCCGGTTGTTCCGTATCTCCAGATTATGAGTGTATATTCGTGGCTTTATGTAGTTTATACCATTAACAACCAGATTGTAACAATTAAAGGCCGCAGTGATTATTATCTGCAAATTCAGGTAATTGACAAGGTGCTTATTGCAGTTTCAATTTTTCTGACGTATAAACATGGTATCACAGCTATGATTTACGGTCATATGGTAGCAACTGTTCTATCTTATATTGTAGGAAGTATTTACTTAAAAAAGATAATCGATATTACTATACTTTATCAGTTAAAAAATATTTTACCATTTGTTGTTGCAGCAATCTTAATGTTAATAAGCAGTATTCCACTGTCGTTATATATTTCGGGTAACCTTATTTATTTGCTGAGCAGTGCATCAATCGGAATTGCTGTTTACATTCTGGTTTTGTGGATGATGAAAGTGAGAGAGTTGGAAGCCGGTGTTAAATTAATTCTAAAAACGGTAAGGAATTTTTCATCGAAAAATAAAAATGGTCAAGATTAAAAGAGTGTTTATTCTTGGTGTAAACGGATTTCCGTTTGGATCTGCCAGGATAGAGAAACTAAAATTAATAGCAAAATCATTAGCTGTAAAGAATATCGAAGTAGTTTTTATATGTCATTCGTGGGGATATTCCAAAGAAGGTGAAATTCCGGTAAAAGGTACATTTGAAGGGATTAAATATATTTACACTTGCGGTATTAGCCACAGACCATCCAATTTTACAAAGCGAAGGTTGATAAATTTTAAAGGACGAATCGGGGAGATTGGTTTTCTCAGAAAAAACAGATGCGATGTCGCAATTGTTAGCGTGCAGGCAGGAATGTTTTTCCCTTTGTTTTTCTACCGGATACTTTCAAAAATATTTAATTTTAAACTTTACTATCCGCATCACGAAGACGAATCGGCAACACTCGTTAAAAGTAACCTGTACAACCGGATTAACCTTGTTTTATTTAAGAAATATGCCTGGAAATTACCGGATGGCGTTTTTCCCATAACCAGTTATCTGGCCGGCAAAATAAAGAAACAAAACCCGAAGTTACCTTTGTTGGTTATTCCTTCAATGGTCGATTTCGATTACTTCGATAATATAAAAAAGTCAATGACAAAAAATAACGAAAAGTATTTTATGTATTGCGGCTCCATTATTTATTTTGAAATTATTGAATTTATTATTAGAGCATTTGAAGAAATAAAAAATTCAGAATACAATTTGCACCTGGTAAGTTTTGGAAACAGTGAAAAGGAAAACATACTTAAAAAACGCATTGAAGCATCACCAAAAAAACAGCAAATTTTTACATTTGGATATCTGGATTATAATTTACTGGTTGGAAAATATATAAATGCAGAAGCTCTCTTAATTCCATTGCGCGATACAATACAGGATACTGCACGATTTCCTCATAAAATCGGCGAATATACAGCGAGCGGCAATCCTATAATTACAGTTAAAATTGGTGATGTCCGAAAATATTTCAATCATAAGCAAAATGCTTTGTTGGCTAATAAATATTCAACAGAAGAATTTACGGAACTTATGAACTATGTAATTACGAACCCGGGAAAAGCTAAGGAAATAGGGGAGAATGGTTATGAAACAGGAATGCGTTTATTCAATTACAAGGCCTATGGAACAAAGCTTCTCCGCTTTTTTGAAAAAGAAAGGTAATGCAGGAAAAACAGTTTTTAGCAGAAAATAAAAGCACATATATTTATGAATACGCCATAGTTTTTATTCTGATTATTTATGCAGCTCGTGCTAATATGTTTGTTCGGGCAATAGATGGGTGGAACAATATTATTGGTTTATTAATTCCCATTGCGGGTGCCGTTGCAATTGCATTTATTAAGAATGTTCAGTTTAATCATAAATTTTGGTTGTTAATATTAGGATATACGTTGTGGTTTGCAGCAACCACAGTCAAATTTCATGAATTACATCCAAAATTTTTTGCAATTAATATTATAAAGTTTTTTATTGCTTATGCTGTTATATCAGGTTTAAAGTACAGGTTTTTTAAGTTTTTTGAAGTTGTTTTATTTTATTTATGTATTGTAGCTTTAATTTTTTGGGCGCTTCAAAATATTATTCCTGGAATATTTATTGAATTTCTAAGAAATTTTGAATTTTCAAATCAGGGAATTGAAAAAGGGAATGTTGATTACAATACCATAATATATACTGTTAATAATTTTGTCAAAGCCCCTGATCATATTATGCATTTTGGTGGACTTAACATTTACCGAAATTCAGGATATGCATGGGAACCAGGTGCTTTTGCATCATATATTAATCTCGGAATTTTAGTTAATTTAATAAGAAATAATTTTAAAATAAAGGGCAATAAGCATATCTGGATTTTCATTCTTGCACTGATTACTACTTTTTCAACTACTGGTTATTCTATATTTTTATTGCTGACCTTTTTTTATTTGTATAACCAGGAATTGGTTAAAATAGCTTGGTTAATACCATTGGTAATTGTTGCAGGAGTTTTGCTTTTTTCGCTGCCGTTTATGTCCGAAAAAATAATGAAAAATTCAAATAAATCTGATTTAAGTACAAAACAATTAGTTTATAATTCGGCAAAATACAAAACACAATATGCTCCGCAACGATTTCAATCATTGCAAATTGATTTTGTTGATTTTTTAAATAATCCTGTAATTGGTTATGGCGGACACCAGGAAGCAAGGTGGACAAATAAATTGGGAGCACAAATAGCAACAGCTTCAGGAATCGGTAAAGTTTTAGGCCAGTACGGAATTGTTGGAACCATTTTTTTCCTTGTGAGTTTATGGATTTCATCAAAACAGATAATGACTTTGTATAAAGTGAGGGGTACAATTTTTCCTGTATTGGTTTTTCTTTTTATTTCAATAAGTTACGATATCATTTTTACAGCTCTGTTAATGTGTTTCTGGCTGTTGTATATTTCCAATTTTCTGAAAAGGGAAACTTTGAAAAAATATATTATTTTAAGTATGCTAAAAAACAGGAACAAAGAGGAATACGAAAAATAAAATTCATAATTAACCACCACATCAAAATATAAATAAAATCCATGTCTTTTGATTCATCAAAAAAAATAACAATGTTGGTTTTTAGTCTGTATCCGGGTGGTGCAGAAAAGGTTTGCCTGACACTATGCAATGAATTTGCAAACCGAAATTATAAAACTGAATTGTGGATTGTCAATTCCAAAGAAACTTCATTATCAAAGCAACTGAATGATAATGTGACAGTATTTAAGATGAACAAAAATCATGTACGGAATAGTTTTTTCCCGTTATTAAAGTTGTTGCTTCAGCGCAAACCCGAACGTATTTTAATTTTTCATATAGAATTGGCAATTCTTGTACTTACAATCAAAAAATTTCTTTTTTTAAAAACAAAGGTTGTTGTTCGAAGTATTAATACGCTTTCACAGGCATTCAATTATCCTTCAGGAATTTGGGAAACAATTTTTGCCCGGCGGGTTATAAAACAGATTTTACCCTTATCAAACCGTATTGTGGCACAGTCAAAAGGAATGCATGATGACCTGGTGAAATTCTTCCGCATTGAACAGGAAAAATTGATAACCATTCCTAATCCGGCAAAAAGTATTTATTTGAACGGGACCAAAATTCTTGAAAATAACTTAAGAAGAAATGAATTTCTGTTTGTAGGCCGGTTAAGTCCGCAAAAAGGATTGGACAATCTGGTTATGGCATTTAAAATTGCGCACGAACAGGATTCATCTATCCGTCTTATAATTGTAGGCGATGGTTCTGAAAAAGATAAAATTGTCCGGTTGGCAGAAGAATCCGGACTGAAGAATTTCATATCATTCGAAGGTTTTCGGGAGAATGTGGTTCCCTATTTTTTGCGTGCAAAGGCGACAGTTTTAACTTCAAATTTCGAAGGTTTTCCAAATGTTCTGGTAGAATCGATTGCAGTTGGAACGCCCGTTATTTCATTTAATTGCCCCAGTGGGCCTGAAGATATTATTATTGAAAATGTAAATGGAATTTTAGTACCCCACCTTCATGTTAACGATTTTGCTAATGCAATGCTCAATGTAGCCAAAAATAAAATTGAATTCAATTATAAAGAAGTGGTTGAAACATCAAAAAGATTTTCGATGGATACAATTTTTAATATGTACGAACAAATTTTATTAAAAAACTAAACAACAATTTTATTGTTGTAGAATAAAAATTTAACCCTTCAAACTAAAATATATTTGGATGGATACGACAAACATTGATTTCATATATTTTACCGGAGATAATTGTGTGGATTTTCCGAAAGGCGGAATCACCTCGTTTACCCGCCAAATGATGAGGGCCTTTGGAAATCGAATGGCACTGGTCGGAATTTCTACTGACGATACACCTGTTGGCATGTGGGTTAATAAAGAATTTGATGGCACAACTTATCTGTTTTTTTCAATAGCCAAAGCAAATAAAAATGAAATAAAGCCTTTACTTCCAACGCGTTTAACCAATTATTACAAGCTAAAAAAATATAAAAATGAAATTTTAAGCCTGAATGTGGAAAATGCATTTGTTCAGAATTCGCATTTCCTTCTGGCAATTAAAAATTGGCCGATAAAAAATAAAGCATATATTTTTCATGGAGTTACAAATCCTTTAAAAAAAGCACGTTACTGGTTTGCAAAACTAATAGCAAACTCGTATGAAAGAATAATGTTTAAGCGGCTTAAAGATTACAATTCCATTTTTGCAGCTGCCGATGACAATGATATCAGAAAAATGATTAGCCGCAGTGGAAATAAACTTAAAAAAGAAGATATTAATAAGTTACCTACGCGATTCGATGATGCGGTATTTTATCCGAATGGAAAGGAAAGTTCTGCGAAAATACTGGGGCTGAAAAAAAACAGCTATATATTTGTCCAGGTTGGCCGGCTTTCAAAGCAAAAGGGATGCGATTTCATCATCAAGTCTTTTCATGAGTTTATAAAAAAATATCCTGATTCCATATTGTATTTTGTTGGTGACGGGGAAGAAAGAGCTAATGTGGAAAAAAAGATTACTTCGCTTAATTTGTCAGAAAAAGTTGTTATTACAGGATTTACTGACCCAAAAAGTGTAGCCAATTACTACAATGCCGCCGATTTGGTGTTGGTAGGTTCGTATATGGAAGGCTGGTCGGTGGCAATGGTGGAAGCCCTTGCATGTGGTAAAAAAATAGTTTCAACAAATATTAGTGGAACAAAAGATATGATTCTTCCTGGGAAAAATGGATTTATTGTTGACAACCGCGATCCAAAATTATTTGCGCAAAAAATGGAAGAAGCATTAAAATTATCTTCAGGAAAAGAACATTCTGTTGAATTATCAAAAAGTTATTCCTTGTCAACATTGAAAGATGACATTGAAATGCACTGGAAATTTCATAAACAATGAAGAAAGGCAAAATTTTGGTTTTATCGCCTTTGCCACCACCATTTTACGGAAGCGCTATTTCAAGCCAGATGTGCCTTAAAATCATGGAGGAAAGCGATAAATTTGAAGTTCGTTCTGTTAAAATAAATTATTCAAAAGAGTTTAACGATGTTGGAAATTTTGCATGGAGTAAAGTTACCGGTTTTTTTAGGACAGCCGGGCAGATTATATCAACCACTTTAAAGTTTAAGCCCGAACTTGTATATTTTATGCCGGCAACAGCAGGGTTTGCGCTAATTCGCGATTTTCTGTTTTCCATGATTTTGAAGTTGCTGAATAAAAACATCATTTTTCATCTTCGCACTCAAATTACTGAAAATGAAAAGAATGACAGAATAAAAAATATTCTTTTCAAAACAGCATTCAAAAATGCCAGAGTAATTGTTCTAGGGAAAAAGCTTGAAACAGAAGTTCAACCTTATTTTCAAAAGGAGAAAATTTTTACGCTCCCGAATGCAATTGAAAAGAAATTGACTGACATTGAATTTAAAAAAACAGAAGAGAAAAGAAGAAGACATTCTACACTTCGTCTGGTTTTTCTGTCAAATATGATGAAATCAAAAGGATGGCCTGATGTTTTGGAAGCTGCCGGAATTCTGCACGCCCACAACATAAGTTTTGTTCTGAATTTTGCCGGAAGCTGGCCTTCTGACCGGGAAAAAAATGAATTTTATGAAATTGTGGATAAGTATTCGATTGCCGAAAATACAAATTACATAGGGTATGTAAATGATGAGCAAAAACATGAGTTGCTTGCCAATTCTGATATACTGATTTTCCCATCGAAAAATGAAGCTTTTGGCCGTGTGGTAATTGAAGCCATGGAATATGGAATTCCGGTAGTTGCAAGTAAGACAGGTTCAATTCCGGAAATAATTATACATCAAAAAACAGGCTTTTTATCAAGTTCACCTAACGATATAGCAAATTGTGTTACAGAACTTCAAGACGTTGAGTTGCGAATAAAAATGGGACGACTGGCACGCCAGCGGTTTTTATCAACTTACGAATTGTCGGTATACCGCGAAAATTTAATCGCAATAATAGAGGAAGCATTAAAATCGTTGCGAAAAAAGAATGATGTTATATATCGGAATTCGGTGGAATTGAAAGAAGAAAAATATATAAATGAAGAACTACAGAATTAAAAGGATTAAGTACAATCACCAAATAATCAGTGACTTTAATTTATTCAGATGAATTTAAAGCTTTCAGAAATACAATTATTTAATGATGATTTGCACCATTTGCCTGAAGGTAAATTGTTGATAAACACTATTAATGCACACTGCTATAATATAGCGCAGAAAGATCGGTATTATGCAAAAGCGTTAATTTCGTCAGACATTTTATTGCCCGATGGAATTAGTGTTGTTTTTGCCAAGCGATTGCTAAACAACAAACGGTTAAAAAAAATTGCCGGCGCCGATCTTTTTTTTTACGAGATGGAAAAACTGAACAAAACCGGGGGAAAATGTTTTTTCCTGGGAAGCAGTGAAGGTACCTTGAGTTTAATTAAATCAAGGGCTGAAAAAGAATTTCCACTTGTTAAAGTTTCCGGATATTCCCCGCCTTACGTTGAAAGTTTTTCAGAGTCCGATAATCAAAAAATGCTAGCTGTTGTAAACGATTTTCAACCTGATGTTCTGTTTATAGGAATGACGGCACCCAAGCAGGAAAAATGGGCATTTGAAAACTTTGAACAATTGAATGCACAACATATCTGTAGCATTGGCGCTGTTTTCGATTTTTATGCCGGAACAGTAAAGCGGGCGCCCCGCCGGATGATAAATTTAGGTTTGGAATGGTTTTACCGCTTGTTGTGCGAACCACGCCGCTTATGGCGCCGCTATATTCTGGGCAATATCATTTTTATTCGTTTCGTGTTAAAAGAAAGAATGAAATTGTCTGGAAATAATGAATCGGTTGTACTGAACTGATACAAATTTAAGTGGACATTTACCGGATTGTAAAAATTTCACCGGTAATATTTATCTGAATGCCGAAATTATCAAACTAACTTGAGCAATTTGCCATTCTAATTTGTTATAAGAATGAAATAAATTTTGAAATTCAGAAGAAGGTTGATTTTATTTAGAAGTGAAGGCCTGAATTTTAAAATAAATTTTGTTGTTATCCCAAAATATACAACGATTGTAAAAAAAATATGTCATGATTAAAGAACGTGAACCCGCATTGGAAAGAATAAGTGTAACATTTCAGGTGTTGTGGACCCTGTTATGTTTCTATGGTGTGTTATGGGCTTCAGGTGTTTTAACCCGCGACTATTTAATGGAAAATAAAGAACACCTGATTCTTGCCATTATTATTGTTCCGCTATGGTTCGGTTTGCTCGAATCTTTTGATTTAGGCGAAATGGCCAGAATTCAGCGTTACAGACACATCATAAAAAAATACGCACTTGTAAACGCTACCGGCACCTTTATATTAATTATTCTAATAAATCTGTTTGATTATAAATCCATTACGATTGACATGATTTTAACTTTTGCAGTGGTAGTTTATGTGGTTCTTACAATGCAGAAGTTGACCAGTCGGATGGTGTTAAAACATTTTCGCCGAAAAGGTTACAATACAAGAATGATTTTATTAATTGCCGATGAATCTTCTATATCTTTTATTCATCAGATAATCGATATGAATGACTGGGGGTATAAAATCTGGGGCATTATTTCCAACTCCGAAGAAGTTAAACGGGAATTTAAAGATCAGTTTTTAATCTATTCTGAAGATGAAAATTTTACTAAAATTATAGATGAAACTATAATTGATGAAGTTTTTTATTGTAAACACGATTTTAATACCGAAGCACTAAACCGGTACATAACCGAATGCAGGGAAGTTGGTGTAATTTTCCATATTCATAATAAAGTTTTAAGTTTTAGCGGATTACGGCCAAAATTATCTTTTTTGAACCGGCAGTTTTTTCTGTCATTCCGGAATACGCCTGAGAATTATTTTGCTCTGAAGGTTAAGGGGACACTCGATTTTTTCCTTACCATTTTTATACTTACGGCAATTTCGCCTTTCATGATTTTAATTGCCATATTAATAAAACTTGATGATGGTGGCCCCATTTTATTTAAGCAAGTTAGGGTTGGTCGGCATGGTAGGTTGTTCAATTGTCTTAAATTCAGGACTATGGTGTTAAATGCTGACGAAATGAAGGAAGAATTAATGAGCTTAAATGAACAGGAAGGGCCGGTTTTTAAAATTAGAAATGATCCACGAATCACCCGTGTTGGCAGGTTTTTACGTAAAACATCCCTGGATGAACTTCCTCAGTTTATTAATGTATTACTAGGAGATATGTCCATTGTAGGACCTCGTCCACCGGTTCCCTCGGAAGTTAAACAATATAAACGCAGCCTGAACCGAAGACTAAGTATCAATCCCGGAATTACATGCATTTGGCAGGTATCCGGCCGTAATAATATACCATTCGACAAATGGATGGAAATGGATATGGAATATATTGATAACTGGTCACTTAAACTTGATTTTATAATTATTCTAAAAACCTTTAAAGTAATATTTACCGGCGACGGTCAGTAAAAACGATAAACAAACCAAAGTCAACAAATAAAGAAATAGCGTGTTAATGAAACTGTGTGATTTTATAGTTTTTGAAAGTATATAAGCAAAAAATCAGATGGAACATAAACACGCTGTTAACAGTAACCTTAATAGTATGAAAAAATCGTACCTTCCTTATTTTGCAGTAGTTTTTGTTTTTTTAATTTCTTGCAGGAGCTCTAAAGATTTGGTCATGTTCCAGGATTTGAAAAATAATCAAAGCCTTGGAAATTTGCCCGAAAAGGCTCCCGAATACATTATCAAACCTTTTGATAATTTATATTTGAGCATATTAACGCTTGACCCGGAACTTAACCAGCTCTATAATCCAAGCCTTGGAGGAACAGGATTTGGTTCAGGTACGCAGCAAATGTTTGGAGACAGAGCCAGCCAATATATAAATGGTTATATGGTTAATGCGGGTGGTGCAATCAATGTTCCTATTTTAGGAAATATTGAAGTAGCAGGATTGAACCTGGTTGAAGCGCAGGAACGTATACGTACAAAAGCTGAAGAAACACTAAAGGAGCCAAATATAAAAGTTAAAGTGTTAAATTTCAAAGTAAATGTAACCGGTGAGGTTAAATCTCCCGGATTATATTATAATTATGAGGGAACGCTGAACATACTTGATGCAATTAGTATGGCAAATGGAATTACTGATTTTGCCGATCTTAAAAATATTTTGGTAATACGGCATAACGAAACTGAAACTGAAACGTATAATCTGGATTTTACGGATAAAAGTGTTTATATGTCTGATGTGTTTTATCTTCAACCCAATGATATTGTTTATGTTCGTCCGAATCAATACAAACGGACACGTGAAAACAGTACTATATATTCACTGATACTCTCCACCGTTTCAACATTACTGGTGGCAACTTCAGTAATTATAAACAATTTTTGAAAAGAAGAAAAATGGAAAAGATAGAAGAAATTATAAGTTTAATAGATTCACATGAGAAAAAGGAATCTAAGAATGTATTCCTCAGGTATTTGAAGAAATGGCCCTGGTTTATAGTTTTTCTGATAATTGGTGGCGGACTGGGTTATTTTGTTTACAAAAACTTGCCGGATACTTACCAGGTTAAAAGCCGTGTTTTAATTAAAAACAAAGAACGGGTTATGAGTTCTGCTTTTGAAAAAAATGCCATGCCCGCTAATCAGAATATAAACATTGAAAACCAAATTGGTATTCTTCATTCTTACACGCTGTACAGCAGAGCACTGAGTAACCTGGACTGGAATACTACATGGTATAAAAAACAGCTTTTATACAAAGAGGAGTTGTATAAAAACAAACCTTTCGAATTAGTCGTTCCCCCGGGTGCAATGAATGCAGAAAATGTTCTGATTGAAATTACCCCGTTAAATGAAAAATCATATTCTATAGCAACAGCAGGTGCAACCAATCAAAATGGAAGTAGTCAAACGTTTGAAATTGAAACAAATGCACAGTTTGGTGAGCCATTTGCAAATGAGTATTTCAATTTTACGCTCAACAAGGGTAATGCAGAGGTGGGAGAAACGTATTATCTGAATTTTAATAATTTACATTCATTAACAAGCCAGTACCTCCGAAGGACACAAATACAGCTGGAAGATATAAATTCAGACATAATTTCAATTACAATTGAAGGGGAGAATCCGCGAAAAGATGCTGATTTTATTAATGAACTGAATAATGTTTTCATCCAGTTTGGAATTGAAAATGAAACACAGAGTTCCGAAAAATCTATGAAGTTCATTGAATCGCAACTGGATCGGATAAAATCATCGCTGGCAACAGCAGAGGAAAATGTAAGTAATTACCGCCAGGATAATAAGGTAATGAACCTGGGAAATGAAGCTCAGATGGTTTACAAAAAACTTGAAGAAATTGAAAATGACCAGTATCTCACAAAGTTGCAGGTGGATTATTATAATGACTTACTGAGATATTTGGATGATTCACATAAAATAGAAGAAATGTTAAATCCTTCAGTAATTGGGATTTCCGATCCCAGCCTGGCTGCCATGCTGAAAAACTTAACGGATCTTTACCGGAGACGTGAGGTGCTGTCGTACAGTGCAAAAGAAGATAATCCTAAAGTAATTACTTTGGAACGGGAAATTAAAATTACCCGCGACGGTTTGGAAGAGACCTTAAAAAACCAGTTGAAATCGACACAAACAAAACTTCAAAGCTTAAATAATCG
>CAWFMB010000031.1:0-152647 GCA_963816685.1 uncultured Prolixibacteraceae bacterium | reverse complement strand
AAAGAATTTATTCACCGGGTGACAAAATAAGTCAACCGGTGAAAAAGAAAGACTAACCCTCAACCGGTAAATTTCTGAACTAAATTCAATTGGAATGATACAAAGGCCATAAATAAAACCGGCGGGATTATGGTACCACCATCATAAGGCAATATACCGGAGCAAGGTCTTTAGGCACACATTAAAAGCTGATAAATATTGCACATTCATTTCATTTGTTCGCTCTGTGCGAAACACCATTTTCACATTAACCAACAGGTTTAAGCGGGGTTTATTCCTGTTTTTTTCATTAAAGGGACTTTTCATAATGACAGGAAACTTATGAAATCCTATCTTTAAGGCACAATTTGCAAAACTAAAACTTTATGTCAACACCATTTCTTATTTTCATTGTAGTTTCGGCAGTTGCTGTATTGCTTTTTATGGTGCTGAAATTAAAAATCAGCGCATTTATATCGTTGTTGATTACCTCAATATATGTTGGAATTGTAGCAGGAATGCCGCTTTCGGATGTTACAAAGGCTATCCAGGATGGAATGGCTGGTACGCTTGGATTTGTTGCCACAGTAGTTGGGCTGGGTGCCATTTTCGGTCAAATGCTTGAGAGTTCGGGCGGAGCGCAGTCGCTGGCTCATTACCTTGTAAAAAAATTTGGTACCGAAAATGCCTCCTGGGCAATGGTTATAACCGGGTTCATTGTTGCCATTCCTGTTTTCCTTGATGTTGGTTTTATCATTCTTGTGCCAATTATTTACGCCCTTTCGAAAGACACCAAACGATCGCTGCTATATTACGGCATACCGCTGCTTGCAGGTTTGGCAGTTACACATAGTTTTATTCCTCCCACACCTGGTCCGGTGGCAGTTGCCGATATCCTGAATGCTCAGCTTGGATGGGTAATTTTATTAGGCATCATTTTAGGATTTCCAACTGCTGTAATTGCAGGGCCATTGTGGGGAAAATACATTTCGAAGAAAATTTACCTGGAGCCGCCATTCGAATACAATCAACCCGGAAGTAAAGAATATGATGAAAACAATCTTCCTCCTTTCAGGATGATTGCCCTGATTATAGCTATTCCACTTTTTCTGATTCTTGTAAATACATTCACAATCATGGCTGTGGAAAAAGAATTTGTTGTAAAATCGATATGGACGGATATCCTTGAATTTATTGGACATCCGTTTCACAGCATTAATAATTGCAACACTAATTGCGATTTATTTTCTGTGCATCCGGCGTGGAATGGGAAAACAAAAGATACTTGATTTAAGTACAAAGGCACTCGGACCGGCTGGAATAATTATATTGATAACAGGTGCCGGTGGTGTTTTAAAACAAATTCTTGTTGATAGCGGTATTGGGAAAATAATGGCGGAATCGATGGCCAATTCTGCACTGCCGCCCATTTTACTTGCATGGTTACTTGCCGCGGTGGTTCGGGTAACACAAGGCTCGGCAACCGTTGCCATGATTACTGCAGCCGGTATCATAGCACCTGTGATCAACGAATTCGGGTTGAACGATCCGCAACGGGCATTGGTTGTAATCTCCATCGCATCGGGTGCAACACTTCTTTCGCATGTAAATGACAGTGGTTTTTGGCTGGTTGGAAAATATTTTGGCATGAATGAGAAACAAACCCTTCAAAGCTGGACAGTCATGGAATCGATAATTGCCTTTTGCGGCCTTGCATTTACACTGCTTGCAAGCCTGATTTTTTAGCCGAATAATTTTGTAATTAATAATTTTTATTATTTTTACCATCACTTAAAACTTAATTTTACTAAACATTTAAAGTTTCTAAACCATAAAAAAACAAGCATGAAAAAATTTTTCCTAAGGAGTGTGAGTATCGTTCTTGCCATCTCACTTCTCTCCTCACAAAGTTTTGGCCTTTATGCAAGAGACATTAGTCCAACACCAAAAGAACTGGATGAATCGGTTTTTTCTTTTGATGAAGAGCTAATAAACAACCAGTTGAGCGAATTGAATGCATTGGATTCGTATATTGATGCAAATGAAGATGTTACATTTGCATCGTTGGTTGAAGAAGGCAGTCCGTTAATTACCAACATTGAAAATAGTGCTGCTCCAATGGGAATGGCAGGACAGGATGGTGAACCACCACTTGGAATTCCATCATTCCTGTGGGGTTGTGTCTTTGGAGTTATTGGCCTTGTTGTTGTATACATCATGACTGATGAAAATAAAGAAGAAACAAAAAAAGCACTTTGGGGCTGTGTAGCAAGCACAGCTGCAACTGTTGTTCTTTATATGGTAGTTTGGGGCGCCTGGGCCGCTACAACTGTTGATCCGTATTATTAATATTATAAAAATACATCATAAACGGCAAAGGCTGTCTGATTTTATCAGGCAGCCTTTGTAACAAATATCAGGGATGAAATTTACATATAAATTATTTTTATTTGTTTTTGTATTAAGCTTTAAACTGAATTCAACCGCTCAGGATTATTTTAGAATGAGTGCGGAATTTACCACCAAAACCAAACCTGCTGAAGGCAAAGCAGCACTTACAAAGGGAACAGTTCATTACGATAAATACACTAAAGAATTGATTTACGATATTGTTTTCCCGGAAAAAGAAAAATGGGTTATTCAGGATTCCCGTGTTTACAAAATTAAAGAAGATTCTATATATCAATCCGACGAAATTCCTTCGGTGAATGAATTTACAGTTTTTCATCTTTCGCTTAACTCTAATTTAAGTTATTTCGGACTTAAGGATGCGAAATTTGCCATTGATAAAGTGGATAAAAAGGGCGATATGGTTATTTCGTACTGGAATATACCCCAACATATGCAAAATATGATTAGCAGCATTGCGCTGGCAAGAAAAGGAAACAGCCTGTATAGTGTCGTAATTTCGGGGGCTGACAATAAAATCCTCAGTAAACAGTTTTTTAAAAATTACATTGTTATCGGAGGATTCGAATTTCCGGGAACCATTACCCAGATATTCTACGACGATCAAATGCACGAGAATTATCAGGTTATGGAATTCAAAAATGTTGTTTTAAATGATACAGAAAACGAAGAAAATTATCATTACCGGCTCGATAAGTAATAAATTCAGATATATATTACTTGTGCTGCTATTTATAACTGCGACTGCAAACGGTTTTGCTCAGGAAAATGATCCGTACGGGTTTTCAGAACTTAATTCGCTTTTTAAGGCACACGATCATGAGGTATTGAAATACACCAATAAAGGCACCAAACCTAAGAATGAACTGGAATTTTTACTGGCTGCCGGATTTAATACCTATAAAGCTTTTTTTTCATCGCAGGATAATCCAAGTTGTGTCTTTTACCCATCCTGTTCTTCCTATTCAGTTCAGGCATTTCAGCAAAAAGGTTTCATAGTCGGAACATTCCGGACTTTCGACCGGTTATCCCGCTGTCACCGTTTAGTTAAAACCGGTGAATATTATTTTGACCCCGAAAAAGAAAGATATTATGATCCGGTTAAGTAATTTGAATTTGCTCTTTGTTTTTCTGTTTCTTTTTCACCTAAGCGGCAAATCCCAGGATTTGTTCAATGCAGAAAGTTCGAAGAAATTTGCACGCTATCTTTTCAGCACACAACAATATCAACTTGCAGCAAATGAATTTGAGCGGATCTTAAATCTTGAACCCAACGATACTTTGGTTTACATGAATTTACTTCAATCCTATCGTTTTGGAGAAAACTGCCAGACATCTTTCAACAATTTAAATGCGCTCAATGCCGACAGATTCTTTGTCAATCCGTCGATTGCTTCAGAATATTTGAAACTATCGCTTACCTGTAACTGTTGTTATCAGCAAAATTATTTTAATGAAGCACTTCATACGCTCGACAAAAGAAACCAGGTTTTTTACCAGCTTGGGCTGTATGTTCTTGCCGAAAATAAAGATTCACTTATCCGGTTTTCACATCGTCATAAAGAATTGCTGACAAACAATTATCCCTCGCTGTTGCAGAAGGTAAATGAGATTGAAAATTTCAACGAAAAATCACCGGCACTGGCTGCTGCTATGTCTGCAATAATTCCCGGAAGCGGCAAAGCATATTCAGGTTTCTGGGGCGATGCAGTAATGTCACTTGTATTTGTTTCTTCCAATGCCTGGCTTTCGTATAAAGGTTTTAACAAGAAAGGGGTTGAAAGTGCCAATGGATGGATTTTTGGCTCCATTTCCATGGGTTTTTATCTTGGAAATGTTTGGGGCTCTGGAAAAGCAGCAAAAGATTACAACCGGATTGAGTATGAAAAAATGTACAAGGATGCAAAAGGCAGTATTTATACTCATTTTTAGTGTTTTTGCCGCAGTTAATGCTTCAACGCAAAACATTGAGGAAACCTATCATTTTGCTAACCGGCAGTTTAATGCCGGAAATTACACGCAGGCGGTCACAGAATATCAACGCGTTGCTTTTTTTGATTCAGAAAACAGGTACAACGATGTTTATCAGAAAATTGGCGATTCATTTTTTGTGATGCATGATTACAACCGTGCCATTAAAAATTACGATATAGCAATCCGGTTCAGTAAAAATGACAGTCTTAAGACTGAACTTGTTTTTAACAAAGTGAATTGTCTTTTTCAAGAACAGAACTTTATCTTTGCGCTGAATGAATTGTTTGCAATTACCAATCCCAAAGGTGATTACTTTCAGAATAAATACAACCTCTACATGGCCATAAGTTATTTTGGAATTGAACAGTATGAAAATGCACTGACTTATTTCAGTAAAATTGTTCCCGGGGATGCAGAAAAGGAATTAAATGCTGTTTTTGCTGATTTCAGACATTTCAACAAAAAATTCAACCCTGCCAAAATACAAACAATGAGTATGTTTTTCCCCGGATTGGGCCAGTTTTATCTTGGAAATATTGCAAGCGGATTAAATTCGCTGGTGCTTATTGGAGCCATTGCAACAGCTACTGTATATATCTGGCAGGTTTATGGTGTGGCCGATGCTTTTCTTTCGATGAGCTCATGGTACTATCGTTATTATTCAGGCGGTTATAAAAATGCAAAAATACTGGCTATTGAAAAAAATGAACACAAAAAGGAACAGGTATACCAAACTGTTCTATATTTGATGCAAAATAATATAGAACCCAATCAATGAAATTGCGCTTCTTTGTCACATTAATTCTTGCATTGGTATTCTCCAAACAAGGTTTTTCGGAAAAAAACGACAGCATTGTCAATCATATTTTCGAAATGATTTACAATGAACAATATTTACAAGCTGAAGATGCATTAGGCAAATCTGAGCTTCAAATCGATTCGTTTTATTCTGACATCCTTAAAATTGATTTGTACTGGTGGGAATTTGTAAAATCGAGAGAAAAAGAGAAAAGCAGAAAACTTCACTCAATAATAGAAAAATTTAATCGTGCTGAAGTAAATTCTGTTGATGGGAAAATCAGGCTGTTAATCGCAAAATCATATCAAATCAGGTATGAGCTGAAACGATACAACATTATTGGTGCTTCCTTAATTCGTTCAGACATTAAAACCCTTCTCGATGAAATAAAGGAAGAAAAACTTTATTATCCTGAAAACCGTCTCGCACTGCTTGATATGTATAGTTCATTGTTCGGCTATTTCGATAACCTGATAAACCCGCTTTTTTCACAATCCCGCAGAGACAGTCGTTCAACTGCACTTGCATCACTTGAAAAATATACTACCGACGATGACTTGGTAGTGCAAACCCTCGCCTGTTACTTTCTCGGAAAAATATATCTGAACATTGAAAATGATCCTCAAAAAGGAATGGACTGTTTTGTATTGCTTTCAAAAAACTTCCCTAAAAATAATTATTTTGCCGAATTGCTAACGGATTGCCAGTCGAAAAGTTAACCCCAAAGGTTTTTTTGAGCATGGTCGATATGAAAGGCAATTTCATGACACGCAGGGCATGTTGCAGTTTTCAGGCGATGAATGTTTGTCTTTTTTAATCGGGCGCGGCAACCGGAACAACGAAACTCACTTTTTTGCAATACCCTGGTTTCGTTGTAAACCGTTACTTCGATTTTATCGGAAAGCGTCTTGCATTTCGGACATTTATAAATTTCGAAACCCGCTTTTACAAACAGGTTATTTTGTTTTATCGCCAGCATTTGCAGTGCTTTGTGCGTTTTATAATGGAATAGTTTCACATTTAATTTCAGATAATCATTCAGAGGCTGTGAGTGTACAAGAAAACCATGTCCCTGATTAAAATGCTCCTGATAGCCGCATCGTTCACATCGATATAAATAAGAATGCCCCATGCTGATATACAATTGTTTAAAGATATATAAAATTTGCATCAAATCGAATATGCTTCCCTTCAATGTATTAATAATAAATCCACAGAAAAAACATGTTGTAAAATGCCTGCAACTGAAACATTTTGCTCCTTTTAACGGTTTTATTGGAGGATACTTAAATTATGTATAAAATGAAAACTTTAATTTTTTCTTTGTATATGCTCTTTTCTTTTGGGTCGTTTTTACAAAATAACGGTGGGTTGGAAGTTGGTGATAAAGTTCCTGATTTCAAAGCCAAAGCTGATGATGGTTCCACCTGGAACAGTGAAAACAACATTGGCGACAAATTTCTGGTTGTTTATTTTTATCCGGCAGCAATGACAGGCGGTTGCACAAAGCAAGCCTGTGCTTACCGCGATCTTAAGTCGGACATCGAATCTGAAAACGCAACCATTGTTGGTGTAAGCGGGGATAATGTGGATGGATTGAAACAATTTAAAGAAGCTTACGATTTAAACTTTACTCTTATATCTGATGAATCGGGTAAAATAGCCAAAATTTTTGGTGTTCCTTTAAAGGAAGGCGGAAAGGTTACCAAAGAAGTTAACGGAATAACTTACAACCTCGAACGCGGTTCAACTGCAAGCCGCTGGACATACATTATCGGCAAAGACGGGAAGGTGGTTTATAAAAGCGAAAATGTTGATGCATCAAAAGATTCAGAGCAGGTGCTTAATTTTCTGAAAAAAAATACTTAGGTTTAAGCTTTTAAAAAACTAAAAACCAACAGATGAAAGCAACTGCAATTTTTCTTTTTATAGTAATCATTACATTATTCACTACTGGTAAGGCAAGTTGCCAGGCAAACGTGAGCAATGAAAATGAAATTGTTTTTAATCTTAAGGATCCAAAAACAGGAGAATTACTGTACGTTTTAACCGGCGGTAAAGAAAAATTGATTATATCACCAGGAAATACTTTTTTACGCACTGTTACTTTCAAAATTCAGAATGATGATCTGTTAAATTTTTCTGGTCCGGTCCGGATTATAGAACTATCTATGATAACAGATTTTGGAGATGGAGAAGTCAGGATTACAGATACAATGGCAGTTTTAACCAAAAGCGGAAACCTCAAGTTCGTTTTCCACAGTAATGGAGCTGGTTCAGAGCTTCCCGGAGGTTGGGATTTTTAACCTTTCGAAGTTAATCCTGCACCATTTTTTCCGGGAGTTCTTTAGTTGTTTTGGCGCCAAGTCTTTTTATATTTTCTGCACGGCGAACCAAATTCCCTGAACCGGTATGAAGTTTTGCAACAGCCAATTCATAATTTTTCCGGGTTAAGTCCAGATTCTTACCCATGTTTTCCATATCATTTATAAAGCCCACAAATTTATCATATAGAGCTCCACTCTGGCGGGCAATCTCAATGGCATTCCGGGTTTGATTTTCCTGCTGCCACACAGAAGCAATTGTGCGTAAAGTAGCAAGTAAAGTTGAAGGACTTACAATAACCACTTTTTGATCCCATGCATATGAAAACAGCTCCTGATCTTCCTGAATTGCCAGGCTGAAAAAAGCTTCAATCGGAATAAAAAGCAGTATAAAATCGGGGCAATTCAGACTTTGGGCAGTCTGGTAGTGTTTTTCGCTCAGGCCTTTTATGTGGCTTTTTAAACTCTGCAAATGTTCCCTGACCCGGAGCAACCGTTCCGTTTCTGTTGTTGCATTTACAGCCCTTTCATATGCAACCAGAGAAACTTTTGAATCTACAATTACGTGTTTGTTATCCGGAAGATTGATTACAACATCCGGTTGAATTCTTTTTCCGTCTTCAGCAGCATCGCAAAACTGTTTCTGGTACCCCTGCCCGCCTTCATTCAAACCCGAGCGTTCGAGTATTCGTTCCAAAACAACTTCACCCCAGTTGCCTTGTTTTTTCACATCACCCTTCAATGCTTTTGTAAGGTTACTGGCTTCTTCACTAATCCGGGCATTCAGGACATACAACTTTTTCAGTTCAGCCTGTAAATCAATTTGATCTTTTAACCCTTTCTGATATGTATCTTCCACTTTTTTCTCGAAAAGATTAATTTTTTCCCTCAATGGATTTAAAACCTCACCTATATTTTTTTGATTTGAAGCAGTGAATTCCTCACTGTTTTTCTTTAGAATTTTGTGGGCTATATTTTCAAATTCGGTAGTGAATTTCTTCTGAATTTCTTCCAGCTCAGCTTTTTGAGTTAGTAATTTTTCGCGCAGACCTAAGCTCTCCGCTTTTATTTTTTCTTGATTAACAAGTAATTCCAGCTTTTCTTCTGTAGCTTTATTTAAATTTTTCAACAGAATTTCCGATTCAGTTCTGGCTGTATTGAATCGCTCTTCCCAAAGCAGACATTGTTTTTCAGCCTCATTTAACTTTAAATTAAATTGTTTTTCACTGGTTTCAAACTCATTCTTTTGCAGGATAAGTTTTTTCTGATTTCTGTTGCTAAGAAAAAGAAAGGCTCCAAATGCGCCGGAAGCAAGACCAGTTATTAAAAAAAAAGTTTCCATTCAGGTAATTTAAGCTGATATACTGCTGCAAATTAACCAAAAAGGAAACACTTTCCTGTTTATCCAGGATACTATTTTACCATTTATACACGATAGAGTTGATATTCATTCCTGCTCCCACCGAGCAAAATACTACATAATCGCCCTCATTCACTTCCTGATCTTCCATTTTCCCTTTCACCACAAGGTCGAGAAGGGTTGGTACAGTTGCTGTGGAAGAATTTCCCAGTTTCCGGATGCTCATGGGCATTATTCCTTCAGGAATATTTTTTTCATTATAGAGTTTGAAGATTCCGTTTAAAATGGCTTCATCCATTTTTTCGTTAGCCTGGTGAATAAAAACTTTTTTAATATCGCTCAATTCCAGTCCGGCTTTTTCAATGCTGTCCTTTACTACCCCGGGAACTGTATTAATTGCATAAATATAGAGTTTATGTCCTATCATTTTTATCCAAAGTTCATCACCGTCATATTCGGGATTATTGGATTTACCAAGTGTTAACAGATTGGCAAATTGAACGGAATCAGAACGGCTTGAATGGGAAAGAATCCCCACAGGTTCATTGCTTTCCACTGCCTCAACAATTGTAGCTCCGGCGCCATCTGCATAGATCATACTGTCGCGATCATACGGGTCAGAAATGCGTGATAAAACATCTGCTCCCACAATAACGCCCCGTTTCATAAATCCGCTTTTTATGTAAGCATCGGCTACAATCATTCCCTGTGTCCATCCGGGGCAGCCCGAAACAACATCATGGCAAATGCATGACGGGTTTTTGATGTTAAGTTTCATTTTAACCTTGTTGGCCAAACCGGGTAAGATATCTGTACGTAAGTTATTTTTATCAATGTCTCCAAAGTTATGGGCAATAAGTATAAAATCAAGGCTTTCTTTTGATATCCCGGCCGATTTGCAGGCTTCTTTGATTGCAAGCACCGCAATATCCGATGTCACCTGATTATCATCAACATAACGACGTTCTTCAATGTTGGTAATTTCGGTAAACTTTTGAATGATTTCTTCATTTGTTTTATCGAAAATCTTTTTTGTTGAAGGGTCATAAAATTGATAATCTGTAAAATGACTGTTTTTTATTATTTTAGGAGGCAGGTAACTTCCTGTGCCAACAATTCTTGTGTATCTTTCTTTTGTCATAATATCCTATGTATCAGCTTTCTGATATTCTCTTATATTTTTTTAATTCTAATGTATTACCGTCAAACTCTGCGTATGAAAAATTGGTTATCCAATCCCCGAGAAGCACAAATCTTGCCGTTTTTTCCAACTCTGCATCAATCATAAAATGACGATGGCCAAAGATAAAATAATCTACCCACTCCTCCTTTAAAAAGTTTTGGGCAAATTTATACATTCCTTCATTCTTAACCTTAAATTCTTCTTTACGTCCCAGCTTGGCTAAACGGCTTGATTTTGACCATGTATGGCCAAGCGACAAAGCAAAATTTGGATGTAATCTTGAGAATAACCACTGCAGTATTTTACTGGAGAAAACCTTTTTCAGCAGAATATATCCTTTGTCATCCGGATCAATTCCATCGCCGTGTGCAAGGAAAAACTTTTTACCCATAATTTCGGTAATAAATTCATTCCGGTGAAGGATTACACCTATCTCTTCTGGCAGGTAATCATACACCCACAGATCATGATTCCCGGTAAAAAAATGAACAGGAATATTTCGATCAGCAATTTCGGCAATGCGTCCAAGGACACGGGTGAATCCACGGGGGGCAACTTTTTTATATTCGTACCAGAAATCGAAAATATCACCCATCAGGTACAGTTCTGCGACATCGTTTTTAATTTCATCGAGCCACTGAACAAAAAGCAGTTCGCGCTCACGGTTGTTATTTAGCGCCGGTGCTCCCAAATGTACATCGGATACGAAATATATTTTCTTTTTTTCTGACAAGAACTGACCTTTAACTATTTAAAAATTCCGGCAAGTGCTTTATCCAATGCAAGCCCTTTCAAATTTTGCGAAATTATAATCCCTTCTTTGTCAAGCAAATAATTATATGGCACTCCCTGAATGTTATAATTCATAACTGCATTTAAACTTCCCTTCATATCGCCAACATTTATCCAGTTTAATTTATCCTTGTCAATGGCATCAACCCATTCAATTCGGTTATCGTCAACACTTACCTGATATATTTCAAACCCTTTGCTGTGGTATTTTTTGTAAGCTTCAACCAGCGCCTCGTTCTGGATTCGTGAATTCTTGTCTAATGCTGACCAAAAATGCAGTAAAACTATCTTTCCTCGTAATGATGAAAGAGCAACTTCTTCTCCATCAGGCTTCGGCAAAACAATTTCGGGGCTGTTTTCTCCCTGTTCCCGAATTATTTTTTGCAACTGTGCATTTTTTTCTTCTTTTAAAAGCTGAACAGTATTTTGATATAGTGATTTCACATGTTCCGATTCGGGATAAACAGAATTTAATGCCGAAGCTGCAACCCGCATGGTGTGCAAATCTTTTACCACATAATTCTGCGGCCCTAATTTTTGATAAAGCGCCAAAATACTCGCCATTGAAAAAGGGTTGTTCATTACAAAATTGGTGGAAAATTTTTCCTGTTCATTTATAATATTGTTGGATTGTTGTATCCATTGTTCCTGCAGTTGTTCATATTCTGGAGCTCCTTTGTAAAGATTTTTAAGCGACTGAAGTGAGTCAAGTTTTTTTCTTGTATCATCAAGTTTTGCATTTAATTCCTTTACCTGAATAGAACCAAGTGATCCCTGAATGCTGTATTCGCGGGTGAAATTTGCATAATCGGCATTTACCACAACCTGCTCGGCTGAATCAACAAGCAACATAATAGACCTGTTATCCTGAAATTTAAGCATGAAGAAAGTTGGAAAACCAACTTCGCCTTTAAATTTAAATTCTCCTTTTTTATCTATTTTAACTGAATCTACTGTTACGGGAGACGAAACCAACAACTTGTCAAGGTAAATGGTTTTTCCTTCAGCATGCGTTATCAATCCACTTATGGAAAGTTCATTCTTCTTTTTACACCCACTCAACAGTAAAACAAAAGCTATTAATACTATAAATAACCTGTTGATATTCATACCTTGTCTTTTATTAAAGGCCGTAAAATTAACAATTTCCGGTATACCCGAAATATTAAAAACCGAAAATAACATATTTTAAAGATTTTGACTTGCAGATATTTTTTGCACATTTATTGTCTGTAAATTCATGAAAAAATTTTATGTTCGTTAATAATCAATATTAAGCGGTGAAAATATACCATAATCTTGAAGATTTTAATGCCAAAAATCCTGTTTTAACCTTAGGGACTTTTGACGGAGTACATTTGGGTCATAAAAAGGTCATATTAAAATTAAATGATATTGCCCGTAAACATCATGGTGAATCAGTAATTTTTACATTTTATCCGCACCCGCGAATGATAACTTCACCCGATGAAAAAAACCTTCGCCTGCTTACAACTATGGATGAGAAAATCCGGCTTTTTGCAGAACTGGATGTAGATCACCTGATCATTTATCCGTTTACCAAAGAATTCTCCAAACTTTCATATTCTGATTTTGTAAAAAAAATACTAGTTGATAAAATTAATACGCATTGTCTTGTCGTTGGTTATGATCATAAATTTGGGAAAAACCGCGAAGGTGGGTTCGAATATTTAAAAGATTGCGCTAAACAATATGGATTTAAAATCGAGAAACTTGAAGCGCTGCTTGTCGATAACATGAATGTTAGCTCTACAAAAATACGTGCTGCACTTCAAAATGGCGATATTAAAACAGCCAACCGATATCTTGGTTATAAATTTATGCTACATGGAAATGTAGTTGAAGGCCGAAGAATTGGCAGGGAAATTGGTTTTCCCACTGCAAATATCAAATCTTCTGACCCATATAAAATTATTCCGGGCTACGGTGTTTATGCTGTTGAAATTTCTATTGGAAATGAAGATTATGGCGGTATGTTGAACATTGGTACCCGGCCAACTTTTAATAACAATGCCGACAACCGCAGCATCGAAGTAAATATTTTTGATTTTAACGGCGACATTTATAATCAGGAAATTACTCTTTCATTCATAGACAAAATAAGAGAAGAGAAAAAATTCAACAATGTAGAAGCTCTGATTGTACAATTGCAGAAGGATAAACTTACCGCCTTGAATTTATTGGATAAATAAAATCATTTTTTTACCAAAACACATGAAATTGGAAGATGATCAGAATTACGGAATTCGTAGGTTTCAAAATTGTAGGACAAAAAACCGGAGCTGTGAAAAATATAATCGATGCGAAAGGAAGGAAGCTTACCGACATAGGTGCGGCCAACTCCATGTCCTGAAATTACAAATGCGTCTTTTAACCGTTTCCTGATTTTATGGTACGAAAATGAAGCCGGCGGATCATTAAAATCACCACATAAAATGACATGATACGGCGATTCATCAATATACCTTCGGATTTGTCTCACCTGTTCGGCCCTTAGTTTATAGGCATGCTTAAACTTATTCCCCATTTCGCGCACCTGCTTCAATTCCTGCTCTTCATCCAAAATCTGCGAATCAATAATTGGGTACCTTTTGGGATCGATTTGATACGACTGAAGATGAATATTAAAAATACGAACAGTATCATTACCTATTAAAACATCAGTATAGATTGAGATATTTCTTGAATTTTCAAATCTGATTTCGCCCATTCTGATAATTGGATACCGTGTCATGGTTACCGAACCGAAGGTGGTGCTTGAACGTGCATATTGATAATGATGAATGAGGCTTAAATCTTCAACCGCTTTCCCAAGATTAAAAATACTGTTTTTACGCAATCTCACCTCCTGCAAACATATAATATCGGCATCCTGTTTTTCGAGAAACGCTGTAATCTGGTCAGCCGTTTCTTTTTGTGAAGTTTCACCGTTTCCGGCAAAATGCATCACATTAAATGAAAGCACTTTTATATCACCGGCTTCAATATTTCTTCCGTTAAGTTGAAAATAACGGACAATAAATCCCCATCCAATTAAAACAGCCACCAATGAAATGAGCATATACCGCGGTTTTACAATCAACCATGCCAGCATAAAAATAATATTTACAAGCAAAATTATCGGATATGCAAGCCCGAATAAAGAAGGAAACCACCACTTATCGGGCGGTATGAAAACCGACAGGTAGGAAAATAAAAGTGCCGCCACTACCAGTATGTTCAGTGCAACAAGTATATTAAAAAAAATCTTCTTCACTTTTTTATTCTATTCAACAGTTTCTGCATTGTAAAGTTATGAACGGTTTTAGCAGTTATTTATGCTAACATATGCAAAAAATAAATGTTTTATAATCAGAATTATGTTTTCGTACAACAAAACATTCTGTCTTTTCCGTGAATGTCCTTTTTTAACCGGATATCCTTAAAACCAAACTTCCGGTATAACTCTACCATTTCGGCACCAAATTGTTCATTAATTTCAAAAAATAAATACCCTTCGTCATTTAAATATTCAAATGCAAACTCACCAATTCTTCTGTAAAAAACAAGAGGATCTTCATCGGTTACAAACAGCGCTTTCTCAGGTTCATGATTCAGTACATTTGGCTGCATTTGTTCCTTTTCCAATTGTCTCACATATGGAGGATTGCTCACCAGCAAATCAAATTTCTCCCAACTTTTTTCCTCAAAATTCAAAAAATCGGTCTTTAGTAAGTTGATATCCAGGTTGAGCAATACAGCATTTTCTCCTGCAACTTTCAATGCACCTTCCGAAACATCAACTGCTGTAACAAAGGCTGATTTTATATTTTTTTTCAAAGCCAGGGCAATGCAACCACTCCCGGTACCAACATCAAGTATTTTAGGTGACTCCAGTTTATTTGTCTCCAATATCCACTGCACCAATTCTTCAGTTTCAGGTCGCGGAATTAAAACTTCAGGATTAACTTTCAATTTCAATTCATAAAATTCAGTTTCTCCCAAAATGTACTGGATAGGTTCATACAATTTTAACCGTTCAACAATTTCTTTAACTTTTTCAACTGAAGGAGCATTGATTTTATCGTGTTTTTTTAAAATGAAACCGGTATAATCAAGTCCGCATACCTTTTCAAAAATCATCCGGATAAAACCGCTGATTTCAGAATCGGGGTAATATTCAGCCAATTCTCTTTGGATGTATTGAATAGTAGCCTGCAATCTATTACTTTTGCGTGTAAAGTTAGTTTTTCCCTGGAAATTGAGAATAAAAAAGAAATATATGGAACGCTGTCTGGAACTGGCGAAGCTGGGTGCCGGAAACGTTGCGCCAAATCCAATGGTCGGCTGTGTAATTGTACACCAGGGTAAAATAATTGGCGAGGGATTCCATCAGAAATATGGCGAAGCACATGCCGAAGTAAATGCTGTTAATTCGGTGGTAAATCAGGATTTACTGAAAGAAAGCACATTGTATGTTTCCCTTGAACCTTGCGCACACCATGGATTAACGCCACCCTGCTCTGACTTGATTGTTGAAAAAAATATTTCCGAAGTTGTCATCGGTACAATTGATCCCTTTTCAGAAGTCGCAGGAAAAGGAATTGAAAGGCTAAGAAAAGCCGGTATTAAAGTGGAATCAGGAATTTTGGAATATGAATGCATGGAATTGAATAAACGTTTTTTCACTTTCCATGAAAAACAAAGGCCATTTGTAATCTTAAAATGGGCACAAACAATTGATGGTTTTATCGACATCAACCGGCTATCCGAAGGTTTTGGTCAACCCACCTGGATCACCGGGGATTTAGCGTTGCGACTGGTTCATAAAATACGCGCCGAAGAAGATGCTATTTTGGTAGGTACAAAAACAGCAGAAAAAGATAATCCTTCTTTAACGCGGCGATACTGGCCTGGAAATAATCCGGTACGTTTGCTGATAGACAAAAACCTGCGTTTGCCTAAAACACTGAACCTTTTCGATAAATCACAAAAGACAATAGTTTTCAATTCTGTTCAAGAAGGTGAAGATGAAAATCTGCATTATATCAAAATTGATTTTGAAGAAAAGATACCACACCAAATACTTGATATACTTTACCGCCAAAAAATTCTTTCGCTTGTTGTTGAAGGTGGAAAACAGTTACTTGAAACTTTTATAAAAGATAAACTCTGGGACGAAGCGCATGTTTTTACTGGCAATAAATTCTTTTTCGGTGGAATAAAAGCACCGGAGTTTCAGGGAATAATAACGGGTTCAGAAATACTTGATAATGATCGGCTTGTTGTTTTCAGTAATAAAAATTAAAGCGGCACCGATTTGGGACCACCAGGCATTATCTCAATATTCAATACATTTTCAACATATAAAAAGTAATAGAACAGCTTGTGATTCAGCTCAAAGCCATAATCCTCTGTTGGATCATAACCAACTATCGGTTCAAAAAACCTGCTTTTATGAGGATCCAATGCATTTGCATTCCATGCATTAACATACTGATGGTTCCAGTTTTCATAATAGCTCTGCGAACGGTATTGTGAAGGATTATCATGCAACACATACCAGGTATCAAATTTCGGGTCCAAAACTTCAAGTTCAAATTCAAGGCTATCCTGACCGGCAACTTCATTTCCGTTGTCTTTTATTTTTACCACTTCTTTTGGGCCTGAACAGGCGGCAGCAAAAACCAAAATTAATATCCCAAAAAGTATATTTTTCATCAAAGTTGTTTTTTTTATTTACTCAAACTTTTTCTGTGACAAAATGTTTACCAGAAATTGCTTATGATCTAAAAATTATCATCATTTTTATGTAAGCTTTACAAAAAACTAAAATGAATAACGGACTAAACTTCTGGCCCATTTTTTCACTTGTTTTTTTGATAACTGCAATTCCGGTTGCTATTATGATTGTACTGGAAAAAAGATCTCCATATAAAACAGCAGCCTGGATTCTTGTTTTAATCCTCCTTCCCATTTTCGGCATTTTTTTCTACCTCTTTTTCGGGCAGGAATACCGCAAGCGAAAGCTTTTTTCACGTAAAGGAATAAAAAGTTTGGGAAAATTCCGAAGGCTTTCGCTGAAACAGCTTCGGGAAATTTCACAAAATAACCTCCTGCTCGACAGCAAAGTTTTGGAAAAGGAAACCATCATTCATTTATTGCTGAATAATTCCGATTCATTACTTACAACAGGAAACAAGATTAAGATTTACAACAGTGGCAAAGAGACTTTTGAAGCAATTTTTGATGCGCTTGCAAACGCTAAACATCATATTCATCTTGAATATTATATTTTTTCGAATGATACAATTGGCAACAAACTGAAAGACCTTCTTATAAAAAAAAGCAAAGAAGGTGTTGAAGTCCGTGTTATTGTCGATGATGTTGGCAGCTGGAGCCTTAGCAAAAAGTTCATTTCTGAATTAAAAAGCAATGGTGTGGAAATTTATTCTTTCATGGAAGTGCGATTTCCGCGTTTAACATCTCGTGCGAATTTCCGCAACCACAGAAAAATTCTTGTAATCGATGGGAAAGTTGGTTTTACCGGTGGAATAAACATTGCCGATCGTTATGTTGAAGGAGCAGAGGGAATTGGTCCCTGGCGAGATGCACATTTAAAAATAACAGGTGATGCTGTTGTTTGCATGCAGGTTATTTTTGCTGCCGACTGGTATTTCGTAATTCATGAAAATTTATCGGGCCGAAAATATTTCCCCCCTTTAACCAACGCAAGAGGTGTTCCGGTTCAGGTTGCAGCCAGCGGCCCTGATTCAGACTGGGAAAATATCGGACAGGCAATATTTGCCGCAATTGCCACAGCTAAAAGAAAAGTGTACCTGACTACACCATACCTGATGCCACCTGATCAAATTATTTCAGCAATAAAAACAACTGCATTAAGCGATGTGGATGTGCGGATTATCATTCCGGGCAAATCCGATTCCCGGATATCAAAATGGTGTTCACTTTCTTATATTGAAGAATTGCTGGAGGCAGGTGTCAAAATTTACTTTTATGAAGGTGGCTTTATCCACAGCAAATACATTATGGCTGATGGTATTTTTTCTTCAGTGGGAACAACAAACCTTGATTTCAGGAGCATTGAAACCAATTTTGAAGTGAATGCTTTTATGTATGATGAAAAATTCACCGGCAGGCTGGAGAGAATTTTTATGAATGATTTGAAAAAAAGCCGGCAGGTTTTTCTTGAACAATGGCAAAAACGCCCATGGCATTACAAATTGCGGGAATCTCTTGCTCATATTATCAGTCCGATGTTGTAAACTGCATTTTAAATTTTCCGGCACATAAAGACAATTCCGGCAAATTCTCTCTGTTTAGTTGGTCTGGATAATGAATCAAAGCTATACCAACACTATACCTGGGATATATTAAATTCGCAAATAATTGAATTTGATCCGTCCGTGGTATATCGAAGGTAAGGTGTTAAACGGGGATTAAAAACTTAAAAACGGAGAGGATTCCGGCAAAATTACAGAATATTCAAAATGGCAATTTCCCCAAATCCAAATTACCGCCCGAAAGAATTATCCCGGTCTTTTTATTTTGAACATTCACTTTACCTTCGAGAATTGCTGCAAGTGGAACTGCCGATGATGGCTCAATAATAATTTTCATCCGTTCCCAAATCAAACGCATGGCTTCCACAATTTTTTCTTCTGAAACTGTGACAATATCATCCACTTTTTCAGAAATAACGGCAAAATTACGTTCGCCCAACGAAGTCAGTAACCCATCAGCAATTGTTTCAGGATGTTCAGACAGAATTATTTTGCCTTCCCGGAACGAACGGTATGCGTCGTCTGCTCCCGACGGCTCCCCGGCAATTACTTTGCATGCCGGCAACAAATATTTTGTTGAAATGGCTGTTCCGCTTAATAATCCACCTCCGCCAACCGGAGCCATGATAAGATCAAAATCTCCGTAATCTTCTATTAATTCCTTTGCAGCAGTGCCTTGTCCTGCTATCACAAAAAAGTTATTGTAAGGGTGTATTTCCGTGGCACCTGTTTTTTTCACTATTTCTGCCAGCGTGCTTTCGCGCGACATTAAACCAGGTTTGCAGAATGTAATATGCGCACCATAGCCGGCAACTGCTTTCTTTTTAATATCAGGTGAATTTTCAGGCATAACAATATGTGCTGCAATTCCCCTTATTTTAGCTGCCAGAGCCAGCGCTGCAGCATGATTCCCGGATGAATGGGTGGCCACTCCCTTTTGTGCTTCCTCTTTGGATAACGAGAAAACTGCATTGCATGCTCCCCTGAATTTAAATGCTCCCACTTTCTGAAAGTTCTCACATTTAAAAAACAAGTTTGCCCCTGTGATATTATTGATTGCAGATGATGTTAAAACAGGAGTGCGATGGGCATATTTTTGCACGATTTCGTGTGCTTTTTGTACATCAGAAAAGGCAGGAAGGTTCATCTATTGAGATTTTGTAAATTTTTCGTTCAGTAATTTAAAATCAGTTTTATAAATGGATTCATTCGAAAGTTTTTTCATTCGTTTGAATCCTGAGAAGTATAAGAAAACAACAAAACCTGCAAATACAATGGAAAGCCAGGCAATCTCTGTAAATAAAATAAAATCATAGATGCCGTGCAGCAATACCGGGTACAACAGAGCTTTCTGTTTGAGCCTGCGGGTTTCACCTGGATAAAATTTTGCCATTCCGAAGAAGAATCCCATGGTAATTCCGAAAACTGCATGTGCCGGAACGGCTGTAATTGCGCGGGTTATCCCTGTTGAAAAGCCGCTGCTTGTTACATAAAGCACATTCTCAACCGCAGCAAATCCAAGCGATATAAAAACAGCATAAACAATTCCATCAAACTTTTCGTTGAATTCGGGGCTTCTCCATATTAAAACATACAATACAAGAAATTTAAATAACTCTTCTGTAAAACCTGCGACTACAAAAGCTCTCCAGGCAGCTTTCATCAATCCGGGAAAATAAGAAGAATAGCCTTCCAGAAATCCTTCGGCAAAAAAAACAGGAACTACAGTTAATCCTCCTGAAACCATAGCTAAAAGCAACAGCCTTAATGGTTCCTTTTCATATTTATCGCGAAGATAAATGTAAAATGCTATAGTAAAAACCGGCGCCAGTGAAATTACTAAAAGGTTCATTCCTGAATAAATTCTATCAATATTCGTTTTGCCAATCCCGAAATCCGGATATTCATTTCAACTTAATTTTGGTCGTCAAAGAAATAAGCTTTCACTCCTTTTACTCCTGGTATTGTTTTAAACAGTCCTCCTGCATGTGGAAATTTAACCAAATCTTCTTCAGTTGTTCCCTGCCGTGCTGTGGTAATATACAGGGTTCTCATATCACTGTCGCCAAAAGCACACGAAGTTACATTTTTGGCAGGAACTTCAATTTTCTTTAACAATTCTCCGGATTCGGGATTCCAGCAGCCGACCGCTGCACCACCCCAAAGGGCTACCCAGATATTCCCTTCTGAATCGATAGTCATTCCATCAGGAGAGCCCATTTCCGAAGGGACTTCCACTGCTATCTGCGGATTGCTGATTTCGCCGGTTTCGTTGTTGAAATTGTAACTCATCACTTTTTGTGTCGGGGTATCAATGTAATACATTTTTCCGGTTTCGGGATTCCACACAATGCCATTTGAGATGCTAACCTTTTCAATCATTTTATGTATTGAACTGTCTTTGTCGAGCCTGTACAGTGTCCCTTTTTCCATTTCCCCGTTCAAATTCATTGTACCAGCCCAAAACCTGCCGGCAGGATCGCATTTGCCATCATTAAACCGGTTTCCTTCCATATTTTCCTCCGGATTTACAATCAGTTGTTTGGAACCTGTTGCCGGATCAAGTGAATAAATGCCGTTTTTAAGTGCAACAATCACATTTCCTGATTCAGCAGGAACAACGGTACCAATCATTTGCCCGGTCAGCATTTCCTTATTGTTTCGAAGTTCTGTATTGTAAAAATTAAGAATCTCTGCACTTATATTTATCCAGAGCAGTTCACCTGTTTCATGGTTCCAGATGGCTCCTTCCCCCAAATCCGATTTTGTATCAATTACCAATTCCACATCATCACTTTTATGTGTTGTACAGGAAGCAACGATCAATGCAGAAATTAGTATCAGATATTGTATTCTTTTCATTTAAAATGAATAACATTATTAATTTTCTCATCTCTTTATACCATAACAATTGTAACTGCCCAATCTTTCACCCAAACCGGAATTTTAAATCTGAAACTTTAACCCTCAACATCTGCCAATTGCTTTAACCCCGGAACACGGAACTCAGAATTCTGAACTTTGAACCGGGAACTCCCGGCTTCATATCCTCTCAATCAGTTTTTTTAAAATCAGGGTCATTTTGGGTTCAGCTTTCCTGGCTACCTGCTGTACTTCCTCATGCGAGATTTCAACAATCTCCCCGGGTACTCCGCTGTCGGTAACAATAGAAATTCCAAAAACCTTCAATCCCATGTGACGGGCAACAATTACTTCGGGAACTGTTGACATACCCACAATGTCGGCACCGAATATACGAAACATCCTGTATTCTGCAGGAGTTTCGAAGGTAGGTCCCTGAACTCCAATATAAACTCCCTCTTTTAATTCAATATGATTTTCCCTGGCAATTTCTTTGGCTTTATTGATCAATTGACCATTGTACACCTTGCTCATATCCGGAAACCGCGGTCCGAGAAAATCATTATTTGGTCCGTGAAGCGGATGTTCAGGAAAGAAATTAATATGGTCGTTTATTAGAACAATGTCGCCAACCCGCCATTCAGGGTTTAAACCACCCGAAGCATTTGAAACAAAAAGATGAGTTACACCAATATATTTCATCACCCGTACAGGAAAAGTAACTTCCTTCATGGAATATCCTTCGTAATAATGAAACCGTCCCTGCATGGCCAGCACTGGTTTGTTGCCTAATTTGCCATAAATAAGCCTGCTTGCATGCCCCTGAACTGTTGATACGGGAAAACCGGGGATTTCGTCGTAAGGTATTGATTCAAGTATTTCAATTTCATTAACCAGACCTCCCAACCCGGTGCCCAGTATAATTCCAGTTTCAGGCCTGGCGTTTATTCTTTCTTTTATATAGTTCGCGGTTGCTTTTATTTTCTCCAACATATCCTAAAATTCTTTTATCGAACGATTTCCCTTCTTCGCCGAGAAACCGCACTTTTACAGGTAAATAATAAAGTACGTCCTTAATTTGTTCATCAATATCCGGCATGTCATTCAACCGGATTGCATCTTTTTCAGTGGTAACAATTATTTTATTTGCTGAATCGATTGCATCAAACTTACTCCGGATTGCGCGGATATCTTCACGTGAAAAATTATGATGATCGGGGAATTCCAATGTTTCAAGCCGGTGCGAAACACCTTCCAGATATTTATAAATAAGAAAAGGTGAGGCAATTCCTGTAACTGCCAACATATCATATTTTTTGGCCGAAATCAATTTTTCGGGAATTTCAGCACCTGAAAACACAGGGACGAGTTTATGGTAATCAAGTGTGGTAAAAAACATTTCCTGGTAAGGTTTCAGGTGTACGTTGTTTTCCATTATCCTGCGCATGATTGGTGTAATTTTGCCGGGACATTTGGTGAAAATAATGATGTTGGCACGCCTCCTTTGAGAAGCACTTTCGCGGAGACGGCCGGCAGGCAAAAGCATATCATCTTTTATCGGCCGGTTGTAATCAATAAGTAAAATATTGATTCCCGGAGTAATTTTCCGATGTTGGTAGGCATCATCGAGCAAAATAACATCGGGAGTTTGTATTTCTTCCGAATGCATTATTTTATTTATTCCTTCCACCCTTTTTTCACAAACCGAAATCAATACATCATGAAATTTTCTTTTCATTTGTAATGGTTCGTCTCCAACTTCAGCAACCATCGAATCTTTTTCCACCCAAAGAAAGCCGCTTGTTTTTCGTTTGTACCCGCGGCTGAGTGTAACTACTTTAAATTTATCTTTTAAAAGTTCGGTTAAATATTCCACGTGTGGCGTTTTGCCCGTACCGCCAACAGTGATGTTACCAATGGAAATAACAGGTACTTCAAATTCTGTGGATTTTAATATATTCCAATCGTATAACTGATTACGAACGAACACAACTAATCCATATAAAACCGAAAAAGGAAATAAAATAATTTTGTTCATGCAAACGGTTTAAAGAAGAATCAAAGTTAAGAAAAGCTATCGCTCAAAAATAAGGTTAATTAAGTAAATTAACAGGTTATTTATTACCAATAAATTTATACTCATCAGTATATTTGAAACTAAAAGAAAGGGCTCCACTTTTGTGAAACCCTTTCAAAAATATCGAAATGTTTTTCGATTCCTGCTATTCAAACCAGGCATTTACTGTTGCCTTATTTGCGTTGTACCAGTTTTTTGCTCCTGTTTCTTCATTACTGTTTCTGATTTCCTGCATTAATTCATAAAGCTGTTCTTCATTCAGATTAAAATCTTTAAAGAAAGCTGCAACTGTTGGCATATCTTCTTCAAAACCTCTGCGTGAAACTATGGCGCAAACATCTTTCGGGTAGATATTTTTTGAATCTTCCAGGTATTTCAAATCGTTGGTAGCCCACATAAAATGGGGTTTCCAACCGGTAACAACGATCCAATCATTGTTTGATATGGCTTTTTCCAGGCTGGCTACCATTGCCGGGCCACTGGAAGTAATTTGTTCGAAATCGAGATCATAGGCAGCTATAACTTTAAGTGTATTTGCATGAATACCAGCGCCACCTCCTATTCCAATAATTTCGCCATCAAACTTATCCTTATATTCATTTAATTCGTTAATTGAATTAACCGGAACATATGAAGGTACAACTAAACCGGTAGTGCCATTACTGAACGATTCTCCCAGTTTTACCAGTTTATCACCATAATCAGCCCAGTAATGCATGAGTATTTGGCAACCAAGCATCGAGAAAAACATCGCCTTTTGAATTTTCTTTTGATAACTCTCCGTAAATCAATCCAGGTTCAAGATTGGTAAGTTCTACTTTGTAATTATTATCTTCAAGCGCGACTTTAGCCAGATAAGTAAATGCAATACCTTCGGCCCAGTTTGGATAGAAAATAGTTACCTCTTTTTTTTCGTTTTCTGAACTACTTTTTTTACCGCTGTTGCATGAAATAATGCCAATTGCAAAACTTAAAACAACAAGCAGGCTTACAAAATTTCTGATATTTCAACATAATAAAGATTTTTATAATTTTCAAATTATTTATTATTTGCTATTGATTGAGTAATACGGTCGAGAATTATGGCCAAAATCACAATACCGACACCCGACTCGAAGCCTTTTGCAATATCATTTTGCTGAATCCCCTGGTAAACAATACTCCCAAGTCCTTTTGCCCCAACCATGGAAGCTATGACAACCATTGACAGGGCAAGTAAAATCACCTGATTAATACCTGCAAGAATAGTTGGCATTGCCAATGGTAACTGGATTTTAAAGAGAATCTGGTTTTCGTTTGCGCCAAATGCCCTTCCCGCTTCAATCACGTCCCCTGGAACATTTCGAATACCAAGGTTGGTTAAACGTACTGCAGGCGGCAACGAAAAAATCACCGTTGCAATAACTCCCGGTGTATTTCCTACACTAAAAAAAAATATGGCCGGTATGAGGTAAACAAAAGCCGGCATTGTTTGCATAAAATCAAGAATCGGCCGGATAACGGCATCTGCCGTATTATTTTTTGCCGATAATATTCCAAACGGAATTCCAATTATTAATGCAATTAAGGTGGAAACCAGAACAAATGTTGTTGTTTGCATTGATTCCTCCCAATATCCCATACCATAAATCAGCAAAAATCCCAATAAAACAAAGAGGGTCAAACCCATTCCTTTTTTTAGTCCTTCTTTTTTAAATAATTTACCTTTTGCTTTTGCATAATAGGCAGCTACAGCTATCAATAATAAAATAATAAAAAATGGTATGGAAAGAAGTAGATCGTTTAAATTCTCAACTGTCCATGAAATAACTTCATCTATTGCATTCCATAAAAATGAAAAATTTTGTTCCAGTGAATTAATTCCGTTTTCAATTATTTCCCCAATATTTATTAATTTCTCCATATTATAAATCATTTGCTTTTTCAATTAATTCATCAAGTTCTTCATCAGCAAATCTGGTAGATTCAATTATCAATGAAGTTTGTGTTACAATTCCAAGAAGTCTTCCTTGTTCTTCGCTCATTACCGCCAGCGGATAATGATGATTTGTCATTAAAGGAAGCATTTCTTCAACTGTGTAATATTTGTATACACTCGGAACATCAGTATACAAAACTTTATGAACAGATTTTTCGTGCTGCTTTTCAAGTTTCAGCAAATCTTCGAGCCAAACATATCCTAGAAATTTCATTTCTTCATCTTCAACCGGTAATACATCAACACCTGCTGTGCGCATTTTACGCAAAGCTCCTTTGGGGCCGTCTTTTTCAATCTGCACAAGTGTTGGTTTTTTGAACATCAGTGTTTCGGCTGTAATAATTGTTTTGCGGTCTACTTTTTCCACAAAAGCTTTTACATATTCGCTGGCCGGATTGGTAAGTATTTCTTCTGCTGTTCCAATTTGTTCAATCACTCCATCTTTCATAATGGCAATCCGGTCGCCAACTTTCATTGCTTCATCCAAATCGTGTGTAATAAACACTATGGTTTTGTGCAATTTATTCTGAATTTGAAGCAACTCATCCTGCATATCTGATTTTATCAATGGGTCGAGTGCAGAAAAAGCTTCATCCATCAGCAATACGGAAGTATCGTTTGCCAGTGCCCGTGCCAATCCTACCCGTTGTTGCATTCCCCCCGACATTTCAGACGGATATTGCTGTTCATACCCTTCCAGCCCAACGGTTTTTAGTGCCTGTCGTGCACTTTCTTCCCGTTCTGCTTTTGGTTCGCCTCTAATTTCGAGGCCAAAAGCTGCATTTTCCACAATCGTTCGGTGAGGAAGTAATCCAAATTTCTGAAATACCATACTCATTTCAGTTCGGCGGGTCTGCAGTAATTGCTTGTTTGTTTCGCGTGTAATGTCATGATCCTTAAAAAAAACTTTACCTGCCGTGGGTTCATTCAGACGGTTTAAACACCTTATTAACGATGATTTTCCACTTCCCGATAATCCCATTATAACAAAAATTTCACCTTCTTCAATTTCGAAATTTGCTTTTTTAACCCCAACCGTACATTTTGTTCTTTTCAGTATTTCATTCTTGGAAACTCCTTTTTCGAGGATGGCAAGAGCTTCTTTCTTTCTTTTTCCAAAGATGAGCGTTAAATTTTCAACCTTCAGTCTGATATTTTTAACATTTCTCATTCTGTATTTCTTCTTTTATATTTAGAAATAGTATCCGATATTTATATTCAAGCGTTTGTTCCATTCCGGATCTTCTAACACCCGAACCCAAACCTTTTCCAAATGAATCAGTAAGCCAGGGCTGATTTTTTCCCATTGCATAGTCTACATATGTATAAACTCCTCCGGCGCTAATTAAAAATCCCGGAATAAGGTGCTGCGTATCGTAAAATTTTTTGTTTGTTTTATCAATCATCGTATAATCTACATACGGCTGAATGCTTGAAATCGGACCAAAATCAACAGGAATGGTATATGCCAGACCTACAACGTACATATTTGCTTCTGTAGCAACACCACCGGTATAGTTTTCTCCACCATAATATTCATAACCATAAGCTCCCATTTGGAGGACATCCAAATCCTGACCATTATCCGCTTTCGCTCTGTAGTTATATTTTATATATTCAGCTTTTAAATTTAAGTTTCCAAAATTTCCCACAACATGACCGGCAAAAGCAGTTCCTATCTCACTCTTGTCGAGAACCGAGTTGTAAATTCCTCCAACTTGAGCAGAAACTCCAAGTTCCCAAACTTCAACTATATCATATGCAAAACGTGCATTGAATTGATTGAGTTCCCGTAAACTTGCCGAAGTAGAAATTACTTTGCCATTATATTCCACATAAGCACCTGTTCCCGGAACAATATCATAAGAATAGCGGCCCGAACCGGCATTTCCAAAGGTTACATCGCCACCAAATTTTGGCCCTTCGGGTTCCGCCTGCCGGAAAAAGGCCAGATTTATTTCGAGTTTTTCAACTGAAGTAATGTCGAATTTAATCCCGATGTCATAATCATCTTCCAGTCCTACATAGTAAGGTCCCTGAAACCACCAGGAGTGCGAGGCATACTTTGTTATTCCAAAAGGTACCTGGGTTACGCCCAATTTCATGTATAACATTGTCGGAAAATGCATACCCCAAATATCCGTGATGAATAAAATGGGTACCAAAAGTGGGATAAAAACGATATTCGAAACTTAAATCGATTCCTTTCATAGAACCATCTACATTTAACCGCCAGGTATCCCATGTAAATTGGGTATTTAATTTGTTAGCCGGATTTTCATAGTTTGTTGAAAGCAGGTTATAGCGCATGGCTCCCCCAAATTCGAAGCCATCTTTTTTTTCTTCTTCCTGGCTAAAAACCATGCAACTTGAAAATAAAAGTGTAATGAATAGTAATTTCTGTTTTAAAAACATAAAACGATAGATTTTAAAAATTTCATAAATAATTGTAATTTGCCATTTTAACTAGCAACACCCTCTGTTTCTAATAGTTTACATTATTAATATCGAACAAACATTCTGAATATCAAAGCAAAACAACAACCAGTGAGTTTCCGGTTGATATAAACCCAAATTCGAATTTGTCGGTATTTACTGACTCTTTCGTAATAAAAAATCATAATTTGTCGCGAATAAACCCAAAACAATATGGACAACAAAATTTACCCGCATCTTTTTGTGGATATCAGAATATCGTAACCATCAAATAACATTAACAACTTTTTTAAAACAAAAAGTAAGGTGCAGTACTTATTAATAAAGAGACTATGTTATTGGTTTTGAAATATTAAAAAATAAACTCTTTTTGAAACCAAGGAAAAACCTGGAAAATTCTGAGAAAAATTCAGATTATGGTTAACAAAAACAAATTACCAATACAGGACGAGAAGCATTTAATCAGTACCAAAAAATATTTCGACGTCGATCATCTTGTTTTCTGGCCTGCCGCAATTCTTATTATTTCGTTTATAGTAATAATCCTAATTATCGGCGAACCGATGAATGACATTTTTGCTACAATTCAGACAAGGATTTCAAATTACGGAGGCTGGTTTTTTGTGCTTACTGTCAATATCTTTCTGTTTTTTGTATTATATATTGCATTTAGCAAATACGGTAAAATCAGATTAGGTGGAAAAAAAGCAAGGCCGGAATTTACAAGAACTGCATGGTTTGCAATGCTTCTTAGTGCCGGTATGGAAATTGTAATTCTTTTACTGGAACCTTGCGAACGTATCAATCATTTTATTTCGCCACCAAATGCCGAACCACGCACTGTTGAAGCCGCGCGTGAAGCGATGGAAATAACTTTTCTGCATTGGGGGCTTCATGCCTGGGGAATTTATGCACTTGTAGGTATGGCGCTTGCATTTTTTACTTTCAATAAAAAATTACCATTAACTGTTAGTTCAATTTTTCACCCTTTACTTGGCAATAAAATTTATGGATCATGGGGAAAAGCAATCAATGTGCTGGCAGTGCTAGCCACTTTATTTGGATTGGCAACTTCGCTTGGTCTTGGAGTGCAACAGGTAAGCGCCGGGTTGGCTCACCTGTTTAACCTGCCAGATACCATCAATACGCAGGTAATTTTAATTGTACTAATCACATTTGCGGCAACAGGCTCAGTAGTTGCCGGATTGAGCGGAGGTGTAAAACGCCTTAGTCAATTAAACATTATAATAGCTGCTGTATTTTTACTGTTTATGATGATCGTTGGACCTTCGCTTTTTATATTCGATTCGTTTGTACAAAATGTTGGGGGCTATGTGCAAAATTTCTTTGAATTGTCATCGTGGACTGAAACTTACCGGCAGTCTGACTGGCAAAATGACTGGACAGTATTTTACTGGGCCTGGTGGGTAAGCTGGTCTCCTTTTGTAGGAATGTTTATTGCACGGATTTCAAGAGGAAGAACATTAAAAGAATTTGTACTTGGAGTATTAATTGTACCGGCTTTACTTACTTTTTTTTGGCTTTCTACTTTTGGAGGCAGTGCCATCTATCTTGAATTGAATAGTCTGCCGCAAGTTGCAGGAGCGTAACAAAAATGTTGACTTCATTAAAGTTCTGCTTGCAAGTTGCAATTTCTGGTAACATCAAATGTTGGTATAATACTCGTAATCAGTTTTTTTGTTACTTCTTCTGATTCCGGCTCACTGGTTGTAGATTCACTTACTGCCGGAGGAAAACTGGATGCACCAATCCCTCAGCGCATTTTCTGGGCGCTTACCGAAGGTGCAGTTGCTGCAGTTTTGCTTATAGGTGGTGGGCTGGGGGCACTTTAAACAGCTGCAATTTCTACCGCTGCAAGTTGCAGGAATACTCTAATACTTAAATGAGTTTTAAAGTCTTTGCGTGAAGAACATGAGGATTGCAGGAAGCACAGGAAGAAACTGAACGAAAACAATATCAGGATACCATTACTCAAATTCTTCAGAAGCGGGAAAAGGCGCGGGAAGCAAAGTCAACCCATTCAGAAAATCAATAAACATTAAAAACTGGTTGTTTATGAATCACATGGAACATATTCTTATTTGCCTGGATTTAACGGAAATGGATAATTTTCTTATTCGTTACAGTAGTTCATGGACAAAAATTTTCAAACCCAAAAACATTACATTCCTCCACGTTATTCGCACCTATGATATACCAAATGACTTTGATAGCGCGTATCCTCATCTTAATCAGCCACTTCCCGAAATATTAAAAGAGGAAATGGATGAAAAAGTCAATGAGTTTTTTAAAGAAGATGATGGTACGAAAATAAAAACATTAGTTCTGGAAGGTTCAACAACAGAAACAATAGTGCAGTATACAAGAAAAAATGACATTTCACTCATTATAATGGGAAAGAAAATTAGTTACAAGGGTCGCGGTCGCATTATTCGCAAAGTAATGGGAATTTCACCGGCATCTGTGCTATTAATAACTGAAACCAGCCAGCCCAGACTGGAAAAAATTTTGGTAAAAATGGACTTTTCAAAAATTAGCAGCATCGCATTAAAAACAGCACAATATATAAAAGAACATACTGACGCTGAAATAATATGCCATCATGCATATAAGCTCCCGTTAAAATATTTTCCAAAACAACCGCCCGAGAATGATGAAAATTTATTAAAAGAAGTGCAATTCCATACAAAAAAAGAATTTTCAAAATTTCTTAAACGTTTTGAATTTAATATGAATGATATTACCTGTTCCAGTTTAATAGACATTGAAAACGAAGAAGCCAATATTCTTCACAACCAGGCTCTTTCCACCGGTGCCGACATGATATTAATCGGCACTAAGATTAAATCGGAACTTGCCGAAATTATCATTGATTCAACTTCAGAAAAACTTGCTGAATCCGACAAAGACATTAAGGTCCTTGTTGTAAAAGATCGTAAACAAACAATGAATTTCCTGAAAGCATTCTCAAATAATAAACGAATTCTAAACATTTGAGAAATATGAAAAAAACAAATACAAAAAATTCAATGAATTTTAAAATTATCGTTTCAGTTCTGGCTGTTCTTGTAATCATACCGGCTTGCAGATCAGGTGATTCTTCCAATGAAAAACAAACTCTTCGGATTGTTTATACCGACTGGTCGGAAAGTGTGGCCATAACATATTTATCAAGCGTTTTACTTGAAGAACAAATGGAATTCAATGTCATTTTAAAATTAACGGATATTGAATCGGCATATGAGGAAGTTGCAAATAAAAACGCCGATATATTTCTTGATGCCTGGTTACCCAAAACACATAAACGCTACTACGACAAACATGCTGGGGAACTGGAACTGATAGGAATAACTTATCCTGAAGCACGCACAGGTATGGTTGTGCCTGATTACAGCCGGTATAAAACCATTGAGGATTTAAAGTCGTATTCAAACCCTGTCATCGGAATTGAACCTGGTGCCGGAATAATGCTGCAAACACATGAGGCCATTGAAAAATATGGACTTGATATCGGCCTTAAAAATTTATCAGAACAGGAAATGCTGGAAAACCTGACCGATTCGATTAAAAGAAGAAAAGAAGTTATAATTACAGGTTGGGAACCTCACTGGATTTTTGCCCGGTATAACATTCGGTTTCTGGAAGATCCGAAAAACATATACGGACATCAGGAAAAAATTCATACCATTGCCCGCAAAAATCTTGAGCAGGATTTTCCTCAGGCGGTTCGTTTTTTTGAACGGATGCAACTTACTGAAACGCAAATCAACCAGCTCATTAATCAGGTCCGGTTAAATGAAGACCCTCGAGTTGGCGTTAAGGAATCGATCGATCTAAATGAATATATCGTCAGCCTTTGGGTAAAAAACCTAAAACCTAAAAGAAAAAAGATAATGTAAAAGATAATCCGGCTAACAAACTATCCTGTTAATTTACAAAAATATCATATGGCAACCTTGCATAGATGCCTTTCATTTGAGTGGCTTTTTTGAAAAATTCATAGAAACGAATATTTTCACCCAATTCATTTTGCAGAATTTTTGCCTTTATTCTATTGGGTCCGGTTTTAAATAATTCTTCAAATGGTTCGGGTAAATCAGGCAACGAAACGGTGCGATAACCATCGAGACCTTCAATTTCGGCAGCAAGATTGATTGCATCCTGAATACCGCCAAATTGATCAATTAAACCATTTTCGATAGCATTTTCTCCGCTCCAAACCCGTCCCTGGCCAATTTCGTCTACCTGCTCCTTTGTCATTCCGCGGCCTTCGGCAACATGGGAAATAAAAATATCGTAACCTTCTTCAATATTTTGCTGCATCAATTCACGCTCATATTCAGTCATAGGTCGGGTTAATGAAAGTAAATCAGAGTTTTTATTTGTTTTAACCACATCAGTAGTAATACCAATTTTGTCCTTCAGTAATTCGCCAAAGTTTGGTATAATACCGAAAATTCCAATCGAACCTGTAATTGTGTTTGGTTGTGCCACAATTTTATCTGCCGGGCACGAAATGTAATAACCGCCGGAAGCGGCCACATCACCAAATGAAACCACCAGTGTTTTTTCTTCGGCTGCAAGTTTTACTTCGCGCCAGATAACTTCAGAATCGAAAACACTTCCACCGGGAGAATTTACCCGCAAGACAATGGCTTTGTAACTACTGTCGAGACGCACCTTACGGATTTCGCGTCCCAGTTCTTCACCAATAATTCCGGAACCTCCAAGGGGCATGCCGATGTCGCCGCTGGCATAAATTACCGCAATTTTATTCCGGCTGAATTTTTTATTGTAACCTTTCACTTCTGCATTTACATAATCAGAGACTTCAATTACAGGAATTCCTTCTTTGGCGTCAGTTCCGGTTATCTCGCGAAGTTCAGCCAAAACCTCATCTTTATATAAAGATGCATCTACCAAACCTGAATTTACAAGTTCATCACCTTTTTTAAAAGTCTGAACATTGTCAGCCATTGCATTCAATTCTACAACTGGAATATTACGTGATGCTGAAACTCCGTCCAGCATGTGATTCCATAAACTGTTCATATAAACCAACTGTTGTTGGCGGTTTTCTTCGCTCATGTGATCGAGCATAAAAGGTTCCACTGCAGCCTTGAATTTTCCATGCCGGATAATCTGGGCTTCCACACCAATTTTATCCAGAACATTTTTGTAAAACATCATTTCGCCACCCAGTCCGCGAAAATCAACTGATCCCATTGGATGAACCACTATTTTGTCGGCAACAGTTGCCAGATAATACGACTTTTGATCATACATATCGCCATAGGCATAAACTGGTTTATCGCTGTTTTCCTTAAATTGAATCAACATGTTACGAATTTCTTCCACTGATGCCATACCACCATTAGTCAATGATAATTTCAAATAAACACATTTAACACGATCGTCGTAAACAGCCTTTTGAAGCGACTCCTGTATTTCGTCAAGACCTATGGTTTTAACACGGCTGAGCCCCGGCAAATCCAGATCTTCGAAGGGGTCATTTGGCGACCGGTCCACAATCATGTGTTCGAGATTTATAACCAGCATCGAATTATTTTTAACCGAAACCTGTTTTTCAGCCGAAGATATTATGGCCCCAATAACCATAAAAAACAGGATAAAGCCAATGATGGAAATGACTATAATTCCGGTAACAGTTGCTAAAACATACTTAAAAAATTGTTTCATATCTGCAATATTTTTGTTTTTGTTAACTTTATTCTCTAATGAATTGGTAAACGGTAATTAAAAGAATTACAAATATACATTCTATGCACAACGTTTTTTTAGGAATAGGCGGAAATATTGGCAATAAAAATGAAAACTTCAGGAATGTTTATAAATTAATAAATTCGGAGATAGGAAAAGTGGTTTGTTCTTCCTCCATTTATGAATCACCCCCCTGGGGATTTCAAGCCAAAGAATATTTCTGGAACCAGGTACTTCAAACCGAAACTAATTTAAATGCCCCTGAAGTTCTGGATAAAATAAGGAGCATCGAGAATTTTTTTGGACGCGAAAGAAACAGCAACACCTACACTTCGCGTAAAATGGACATAGATATATTGTATTATGACGATATTTTTCTGGAAACCGATGAGCTGATAATTCCTCATCCACGCATTCACCAGCGTATGTTTGTGTTGGTTCCGCTGACTGAAATTGCACCGGATTTCAAACATCCATTGTTGCGATTAACCAGCATGCGAATGCTCGAAAATTGTAAAGATGGGTCGGTTTTGAAAAAAATAAACTAGTTTATTTTTTAAAAAATCAAAGAATAAACTAGTTAATGAGGTTTTAAAGGAATTAAAAAAGAATCTTACCTGTTCAACTATTTCAAATGCCGCTTCACTTTTATACCTTTCCGACAAATTTTACAAATAATTCGAATGATAAACATCGACTATAATCTCAATCCTGAAAGTCTGGAAAAGAAACTGCAGTTATTCTGGGAACTTTCAGGAGAAAAAATTAAAACCATCGATAAAAATTATGATGCTTCCAGGGGTTCGCCTGTATTTACAATTGATGGAAAATATACCACCCGCGGCTGGACCGAGTGGACCCAAGGCTTTCAATTTGGTTCGGCCATTTTGCAGTACGATGCTACCGGCGAAAGTTATTTTTTGGAATCGGGGCGCAAAAATACACGGGATAAAATGGCCCCGCACATCAGCCATACCGGTGTTCACGACCATGGATTCAACAATTTGAGCACTTACGGAAATTTATTGCGTTTAATGAACGAAGGCAAGATTCCATTTAATGAATGGGAAAAAAACTTTTATGAACTGGCTGTAAAAATATCCGGAGCCGTACAGGCCAGCCGTTGGACACCAATAAAAAACGGCGGCTTTATCTATTCCTTCAACGGACCTCATTCATTATTTGTTGATACCATACGATCAGTGCGCATTTTAATGGTCAGCCATTTACTTGGCCATGAATTGCAGGGCGAAGGCGATGTAAAAATTTCTCTCCTGAAAAGAGCCGTTCAACACATTTCGGCAACGGCAAAGTATTCTGTTTTTTACGGAGAAGGTCGTGATAGTTATGATGTTTGGGGAAGAACTGCACACGAAAGTATTTTCAATATTAATGATGGAAATTACCGCTGCGCGAATTCCCAGCAGGGCTACACAGGTTTTTCAACATGGACACGTGGACTTGCCTGGGCAATGCTTGGTTTTGCTGAAGAACTTGAACTGCTGCAAATACTTTCTGAAGAAGAATTGAGTTCGATGGGTGGAAAGGCTGAAATTGAAATAATGATGCTGAAAGCAGCACAGGCGACCTGCGATTTTTATATTGAAAACACACCAACCGATGGAATTCCATACTGGGATACCGGCGCACCAAACCTGCACCGGTTAGGCGAATACCTTAAAAAACCTGCAGATCCGTTCAATAACTTTGAACCGGCAGACAGCTCGGCGGCAACAATCGGTGCACAGGGATTGCTTCGCCTTGGTAATTATTTTACAGAAAAGGAGGAAAATAAGGCCGGTAACAAATACCGGCAGGCCGGATTAACCATTATGAATTCACTGCTGGATTACCCGTATTTAAGTACAAATCCACAGCACCAGGGACTGATTTTGCACAGCATTTACCATCAACCCAACGGCTGGGACAATGTTCCGCCGGGAAAACAAATTGCATGCGGGGAATCATCCATGTGGGGCGATTACCACGCCCGCGAAGTGGCGTTATATTTGCAGCGAATTATCAGAAAGGAAAAATATTTGACATTTCTTGGAGGCCTCTCCCCGACCCTCTCCAAAAGAGAGGGAGAAAAAAAAGAAACTAATTTTTGTGAGCTGGTGACTGAAAGTCACCTGTTCACTATAATTTGAAGTTATGGCAACAGAACTAACTGATTTCTCAAAACTGTGTGTGCATACCCTTACCACCAAACCCTGGAACCTGAAGCAGTGTGTGGAGAATTACAGCGCTGCCGGAATTCACGGAATCACCATTTGGCGAAATGTGCTGGAAGGACAGAATTTGAAAGAAGCGAAAAGCCGTCTTGATGATTTCGGAATGAAGGTAGTTTCCATTTGCCGGGGCGGTTTTTTTCCTTCCGTTGAAAAAAAATTACGTGACCTGGCTATCGATGATAATTTATTGGCTGTTGAACAGGCTGCCGGAGTGGGCGCTCCAATGGTTGTTCTTGTTTGTGGTGCCGACGGACGACAATCACTGGAGAAATCACGGGAGCAGATTAAAGAGGGTATTGAAAAAATATTGCCTGCAGCCAAAGCGGCCGGAGTTAAACTGGCCATTGAACCACTGCACCCGATGTATGCAGGCGACCGTTCGGCAGTAAATACATTGGCACAGGCAAACCAGATGGCCGAAGAAATCAACTCCGAATTTGTTGGTGTGGCTGTGGATGTGTACCATTTGTGGTGGGATGATACCCTGCAAAAGGAAATCAAACGGTGCGGAGAAAATGATAACTTGATTGCTTTCCATGTGTGCGACTGGAATGTGCCAACCACAGATTTTCTCAACGACCGCGGATTAATGGGTGAAGGATGTATCAACGTTCCGCAAATCAGGGGCTGGGTGGAAGAAACCGGGTTCAATGGGTACAACGAAGTGGAAATTTTTTCGGATAAACACTGGGCAACCGACCAAAATCAGTATCTTGAGAAAATTAAAAATGCTTATCTAAACCATACCTGACGAATGAAAAAGAAAAGTATTATTTTAAGAAGAAGCCCTGAATCCGGACAGGTCCTCCATTCTAAACGGAGAATAAAAGGAGAATTCAATTATTTCCTGTTAATCATGTTTTTACTGTTTTGCACCTCATCCAACTTTGCACAGGTTCAGGAAAATATCGACCGTGGTGTTGTTGCTTTGTGTGGAGGCGAACGGGCGGTTTTTGTAAGTTGGCGCCTGCTGAAGGAGGATCCGGAAAATGTAGCATTTAATGTTTACAGGCAGGATATCGGATTGGGAGATGATGTAAAAATAAACGATTCACCGGTTGCCAATTCCACTAATTTCCTCGATGAATCTCCCGAGCCCGGCCATGGTTATCATTATAAGGTGAAAACGGTAATCGACTCAAAAGAATCCGACACATCAGGTGAAGCCTATATTTTCACCCGTACCGGGAGTCAGCCATGGATTTCCATCAAACTAAAAGATGAAGTAACACTGAAAAGAATTGGCATCGGTGATTTGGACGGCGATGGTGCGTATGATTTTGTGTTGCAACACCCCGATTTTAATGTCGATCCATATTACCGGCCGGGATACTGGAAACGTAGTCCTGAATCTTACAAGCTGGATGCCTATTCCTCAAAAGGTGAGTTTTTATGGCGTCACGATATGGATTGGGCCATTGAAACAGGCACATGGTATTCGCCTTATATGGTTTTTGATATCGACCAGGACGGAAAAGCAGAAGTATATGCAAAGGCCGGTGAAGGCGATCCGCGAGAAATGGATGGCCATGTACTGACCGGAAAGGAATATTTGATAAAGCTCAATCCGCAAACCGGAGAAATTCTACAAAAACAGGATTGGATATCGAAAGACGGTTTTGAATCATACAACTACTGGAGCCGCAACTTTCTCACCGTTGCCTATCTGGATGGCATTAATCCATCACTTATCATGCAACGCGGAACATACACGGTCATTAAAACGGAAGCATTGGATAAGAACCTGGCTCCAATTTGGAAATGGGCAAGTCTGGGTGAATACGAAAAGTACAAAGGACAAGGGGCACATGCCATCATGACCGGGGATATTGATGAAGACGGAAAAGATGAGCTTGTATTTGGAACATCTGCACTCGATGATAATGGAATTCCCATGTGGCATACCGGATTGGGACACAACGATGCAGGTTATATTGCCGATATTCTTCCTGACCGGCCGGGCTACGAAATTTTTTACGGAATTGAAACCCGTTCACCCAAAAACGGGGTATGCCTTGTCGATGCCAAAACCGGCGAAATTATCTGGGGATACGAAGGAAGTACAGTTCATGTGCATAGTCAGGCCATGATTGGCGACATTACGGACGAATACCCCGGCATTGAATGTTACGCAGGCGAAGCCAAGGGTGGCGATAAATTCTTCCTTTACACGGCTGAAGGGAAACGCCTTTCTGATCAGAATTTGTGGGGACTGGCTCCTAAAGCAGTGTGGTGGGATGCCGACGATTTAAAGGAAATATGTTATGAAAACGAGGTATTCGATTATAATGGTGAAACCAAATTGGAAGTGGAAGGGAAAGTATTAATTGTGGCGGATATTTTAGGCGACTGGCGCGAAGAAATCGTGACTAGTCTCCCGGGCGAGTTGCGCATTTATTCTACAAATATTTTATCGGATAAAAAGAAATTATGTGCCATGCAAAATCATCTGTACCGAATGGCCGTGGCCGATGCCACTATGGGATATTACAATGCGCCACAAATAGGATTTAAGTAAAAGCCCCTCCCGACCTCCCCGAAGGGAGGTAAAATCAAAAGAATGAATAAAAAATGAAGATATTCGATATGATAAATTTACAACGTTACAGTCCTGGTTCCTTCTCCCTCGGGGAAGGTTGGGATGGGGCTTATTCTATTTTATTATGATACACAAAGTAGGAATAATCATGAACGGCGTTACGGGCCGCATGGGAACGAACCAGCACCTGATGCGTTCGATTGTTGAAATTATCAAACAGGGAGGTGTGCAGGTAAGTCCTTCCGAAATTATTATGCCCGACCCGGTTTTGGTAGGACGCAATGAAATCAAGCTAAAAAAGCTTGCAGAACTTTCAGGGGTGGAAAAGTGGACCACCGATTTGGATTCAGTTATGAACGACCCAAATTACCAGATTTATTTTGATGCGCAAACAACAGGTCGTAGGGCTGATGCCGTGATACAGGCCGCCAAAGCAGGTAAACATGTATATTGCGAGAAACCGGTAGCTACCGATACGGCAACTGCTATGGAATTATACCGTATGTGCGAGAAGGCCGGCGTTAAACATGGCGTCGTTCAGGACAAACTCTGGCTGCCTGGTCTGTTAAAACTGAAACGGCTGATGGAAAACGGTTTCTTTGGGAAAATTCTTTCGGTGCGCGGTGAATTTGGGTACTGGGTATTTGAAGGTCACACAGTTGCAGCGCAGCGCCCAAGCTGGAATTACCGCAAGGAAGACGACGGCGGAATTATTGTGGACATGTTATGCCACTGGCGATATGTGCTCGACAATTTGTTTGGAGGCGTAAAAGGTGTGTTTTGCCTGGGTGTTACCCATATTCCGGAGCGTGTGGATGAACAGGGCCAGCCTTACAAATGTACCGCCGATGATGCTGCTTACGCTACATTTGAATTGGAAGACGGTGTAATTGCGCATTTCAATTCCTCGTGGGTAACACGCGTGCGCCGCGATGATTTGCTGACTTTACATGTGGATGGCACAAAAGGTTCTGCTGTGGCGGGTTTGCGTGATTGCTGGACACAACATTACGGAAATACACCAAAACCAGTCTGGAACCCGGATATTCCGCAGCCCATTAATTTTTATGAAGGCTGGAGTAAAGTTCCCGAGCAGGAACATTTCGATAATGCTTTTAAAGCGCAATGGGAATTGTTCCTGAAACATGTGGTAAAAGACGAACCTTTTAAATGGAATTTACTGGAAGGCGCCAAAGGAGTTCAACTGGCCGAAAAGGGACTGGAAAGCTGGGCGAAAAAGATGTGGGTGGAAATAAGCCCCCTTCTTATTCCCCCTAAGGGGGAAAGATAAGCCCCATCCCGACCTTCCCCAAAGGGGAAGGAGTTAGAAAACAATATAACGATATGACTAAAGATTCAAAGGATAAGGAAAAGAAAAAGTCCCGTTTGGCGGGATTAGAGGGGCCTCAAGTAGCACTCATTACCGGAAGCTCACGCGGTATAGGTTTTGGAATTGCCCTTGAGTTGGCAAAAGCAGGATTTAGTCTTGCAATAAATGGCGTACGACAACAGGAAGCAGTTCAACCCATTCTGGACGGACTAAAAATGTTTGGCCACAAAGTAATTTATGCACAAGGTAACATTTCAAAAAAAGAGGACAGGCAAAAAATTTTTGATGCAGTAATTTCTGAATTCGGCCATTTAAATGTTTTGGTGAATAATGCCGGAATTGCACCGCGCGAGCGTAAAGACATTCTGGAAGCGACAGAAGATATTTACGACGAAGTGATGGAAACCAATCTGAAAGGGCCTTATTTTCTTACACAGCTCTTTGCCAATCAAATGGTGCAACAAAAAAAAGAGAACCCACAATACTTCTGTTGCATCATCAATGTATCATCGGTTTCTGCAACTGTGGCTTCCACAAATCGCGGTGAATATTGCATCTCGAAGGCAGGTATTGCCATGGCGACTAAGCTTTGGACAGCCCGGCTGGGAGAGTTTGAAATTCCGGTATATGAAATTCAACCCGGAATTATAAAAACCGATATGACTTCAGCCGTAACCGAAAAATATGATCGTATGTTTGAGGAAGGTTTGACCATTCAAAAACGATGGGGGTTGCCGGTGGATGTTGGCAAAGTGGCTGCTGCAATGGCCACCGGAATGCTGCCGTACTCCACCGGCCAGGTGGTGATGGTGGATGGGGGAATGACGGTGCAAAGATTATAAAGAAGCCCCCTCCGGCTCCCCCAAAGGGGAGAGAAAGAGTAAGAACAAAAAAATAAAATATGGATGAACTAAAAAAGAAAAAGAACCGGTTGTACTGGAGAATTATTGCTGCAACAGCAGTTTTCCTGATTTTGTTAACATTTACGCCGGTAATAATTGAACCCGGAAAGACAGAACCACAACTTTTCTCAATGCCGTACACATTGTGGACAAGCATTTTAATTACAATCATTTTAGTAGTATTAACTTATTTGGGTGGCAGGGTTCATTTAAACGATGAAGACTAAAAAAGCTTCCTTTCCGTCCATATTCTAATTTTCAAAAAAAAAGAAATGTTAAATTGGTTAATAATAGTTGGAACAATCTATATCGCCATCCTCTTTTTTCTTTCCTGGCAGTCGCGCAGGAAAAATAAATCGAATGAAGATTTCATGATGGCTGGCTCCAATGTCGGGCTGGTGCTTGGTTTCATGACATTTGCCGCAACCCTTTTCAGTACTTTTACATTGATGGGAATGCCGGATTTCTCGCGTACCCACGGAATCGGGGCCTGGATATTCCTCGCGTTTTCCGATGCAGGCATGGTATTCCTCATCATCTGGTTTGGGTATCACCTGCGAAAAAAGATTGCAAAAAAAGGATTTAAGGGAATGTCGGAATTGCTGCAGAGCAGGTACCAAAACAAGTGGGCAGGCTACATTTATTTCCTTGCCGTTTTTTTATTTCTGGTTCCTTATGTAGCCATTCAAATCCGGGGTGTAGCCATTTTTCTGGAGCAGGCATTTCCTTCGGCCTTACCTGCCTGGGGCTGGTCGCTGATTATCGTTGCAATTATGTTGCTTTATTCAGAATTTGGCGGATTAAAAGCCATTATTTATGCCGATTTTATGCAGGGAACCATGCTGCTGGTTGTGGTTTGGGTGATTGCCCTTACCTGTTTAAACCACCTGGGCGGCTGGACGGAAATGTTTAACAAAGTGGAGGCTGCTGATCCGAAATTGCTTAGTACTCCCGGACCAAAAGGATTATTAAACACTCAATTTCTGATTGCTTCGTTCCTTGCAATTTTAATGATTCCGGTAACACAGCCGCAGCTTTCCACCCGTCTGGTGATTATGAAAAGCACTCAAAAAATGCACCGGATGGCAGTGGCTGTCGGCACTTTTGCCATGCTTGTAATTTTCCCTACAATTATCATCGGCATGTATGGCGCAATCAATTATCCCGATGCTTCGGTGGCTGATTTTTTAGGCCATGTTTTATTGCGCGACCAGGCCGGATTTGTAGCCGCGGCAGCTATTATCGGGTTGTTTGCCGCCGCAATGTCAACTTCCGATTCCCAGCTGTTTGCCCTCGGAAATGAATTGCGCGGTTTGCTGGGACACAAAGGCAGCGATTCGCTGACACCTATCCGGCTGTCCATTATTTTCTTCGCCATTGCAGCCCTTGTTTTTTCGCTGTTAAGTTCCGATCAGCTGGTACTTTTGGCCCGTACAAGCTTTGCCGGTACCGCTATGATGGGCCCGCTTGTAATCCTGGCTATTCTTTCAAGGAAACCACAGGGCTGGTTTATGATTCTTGTTTCGGGAATTGGACTTGGAGTTTTTATATTGTCTGAAACGGGAGTTTTACCACGAACTGCCGGAATGGTAAGAATGGATTTGTTTTTGATGGTAACACTTGCCCTGGCAGGATTTGGAAACTATCTTGTGCGGAAATAAAATTTCAGTTTTAAAATCCGCTCCATCTTCGGTTGAAAAATTCAGGGGATATTTTAAATACTGCTTCAGGCGAATATAAATTTTTTGCAGGTTCAAATCACACAGATGACGAACCTGATTTTCCCTGTTAACCATAAAATTAACTAATGGTTCTTTAGAATAGTTTTAAACTGCAACATACACACCACTGCTTATCAGCATAATTTCAAAAAAACAGCGAATCATCATTCCTTTTTAAAATTATTAACCTTAGATTTATACAACAATAACCCAAAATCAAATTTATGAAACCGCATTCAATAAATCCAGAAAACAAATTTGTTTTAGAGTAGCCTCCTGTTTTGTTTCCTGGCAGGCGGCGTTAATATCTCACAATGGAAATTCTGTTTTCGGAACTCATTAATCAATTCTCTTATTAAATACAAAAAAACAACCCGGGTTCCTTAGTATCGGGAAGCCGGGTTATATCAACAAAATTTATTTAACCGGCAGAAAATTCACGGTTTCCTGCCACTAATTGTAAAATTATGAAAATAAAATTAACTTTCCTTAGTGTTCTTGTATATACTACTTATAAATTGTTAGACAATAAATCGTATAGTGATTTGTTAAAATTTTCACAGAAAGGTAATTTAAAATATGTACATCTAATACCCATATTAGATAATTTAACAACAAGTTATTTGCTAAAAACAAAATAAAATAATATCATGAAAACTATTTTATTAATACTATTGGTTACTTTTTCATTTAAACTTTTATCTCAGACCCGTAGTGATGTTAAAACTCCAAATTATAGTAATGTTATTGCCTGCATAATGCCTGAAGATAATGATTCATGGAGATATCATTTGGATACTCTGAACGCGGGGAAATTTCCGAATGCAAGGTTTATTTATACTTATCCTTCATCTGGTGATCCATCTATATCTTATAGTTCTACACGTAAATTTAATTGTCATGGATTTGCTTGGTATATGAGTTCAAATGAAGGTTCAGGATTAAATGAACCTGATTCGAGATGGATAGGTAAGGATTCGGGCAATGAAGATGAACATATCTATTGGGAGGATGGAAGCTATACAGAAATTCCAAATATAGAACATCCATGTGTCATATCGTATGATCCTTCAATTGCAGATCATTCTGCTATTTCTCAATCAACTTCTGGAAAAGTTGTATCAAAATGGGCAGATGGACCTCTTATGTATCATGATTGGGATGATTGTCCTTTTATGGATGAATCACCTGAATTAATATATTACAAACGTAATTGTAATAGGGTATTAGAAAATATAACTATAAGTAATGACCATAGTTTAAATGGGTGTACGGTACAATTAACGGATTTGAGTATCGGAAGTAACGTTAATGTTAATATCACTTTTGACGATTGGACACAAATCAATGGAGAGTTTCTTGTTCCAATTGGTTCTGTTTTGAATGTTACGCCTTAAAATGTTGGTATGAAAAAAATTGTATTAATTATATTTATTGCTTTACCCATTAGCCTCTATTCCCAATGGGTGAAAAAAGCAAATTTTCCTGATTCAAGAATCACTGCAACTGGGTTCTCTATTGGCAATTACGGATACGTAGGAGGTGGTATTCTGGATAAACAAGATGTCAGGGATTTTTGGAAGTATGATTCGGAAACGGATATGTGGGAATCCATTGATAGTATTCCGGCAAAAGGTAAAGTGGCCGATGCAGTAAGCTTTGTAATAAATAATAAAGCCTATGTCTGTAATATCAATCAATTATGGGAATATGATCCGGAAACAGGTATTTGGACACGAAAAGCAGATATGCCTAAGCATAATTCCATTTATGGATTCTCAATGACCTGCTTTTCCATAGGTAGTTATGGTTATTTGTTTGCAGGCAATGACCTGTATCCTGGAGATTCAAGTAATAATTTTTATCAATACGATCCTGAAACTGACACCTGGACGGAAAAAGCAAATTGCCCGGTAGAGAGAATTATAGATATGGTAGGATTCAGCCTTAATGAGAAAGGATACATAGGAACAGGGCTTCCAAAATCTACACAAAAACAGCAAGAATTTTGGGAATATAATCCGGAATCGGATGAGTGGTCGCGTATTGCCGATTTTCCGGGAGCTTCCCGTGTTGGTGCAGTGGTTTTCATCATAGGTAATTACGCTTATGTGGGGTCGGGGCAAAAAAATGAGGAAATACTTGATAAGACAGTAACAGCTTCAGATTTTTGGAGGTATAATCCGGCAACCGACAACTGGGAACAAATTGACAGTATCGGGTACAACACTTCGGGCGCTTTTGCTTTTACAATCAACGGCAAAGGATATGTTGGTGGCGGTGGTGAAACACAGGAGGGGCAGTTTTGGGAATATTCACCACTTTTTCAGGTGGATGCCGGCAGGGACACAACCTTATGCATGTGCAATGACACGCTGCATCTTGGTAGTTCTCCTTCGGCCAGTGGAGGACAGCCACCTTATATTTATACGTGGAAAGTAATGCCAGATATTCCGTCATATTTTCCCAATATAAGTTCAGAATTACTGAATGACACAACAACGGCCAATCCATTTGTGGAATGTGGCCCAAATATAAATGATACGGTAACTTTTATATTAACTGTAACAGATTCCTATGAGAATACAGGAAGCGACAGCGTGGATGTTATCATCTCATCTATTCAGTGGCAACACCTGTTGGGGTTAACAAAAACTATAAATCAGGGCGACAGTGCGAAAATAGAACCCCGGAATATTGTCAATGGTATCCCTCCGTTTTCTTACCGCTGGACGCCTGAGGCCGGTTTATCCAATCCGCAAATAGACGGACCTTATGCCAGTCCGGATACTACCACTGAATACACTTGCCTGGTAACCGATGCATTGGGCTGCAGTAACACAGATCAGTTTAAAGTTATTGTCCTGCCTACATCAGCATCAGAAACGGCACGGCCGGATTTTACTTCAACTGTTTATCCAAACCCGGTTACAACCGGTTCCAAAATTTCGTTCAGCAATCCGGGAAACGAAAAATTCAACATCCGGATCATGAACATAACAGGACAGTTAGTATTTAACGAATGGATACATTCCGAAACCTTTTGGCTAGTTGGGAAGATCAGGCACAGTGGCTCATACTATTATGTGGTCCAAAATAGTTCGGGCAGGATGACAAAGGGAAATTTCATTGTTCAATAAGTCATACTGGTATTTTAACAACTAACTGCGATGCACCACTTTTCAATCCACGACAAAAACAGGATGGTTTAAAAGCCTCCCCGGCAACCCACCCGGGGAGGCAAGCGTTTTTTCGCTGTGCAAGCGCTGGGAACCCAATACGAAGCAGATGCTGTTGACTAAATGATAATTGTTAGTTTCTAAAATAAATAAAATGGAATTTAAAAATTACTCGGCCTCAGTATTCACTTTTTGCTTTATTTTAATCTTAACAAAAACCTGTTTCTCCCAATTGACAGTGGAGGCAGGAGAAGATACGACTTATTGTGTCGGCCAATATCCTGGTACAATGTATTTAGGAAGTAATTTGAACTTTGAAAATGGAGTTGATCCCTACTCAGTCAGATGGGAATCCAATTATAAAGTTTCTCCGCAACTCATATTTACAGCAAGTGATTTTTTGAATGATACAACAATTGCTTCTCCGTATTTTACAAGTTGGTTAACTGAAACAGAGCCTGAAAAGATCAAATTTATTGTAAGTGTAACCGACAGTTTAGGAAACTTTGTTCAAGACAGTATAAACGTGTCGTTTTCAGGTTGTGGTTGTCCTGCCGGAACAATTGTGGTTGAGATTAATAAAGGCGACAGTGTTTGGTTAGATGCAGGTCTACCATCAGGGAAATATGAAAAAATCTTCTGGATACCCGAGTATGGGTTGACAAACCCGGATAGTTCGGCAACCTGGTGTAAACCTTATTCCTCAATGCACTATTTCACAGTATCAGTAGATTCTTTTGGCTGTGAATGTACCTGCCCAATCTATGAAATAAAAGTTTACGATCCGGTTTCATTTTTCGTTGAACCAAATGCACGTTGGAGTATTGTGCGAACTTTTGCAAACGGGAACCCTCAAAATCCTGATTTTGTTGAAATAAATACTACTTTATTTGGATATGCAGGAGATACAATTATCGATAATAAAAACTGGTTAAAAATACATTCTTCACCAGATCCGGAATTTAAAACCAACCTAAACCATTTAGGCTATATCAATCATGAAGGTTCTAAAATTTTGTTCATGGAGAAACCGGGTGAAACAGATACACTATATGATTTTGATTTAATGGTTGGGGATTCTGTAAAATATGAATTCTCATTCGGTACGGAATATTTGAAAATAAAACAGGTTGATAGTATCCAGTTTGCAGGAAGATATTTCAAACGCATTCTTTTTGAAGAACCTTCTTACCAACCAGGTTATTTGAACGAGGTGTGGATAGAAAAGATTGGAAGCATTCACGGTCCGTTGTTTCCGGCATATCCCAAATTGTTTTCCAGGGAAATTCCAGACTCAACATTGCTAAGCTGTTTTAAAATTCCACCTTATCTGATCTGGTTGAATGACACTTTTAATGAATGCTATATTTCTGTTACTTCTGCTGCGAACAAGAAACTATTTAACGAAATAGATATCTACCCGAATCCTGCCACAGAACATTTTACCGTTTCGATTCCGTTCAATTGTATGATTAAAACAATTGAAATGACTGAACTCTCAGGTCGTCTGATTAAAACCTGGAAGAATGTGAAACCTGGAGAAAATACATTTCAAATTGAAACGGTTTTACCGGGAATTTACCTGTTAAAGGTTGAAACCAAATTTGGAACCATAACTAAAAAACTGATTATTCAATAAAATTGAAAGCAAGATTGTGGATACAAAGCAGTTGTTATTTACCGAATAAAAAACGAATAATGAAACTTACAGTATTTTTATTACTATCACTGTTATCTTTAACAGTAAATGCACAGATAACTGATTCTATTAGTATTATAGCTGTGGATAACATAGGCAATACCGATACTGTTGTTTTTGGCTTTGCTGATAATGCTACCGTTGGGATAGATACGGTTTTGGGAGAAAAAGATATTTCCTCAATTCCTTTGGCCGACCTTGATATAAGGTTAATACAAAGGGATACTATTACAGAAATATTTCAAGAATGGGACACTGGCAAATATGATACTATCTGGATACATGGATGTAGCGGCTTGATAAAACCATTTTCAGAAAATATTGACTTAAAGAATGATTTTAGGCTTCGAACTGGGATGATGGACGAGCATTTTATCTTAATGGTGCATGGAACTAATTATCCTATTACAGTCAAAGTTATAAAATTATGGACGGACTATACCTATATCCCTTATTGTATTTACGATGATAACCTGTACACAATATTAAATGGAAACATACACCATTCCGCTACAATTGTGACTATTGAAAACGGCGAACAACCAACGTTGATATCATTCCGTCCCTGGGTAATTTTAAATGTTAACCAACAACCAAAGATTAACAAAATAAAAGTATATCCGAATCCCGGGACTGATTTAATAAAAATCCGGTTAAACCAACAACCTCAGGAAAGCAGAATACTTCAAATAAACAATGTTTATGGGGTTCTTACAGATGCGATTATGATTGAAAATGAAGAACATTTATTAGATATTTCCAGCTATCCTTCAGGCATCTATTTTATTAGAGACAATTACACTACACTAAAATTTATTAAAAGATGAGACTATTATATTTTTGTTTTATCATCGTTGTGTTTCTTACAAACTGTGCTTCCGCCCAAACCGGTAATGAATGGTTTTTTGAGGATTACCATTCATCCATTAGTACAAAATCAGCATCTATTACAACGTATGTCCCCAACGGTAACGCTTTTACTCCCAAAGGAGACATGCGCATATTGGTTATATGTGCTGGCTTTGGCGAACCTTATGACAATTATGACTGTGGAAATTGGGATACAGGTGTCACAACCTTGCCCGACTGGGTAAATGATAAATCGACTTTTTACAATCAGAATAGTGATTTTGCAACTTACGCTTCGCAAAATAATAACCAAAACGTCTCTCGATTTTATCATGAGATGTCAATGCAGCAATTCAGTTTGGTTGCAGATATTTATCTCACCAGAGTCAATATTAATCCAACTGGCTCTACTGTTTGGTCTGGATTGACAAGAAAGGTATTTGAAAAGATGAAAGCGGATGATCCCAATTTCGATTGGTCTGAAAATTATGGTATGCCCACGACAACCTACTTTTGTTGGATAACTATACTGCAAGTGGGACAGAAGTGTACTATTATAGCACTGGCACTATAGAAGTCGATAACTTCGCCATTCCATCAACAGCAGATGTTGAATTCAGGACAGAAGGACAAACCATAACTATAGTGAAGGATTTTGAAGTGGCTTCCGGATCTGAATTACTTATTACAACAGATGGTAACTGAAAATTTAATATAGAAAATCCGGTTATCTCTCAGTGTAATGCTGAGGGATAACCATTTATACAACTATTTAAAAACATCCGTCATGAAAAATTTAATTGTCTTGATTTTATTTTCACTATTAATGGTAACCGCCCCGGCGCAGGTAGTACATTTTCCCTCCTGTGAAGATTTAACAATTACGAAAATGCAGTTTGACCAGACAACAGATAAGGACACACTTTATGTAACTGTATATAATGATTGCGACACCTGTAATCAAGCTGCTTATACTGGAATATTGGTTGTTGCAAATGATGACACATTAGCAACAACAAGAACACTTATAAGTCGACCTTCTCCTGCTAATAATTCTTTCTTTACATACAATTTATATCCTAAAAATGGAAAATTCGGTTTGTCGACCTCACTAAAAGTAGAGATGTATTTGGTATGCGATTCCATTCCTTTTGCCCCAGATGCTATACTAAGTATAAAAGAGGAAAGGATAAAGGAAAAAAAAAAGTGATTTTACAAGGTAACAACATTATACTATCAGAACCGGGTCAGGCTATAAAGGATGTTTCTATTTATAGTTTGTCCGGGCAACTGGTGCAAAAAACAACCGGGATTTTTAGCTCGGCATACACATTGAAACCGGTGAAATCCGGAATCTATGTGGTTTCGGTTACTTTGTCGAATAACGAAGTGGTGAATTTGAAGTATTATGAAACGGCAAAACTACATTAACATAGCTCTTAAGGAGTGCGTGTTTATTGGGGCCTGAAATCCGGAAGGAACAATGACTAATGGAAATACCTTTAGAATAATTATAAACCAAAACTTTTAAGTAACTGTATATCAAAACATTTCAAGATAAAAAAAAACAATCCAACATTTTTTTTTAAAATAATTATTCTTACATTTATACATCAATAACCCAAAAGTCAAATTTTATGAAACCGCATTCCATAAATCCCGAAAACAAATTTGTTTTAAAATAGCCTCCTGTTTTGTTTCCAGGCAGGCGGCGGTAATTTCTCACAATGGAAATTCTGTTTTCTGAACTCATTAATCAATTCTCTTATTAAATACAAAAAAACAACCCGGGTTCCTTAGTATCGGGAAGCCGGGTTATGTCAACAAAATTTATTTAACCGGCAGAAAATTCACGGTTTCCTGCCACAAATTGTAAAATTATGAAAATAAAATTATTTTTCCATTGTGGATACAAAACAGATGTTGTTAACGGAATAATTTTAAATACTATGAGAATGTATATAATAATGTCTTTCATTTTACTCTCATTTACTAGTTGTAATGATGAAGATAGTACTTCTGACACAATGTCAATTAAAGGAAAATGGGAACTAATAAGTATTATAGAAAATGAATTGATCATTCCAAAGGAGTTTCCAAATGATTCAATAGTTATTGACTTTCAAGATGATGATAAAATATTCGGTAATTCACTAAGAAATTTAATAACTGGTAATTACAAATTGTATGAGAATGATTCAATTTGGATAAGTTCAATTGGAGGGACTGAAATCAATGAAACAAATTGGGAAAAAAAGTTTAAAGAGATAATGCCAAAAGTTCGTTTTTTTGATTTGCAAGAAGCAAATACACTTGTTTTGCTTACAAGTACTAAAAAAAGTAGGATAACATTTAAAACAGCAAAATAATAACCCGATGAAAAAAATAATTCTATGTATATTAATTACTATTTGTTATTTCAATTCATTATATGCGCAAATAAGTATCGCAAAAGAACCCTATAGCTTAAAAAACAACATTAATAATTCTGATATTGACGCAAAGTTATTGCCAAACCTGAATTATTCTTTATTAGACGCAGAAGACTTAGAAGATTATAAGAATGGGGTTCCACCACGATTTGGATATCCCCATGATGTTGATTTAAATATGGAGAACTCAGGTACATGGATTAAATTACCTAATGGAGATAGACTTTGGTTATTAAAAATTGAATGTTCTGATGCTATATCAATTAACCTTCTATATGACAAATTTTGGCTGCCGGGAGATGCGGGATTTCATATATATAGTGAAGATAAAAAAAGCATTATCGGTATGTTTTCAAGTAGAAATAACAAAGGCTCCAGAGAATCTAATAAAGGATTTGCTACAGGCTTAATCTTTTCTAACATTATTATATTAGAATATTATGAGCCTAAAAAGGTCGAAGGAGAAGGAATTATATCAATTGCGAAAGTAGTGCATGGATATCGGGAAATAGGGGTAGAGAACTTTGGGGACTCGGGTGATTGTCAAGTAAATATTAATTGTAGTCCTGAAGGCGATAATTGGCAAAATGAAAAACAAAGTGTAGCTGTAATACTTGTTAATGGAGTTAGATGGTGTACGGGATCACTTATTAACAACGCGAATTCTGATGGTGAATCTCTTTTTCTAACCGCTGACCACTGCATCTATTCTAGTGATGCAATTAATGATCCAAATTTAGATACCTGGTCATTTTTATGGAATTATGAGAGTCAAAATTGTAATAATGGGGTAGATTTTACACCCCCCTCTACATCAGGTGCTACTGTTGTCGCAAATAACACTGAAACTGATTTTGCATTATTAAGACTTGATGAACATCCTCTTGATGATAATGTTGATGTATATTTTAATGGTTGGAATAGAAATAATACACAACCTGCAAATGGAGTCGGAATACATCATCCATCAGGTGATATAAAAAAGATTTCCACCCACAATATAACTCCAAATACTTCTAATTGCATGGGTTTTAACTTTCATAATCACTTATTGCCAAATGATGCATTTTGGAGAATTAATTGGCAACAAACAACGAATGGTCACTCTGTTACAGAAGGAGGTTCGTCGGGTTCACCTTTATATAATAGTAATCACCGCGTTATTGGTCAATTATTTGGATCCGGTCTGTGTGCCAATCCAAATTGTAGTGATCCAAGTAACGACATTGCTAATTACGGTAGAATATTTTCATCATGGAACAGACATGCAACCGAACCTAGAAGAAGACTAAGAGATTGGCTTGACCCAAGCAATTCAATTACAGATTTAGCAGGGTTAAGACTTATTCGTGACAGGACAATCAATACAAATACACCCGCATCGGGTGACATTGTTAAGTTTGAAAATGTTACTATTCAGAACAGTTCAAATATTACAGTTGATTTTAATGAAAGATTTGAAGCAACAGGTACTTTATATGTGCCGGTTGGAGCAACCTTATTAATAACACCATAAATTTTTGAATATCAACATCAATGTCACGCGCGGTCATAAAACACTGGAGATTAACAAGCATATAAATGTCTCAGCAACTTATTACAATTTTTAAAAGACTTGAAAATGAAAACTTTAATTTTATTTTCATTATTCCTGGTTTCCTGTGCCAGTGAATTTATTGCCGGAATGTACTTGTACAGCCTGGTTTGCGATGGAAAAATTGTTGATACGAAACAGATGTTTTAATCTTTTCCTAAGCTGGAAACTTTTTGGAAAAGGTTTTTCATTCATGTGCTCTGTATTTCAACCTGAAATAGAAAGATATATACACACAAACTAAGGATAAAGTTATATAGATAAACCAATAAAATAAATTAATTATGAAACGACCATGCAACATTTTTAAACAGACAAGATGTATTAAAACATGGGAGTTCCATCTAATACCTTTGAAAACTTTAAATTTTAATTAGATGAAACATTTAGCTATAATAGTAATTGTAATGCAGGTTATTTTCATTTCCTGCAACAAAGAAGATGATATCATTGAAAACGAGAAAGATGATGGTATTGAAATGAAGGAACCCGGTTATTTTGTATTAACTGAACTTAAAAATTCAGTAAAAAGTTCAACTATCGATTCTCAGTTAAAATCGGCTCAGGCTGGTTTTGATTTGGGAGATATAAAAGCAAGTATGCAATATTCATTCATTTTAATGAATGGAGGCGATCAACCTGTTTTTGATATCACTTTAAAGACCAATAATCCGGCTTTTGCGATATCGCCCGCTGCAATTTCAGTATTGGAAGGCAATGTCCGGTTTGACAATACTTCCGGTAGTGGATTTATTCCACTTGTTTCTTTGGGAATTGTACATGGAACCCGTATTAATGGATTCGGTTTTTCCGATGTATTACCAATGGGCACCAATACTTCCGTATTGACAATAACCGGTAAAACAATAGATGGCAGCGATACAATTGAAATAAGTTCTGATTTTGAATTTACAGTAAATGCAAAAGTGATGGATATAAAACTATATGCTAACTATAAGGAAATTGATTTAACAAAAAATTATGGTGGGCATTCTACCACACTTGGAGGATTAGGTTTTATGAGAACTTATTGGGTAAGTTCAGGTAAACTGGAAATAGAAAATACGGGTAATGTTGCTATTGATTTAACGTATGAGAGTAATAATGAAATGTTGGAGCCAAATGAGAAAAAACAAATCGAAATTTCAGGTGGCAGTAATATGACCTTTAGCCTGGACGGAAATGGTACAATAGCAGATAATAACCGAATTCAACTTGGGAACGATGGCATAGGATATTTCATGATTAGCACGAAGTTGATATCATGGTAATGCTAATAATGATTCGGGCTGGAAAATCCGACAGCCTTACCTAAATGAAAAAGGAGATAGAAAGAAAGCCGGGCATTTACCCGGCTTTCTTTCTATATGTTTAGTTTATCACCTCAAACCCGCAATACGGTACCAATGCCTTTGGAATTCTGATTCCTTCAGGAGCCTGGTTGTTTTCGAGCAGGGCTGCCACAATGCGGGGCAGGGCAAAGACGCTGCCGTTACATTTAATGGTAATGATAAAATTATTTAAACAAGGAACGGATTTATAAACCATCATTTCAAACAAAAGTCATTCAGGCACCCACTCCAAACATTCTTTTATTCTTTAGAATTATTATAAACTTAAACTTTTAAGTAACTGTATGTCAGAATAAAAAATAAAAAAAATGCAACAACTTTTTTTTAAATAATTATTCTTACATTTATACATCAATAACCCAAAGATCATATTTATGAAACCGCATTCCATAAATCCCGAAAACAAATTTGTTTTAGAATAGCCTCCTGTTTTGTTTCCCGGCAGGCGGCGGTAATTTCTCACAATGGAAATTCTGTTTTCTGAACTCATTAATCAATTCTCTTATTAAATACAAAAAAACAACCCGGGTTCCTTAGTATCGGGAAGCCGGGTTATATCAACAAAATTTATTTAACCGGCAGAAAATTCACGGTTTCCTGCCACTAATTGTAAAATTATGAAAATAAAATTATTTTTCCTTAGTGTTCTTGCGTTTGTTTTTACTTTTAGCAGTTATTCTCAGTTAAAAGTAGTCAGTACCGGAAAAGTGGGTATCGGCACAACATGTTTCTTTAGTTTATCATCTCAAACCCGCAATAAGGCACCAATACCTTTGGAATTCTGATTCCTTCAGGAGTCTGGTTGTTTTCGAGCAGGGCCGCCACAATGCACGGAAAGGCTAGGTCGCTGCCGTTACTTTTAACGGTAATGATAAAATTATTTAAACAAGGAACGGATTTATAAACCATCATATCAAACAAAAGTCTTCATACAACCCACTCCAAACATCCTTCTATTCTTTAGAATTATTACAAACTAAATCTTTAAGTAACTGCATATCAAAACATTTCAAGATTAAAAAAAAAAAACAATCCAACATTTTATTTTAAAATAATTATTCTTACATTTATATAGAAATAACCCAAAAGTCAAATTTTATGAAACTGCATTCAATAAATCCCGAAAACAAATTTGTTTTAGAGTAGCCTCCTGTTTTGTTTCCTGGCAGGCGGCGTTAATATCTCACAATGGAAATTCTGTATCAGGACCTTATTAATCAATTCTCTTATTAAATACAAAAAAACAACCCGGGTTCCTGATTATCGGGAAGCCGGGTTGTATCAACAAAATTTATTTAACCGGCAGAAAATTCACGGTTTCCTGCCACTAATTGAAAAATTATGAAAATAAAATTATTTTTCCTTAGTGTTCTTGCGTTTGTTTTTACTTTTAGCAGTTATTCTCAGTTAAAAGTAGTCAGTACCGGAAGAGTGGGTATTGGCACAACTACCCCCGGTGCCAAATTAGAAGTCTCTAATACAGACCCCACTATTGATCATTGTGCAAAGTTTACCGGCCCTTCATCGTTGGCAACTGTAATGATTGGTGGTTCGAGCCAAAACAGTTATGAGCTTTATGTTAGCGGTGATGCTTATTCAACAGGGGGCTGGCAACCATCTGATGAAGTATATAAGAAGAATATTCAAGTCCTTAACGGCAATGAAGTTTTAACAAAACTAAAGAAGATTGATGGCAAAGAGTATGAATATAAAAGTAAATCAGAATTAGAGAGTTTTTTCAGGAATGACGTGCTTGATTACGTGCCTCATTTCTCCCCTGGCAAGCATTATGGTTTAATCGCCCAGGAACTGGAAATAGAATTTCCTGAATTGGTAAGACTCGATTCAATTACAATGACAAAAGCCATTAATTACGATGGAATGTTACCGATTTTGTTGGCAGCGATAAAAGCGCAGCAACAACAAATTGCTTTAATGCAGGAACAAATAAATGCTGTAGAAGATAATTGTTGCCAAAACAATACAAAAAGCGGAAGTATTGGTGAAACGGAAAAAACCGAATTAAATGGAGCATTGCCAAAACTTTTCCAAAATGCACCCAACCCGTTTAGCACTCAAACTACCATCCGGTATGAAATACCGGAAACCGTCCAAAGTGCACATTTGCACATTTGCAATATGACCGGCACACTTTTAAAAACAATCTCGGTTAATCAAAAAGGAACCGGAAGCGTAATAATAAGTGCCAATGAATTTATTGCCGGAATGTATTTGTACAGCCTGGTTTGCGATGGGAAGATTGCTGATACGAAGCAAATGTTATTGACGGAATAGGAGGATTGAATGATGAAAAATTTAACAAGAATTTTACTGCTTTTAGCTGTTGTTGCAACCCTTTGTAAAGGTTGCAGCAACATCGGGGATAATGAATTATCAGTAACCTATCCGGAGGATGTGGACATGAGTGATTTTAGTTTATCGGGAACCACGTGTAGTTGGAATTGGCAAAACACAGAGGAAGATACCGTATATGTTATTAACTCTGCAGAAGAACTTGTCTCGTATATTTCCTGTGAGAAAAGGGATGCCCCTGCCATCAATTTCGACAGCTATTCATTGCTTCTCGCCCACGGTGTAACTACAAGTGGGGTCCACAAAATCGACCGGAATTTACAGCAAACTTCAACCAACAAGTATAAACTGATGGTTGATATAACACTGGAAATGACAACAGTGGCGCAGGGATGGGCGTTATCGGTAGTTGTCCCAAAGGTGCCAGGCAACGCTATAATTGAATTAGATGTTGTTAAGGGGAACATGCCGGAGTGTGAGTGGGAAAAAATAGGCCCCGTGAAAATGAAGGATAATTTTAAAATGAGTTTAGATTCTGTTTTTTCTGGATCAAATGAACTTGTTAAAGATATGCCCGACAGTGTTTTATTTGTTATTAATGACAAAGAATCGTTTTTAAAGATTTGTGATAACCCTGAAATATGTTCACAAATAGATTTTAACAACCAATCTATTTTATGGGGAAAAATACCAACAACTTCGATTTCAGATAAAATTGTACAGCAAGAACTATCCGTATGCTCCAACGAAACTATATACAAACTTGAAATTGTTGTTGAGAAATGTACGGAATGTTATTGGGCTATTAACACGCTCTTTTATTGGGATATTTATCCTCAAAAGTTGGATGAGAAGAACATTTTATTATCTATTAATTAGTATGTCATGAAACCATTCATAATATTCATATTTCTGATTTTAACATTAGATAGTACTGCCCAGGATAGCAAGCTAATGCACGATTTAGTAATAGCAGATGGGAAATACTTAATAAAATATAATCAGCAATATTTTGAGGTGGATACTACAACGGTTACCGTCAAAATAAAAGACCCAAAATTATTGGACAGTCAAGTTTATAAAATCATCAGGAGCAATAAACTTGGTTATGCCGATTTATCAGTACCATCCGGCAAATCCATAACTGAATATGTGGATTACCTTGTTATAAGGGATATTGTTGAAAAATTAGAGTACAGTACATTTGGGGAATATATTGATCTTATCCCAAATGACACGTATAGAACATCACAATGGCACCTGCCGGTCATAAACATGTATGAAGCCTGGGATAACAGTACAGGAAGCTCTAATGTAACAATTGGCATACTGGATTCCGGGACAGACTGGGAACATCCTGATATTGGGCTGGGTAATGATTCTTATCAAAATATATATCTTAATACAGGTGAAGATGCCTGGACTGATCCTAACGGCCCGACTACCGGCAATGGTATTGATGACGACAGCAACGGTTTTATTGATGATTGGAAAGGTTGGAATTATGCTGACAATTCTAATGATACAAGAACCACTAATTTTCATGGGACTTTTGTTGCCGGAATTGCCTGTGCCAAAACGAACAACAATTTTGGAATTGCCGGGGTCGCGGGTGGCAACAATAATTATGGGGCCAGTGTACTTCCTTATTGTGTCGGAGTTAGTTCTCCAATTAGTTCAGTTATTGATGATGCAATTATTGATGCTGTTGATAATGGAGTAATGATTATTCAACTAAGTTTGACCGTGCTCCAATCAACTGCCATAAATGATGCAATTCAATATGCAATTAATAACAATGTAGTGGTTATTTGTGCTTCGGGTAATTCTTATTCCTCTATTGTTTCTTATCCCGCTTCAAATTCAAATGTGATTTCGGTAGGAGCAATAGGACAAAATAATTTACGTGCCAATTTTTCTAACTACGGTAATCGTTTAGATGTTGTTGCCCCGGGTGTTGATATTTATAGTACAACTTTGAATAACGGCTACGGAACAAATAGTGGAACATCATTTGCGGCACCACAAATATCTGCAATTGCAGCACTCTTGCTCTCGGTAGAGCCAAATTTGACAACATCCCAGGTAAGACAAATCATTGAATCCACCGCACAAAAAGTAGGTGGCTACACTTATCAAACAACTTCAGGGCGCTCCAATGGTACATGGCATCAGGAAATGGGCTACGGGCTGGTAGATGCCTATGCGGCTATTCAAGCGGCAGATTGCCCAACAACATTTATAGCCGGTACTATTTCAACTGATGTTTCATACTTTGATTGTAAAATTGAAGTAGTCAATGCAACCATCCAAAACAATGCCGATGTAGTTTTTGATGCGGAAGAGTACACCATTATAGACGGAACCTTTGAGGTGCAAACAGGCTCTACATTAGAAGTGAAATAATTTTGCCCCCGCTGGCACGGATTTATCACGAAGTGAGCTATCAGGGCAATCCGTGCCGGTGCGAAAGCGTTCAAACCATTTCGGCTTCCGGGTTATGGCAGGTGTTTATTGTGTGGCTTAGTTACCGGCGGCCACCAGGTGTGTGCAGATTGTTGACAAGAAACAAATGTTACTAACGGATTAGCTGTTCCAATGAGAAAATTCTAATATTAAATCAATTATTATGCAATAAACAATATTATTTATCTTGTTTCTTATCCCTGGATTTTTAGGTGTTAAAGCTCAATCGCTGAATGAATTGCTGATAGATAAAAATAAAAATTTCAATGAAATAGAAACAGCGATATATAAGAATACCTGATATTACAGGTAATTCCAATCCCGATGTTAACATTACTGGAGGAAAAACTTTACTCATTGACAAAAGTGGTACAGCAAATCGACATACAAAAGTCAATGGAGAATTCATAAACCCAACTGAAATTTATTGTGAGCAGAATTCTTTAATCAGAATAGAAAACAACGCAGCCTTAACAGTTGAGAACGAAAGCTCACTTATTATGAAAGCTGAAAGCGAATTGGAAATTGATGCCGGAGCAGAACTATATATAAAACTTGGTGCGACTTTAGATGTACAACTTGGTGCAGTAGTGAAATAAAACATGACAGCAATTTATTAAAAAGTCGCCCGCTGGCGCGAATTTGCAATGTGTGCCAAAATCAGTAGGCAGCCTGCAATGAATTTAATGCCGGCATGTATCTATACAGTTTGGTTTGTGATGGGAAAATTGTGGATACGAAACAGATGTTGTTAACGGAATAAATTTATAAAAAATGAAAAATTTACTGTTATTAATTGTTTTAACCATTTCAGTGGCATGCGTTTCTGCCCAAACCATACGGAAGCCCTGGAGCGAGCTGGATTCCTTGGAAAAGGCCGCTTATGTGACTGCTATAAAACACCTTTCATCATCTGATGTTGCTAATTTAGCAAACGAGCATGACAGATTGTTTTTTGATGGAATTCATGATGCTGATGAATTTTTGCCCTGGCACAGAATTTTTATAGGTTTTTTTGAAGACCTCGTGCAGGCTGAAGATCCAAATGTTACATTACCGTACTGGGATTGGTGGGAGTATTCTTCCTGGACAAGTTCAACAACTTCCCTGTTTAATGATGCCAGTAGCGGGACAATGGGATTATTCGGTTATACGATTATTGAAACAGGTTCCCCATGGAGTTATACGAGATCTTTTCAATCATCATGGACACCGGGTAGTGTTAATTTAAACGAGACAAGTGTAACAGCATTTAGTAATGATATAGAAGCTGACCCGCATAATCCTGGACATACATTTGTTGGTGGTTTTGGAGCAACTATGTCCAGTAGAACCTCACCAGGAGATCCTGTATTTTATCTGCATCATTGTATGGTAGATAAAGTTTGGGCAGACTGGTTTAGGGCGCACCCCACATCCACCGGAAGCGGTTTAAATACATCGATGCGGACTTTTGATGGCTATCCCGGATTCCCGGGTACTACTATTGATGCTACAGACTATGTAAATCCCCGCGATTTAAAATTATGGTACGCATACAACAATCTCCTTTTGTTGGATAACTATACTGCAAGCGGTACGGAAGTTTATTATTACAGCACGGGCAGCATAGAAGTGGACGATTTTACCATTCCCTCAACTGCTGATGTGGAATTCAGGACGGAAGGACAAACCATAACAATAGAAAAGGATTTTGAAGTGGTTGCGGGCGCAGAATTACTTATTACAACAGATGGCAACTGAAAATTTAATATAGCAATTATGGTTATCCTTCAGTATTATGATGGGGGATAACCATTTACACAAATATTTTAAAAATATTCGTTATGAAAAATTTAGTTATTCTGATTTCATTTTCACTACTAATGATAAACGCCCCGGCGCAGGTTGATTATTCAACTAACTGCAAATATTTTGAGATTACAAAAATACAATTTGATCAGACAACCGGCAAAGACACACTTTATGTTACTGTGTATAATGATTGTGATAGCTGTGTCCAAAATGTTTATACAGGGATAATTGTTTACAGGGGAAAATTTATTGAAATATCAACAGTTGAAGATACCCTGGCAATAGATATAAAATATAGTACTGAACTCACTCCCGGCAACAATGCGGAAAGAACATATACCGCTATTGTAAAAAAAGATTTTAATCTTTCTCAAAGCTTTAAGGTTGGATTGTTAGGTGTATGCGACTCCATTCCATTGTCGCCGAATGTAATTCTGGGTTTAAAAGAAGAAAGCATCAAGGATAAAAAAAAAGTGTTATTGCAAAATAACAACATTTTAATAGCAGAACCGGGCCAGACTATAAAGGATGTTTCAATTTATAGTTTGGCCGGTCAACTGGTGCACAAAAAAAGCGGGATTTTTAGTTCGGAATATACATTAAAACCGATGAAACCTGGGATATATGTGGTTTCGGTTACATTGTCCAATAGCGAAGTGGTTAATTTGAAGTACTATTATGAAGCGGCAAAGCTACATTAAATTAGCTCTTAAGGAGTGTGTGTTTAGTGGGGGCGAAATCCGAAGGAACAATGACTAATGAAAATACTGGATATCCCTCAGGTTCAATTGAACAATAAACATGGATGGTAATGCTGAGTTTTTAGTAGAAATTGGCGGTATTTTGACTTTTAATGAAGGTAAAATTCAATAATCTTAGTACTATAAAAGCATCTTTTAAGTTTTGCATTATTTAAACAAGGAACGGATTTATAAACCATCATATCAAACAAAAGTCTTCAGACAACCCATCCCAAGCATTCTTTTATGCTTAGAATTATTATAAACTAAAACTTTTAAGTAGCTGTATATCAAATTTTTTTAAACAATAAAAAAAAAAATCCAACCATTTTTTTTAAAATAATTATCCTTACATTTATATAATAATAACCCAAAGATCAAGTTATGAAACCGCATTCAATAAATCCCGAAAACAAATTTGTTTTAGAGTAGCCTCCTGTTTTGTTTCCTGGCAGGCGGCGTTATTATCTCACAATGGAAATTCTGTTTTCTGAACTCATTAAACAATTCTCTTATTAAATACAAAAAAACAACCCGGGTTCCTTAGTATCGGGAAGCCGGGTTATATCAACAAAATTTATTTAACCGGCAGAAAATTCACGGTTTCCTGCCACTAATTGTAAAATTATGAAAATAAAATTATTTTTCCTTATTGTTCTTGCGTTTGTTTTTACTTTTAGCAGTTATTCTCAGTTAAAAGTAGTCAGTACCGGAAGAGTGGGTATCGGTACAACTACCCCCGGTGCCAAATTAGAAGTAACCAATACAGACCCTGCCTTAAATCATTGTGCAAATTTTACAGGCCCTTCATCGTTGGCAACTGTATTGATTGGCGGTTCGAGCCAACACAGTTATGAGCTTTATGTTAGCGGTGATGCTTATTCAACAGGGGGCTGGCAACCATCTGATGAAGTATATAAGAAGAATATTCAAGTCCTTGACGGTATTGAAGTTTTAACAAAACTAAAGAAGATTGATGGCAAAGAGTATGAATATAAAAGTAAATCAGAATTAGAGAGTTTTTTCAGGAATGACGTGCTTGATTACGTGCCTCATTTCTCCCCTGGCAAACATTATGGTTTAATCGCTCAGGAATTGGAAATAGAATTTCCTGAATTGGTAAGACTCGATTCAATTACAATGACAAAAGCCATTAATTACGATGGAATGTTACCGATTTTGTTGGCAGCGATAAAAGCGCAGCAACAACAAATTGCTTTAATGCAGGAACAAATAAATGCTGTAGAAGATAATTGTTGCCAAAACAATACAAAAAGTGGAAGTATTGGTGAAACGGATAACACCGGTTTAAACGGAGCATGTGCCTAAACTTTTCCAAAATGCACCCAATCCTTTTAGCACACAAACTACCATCCGCTACGAAATCCCTGAAATAATTCAGTCCGCCCAACTGCATATTTGCAATATGACAGGTACACTACTGAAAACAATCTCAGTTAACCAAAGAGGTTCAGGCAACGTATTAGTAAATGCTAATGAATTTGTTGCCGGAATGTATTTGTACAGCCTGGTTTGCGATGGAAGGATTGTGGATACGAAACAGATGATGTTAACAGAGTAAAAACGTACCTTTAATAAGAAACAAAATGAAAAACATGATTCTATTTCAAACAATTACGAGTATTGTCATCCTGTTTACAGGATGCACAATGGAAAATGACATCACAAAGGGAGATATGGAAAACGATTGCGATACAACTTTAACTGACACTTCAACCCCTGAATCCCAGTCCCCGTGTGGTCCGTCAATCTGTACCTATGATTCTTTTTGCCTTAATTATAAATTGTATGATTCTGTCAGCAAAAATGAATTAACAGGTGAATGGGAATTAACAGCATATGTGGATACATTGGATTGTAAAATTAAAACAAAGCCATCCGATATTCCAAAAACTGTTACTTTAATATTTTACGAAAACGGCAGTATGTCCGGCGAAACAGTTAGCAACACCTTTTCGGGCAAATACAGACTTAGCGACAATAAAATTAGCTTTTCTGAAATAATTATGACAGAAATCACGGAACCTGAATGGGGTCGAAAATTTTCAGAATTAATTTATTTTACGCGACATTTCACGATAATAGAAAATAAGCTAATTATCAATTCAAAAGAAATACTAATCTTCACTAAGAAATAAAAACCTGCCATCATGAAGAAGCTACTATCAATTTTGTGTTTACAGTTAATTGTTATTCCATGCTTTAGTCAAATAAACAATGGGGAAAAACCATATAGTTTCAAAAACAAAATTAATGCTGTTAAAGTGGAGAATAATAATCAGGAAAAGATTATTTTGCCCCCCCTTGACTTAAACAAACTTAAAAAGGAGGATGTTGAAGATGAAGCAAATGGCATACCTCCACGATTTGGGTTCCCACACAAAGTCAATATTGATTTATCGAATTCGGGAAAATGGCTAACGCTTGAAAATGGAGACCGGATTTGGAAGTTGGAAATTCATTGCCCCTCTGCAAAATCGATTAATCTGTTGTACGATGAATACTGGTTGCCGGATAATGCTGAATTTTATATTTATAACTCATCAAAAACCCATTACTTAGGTGGTTACACCAAGGCTAATAACAAAGGACCAAAACAAAAACCAGGAAAATTTGGGACAGGTTTGGTGTACGGTAGTAAAATAATTTTAGAATATTATGAACCTAAAGAGGTAATGGGCAAAGGAATAATATCTATAAACTATGTTGTGCATGGATACAGGTATATTGATATTTTAAATGAACTAGAGGCATTGGAATCTTTTGGTAGTTCAGGTGCTTGTCAGGTAAATGTAAATTGCAGTCCAGAAGGTGATGAATGGCAAGATGAAAAAACATCTGTTGCTTTAGTACTTGTAAGTGGCACGCGCTGGTGTACTGGTAGTTTAATAAACAATGTACGCCAGAATGGGATTCCATATTTTTTAACAGCAAATCATTGCTTAAGTGGCTGGGCAGTAAGTGACCCTTTAGACGCGATCACCAATCCTGATGGTTCTGACTGGTCATTTTATTGGAATTATGAAAGCCCGGGTTGCAATAATGGAACTGATTTCACCCCTCCGTCAACATCCGGGGCAACCTTAGTTGCCAATAATTCGGCTTCTGATTTTGCTTTATTCATATTAACAGAAAGCCCATATGATTTATCACCACAAAGGCAGCTGTATTTCAATGGCTGGGAAAGGAATAACCCTTCTCAGGGAGGTGTTGGAATCCACCACCCGGCAGGTGATATAAAGAAAATAGCTACTCACGACACTGTACCGTGGTCTTATGGTAATTATTGGCGGCTGTATTGGGCAGAAACCCCAAATGGTTTCTCTGTAACAGAAGGAGGCTCATCAGGCTCACCTTTATATAACAGTAACAATAGAGTAATAGGCCAGTTATTTGGTGGCAGTTCAATTAATTGCAGTGACCCCGCAAATGATGTTGCTGTATATGGTAAGATAAGTGTTTCGTGGAATAATAGTACGGATTCAAGAAGAAGGTTAAGGGATTGGCTTGATCCCGGCAATACTAACACAATGTCGTTAGATGGTACTTTTTGTACGACTACTGAATATATTACGAATACAATTTTTGATTCGGATGAAACTATTCACGGGTGTACTATAAATCTGCAAAATGTTAAGGTACGAAATGGGGCAAATTTAACCTTAGTGGCTGCAAATGATGTTATTATAAACGGAGAATTTGAGGTAGAATTAGGTTCTGAATTGGAGACTAGGTAAGTTCCCTCCCCCTCGCTTACACGGATTTGTCACAAAGTGATCCATCAGGGCAATTCGTGCCGGTGTTGTTCAAACCATTCTGGCTCTCAGGTTTATGGCAGGTATTTATTTGTATGGTTTAGTTGCCTACGGCAACCAGGTGTGGGGCAGATTATAGTTTGGGCAGACTGGTTCAGGGCGCACCCAACATCAACCGGAGCGGTTTAAATACATCGATGCGGACTTTTGATGGCTATCTCGGATTCCTGGTTACTACTATTGATGCTACAGACTATGTAAATCCCCGCGATTTAAAATTATGGTACGCATACAACAATCTACTTTTGTTGGATAACTATACTGCAAGCGGTACGGAAGTTTATTATTTCAGCACGGGCAGCATAGAAGTGGACGATTTTACCATTCCCTCAACTGCTGATGTGGAATTCAGGACGGAAGGACAAACCATAACAATAGAAAAGGATTTTGAAGTGGTTGCGGGCGCAGAATTACTTTTACAACAGATGGCAACTGAAAATTTAATATAGCAATTATGGTTATCCTTCAGTATTATGATGGGGGATAACCATTTACACAAATATTTTAAAAATATTCGTTATGAAAAATTTAGTTATTCTGATTTCATTTTCACTACTAATGATAAACGCCCCGGCGCAGGTTGATTATTCAACTAACTGCAAATATTTTGAGATTACAAAAATGCAATTTGACCAGACAACCGGCAAGTATTATTCTGAAACGGCAAAACTACATTAAATTAGCTCTTAAGGAGTACTTGTTTAGTGGGGGCGAAATTCGAAGGAACAATGACTAATGGAAATACTGGATATCCCTCAGGTTCAATTGAACAATAAACATGGATGGTAATGCTGATTTTTTAGTAGAAATTGGCGGTATTTTGACTTTTAATGAAGGTATAATTCAATAATCTTAGTACTATGAAAGCATTTTTTAAGTTTTGCCTGACTTTTATCTTCTTGTCTTTTACAATGGGTACATTTTCTCAAAATTTCATTTCAGAAAACAAAGTATGGAGCGTTGTATCAGAATGAGTTATGGAACAAAGCTGGACAAGGACTTCCAGTTTTAAATTTTCCGGAGACACAACAGTACAACAAACAAACTATAAGAAACTTTATTTTTCAGATGATGAGCAGAAGGAAAATTGGGCATTACATTCATTATGGGTTGAAAGGAACGATAGCGTTTATAAGTACTCACTTAATACCGAAGAACAACTCTTGGTATATGACTTCAATATTTCCGAAAATGATTCTTTTCATTGTAGGAATACGGGATTATACCTTTATGTTGATTCAATAAAAACTAAAGAATGGGGAACAAGTGAACGAAAGATTATTTATTTTCATTCAGAAGGAAATAATTATTTACACACGATTTGGATAAAAGGGGTCGGGCAAAATGGATTAATTACCCGGAGTTCTGAAGTTGGTATTACCGGAGGAATAAGCTCAATTCTTTGTTTTGAAGAAAATGGTCAACTGATATATCAAAACCCGGAGTATAATAGTTGTTATATATTTACAACAGTACCAACAATTAAGTATTTTTGAGCTGATAAAACAAGCTTTACTTAAATAAAAAAGCAGAAGTCGGTATGAATTCGGCTTTCTGTATTATATGAATGTTTCTTTAAACAATAATCTCAAACCCGCAAAACGGCACCAATGCCTTTGGAATTCTGATTCCCTCGGGAGTCTGGTTGTTTTCGAGCAGGGCGGCCACAATGCGGGGCAGGGCAAAGACGCTGCCGTTACATTTAACGGTAATCATAAAATTATTTAACAAGGAACGGGTTTATAAACCATCATATCAAACAAAAGTCATTCAGGCACCCACTCCAAACATCCTTCTATTCTTTAGAATTATTATAAACTAAATCTTTAAGTAACTGTATATCAAAACATTTCAAGATTCAAAAAAAAAAAAAAACAATCCAACATTTTATTTTAAAATAATTATTCTTACATTTATACATCAATAACCCAAAGATCAAATTTATGAAACCGCATTCAATAAATCCCGAAAACAAATTTGTTTTAGAGTAGCCTCCTGTTTTGATTTCCAGGCAGGCGGAGGAAATTTCTCACAGTGGAAATTCTGTATCAGGACCTTATTAATCAATTCTCTTATTAAATACAAAAAACAACCCGGGTTCCTGAGTATTGGGAAGCCGGGTTATATCAACAAAATTTATTTAACCGGCAGAAAATTCACAGTTTCCTGCCATAATTGTAAAATTATGAAAAAATATTATTTATTATTCTTTGTGGGTGTATTTACATTATCTTTTAACGGATTTTCGCAGTTAAAAGTAGTCAATACCGGAAGAGTGGGTATCGGTACAACTACCCCCGGTGCCAAATTAGAAGTAACCAATACAGACCCTGCCTTAAATCATTGTGCCAAGTTTACAGGCCCTTCATCTTTGGCAACGGTACTGATTGGTGGTTCAAGCCAATATAGTTATGAGCTTTATGTTAGCGGTGATGCTTATTCTACAGGGGGCTGGCAACCATCTGATGAAGTATACAAGAAGAATATTCAAGTTCTTAACGGCAATGAAGTTTTAACAAAACTAAAGAAGATTGATGGCAAAGAATATGAATATAAAAGTAAATCAGAATTAGAGAGTTTTTTCAGGAATGACGTGCTTGATTACGTGCCTCATTTCTCCCCTGGCAAGCATTATGGTTTAATCGCCCAGGAACTGGAAACAGAATTTCCTGAATTGGTAAGACTCGATTCAATTACAATGACAAAAGCCATTAATTACGATGGAATGATACCGATTTTGCTGTCAGCGATAAAAGCGCAACAACAACAAATTGCTTTAATGCAGGAACAAATAAATGCTATAGAAGATAATTGTTGCCAAAGCAATACAAAAAGCGGAAGTATTGGTGAAACGGAAAGAACCGATTTAAATGGAGCTTTGCCTAAACTTTTCCAAAATGCACCCAATCCTTTTAGCACACAAACTACTATACGATATGAGGTACCTGAAACAGTACAAAGCGCCCAGTTGCATATCTGTAACATGACCGGCACACTGTTAAAAACTGTTGAAATTTCCCCAAAAGGCACCGGCAGTGTAATTGTAAGCGCAAATGAATTTATTGCCGGAATGTATTTGTACAGCCTGGTTTGCGATGGGAAGATTGCTGATATGAAGCAAATGTTATTGACGGAATAGGAGGATTGAATGATGAAAAATTTAACAAGAATTTTACTGCTTTTAGCTGTTGTTGCAACCCTTTGTAAAGGTTGCAACAACATTGGGGATAATGAATTATCAGTAACCTATCCGGAGGATGTGGACATGAGTGATGTTAGTTTATCGGGAACCACGTGTAGTTGGAATTGGCAAAACACAGAGGAAGATACCGTATATGTTATCAACTCTGCAGAAGAACTTGTCTCGTATATTTCCTGTGAGAAGGGGGATGCCCCTGCTATTAATTTCGACAGCTATTCGTTGCTTCTCGCCCATGGTGTAACTACAAGTGGTGTCCACGAAATCGAACGGAATTTACAGCAAACTTCAACCAACAAGTATAAACTGATAGTTGATATAACACTGGAAATGACAACAGTGGCGCAGGGATGGGCGTTATCGGCACTAGTCCCAAAGATTCCAAACAACGCTATAATTAAGTTAGATGTTATAAAACATCATTAAAATATGTCATCATGAAACAGCAATATAAATATTTCATTCTACTTGTGCTTGTTTTTCTGGGTATATTAACTCAGGCCCAATTAACAACATTTTATTATTACCAGGGAGAAAAGTTTTATTTAGAAATCGATTATTCCAGGATATCAGTAGTATCAGAAGGGGAAATCTTTTTTGATAAAATAAAAGACAAAGTTGGTGTGTCTGAATTAAAAATATCAAATCAAACGAAAAATTTCACTGGGCAAAATGCTATTTCTTTCGATACGCTTAATAATCGAAAGCTGCACACAGCTATTTATGCAACGGAAATAGAATTGCCAAATAAAATTGACGATGAACAGTATTCTGCTGTAATAGATAATCTTGAGTCTTTAGAAAATATTTTGAAAGTCTCACCAACCTATACTATTAGGGATAAGAAGCTGGGAGTTTCTAACAATTTTTACGTGAAACTTTTAAGAGGGGACGATACAACTAGTCTACGCAATATGGCTAAAAATTATTCCATGAAAATTTTGGGATACAACGAATTCATGCCGTTATGGTTTACTTTGTCGTGCACAAAAGAAACTCCTTACAATGCGATAGAGGCTGCAAATATTTTTCATGAATCCAAACTATTTGAAAGTTCGGAGCCTGAATTCTTGTATCATGACATAACTGCATCAAACGACCCATATTTTACCAATCAATGGGGGTTAAAAAATACTGGTCAACACAGCGGGACATCTGGTATTGATATTAATGCAGAACAAGCATGGGCTGTCACAACCGGTTCCTCGAACATTCGTGTTGCTGTATTTGACCACGGCTTTGAAATGAATCACCCGGATCTTCAAAACAATGTTATTGGGACAGGATATGATGCTAAAACAAATACAAGTCCTGCCTGGGTCAGAGGAAGTCATGGAACTGCTTGTGCCGGTATTGTTGGTGCCCAGCAGAACAATTCTATTGGGATAAGCGGTGCAGCTCCTTCTGTTGGATTAATGTCAATCAGTATTAGTCTTCTTTTTTCAGACACTCCCCAACAATTGGCCAATGGTTTTAATTGGGCATGGCAAAATGGAGCAGATGTTATTAGTAATTCATGGGGAGGTTACACCCCGTCAACTATCATCGATGATGCAATTACTAATACGTTAGCAAACGGGCGTGATAGCAAAGGAACGGTAGTTGTTTTTGCTGCAGGGAATGAAAATAATACAAATATAAGATATCCTGGAAACAGCAATCCGGATATATTGGTAGTTGGCGCAATAAGTCCTTGTGGTGAGAGGAAGAGTCCTGCCTCTTGTGATGGTGAGAATTGGGGCAGTTGCTATGGCACGCAGTTGGATATAGTAGCACCTGGGGTGCTTATTCCAACTACTGACAGACAAGGAACAAATGGATACAATACTGCTTCTGGATCAGCAGGTGATTACATACAAAATTTCAATGGTACATCTTCAGCCTGTCCACATGTTGCCGCTGTTGCGGCCCTCATTCTATCTAAAAATCCAAATTTAACGCGATTACAGGTTGCAAACATAATTGAATCCACAGCACAAAAAGTAGGCGGCTACAATTACCAAACAACATCAGGCCGCCCCAACGGTACATGGCACGAACAAATGGGCTACGGGCTGGTAGATGCCTATGCGGCTATTCAAGCGGCAGATTGCCCAACAACTTTTATAGCCGGTACTATTTCAACTGATGTTTCATACTTTGATTGTAAAATTGAAGTAGTCAATGCAACCATCCAAAACAATGCCGATGTAGTTTTTGATGCGGAAGAGTACACCATAATAGACGGAACCTTTGAGGTGCAAACAGGCTCTACATTAGAAGTGAAATAATTTTGCCCCCGCTGGCACGGATTTATCGCGAAGTGAGTTATCAGGGCAATCCGTGCAGGTGCGAAAGCGTTCAAACCATTTCGGCTTCCGGGTTATGGAAGGTGTTTATTGTGTGGCTTAGTTACCGGCGGCAACCAGGTGTGTGCAGATTGTTGACAAGAAACAAATGTTACTAACGGATTAGCTGTTCCAATGATAAAATTCTAATATTAAATCAATTATTATGCAAAAAACAATATTATTTATCTTGTTTCTTATCCCTGGATTTTTAGGTGTTAAAGCTCAATCGCTGAATGAATTGCTGATAGATAAAAATAAAAATTTCAATGAAATAGAAACAGCGATACATAAGAATAAAGTCTATCTGGAAAATGCAAGTACAAAAGAGCGAAAAATGTATGAACGCTGGAGGTGGTTTTGGAACACACGGGTGGATAGCAGCGGCAGCTTTGAAAAATATAATGTTGAAATGAATAAATATTTCAAACAAGTTTATCCTGATGGAATCATCGAAAATGAACCTACATTAAAATCTGCATCAACACTATCTTGGTCCTGTTTAGGCCCATCTTCAAGGCCGAGTGGGAGTTCTGCTCAGATTGGGAGAGGCCGTATAAAATGTATCTGGGTTGATCCTTCTGACTTTGATCACATCCTTATTGGGGCTAATTCCGGGGGGCTTTGGGAAACAAACAACGGAGGGACAAATTGGAATTGCCTGACTAACACAACTATGACGGGGGGAGTTTTTGACATAGCTGTTGACCCTAACGATAACGATGTGATATATATTGTTACGGGTTTGAAATTGGGCCCAAGGGGGACTATAGGTATGAGTGGAAACTACTCGTTGGGCATATTTAAATCGACAAACGGAGGAAGCAGTTGGTCTAAACTTAATATAAATACATTGGAAGGTGAATATTTTGATGGTGTCCTTATACACCCTACAAATCCTGCTATATTATACGCGATGTCAAGTCATAAAGTATATAAAACTACTAATTACGGTAGCACATGGTCGGCAACTTCGCTTTCCATTGATCCGGATGCTGTATTGAACGACATTCTATTTAAACCCAATGATCCGAATACTATCTATGTAAGTGGAACTAATGCAATCTACCGGACGATAAATGCGGGTACTTCATGGACAGATTTATCTGGAAACTTAAATAGTCTTTATTCAAATTCAAAGATTGCGATTGCCACAAACCCAGACAACCATAATGATTTATATGCCTATTATATCAATTTAGATGGTTCTGACGGTAAAATAGAAAAATCGGGAGATACCGGAAATTCATGGCAAGTGATTTCAAATAGCTCACTGACGGGCAAGCATTATGCAATGAGTATTAAACTATCTCCTAATGGCGATATTTATGCAGGGGGTATTAATTTATTTAAATCCATTGATGATGGTAATTCTTTTCCTTCCGTTATGCACGATAATATCCATGTTGATTTTATGGAAATAACTTTTCCTGACCAGAATGACAATGATTTAATTTATATTGCCAACGATGGAGGTGTTTATATGGGCAATGACGGTGGCAATAATTGGTCGAGGATAAATGGGGACCTCGCAACAAATGAATTTTACAGCGTTGCAATAACTGAACAGAATTCAGAAATCATGGTAGGAGGGACTCATGATTGCGGAACTTATTATAGGGATAATTCAGGAAGTTATACCTGGCAATTTCCCGGAGGAGATGGAGGAACATCATTAATTGACCCTGCAAATGTCAATACATATTATTTTGTAGCATACCCTTTTCAGTATCGAGTAGAAAATGGGATTCGCAATAGTATTGGAAGCGTACATTTCTACGATGCCCCATTATGTATCGCCCCATCAAATCCAAGCATATTATATAAGCATAAATGGGAAGCTGGCAATCCTCCTGTTCATCTGAAAAAATCTACAAATAAAGGATCTTCATGGACTACTATTGATCAAGCCTGGGATCACATTAGAGATATTGTAATTTGTGAATCGGATAATAACTACATTTATTATACTATGTGGGATCCATGGGCTAATTCTGAAATAAGAAGAACTTCGGATGGGGGTACCAACTGGGAATATGTTGGCTATTCCGGCATATCAAGCATAAGACAAATAGCTCCAATAAACAGCATTTATGTTCATCCATTTAATCCTCTTAAGGTTTGGGTTGTATTTGGTGGGTTTGAAGCGAATGAAAAAATCTTCTATTCTGAAAATGGCGGAGATAGTTGGTCAAATATAACTGGTTCTGGTCTTCCCAATTTGCCAATTCAGTGTTTTGAGTATGATTTTCTGGATCAAACAATGTTTGTTGGAACCGATGTTGGGGTATTTTACAGGAAGATGGTTGATAACGGTTGGACCTATTCAAATGGTTTTCCAAGGGCAGTTGTGAGCAGCATGAATCTGAATAAATTGAGCGGTGATTTAGTCGTTTCCACATACGGGCGCGGAATATGGAGGGCAAACCTGGGAGAAGGGCATTGTTATAATAGCACGCTCTTAAATATTAATTCCGATACAACCTGGGGAACTGACAACGAAGTGTGTAGCGACGTTAACGTTAACTCAGGTTTTACATTAAAAATAACAGCTGATATTGTCATGTCTATTTTAGGTGTGGTTACAGTAAAATCGAATGCAACATTGGAAATTGACGGCGGAGAAATTAGAAATGGTTTTATTGAAGTTGAAGATGGGGGCGAGTTGATCATTAAGAACAACGGAAAGGTTATATTAAACAATTCAGAACTTGAAATTGAAGGTACGATGGATTTTCCTTATGGAGAAATTGATGCTAAACAATAACACGTTTTTTACTGGAAACCACTCTTTTTACAGAGAACGGTTCCTTCACACATAAAATACTGAAAAATGGGAAACAAACCGAGATTGTTAATATCAGGGCTGACAATTGTAATGTTTATACTTAGTACAATTACAAGTTATGGACAGTTCCTAAAAAAAGATGCGAAATGGATAATTGCAGCATCAAACTATGCCGAAGGGCTTCAGACTATTTATTACAGCACAAAAATTATTAAAGATTCTATAATAAATGATACAACTTATTCAATTTTTAATTATCAGGGCGATTTATTTGCCTTAAGAGAAGATAGCGGCAAGGTTTATTATAAAGTTATTAAACATAGTGCACCTTCCGGGGTCTACGATACACTTGAACATGTGCTATATGATTTTAATTTAAAAGTAAATGACACCATTCATATTTTGCTTCCTAATAATTATGAATATAAATCGCGGGATTGGGTAGTACAAAATATTGATTCGGTCCAAATAGGCAATAAACAGAAAAAAAGGCTAAAATTACAGATGATCCCGGAAGAATATTTAACTTATCAATTTTGGATAGAAGACATTGGAAGTACTTATGGTCCTTTATATTTTACAGGCATATCAGAACATGAAGAGGGTTTCGAACTACACTGTTACAGGATAAATAATGAAAACTTATACGGGGAATGTAAAGTGTCGGGTATAAATCAGGTTCGACAGAATGCCGGGAATATATTATTATTTAACCCCGAAGAATGCCGGATTAAGGTTAATTTACCATCTGTTTATACAAGCACCCTGAATATATACGCTTTGACCGGGATTAAGGTTAAACAATTGGAAATACCCTGCAACCAGTTTATCTATTTGAATGATTTGAAAAAAGGGTTTTATATCGTTGAAGTAAATGCCGGGGATATTCGGTATTGTAAAAAGATCATTTTATTTTAGGTCTTGCCAGTGGAGTTATAAATTACAGGCCGCTTCAACTTTTACAATTATTACGAACTTAAACAGAAAAATTATACATTTCGGTCAATACAAAGAAAAGATTTGCAGTTATCGGGATTGGCATCAAAGCCAGGACAAGTATATTTGGTTTCGATTGATAATAGAAACGAAAGAATAACCTTTAAATTGGTCAACAGCCACTAATATAAAACAGCATTGGCTGAACAATATTAAAAACCAATATTATGCTAACAATTTAATAAATATTAAATAAGCCGATGAAACCTATAATTTGGGCAATTCCTTTTTTTTGTTATAACTATGTAGCAGTAAACCATTCATTAAAACCAGAATACAACGCTTCCTGATTATTCATACCGATATTTTAACAACTAACCATGATGTACCACTTTTCAATCCACGACAAAAACAGGCTGGTTTAAACGCCTCCCCGGCAACCCACCCGGGGAGGCAAGAGTTTTTTCGCTGTGCAAGCGCTGGGAACCCAATACGAAGCAGATGTTGTTGACTAAATGATAATTGTTAGTTTCTAAAATAAATGAAATGGAATTTAAAAATTACTCGGCCTCAGTATTCACTTTTTGCTTTATTTTAATCTTAACAAAAACCTGTTTCTCCCAATTGACAGTGGAGGCAGGAAAAGATACGACTTATTGTGTCGGCCAATATCCTGATACAATGTATTTAGGAAGTAATTTGAACATTGAAAATGGAGTTGATCCCTACTCAGTCAGATGGGAATCCAATTATAAAGTTTCTCCGCAACTCGTATTTACAGCAAGTGATTTTTTGAATGATACAACAATTGCTTCTCCGTATTTTACAAGTTGGTTAACTGAAACAGAGCCTGAAAAGATCAAATTTATTGTAAGTGTAACCGACGGTTTAGGAAACTTTGTTCAAGACAGTATAAACGTGTCGTTTTCAGGTTGTGGTTGTCCTGCCGGAACAATTGTGGTTGAGATTAATAAAGGCGACAGTGTTTGGTTAGATGCAGGTCTACCATCAGGGAAATATGAAAAAATCTTCTGGATACCCGAGTATGGGTTGACAAACCCGGATAGTTCGGCAACCTGGTGTAAACCTTATTCTTCGATGCACTATTACACAGTATCAGTAGATTCTTTTGGCTGTGAATGTACTTGCCCAATCTATGAAATAAGAGTTTACGATCCGGTTTCATTTTTCGTTGAACCAAATGCACGTTGGAGTGTTGTGCGAACTTTTGCAAACGGGAACCCTCAAAATCCTGATTTTGTTGAAATAAATACTACTTTATTTGGATATGCAGGAGATACAATTATCGATAATAAAAACTGGTTAAAAATACATTCTTCACCAGATCCGGAATTTAAAACCAACCTAAACCATTTAGGCTATATCAATCATGAAGGTTCTAAAATTTTGTTCATGGAGGAACCGGGTGAAACAGATACACTATATGATTTTGATTTAATGGTTGGGGATTCTGTAAAATATGAATTCTCATTCGGTACGGAATATTTGAAAATAAAACAGGTTGATAGTATCCAATTTGCAGGAAGATATTTCAAACGCATTCTTTTTGAAGAACCTTCTTACCAACCAGGTTATTTGAACGAGGTGTGGATAGAAAAGATTGGAAGCATTCACGGTCCGTTGTTTCCGACATATCCCAAATTGTTTTCCAGGGAAATTCCAGACTCAACATTGCTAAGCTGTTTTAAAATTCCACCTTATCTGATCTGGTTGAATGACACTTTTAATGAATGCTATATTTCTGTTACTTCTGCTGCGAACAAGAAACTATTTAACGAAATAGATATCTACCCTAATCCTGCCACAAAACATTTTACCGTTTCGATTCCGTTCAATTATATGATTAAAACAATTGAAATGACTGAACTCTCAGGTCGTCTGATTAAAACCTGGAAGAATGTGAAACCTGGAGAAAATACATTTCAAATTGAAACGGTTTTACCGGGAATTTACCTGTTAAAGGTTGAAACCAAATTTGGAACCATAACTAAAAAACTGATTATTCAATAAAATTGAAAGCAAGATTGTGGATACGAAACAGATGTTGTTAACGGAATAAAAAACGAATAATGAAACTTACAGTATTTTTATTACTATCACTATTATCTTTAACAGTAAATGCACAGATAACTGATTCTATTACTATTATAGCTGTGGATAACATAGGCAACACCGATACTATTGTTTTTGGTTTTGCTAATAACGCAAAAGACGGAATAGATACTGCTTTAGGAGAAAGAAATATTTTATTTACTCCATTAGCCGACCTTGATTTAAGGTTAATACAAAGGGATACGATTACCGAAATATTTCAGGAATGGGACACTGGCAAATGGGATACTGTCTGGATAAACGGATGTAACGGTTTAATAAAGCCATTTCCGGAAAACGCTGATCTAAAAAGAGATTTCAGACTGAACAGCTGGTTAGATGACCACTTCATCTTAAAGATACATGGAACTAACTTCCCCATAACAATAAAGATCGCAAGTGTTTTTACAGAGTATATAGTACCCTATTGTATTTATGATAATGATTTAAATACTGTTTTTCAAAGTGACATTCAGGGCTTACAAGAATACAACACAGATACAATTGTGACTATTGAAAATGGCGAACAACCAACGTTGATATCATTTCGCCCCTGGGTAATTGTAGATGCAACAGAACAACCAACGATGCATGAAATAAAATTGTATCCAAACCCTGCGTCAAGTGAAATTAATTTACAATTCAATAAATCTTCTGGGAGTTTTTGTCAATTAAAGATTTTAACAGTTTACGGAACAACAGTCAGATCTATAAAAATTGATGCTAATGATTATCATTTAGATGTTAAATCTTTAAAACCCGGCCTATATATTTTCCAGGTAAATTTTGGAACAGAAGTGTATTCTGAAAAAGTTCTAATAAATTAAATCACCTCAAACCCGCAATACGGAACCAATGTCTTCGGAATTCTGATTCCCTCAGGAGTCTGGTTGTTTTCGAGAAGGGCTGCCACAATCCGTGGCAAAGCCAAAGCGCTGCCGTTTAGCGTATGCGCCAGTTGTGGCTTTTTGCTGTTTTCGTCGCGGAAACGCAGTTTTAACCGGTTGGCCTGGAACGACTCGAAATTGGAAACCGAACTTACCTCCAGCCACATTTTCTGAGCTGCAGAAAACACTTCGAAATCGTAAGTTAATGCCGAAGTAAAACTCATGTCACCACCACACAGGCGCAAAATACGATAAGGCAGTTCCAGCTTTTCTACCAGACCGGCAACATGCTGTACCATCTGCTCCAGTACCTCATATGATTTATCGGGATGTGCTATCTGCACGACTTCCACCTTATCGAACTGGTGAAGGCGGTTCAACCCGCGGACATCCTTTCCGTAGGAACCGGCTTCCCGGCGGAAACAGGCGCTGTAAGCTGTATTTTTATAAGGTAGGTCTTTTGCATCCAGAATTACATCACGGTAAATATTGGTAACCGGCACTTCGGCTGTTGGAATCAGATACAGATTATCTTCCGTTACATGGTACATTTGCCCCTCCTTATCGGGTAATTGTCCAGTTCCAAAACCCGATGCCTCATTCACCATTAATGGGGGTTGAATTTCCTCGTAACCAGCTTCCCGGGCTTCGGCAAGAAAAAAATTGATAAGCGCCCGCTGCAGTTGTGCCCCTTTACCACGATATACCGGGAAACCTGCACCGGTAAGTTTCACGCCCAACTCAAAATCAATCAGCTTATATTTTGCAGCAAGTTCCCAATGCGGAAGTGCATTTTCTGCCAGTTGCGGAATTTCACCTTTCGAAGCCACAATTTCATTATCAGATGCACCTTTTCCTTCCGGAACAGAATCGTGCGGCAAATTGGGAAGCTGAACAAGCAACTGGTACACTTTATCTTCTATTTCAGCAAATTGCTGGTCGTATGATTTTATGTTTTCTTTTAAAAAAGTAGTGTGTTCCTTTGCTGCATTAGCCTCTCCTGTTTTTCCTTCCCTGAATAGTTTTCCGATTTCTGCTGAAATCCTGTTCATTTCAGCTTTTGCCTGATCGGTTTGTCCCTGCAGTTTATTTTTTTGCTGATACAATCCGGTAATTGAATTTACAATTTCCTTCGCATCAAAATTTTTGCGTTTCAGCTTTTCGATAACCAGTTCCGGATTATCCTGGATGAATTTCAGATTGAGCATGTTTTTCTTTTTAAATAGATTGCAAAATTAATAAATGAAACGGCACAACATGAAATTCGCAAATGTAAATTGAGCAAGGAGTTAAAAGGTTAATTTTTAATAGCTGTTTTACAAAATGATTGTGGGTTGATATTATTTTGGTAAACCGGTTTTCTGTTCCTTTTTTCTTCGCGCAAAGGAAAAAAGAATTACTGCAATTAAGATTAGCCAAAACACAATACCTGTTTTAATGAATACCGGTCCATTCGGATAATGCTGAAGTTTGAAAAAGTACCCGGTTAAACTTAAAAGCGCCGAAATAATCAGCAAAATAACGATTAAAGTAGTTGTTTGATTTTTAGTCATATTATGATTCATTTTGGTTTATACAAAGCTAATAATTTTAAACATAAGAATATACATTTTTTGAATGTCGTTCTGTTACAATTTTCCCGTTTGTATCCGCCATACTTTTGTATCATATTAATCATTTAAAATTGAATAACATGTTTACAGATGTAATGAAAAAAAGTGATCTCCTGTTTCAGGAGAAAGTAGTGTTGACTGAAGTGAAAGAATATGGCTACAGTTGGCAGAAGTTTGCCGGCGAACAGGATTCGATTCCGGCAGAAGGTTTACGATTCGACATCCATTTTGAAGGTGATGTCATTGGAGAACAGGTTAATGGCAGGATAAAAGGAGTTGACTACCTGACGGTCCGTGCAGACGGCCGGTTGTTTCTTGAACTTCATGCTGTAATTGAAACAGGTGACGGTGCCAGGATCAGTGTTAAGGAAAGTGGAATAAATGCAAAGGGAATCCTGCGCCTTGATATGGATTTCCACACCAACGACGAACGTTACAGATGGATCAACCACAAACACGTGTGGGGACTTGGAACTGTTGATTTTGCGACAGGTGCGGTAGAAATTAAAGGATATCAAAACTAAAAAAATGTAAGATTATGATTACGACAAATATTAATCAATTGGAATTGAATGAATTTACCGGGGTTTCAGAACAACGTCAGCATTGCAGAGGTACTTTCCCGATGTTTGGTGCAACTGGAACCAAAAGCTCAGCAACAGTATATTTTGAACTTCAACCCGGAGACCAGCTTGGCCGGCATACCGATTCGGCTGAAGAACTTCTCTTTATTATTGAAGGAAATGTAGAAGTGGAAGTAGATGGCGAAACTAAAAAGGTCGGGGCCAAAAGCATTGCTCTTGTGCCGGTGATGGTGCCGCATAACATTATCAATACCGGAAATACAGTGGCAAAAGTTATGGGCTTTTTTGGTGGTGCAAATAACATAGTGGCAACGTTTGAACATGCCATGCTGCCAATGAACTCCAATATTTTCGACACATCATTGATGGGTTAATCCTGAAAAACGGAAGGGTATAACCCTTTCGTTTTTTTTCCGTTAAATCAATAAAATAAAAGATATGAATGTCTCTTTTATGGAATTTAAACCTGCATTTATATTGCAACCTTACGTAGAAAGTTACTGGAAAGGTGATTTTAACCTGAACAGGGATAACAATTTCTCACAAAATGTAATTCCCAACGGATGCATTGAGCTAATAATTCATCTGACTGATTATCACTGCGCACTTGATAACTGCAATAACAATTACAGTAAATCACCTCCTTTTACCCTCATAGGAATGTTTATCAAACCATATATCGTAAAATTTGCAGAAAACGTGAAAGTGTTTGGAATCCGTTTTTATCCTGATGGATTTCGTAATATTTTTGGAATATCTCCGGGCGAATTTATGTCAACATACGAAGATGGTGTCAGCATTGCAGGAAAAAAATTATACGATTTTTGTTCATTTGTGCGTATACCCCAATCTTTTAAAAAAAGATCAGATATGGCAAATGTATTTTTAACAAAACTGTTAAATTCCAACCGGAAAGAATACGATATTACCCACCGGGCGATGAGCTTAATCAGGCAGAAAAGCGGGTTAATTGATTTTAAGGTACTGACAAACGAAATTCCAATTAGTCTGCGCCAACTTCAGCGTGAATTCAAAAACCAATACAGGATAAAAATAACAGATTACATGCGCCTTACCCGGCTGAATGCAATTAACAAATATATAACCGGCATACCTCCCAGTTTAACCGAACTGGCATATGAACTTGATTTTACCGATCAATCGCATTTTATTCGTGAATTTAAACATTTTACTGGTGTTCCACCCAAAAAATTTATACAAAAAAAGACAACATTCATTGTCAATGCAGTATAGATTAATCCCAAAACAGAGTTTGTTTTAACCTAAGGTAAAAAAAAACGCCTGCCATTACTGGTAAGCGTTTTTATATTATAAATAAAAATCCGTAGATTTTTATTTTGACAGTTCTTTCGCTTTTTCAATCCAGGGTGCCGGATCTTTTGATGCATAACGGCTTCCTGCATTTTCGAGAATCTCTTTCATTTTTTCTTCTGACGTTGAAGCCAAATCCGAATAGGTATTAATACCTGCCTCGTTCAGTACTTCTTCCAGTTTCGGGCCAATACCTTCAATCTCTTTTAAATCGCTGGAAGCTGATTTTGTTTTCGCTGCAGCTTTTTCCTCAGTATTATCGGCTTTCGCCTCTTTCTTTTCCGCTTTTTCTTTTACTTCTGCCTTTTCTGCAACAGGAGCTTCAGCAACAGCAGTATCGGTTTCAACCATTGGAGCAACCGAAATATAAGAGCGGTTTTTCCTTTTCCTTTTAAAAACAACTGTTCCGTCAACCAATGCAAACAGGGTATGATCTTTTCCCATTCCTACATTTTCTCCCGGATTATGTTGTGTTCCACGCTGGCGAACTAAAATATTACCAGCTTTTGCAAATTGACCGCCGTAAATTTTTACACCAAGCCGTTTGCTTTCCGATTCGCGTCCGTTCTTCGAACTACCTACACCTTTCTTATGAGCCATGGTAAATTATCTTTTTAGTTATCCAACAATATCTTCAATTTGAATCTGCATGAAATTCTGGCGGTGACCATTTAATTTCTGGTACCCTTTTCTTCTTTTCTTTTTGAATACAAGAACTTTGTCACCTCTAACCTGTCCCAGCACTTTAGCTGTCACTTTTGCACCTTTTACCGCCGGCGTACCAACAGTAATACCATCATCATTGCCAAAAAGCAATACTCTTTCAAAATCAACTGAGTCGCCTTCTTTGGCATCCAGCAATTGAACATACAGTTTCTTGTCTTTTTCAACTCTGAACTGCTGCCCTGCAATCTCTACAATCGCGTACATAATTTCAATTTTAATGTTTACACCGGCAGGCGGGATTCCCGTCGGATTCCTCTTGTTAAGCCTGAACGATTCGAAAATTCGGACTGCAAAAGTAGTTATTTTTAAATATTTGGCAAATAATCACCAATTTATTTCAAGAGGAATATTCAAATGTAACCGGGTTTCCTTTAATTTCTTTTATAAAAATGCAGCGATGCTTCTTTGAGCATGAATTCAACAGTTTTAAACATAAAAAAATGATGTCCGGTTAAAAAAATTGTCTGTACAATTTAGTCATTTAAATAATTAAAAATCTTGAAAAGTTATTCAACAGGCCGTAAGCTTCATGATTTAAACCTGGCTGAGGTTCTTTTGAACGAAGATATCCTATCAGAAACTTAATAAAGCGAATCACCATTAAAACCACATTAAAAATTATATCGTTGAATTTCAAATATTCATTCAATAAAATTGTATTTATTTGAATTCGTACTTTTCTTGTATAATTGGAATGAAAATTTTTAATTTTAAATGTCATTCAATAAACTATTAATCACAAAAATGGAAATCACAATTTTTAAAAATCTTGATGCCCAACTTGGAAAAGAGATAAATGAAAACAGTAAAATTATTGAAGTCCCCAAAAACACAGAAGTGATGCGTGAAGGGCAGTATGTTAAAGCTGTACCTTTTGTAACCAAAGGATTGATAAAGGTTTTTACCCGAAACGAAGACAAGGAATTGCTGCTGTATTACATCAGGCCCGGAGAAACCTGCATCATGTCGTTTGATGCGTGTCTGAAAAATACACCAAGTAAAATATATGCGTCTGCCGAAGAAAATTCATCGGTTATGCTGCTGCCTTACGACAAGATTATGATTTGGATGAAACAATTTCCTGAAATCAATTCAATATTTTTTGAACAATATACGCTTCGTTATAATGAGTTAATTCAGATGATTAATGAGCTTCTTTTTGAAAAAATGGATCAGCGTTTGCTGAATTACCTGAAAAACAAAACTCAAATGATGAAAAAAAATCCGGTGAAAATTTCGCACCGGAAAATTGCCAATGATTTGGGTACAGCCCGCGAAGTAATTAGCAGAGTGATAAAAAAACTTGAAAATGAAGGTAAAATACACCAGTTGGCTTCAGGTATAAAAATAACCTGATCCTGTAACCTTAGTCACCGCTTTTTTCCTATTTCCCCTGTATATTTGTTTTAAACAGTAAAAGACAATAAACTCTTTATTGTTGCTTTTAATTCATTAAAAATCTTAATAATTAAAGTTATGGAAACAAATTTTACATCTGAAAACTTTCAATTACGTCCCATATTTATTTTAATCACACTGCTTTTTTCGGCTCCGTCTTTTGGACAAACAAAGCATATCGTGCAGGTATCAAATAATATCTACACTCCGGAGGAGCTTGTCATTTCTGCAGGAGACACAGTTGAATGGCTAAATACAGAAGGCTATCATAATGTGAATGCAACTCAGGAGACTTTTCCATCAAATCCGGAATCCTTTGGAAACAGCCTGGGATTCGATTGGACCTACAGTCATGTTTTTAATACTCCGGGCACATATGATTATTGGTGTGACGCACACTATTCCCTGGGAATGGTTGGAAAAGTTATTGTCAATGAAGGTTCAGAAACTGAATTTAATCTTACAGTTGATTTCTCTGCAATGAATCCACACATTGGACAAACCTTGTGGCTGGCATTAACTGATACAGAAACCGGCGTGGAACTGGAACGAAAAAAAGTCACCGCCAGTGCTGAATTTACAGTTATGTTTTCAGGAATTGAAAAAGATCACTCTTACAAAATTGATTTTTTTGCCGACCACAACAAAAACGGAATGTATGACGCACCTCCGGCTGACCATGCATGGAGATTGGAATTAAATGATGTTGCCGGAGACACTTCACTCACCTTCATCCACAACACAAGTTTTACTGACATCATGTGGAAAAATAAACTCACTGTCAATTTTATGAATATGAATCCGCATGCAGGGCAGGATTTTCATCTGGCGGTTTATGATAAAAGTTCAGGTACAAAATTAAAGGAAGTGGACACCACTGCCGGTATCAATTTCATGATTTATGTTTTCGGGATTGAAAATGGAATGTCATATAATGTCGATTTCTGGGCTGACCATAACAGTAACGGAATGTACGATTCCCCTCCTGCTGACCACGCATGGAGGATTGATTTGGACAATGTTACTGGTGACACAATTCTTGATTTCACCCATAATACAAATTTTACCGATATAGGAATTTCAACCGGCATTAATGAATCTTCGCAAAACTTTGTAAAAATGTACCCTAATCCGGCAAGAAATAAAGTAACCGTTGAAGCCGGAGATTTCAATACGGCAGAATTTCAGATTCTGATTTATGATATAGCAGGTAAACTAAAATATTCATCCCAAAAAGCAGATACAGATAAACTCGATCTGGATATCAGTCACTTATTAAATGGAATTTATATTGTTGAATTGCGAACCAATGATAACAGGAAGATGTTGAAATTGTTAAAGGATTAAAATGGATAAAAAAATAATTTTTGCAGTATGTCTTGTTTTGTTGTTTTTATCAGCAAAACCACAGGATGCTGAAGATGAAAAAATTGAAAACATTTTTAAAGGGACTCGGTTTATCAATGCCCAATCGGCAAACGTGGTTGAACCAGGTATTTTGGTGCTGCTGGTTCAGCATCGGTTTGGCGATATCAGCCAGGGAGCATACGGGCTCTTTGGACTTGATCAGGCCACAATGCGCCTTGGATTTGAATACGGATTTACAAAGTTTTTCACAATTGGAATTGGCCGAAGCACTATGTTTAAAACCTACGACGGATTTTTAAAATTCAGATTCATCGAACAATCATCGCAATTCCCGCTTACAATTGCCACTACTTTAGGTACCTCAATCCCAACTGAAAAAAATTATTTCCCTGATCAGGTCACAAAGTTTTCAGATAAATACTCAGGAAATTTGCAGTTGCATTTGGCGACGACAATCGGCGTTGTCGGGTTGCAGGTAACTCCGGGCTATTTGTATTCGGGTTATTTTAAAGACGAGATAACAAACAGTTATAAAAATCTCGATGTGATTACCCTTGGTCTGGGAGGTTCAGTAAAAGTCTCGAAAAAAGTTGCAGTAAACGTTGAATATTTGCACAATTTTAATGATAAAATTTCTTCAAAAAAAGTACTTTCAGCAGGAGTCGACCTGGTTTACGGCGAGCATTTATTTCAACTGATGGTTACCAATTCGCAGGCCATGTATAACCAGGCACTTTATACAAATACCTACGATAACTGGAAAAATGGTAATGTTTATTTTGGATTTAACCTGATTCGTAAGTTTAGATTGAAATATACAGAAGATTATTTTTAAAAAAGTCATAAAGAATTAAAACCAACTATAAAATGGAAAGAAAAGATTTTATAAAAAAATTTGCAATTGGAGGAAGTATTTTGTTTATAGGTCCGGCAATTCTTAATTCATGTGCCAAGGGTGATGATGAAATTTTTATTAATGAAATAATCGTGGATTTAACTGATCCCGGTTTTTCTCCACTAAATACAATAGGTGGTTACACTTATTTTAATGACTTGATAATCATCCGGACCGGAGACAATCAATATGCAGCATTGTCAAAAATTTGTACTCATCAGGGTTGTACCGTTGAATATGATTCTTCAGTGAATCAGCTTCCCTGCCCTTGTCATGGCTCGCTGTACAGTATTTCAGGTGAAGTTATCAATGGCCCTGCACCACAAAGCTTAAAAAAATATACTGTAATACACGATGGTAATTTATTGAAGATCATTTAAGCAGAATAAATTATAAAGCTTATTTGGAGGTAGCGGATACTTTGCGATGGTACTTTTATTGGTGCAATTACTTATTAAACGGACAAACTCTTATTAATCGTCAGACTTGATGAAGACAACAATCCAATTAAAATCATTCCTGAAAATTTAGGGTTTAATGATGGCAGTTCAAAAATTATAAACAACCATACATTTTTCATTACATTCACAAATTCAATACTGCTGACTTGTTTTGTATCATAATTCTTTTCTGATCGTACTCATTCCTTGAAACAAACCAAACAGACTAAATCGGATATAAAAGTAAGATATGGAATATTTGGAAAAGGGGAAAATATCGTTTGTTTGAGATATTTTCTGCATCCACTTTTAACAAAAAACCGGCAATAATTGCAGGAACTTCCAATTATCATTAATTCAGGATAAATTATTTTGGAAACTCCGGTGAAATATAACCGTCTGGTGGATTTCAAACTGAAAAACATTTAAGGTCTTTAATTTCTACATAAATAAAAATGATTACTATCTTTGTTTTACATTAAAAAATCACGCAAAAAAAGGATGCAAAAGATTCGGTTGAACATTCTTGGACTTTCGGTAAGCCAAACACAATCAGGAGCTTATGCTTTAGTTTTGGCTGAAGAAAATGGAGACAGAAGAATTCCCATTATTATTGGGCCGGTTGAAGCCCAGGCAATTGCAATACAACTGGAAGGGTTAAAACCTCCACGGCCATTAACCCACGATTTAATCAAAAACATTGCACTTGCTTTTGACATTACACTTCTCGAAGTAACCATTTTTAAACTGGAAGAAGGTATCTTCTTTTCGGAATTGCTTTGCCGGATGAATGGCAAGGAAACCCGCATCGATTCACGGACGTCGGATGCAGTTGCTCTGGCCTTGCGGTTTAAATGCCCTATTTATACAACGGAGGAAATACTTACAAAAGCAGGAATAGTTTTGGAAATGGATGAATCGGGTTCGCCGGACCCAGGCAAATTCGAAAAGCCGCCAGAACCTTCAAGTTCCTCGCCTTTCTCACATTACACCATGCAGGAACTGGAAGATATGCTGAACGAAGCCGTTCATAACGAAGATTACGAAAAAGCCTCGGTTATCCGGGATGAAATTCACAACCGGAAAAAAAATTAACCGAAACAAAAAACCGCTCCATTAGACTAAAATTAAACCATAAATAAATTGAAAAACAAGTCATTCATCTAATCATCCGCAAGTGAAGAATTTAATTTTATTGCTGGTATTTTGTACCGGCATTTTATTTTTTAAGCCAGCCTTTTCTCAACAGCCTGATTCAATACAAACCAGTACCGAACAAATAAATCCACAAGCCACCAGTTCTGACACTGCAGTAATACTTCTGTCAAAAGAACAGGGCAATCCATTCTCACTTGCTACACTTTTTCGTGGACTCCTTGGAATGGCGGTTCTTCTGTTTTTAGGATTTATATTAAGCACCGACCGGCGAAATATTCCCTGGCGTACAGTTTTCATCGGGCTTATTATCCAGTTGATGCTGGCCATTGGGGTTTTATATGTTCCCTTTGTACGGATTATCTTTGAATTCTTTGGGCAGATATTTATAAAAATCCTTGATTTTACAAAAGCAGGAAGTGAATTTCTTTTAGGAGATTTAATGAACGCAGATACCTACGGATTCATATTCCTGTTCCAGGTTTTACCAACAATAATTTTCTTTTCAGCACTTACAAGTCTGCTTTTTTACTGGGGAATTATTCAGAAGGTGGTTTACGGCCTGGCCTGGGTCTTTACAAAAGCGCTTAAGATTTCGGGTGCCGAAGCACTTTCAGTTGCCGGCAACATATTTCTTGGTCAAACCGAATCGCCGCTGATGATAAAAGCCTATCTCGAAAAAATGAGTAAATCGGAAATCCTGCTGGTAATGACAGGTGGTATGGCAACACTTGCCGGAGGAGTTTTGGCTGCCTATATCGCATTGCTTGGAGGCAACGATCCGGTTCTGCGACTCGAGTTTGCAAAACATTTACTTGCAGCTTCTGTAATGGCAGCGCCTGCAGCCATCATTTTCTCCAAAATGCTTGTGCCACCAACAGAAGCCATTAACAAACAAATAGAAGTCAGCCGCGACAAAATAGGCAGCAATGTTTTGGATGCTATTACAAACGGCACCAGCCAGGGTGTCAGACTTGCTGTTAATGTGGCGGCAATGTTACTTGCTTTCATTGCTTTTATTGCAATGTTTAATTTTATTGTTGGGAAAATCGGCCAGTGGACCCACCTGAACCAATTGATCATGGAAGGAACAAACGGCCGCTACAACGGACTTTCGCTGCAGTTTATCCTCGGCTACACCTTTGCGCCCCTTATGTGGCTGATTGGTGTTGGCACTGAAGACATTATCGTTGTGGGACGTCTACTGGGCGAAAAACTTATCTTAACTGAATTTATCGGATACATCAGTCTTGCCGACTTAAAAGCCGCAGGCGTATTTGTTCATCCAAAATCCATAATTATGGCGACATACATTTTATGCGGGTTTGCAAATTTTTCATCCATTGGAATTCAGATTGGCGGAATTGGAGCGCTTGCTCCCGGCCGGAGGGTTTTGCTTTCGAAATATGGTGTACCTGCACTTATTGCAGGCACACTTGCTTCGCTGATGTCGGCAACGATTATTGGAATGATAATGGGTTAATCAAAACGTGTTAAATGAAAAAAGCACGATTTCAGTTCAAAACAAGTCACAATCCCTTGATAAGCTCATAAAACTATGATGGAAACCTTTAATAAGATGATTGAAACTTCCAATGTCGCTGTATAAATTTTGAACGTTGAAATTAAAAATTTTAACCGCCCCTGAATAAACAAAAAAGAATTAATAACAAAACTAATCCAGTTTATGTATTACAAGTCCCGACCGTAGTTTAGGCTCGAACCACGTTGTTTTTGGCGGCATAATATTCCCGCTGTCAGCAATATTGATTAACTGCTGCATCGAAACAGGGAAAAGTGCAAATGCAGCTTTCATTTTGCCTGAATCGACCCGTTTTTTCAACTCAGCCAATCCCCTGATTCCACCAACAAAATCAATACGGTCAGAAGTACGTAAATCTTTAATTCCGAGAATAGGCTCCAATACCTGGTTGGATAAAACAGTAACATCCAGCACCCCAATCGGATCCCAGTCGTTATAGGTTTCTTCCTTTGCCGTGAGTTTGTACCAATTTCCGGAGAGATACATGCTGAACTCATGTAGTTTGGAAGGTTTGTAAATTTCAACCCCAATTTTTTCAACTTTAAAACCATTTTCAAGTTTCAGCAGAAATTCCTCATCGGTTAACCCGTTTAAATCGGTCACCACACGGTTGTAATCAATTATCTGAAGCTGATCGTCAGGAAAATGAACCGCCATAAAATAGTTGTATTCCTCATCTCCTGAATGATTTGGATTTTGCGATGTCTTTTCAATTCCGATTCTTGCAGCGGCGGCTGTGCGGTGGTGGCCATCTGCAACATAAGTATACGGCACTTTATTTGAAAACAGCAACTCCAGCTCTTTTATTACTTTATCATTGTCAATCACCCAAAAATGATGACCAAAACCGTCTTCGGCTGTAAAATCGTAAACCGGGGGATTTTCCTTAATTACATTTTCTACAATCTGGTCGATTTCAGGAATGGCTTTATAGGCGAAAAACACCGGTTCGATGTTGGCATTCAGATACCGGGTAAGCACCATCCGGTCATCCTCCTTTTCAGGTCGTGTTAATTCATGCTTTTTAATGATCCCGTTTTCGTAATCGGCACAGGCAGCAGCACCAACAATTCCGTATTGAGTGCGGCCATACATGGTTTGTGCGTAAATATAATATTTGGGCTTTTCATCCTGTTTCAACCATTCTTTTTCCTGAAACAGTTTAAAGTTTTGCCGGGCTTTCTCATATATTTTTTCCGAATGCACATCCTTCACATCCGGGAGTTCAATTTCAGCCTTTGTAATCCGCAGCAGTGACTTCTGTTTGCCTTCAGCCATTTGCGCTGCTTCTTCAGCATTCATTACATCGTAAGGAAGACAAGTCAATTCTTCCACGATTTCTGTTGGAGGCCGCAGCCCTTTAAACGGTTTAATTGTAGCCATTTTATATTTATCGCTTTTTATAATTTTAAGAAAAACAAATTTAGACAAACAAATTTTTATACTGCCAAAAAATCATAAAAGAAGTTGGTTTAATCCGGATAAATCAACTTTTATTGACCTGGTACGTGCAATCCCCCTTCTCAAAAAAGGCAACGATTTGTTCGGCGGCCGCAACACCTGCATTTAAATTTGCTTCGGCTGTTTGTGCACCTGCTTTTTTGGGTGTAAAAAAATAACGCCCTTCAAATTTCTCCCTAAAAATGTTTTCGCAATCAGGAGTAACATCCGACATGTACTTCACTCCGGGTTTTTCCTCCATAATTTTCACCAGGTCCGCCTCATTAATCACTTCCTTGCGCGCGGTATTCACAATGATGCTTCCATCTTTTAAATGCTGCAGGATTTCACAGGTAACCGATCCGATATGTTCGCCCTTTGCCGGAACGTGAATTGAAATGATATCGCTTTTTTCGTAAAGTTGTTCAAGCGAACTTGTAACTTTTAAACCGATGGCAGCCGCTGCGTGCTTACTGAAACGCGTATAAACAATCACTTTCATTCCCATTGCACGGGCAATCCGAAACACATTCCGGGCAACAAAACCAAACCCGTGCAATCCAAGCGTCCTGCCCCGTAATTCACCTCCCGGTTTTCCGCTAAACATTTCACGAATCCCGAAAATGGCCAGACCAATGGCAAGTTCTGCAACTGCATTTGAATTTTGCCCGGGAGTATTCATTACCACAATACTATTTTGTGAGGCAGTTTCCAAATCAATATTATCATAACCGGCGCCTGCCCGAACTACAATTTTAAGTTTTTTTGCAGCTTTTAATACTTCCGCATCGAATTTATCGCTTCGGATGATTACTGCTTCAGTTTCAGAAACTGCTTCAAGTAACTCCTGTTTCGAAGTATAATTTTCAAGAAGATGAAGCTTATACCCGGCTTTTTCAAGTACTTTTCTGATCTTTTTCACTGCAACCGGCGAAAAGGATTTTTCTGTGGCAATTAAAATTTTTCTCATTTCTCAGGTTTTTTTGTACAGAAAAAATGCAGGATATTTTCCTGCATTTTTCTCATAAATTATTGGTTATCAAAATCATTCCAAATCATTGCCAAAATAAAATCTACACAAATAATTTTGTTTTAGCCGCTGTTTTATTTCGATTTTTCAAATTCCTTCATTGAATCAATCAGTGCCTGCACACTTTCGAAAGGCATGGCATTGTAAATTGAAGCCCTGAAACCACCAACTGAACGGTGTCCTTTAATACCAACCATACCACGTGCTGTAGCAAAATCAAGGTATTCCTTTTCAAGCTCCGTATATTCAGGAGTCATAACAAAAGTGACATTCATTCTTGAACGATCTTCCGGATTTGCAACTGTCGGCATAAAAAGTTTATTTCTTTCGAGTTCTGCATAAAGTGCTTCAGCTTTCACAATGTTCTTTTTTTCCATTTCTTCCACTCCGCCAATATCCTTTAACCAGATTAATGTTTGAAGGCAGGCAAAAACAGGTATAGTTGCAGGTGTATTAAACATTGAATCGTTGTCGATATGAGTTTTGTAATTCAGAATAGTTGGAATCTGCCTTTCCACTTTTCCCAAAAGTTCATCTTTCACAATAACAAGTGTTGCTCCTGACGGACCAAGGTTTTTTTGCGCTCCTGCATAAATAAGAGCATATTTTGAAACATCGATGGGGCGGCTGAAAATATCGGAAGACATATCTGAAACAAGCGGCACTGCCACCTCGGGGTCCTTTAATATTTCGGTACCGAAAATCGTATTGTTCGATGTATAATGAAAATACTCAGCATCAGCAGGTACTTCATAATTCTTTGGAATATAATTGAAATTGGCATCTTTCGATGAAGCCACTTCAACGACTTCACCAAATATTTTGGCTTCTTTTATGGCTTTTGATGCCCAGGAGCCTGTATTTAAATAAGCTGCTTTTTTATTCAACAGGTTATAAGGAACCATTAAAAACTGAGTACTTGCACCTCCCTGGAGAAAAAGCACCGAGTAACCTTCCGGAACATGCAACAGCTCCTTTACCAGTGATTGCGCCTGATCCATTACAGCCACAAACTCTTTGCTGCGGTGAGAAACTTCCATTACCGAAAGACCTGTACCTGCAAAATTAATTGTGGCTTCAGCAGTTTTTTCCTTTGTAAATTCGGGCAAAATTGAAGGCCCTGCGTAAAAATTGTGTTTTTTCATTGTAACAACTGTTTAACGTAAATTAATAATACCTTTTGTTGCAAACACCAAAGCAAAGGTCGCAATTAGTTGATGGTTTGCAGATGAGAAAAATCAATATTTAATAAAAACCTGAATCATTTTGGAATGTCAAACAACACATTATCAGGTGACAGAATTCATTTTTCCGGTCATTTCCCTTTTAAAGCTGTCTTGATTAATTCATTAATTCCTCTACAAATTTATTGGAATCCTTATAAGAAAATCATTTTTTCCCAAAGAAATAACTTCAGGTACAATTATTTAAAAGATACTTAAATTTTTACCCAAAAAAAAGCAGATAAAAAGCCAAAGAAATCAATTGGGAGGTTGGGTAAAAAAATAATAACATGAATCAGGCACATCGGAAATATAATTTAATGTCAGTCTGAGTACTTCCCCTGTTTTTCAACCATACCTGCCCTATATTAAAGCCGTATTATTTTCGTATCAAATTCGCACTAAACTCGGACTAAATTCGCGATATCGCGAATTTAGTCCGAGTTTAGTGCTGAATTTAGTATGAGTATAGATCGAATTTAATACGGAGCAAATACCTCTCAGTGATAGCTTTGATATTCCAACGCATACTGCGTTGGAATTGAATCCGGTACAGATTTGATTATTGTGGCAACATGTTGTTTGTGAATTTGATTATGAACCTGGTACGGGTTCGATTGTAATATGGCTGTAAATTCCGGTCGTATTACCCAACTTTTCTACTATAATCCAACGCATACTGCGCTGAAATTTAACCCGGTACAGATTTGATTATTGTGGCAACATGTTGTTTGCGAATTTGATTATGAACCTGGTACGGGTTCGATTGTAATATGGCTATAAATTCCGGTCTTATTATCCAACCCATATTGGGTTGTGACAAAACAACAACACTGTTTTTTCTACTATAATCCAATGCATACTGCGTTGAAATTTAACCCGGTACGGGTTAGATTATAGTAGCAGCAATATGTGATGTTGATCATGAACCCGGTACGGGTTCGATTATAATAATGCTAACGAAACATTACCATGAAGGGAAATCATTTTTAACCCATACCATATTTTTAGGTAAGCACTGGTAAAAAAGATATATTGCAGGCTTCATGAGAAGCCGGTTTTTTATCCAACCCATACTGGGTTGTGGATGTAACATCGTTATTCTTTCCTGCTACTATAATCCAACGCATACTGCGTTGGAATTGAATCCGGTACAGATTTGATTATCGTAGCAACATGTTGTTTGTGAATTTGATTATGAACCTGGTACGGGTTCGATTGTAATATGATTATAAATTCCGGCCTTATTATCAAACTTTTCTACTATAATCCAACGCATACTGCGTTGTAATTTAACCCGGTACAGATTTGATTATTGTAGCAACATGTTGTTTGTGAATTTGATTATGAACCTGATACGGGTTCGATTGTAATATGATTATAAATTCCGGCCTTATTATCAAACTTTTCTACTATAATCCAACGCATACTGCGTTGGAATTGAATCCGGTACAGATTTGATTATCGTAGCAACATGTTGTTTGTGAATTTGATTATGAACCTGATACGGGTTCGATTGTAATATGATTATAAATTCCGGCCTTATTATCAAACTTTTCTACTATAATCCAACGCATACTGCGTTGGAATTGAATCCGGTACAGATTTGATTATCGTAGCAACATGTTGTTTGTGAATTTGATTATGAACCTGGTGCGGGTTCGATTGGTAATATGGTTATAAATTCCGGCCTTATTATCAAACTTTTCTACTATAATCCAACGCATACTGCGTTGTAATTTAACCCGGTACGGGTTAGATTATAGTAGCAGCAATATGTGATGTTGATCATGAACCCGGTACGGGTTCGATTATAATAATGCTAACGAAACATTACCATGAAGGGAAATCATTTTAAACCCATACCATATTTTAAGTAAGCACTGATAAAAAAGATATATAGCAGGCTTCATGAGAAGCCGGTTTTTTATCCAACCCATACTGGGTTGAGGACGTAACATCGTTATTCTTTCCTGCTACTATAATCCAACGCATACTGCGTTGGAATTGAATCCGGTACAGATTTGATTATTGTAGCAACATGTTGTTTGCGAATTTGATTATGAACCTGGTACGGGTTCGATTGTAATATGGTTATAAATTCCGGCCATATTATACAACCCATACTGGGTTGTGACAAAACAACAACACTGGTTTTTCTACTAAAATCCAACGCATACTGCGTTGAAATTGAATTCGGTTTTGGATTGGATTATCGTTGCAGCATGTAAAAAATGCCATCCGGAAATCCGAATGGCATTTAAATATCAATTCCAATACTCTAGATAAAAGGTAATTTCACAATTGCGGCAGGAATGGATTTATTCCTGATTTTTACAAAGATTTGTGTTCCAAATGCTGAATATTCTTTTGCGATATAACCCATTCCGATTCCTTTGTTCAGCACCGGCGAAATTGTTCCGGAGGTAACAACACCAATTTCTGATCCTTCCGAATTCACAAGTTGGTAGCCGTGCCTGGGAATTCCGCGTTCACTGACAATAAAACCACGCAATCTCCTTGTTACCCCTTCATTTTTTTGCATGGTCAGAAATTCGCGATCGATAAACTGACGGCCGTTGTTAAACTTTGTAATCCATCCCAATCCGGCTTCAATTGGCGATGTTTCATCATTAATATCGTTTCCGTAAAGACAATATCCCATTTCGAGCCGCAGCGTATCGCGTGCCCCCAAACCAACCGGCTGAATATTGAATTCCTTTCCGGCTTCGAATATGGCGTTCCATATTTTTTCAGCATGTTCATTGCTGAAATAGAGTTCAAAGCCTCCTGCTCCTGTATAACCTGTTGCAGAAATAATTACATCACCGACACCTGCAAAATCACCGGTTACAAAATTGTAAAAGACAATATCCGATAATTTTACGTCAGTTAATTTCTGAAGCGTTTCCATTGCTTTTGGCCCCTGAATTGCCAATTGGCTAATTTTATCGCTTGCATTTATCAATTCTGCGCCCACATCATTTTGAAGAACCACCCACTTCCAGTCTTTTTCGATATTTGAGGCATTTACCACCATCAAATACTTGTCATTTCCGAAACAGTAAACGAGCAAATCGTCAACTATTCCACCTTTCCCGTTTGGAAAACACGTATACTGTGCCTGACCGGGTTTAAGAATTGTAGGATCATTTGATGACAGCTTTTTAATAAGTGCAAGTGCATTGGGGCCTGTCACCCAGAATTCGCCCATATGAGAAACATCAAAAACGCCAACTGAATGACGAACGGCAAGATGTTCATCTTTAATTCCGCTATATTCAACCGGCATTTCGTATCCGGCAAATTCTACCATTTTGGCTCCTGCCTGCTTGTGTAATTTGTTAAATGCAGTGATTTTCATTTCAATTCATGAGTTAAAAGTGCAAAGCTAAAAATTCAGTTAATGCATACATATGAAATTTATCAGCGTTTAAACACTTTGATAATTCAAATAATTAGTTAAATTGCGCCTCTATTTCTTGAAGGATTATGGACACTAAGCTGCTACACATCGATCTAACCTATGTTGAGGATATTGCCAGTGGTGATAATGAGTTTATTAAAGAACTTATCACTATTTTCATTGGGCAAATTCCTGAGTTTATCACTAATCTTCATAAATACCTTTCAGACAATAATTTACAAGAGCTTGCAAAGGAGGCACATACCGCAAAATCGTCTGCTTTAATATTCAGAATGGATGAAACAGGTAATATGTTAAAAAAGATCCAACTGGCTGCAGAAAGAGAGGAAACTGAACAAATTCCGGAATTTATAGAAACTGTAAAATCAGATTTTGAAGGTGCTGTAAATGAATTGTCAGCCCTTTTAAATCGATTGTAGTACAATTGCAAAAATTTTCTCATTTTCAATTTCAACTTTTTTACAAAAAAAATTCATTCCCTTACGATGGAAATGAACATTTTTTATTGTTGATTTTAGATTCATCCTATCAATTCCTGCTGGCCATTTTTGACAACAACCTTAAAATTTCGAGGTAAAGCCAGACTAAAGTTACCATTAAACCAAACGCCCCGTACCATTCCATATATTTAGGAGCGCCTGATTCTGAAGCCCTTTCAATAAATGAAAAATCAAGAACAAGGTTTAAGGCAGCAACCGCCACTACCACCAGACTGAAGCCAATGCTGAAATTGCTGTTTCCATACAGAAAATTCATTTGAGTGCCAAACAAACCGGCAATAAATCCAACAAGGTAAACAAGTGCAATTCCTGCTGTAGCGGCAAAAACACCGAGCATGAATTTGCGCGTAACTTTGATTATTCCCGAACGGTAAAGAAACAGCATTGCTGCAAAAACCGCCAGTGTCAAAGCGACAGCACGCATTACAATCCCTGTGTACATCGATTCAAAAACAGCAGACAAACCTCCAAGCAGTAATCCTTCGAAAACTGCATAAACAGGTGCTGAAATTCCTGAACTCTGCGGACGAAATACAGTAACCAAAACTGTAATGAAACCACCGATTCCTCCAACAAGCAGCCACGGCCCTACAACACCCAAAGCTGCTTCGGGATTAGTTGCTGCTGCATCGAAGAACTTATTCCAGGTAAATATTGCCGCAGCAACTACCAACAGTAACATTAAAGCTGTTTTGTTTACAGTTCCGTTAACCGTCATTACTTCTGACGAAGAAGCGTATCCTCTCTCAAAAACCCTTTCTTTAAAAACAGGGTTTGATGTTTTTGATATATTCATCATTTTTCTTCAACGTTTAAATTAAACCCCTAAAATATGTGACAATTGGAAACAAAAAACCTGCCATCAAAGTTTGCATGACAATTTTTCCTGATAGACAGGAACGGGTAAAAAACAAACAGCAACCAGAAGCAATAACAAACTGTTTGACATCCTGTTTTTTTCAACAATTTAAGCCATCCATTTTCTTTTCCGTATGACTTCTCCGTTCAGGATTTCAGTTGCATAATTTACATCTTCCACCATTTGAAAATCGTACATTCCGGCACAAATAAAATCGGCACCGTTTTCGAAAGCATATTTAAAGGCCTGTTTTGGATGGATGGCGCCGGCAGCCATCACTTTGAAGGCAATCCATGGTTGCGGCAACGATTCCATGTATTCAATGGTTTTTGACGGATTAAAACAATATATATTATCGTGCCATTCCGGATGTTTTGCAGACCAGTAATTATGATCATGAAGTGTTTTCATCCAGAAATCGGGTTCGAAACCCTGTTCAACACAAGCCTGAATAGTTTCAATCCGGTGAGCTCCAATTCCAAGGGAAACATTTCTGTCGCGAACGTATTGTATTGCTTTTCCCAAATCATCCACTCTGCCGTTTTGCATGTAAAAATCGGCGGTTTCGCCTTGTATGTAACATGCTGCAGCCCCATAATCAATAGCTTTTTTGATCCTGTCGAGATAATCATTAAACGGTGTCGGATGCGGACCTTTATCGTCATAATCAAGTCCTGCGCAATCGGATATAAACTGAATACTGCCAATTCCGCGTTTCCAGTACTCGTTGATAACCGTACACAGGATTGGATTTGTCAGCAATGTGTTCACTCCGCATTTTTCAGCCAACAAAAGAGTACTGAAAATTTTATCTTTATGATGATAAGCTTTTACGAGTTGTGACACATATATTAAGTCACGGGAATGTGCCCAGCCCGAAAGCAGGTTACCTCCAAGAATTAAACGGCTGTATTCGTTTCCTGCAATTTTTGCCGTAGGAATTTTCTGGTTCAGGTTATTTAATGCCACTGCATTAAAGCTTTTTACCGAAGCACTTGTATTTGCATCCACCAGATTCTTTTCTTCCCAGCTTTTCCATTGCTTCTGGCGGTACAATGCAAATCCAAAAACTCCCAGGACCGGCAGTGCAGCAAGACTTTTTAATATTTCGCGCCGTTGTAGCGGATTATTTTTTTGACTGAATTCATCCGGCCGGTTTTCCGATTGACTAATCAACGGACGTACCTTCGGTTCCTTGTTCCTGTAAAATAATCTGTCCAGACCAACATACCGGCTTGTTGGGATTACAATAAAAATTAAAAGCGCAAAAATTTCAATTAAATTTTTGTTGACAATCAAATAACTGCCTTCGGTTGGTACGCCAAAATCATTACCAACAAATGGTGGATTTGCAAAATAATACAAGGTTAAAAGAATCACTCCTGAAAGAGCAGCAGGTCTTTCAAACAACCCAATAAAAAGAGCCAGTCCAATAAAAATGAGTCCCCAGATATTTACAATATCCACAACCTGCAAAACAGAAGGAGATTCGGCAATCCAATGATAAAACGGTGCGAACCACCAGTTCGACAGGCTCAGAAAATCAGCAGAAGTCCATCCGGGTGTAAACAATTTTGACAATCCTTCATACAAAAAATGCCATCCGACAAGAATTCGAAGTACGACAATAAACCAGAGCTGTTTGTTCGATAAGTTTTTCATGGTCATCAGTTTTGGATTTTTCAAAAATTCACATTTTATCTGTTAAAAGCATCCTGTACATGCCTGCCGGTTAATTCATCAAATAATTCTTCCCCCAGTTTAACCGCATTTTCCGAATCCTGCTGTTGAAGGTTTTCTGCAAATTCAACAACCTTTTGATTCATATATTTCGAACGGGTTCCGAGTGCCGTAACCGAACGGTACAGGGGCGTATAGAGTTTGCCATCTTTGGCCAGCGTTTGCAATTCATCAAAAAAAGGTTCAAACATTTCATCGGGTGCATTTTTTTCAACAATTGTAAGGCGGCCCAGCAAATGAATACCTGTAAACCGAACCAGGTGTTTTTTCCCCCTGCACCATTCCAACGATTTTACAAAGGCAAACTTACTTTTTACGTACAGATTGGCAGAAGCCTGCTCCGCAATTTCACTGTTTTCAAAACTTTTTGTCCAGAAATCCATCTGTTGTTCCGAAATCAGTTTTGGTTCGTCAAGCATTGTTGCCAGAATCATTGTTTCGCGCCACTGTTTATTCCAGAGTTTTAATGCAAGCAGATGATCGGGTTGAAACCCGCTTGCAATTTCACGCAATTCAATCAGGGATACGCCCCAGTTCATTTTGTAAATAATGCCTTTTTGCTTCATTAAACCGGCCACATCGCCATTTTTTCGCGATTGAACCATTGAAAGAATATGCTGAAATTGTTGTTCGCTTTTCCGGTTGTCGAGAATAAAATCCATAGTATCAGTTCTGAACTTCAAAATTAGCACAAATGTAATTATTGAGATATCAATTTGAAAAGATTAAATTTGCCGCTGCAGAATCTATCTGAATTGATTAACAAAAACTACATTAATAATATTTCGGGGCTCCAGGGATTTCAACTGCTCCGTTTTGGCACACTTCTGCTGATCAGCATTGCATTTGCAAAAAGCAACCTTACCACAGCCTCCATCGGTAATTATGAAGTTTTTCTGTTTATCACCACCCTGTTTTGTTCTTTTTGGATTAATGGTCTTATTCAGTCGTTTTTGCCGATGTACAAAAACAACACTACTTTTAAAACACCGGGTCAAAAATCGCCTGAGATATTCAATTCCTTCCTGTTGCTAAGTTTTTTAAGTATCCTGGCGGTCCTTGTCCTGATTGTTTTTAAGCAGCCGCTTTCCGTTATACTTACCGACACCGGAACAATACCATACTTTCATCTTATCCTTGTTTATATTTTTTTCAGCAGCCCTTCGTTTTTAATCGAATACATTTATTTGCTGAAAAACAGGCCCCATTCTATATTAATTTATGGAATAAGTACATTTTCGGTTCAGCTGATTATTGTTGCACTGCCGGCTTTGCTGGGCTACAACATGGTAATTTCCATCCTTGGAATGGTGGCTGTTTCTGTAGTCCGTTATTTTTGGCTGCTTGTTTTACTGAAAAAATATGGGTTATGGAGTTTTTCCGCAGGTTTTATAAAAGAACATATTCATTTTGCATGGCCACTAATTATAAGTACGTTACTTGGAAGCTCGGCAAGTTATGTGGATAGTTTCCTTGTGCTGAACAAATTTGATGCAGCCACTTTTGCGGTTTTTCGATATGGTGCAAAGGAATTCCCGTTGGTGTTGTTGATGGCAAATGCTTTAAGCACTGCTATGATACCCGAATTTTCAGACCGTCAAAAGTTCAGGGAAACTTTATCTTCTCTTCGTAAAAGAACAATGAAACTCATGCACCTGCTTTTTCCTGTATCCATTGTTTTTCTGCTGTTCAGCAGGTGGCTTTATCCGCGCATTTTTAATCCTGACTTTACAGAAAGCGCCATCATATTCAATATTTATTTGCTCCTGATTATCAGCAGGCTTATTTTTCCACATACAATTTTAATCGGGCTTAAAAAAACAAAAATGATTATGTATGCCTCACTTGCCGAACTTATCATCAACATTATTCTCAGTGTGTTATTTATAAATCGCTGGGGAATTGAAGGGGTTGCATTTGCAACGGTTATCGCGTTCGCAGTTCAAAAAATAATCTGGCTAATGTATAACAAACTGGTTCTTAAAATTGAAGCCGGTGATTATATTCCAATAAATACCCTCGCATTATATTCTTTAATAACTTTGGTTGTTTTCTTTATTGTATACTGAAGTTTTTCAACCTGAATTGTATGAAAGATAAAAAATTACCTGAAATATTAAAGTGCATTCATTGCGGGAATGAAGGATTAAATCTGAAACATGATGGAAATCACCTGGTTTGTTCCAATTGCAACAGTGAATATCCGGTTTCTGAAAATGTTCCCGTTTTACTTCCTGCAAAAGAAAATACGGTATTGGGTAAATCAGAAATTCATGAAAAGCTTGGCACTGAGTTTAATTACATTGACCATTATCAGAAAGATGCATTTGAATCGGATTATTTTGAAGAACGCGATGCAGGAACAGAGCATGGTGACAAAAGGGTGTGGCAGTATATTGCCTCCGAAATCCAGGGGAACGAAGGTCTGATTCTTGATGTAGGCTGCGGAAAAGCATGGGTTGCGGGTTTATTTTGTCCAAAAGGTTTTGAAGTGATTTCAATGGACATTTCATTGCGAAACACCTCAAAAGCACTGACTATTTATCCGTTTAAAAATCATCATGCAGTTGTAGCCGATGTATTTTCCCTGCCTTTTACACATAATACGTTTGATTACATCATTGCATCTGAGATTATTGAACATGTACAGGATCCAAAAACTTTTATCGAAAAATTGTTTTATACGCTCAATCCCGGTGGTAAATTAATAGTTACAACACCATACAAGGAAAAGCTCCGGTATTCGCTCTGCATTCATTGCAACAAACCAACACCAATGCATGCACATATTCATTCCTTCGATGAAAAAATACTAACCTCACTTTATAGCGGCTCCGGTTTAAAATCCGTTCATTTTAAAACATTTATCAGTAAAATTCAAGTCCATTTCAGGTTGCATGTGCTGTTTAAGTATTTAAATTTCAGCTGGTGGAAGAATCTGGATAAATTAATGAACCGCATATATCATTCTCCAACCCGTATTATGGTTGTCTGGGAAAAATTGGGATTAAAAAACTAATAAATCGGGGAAGTGTAAAGCGATTCAAGGTGGTTTATAATGCTTCTTGATGCAGGAAGCTCCCACACCTGACCATCGTAATACAACAGGCATTTCGACTTCTTTTTATCTATTTTGCGTAAATAATTCCGGTTAATACAGTACGAACGGCCAATTCTGAAAAACAACTGGTTATTAATTGTTTCCATTGTCTCATTTATGCCGGTTTTAAGATTTACACTTTCGCCGTTTATAAGAGTAAGAATTGTCCTTGAACGTTCGGACTTGCAAAACACAATTTCCTTCAGCAATAAAACAATAACACCTGATTTTTGTATGAAAACCCTTTTTTCTGCCAAATCCTGTTTTCCTGCATAAATATCCAGTTTTCGCTTAAGTTCCTCGCGTTTAAGCTGAAATTTAAGCCGTTCAATCAACTGTTTTATTTGATTTTTATCCACTGGTTTTAAAATAAAATCGAGAGGCGTCAATTTAATGGTATTGAATGCAATACTTGCATCGGGGGCAATAAAAACTACATTTGAAAGTACATTTCTTTTATGCAGTTGTTCAACAAAATCAAGTCCCGATATATCAGAAAGTTCAACATTTAAAAATAAAAGCTGCGGGGCATAGTTTAAAACAAGTGCTAGTCCCTGTTTACTGCTGGTAGTGCTGCCAATGATGGAAATTTCCGACAGTTTATCCAAAACTGAAATAAGTTCAGCTGCCTCTTTTGGTGATTTTGCAACGATTAAAGTTGTAATTTTATGTTCAAGCATAATTGAAGGAGATTGAAAGGAGTTCAGTAATTGCTTTATGGGAAGCTTTTATTTCCCAGGAGTGCGATGAACTTTGCAAAACGCACTTATCTGATGTTTTATCAACACTTCTGATATAATCCTGGTTAATAAGTACTGAGCGTCCAAGCCTGTAGAAATTCCAGTTTTCAACCATCGATTCAATCTGCGCCAGAGGTCCGCTGGCAACTTCCTCTTTTCCGTTGGACAGATAAATAACTGTATATCCGTCTTCCGTCTGACAAAAAACAATATCGGAAGGATTGATAAGAATATAGCTATGTCTTGAATTAATGCGTATTTTGGTGTCTTCCTTTATATTTTCGAGCATTTCTATTAACCGCCGCGGTAAATCTCTTTCATTCCGTCTCCTGTACTTTTCAATAACATGTTCCAATTCAGTGCGGCTAACAGGTTTTAATAAATAATCGTAAACACCGTTTCTAATTGCCTGAATTGCATATTCCTTGAAAGCTGAAATAAATACAACCGGTATATCAACATTCCGTTTCTTAATCAAATGAATAAGGTCCATACCAGTTTTACCCGGCATATTGATATCCATAAAAATAAGATCCGGAAAATGTTCAACCAGGCAGTACAACGCTTCTTCAGCCTGACTGGCTTCACCAACAACCTCTACATTTCGAATTTCACCCAATAATGACCTCAGCAACAAACGTGCTTCTGCTTCATCATCAACAATTAAAACTTTAAATCGATTATTATTGCTCATTTTAAATACTTAACAATAAAGTATATTAAAATGCCCCTCCATTTTTTTAAATTGTATTAAATACAATCAGTCCCTTATTCAAAAATAATAAATTATAATCAAATATCCAGTATTATATTGAGTTATAAAAAATTTCAAAAAAAAAAGCAGGAGGGACAAACAATGCTGAGGTTGTTTTGTTAATTAGAGTTTTTAAAACGTAGGCAGGAATTAAAAAAATATGTTTTTGAAATAAACCGGTAATTCAACATAAAGACAAGTAAAAAATAGCTCATGCAATTTTTTTTTTGAGTATATTTAGAAACCTTTAGAGTCAATTTTTGTTAATTTTTTTGTTGTAATAAATAACCAGAGGTTATAAAACTAAACTGAACAGAATGAGAAAATATTTCTTAAGGAAAACTGATGTTAAACTCATAATAGTTTTTGTTTTTCTTTCTGTATTTATAATTGGCCTGACATTATCAAATCGTGCTTTTTCACAGGAGGACAGCTCCTTAACTTCAAGTGCCGACAGCGCAGTTGCTGGTGCCGGCATTGATGAAAATGACAGTACAGCAGGTTTGGCAGATACCGTCACTGCAGAAACCGACAGTGCAGGAGGCATTATTCATACTTCGGGAAGCGACAGTGCAGGAAATGAATTAGCAGCAGCTGATGAACATGGTGAAGCTGGTTCAGGTGGTCATTTAATAGACGAGGTTAAACGCGGGAAACGTTTTTTCCTTGGAATCCTTCCTTTTGGCAAAAAATCACCTTCTTGTGTTTCCTGCCATAATCTGAAACAATCGGATACCTTAAACTGGAATCCTTCTGCAATGGATCTTGCATTAAAATATTCGGGGAAGGATTTTGCTTCCTTCCAACAGGCAGTATTGCAACCGTCAGGAATAAAAATTGAAGCTGCACATCAAAATATTACCATCGAGGAAGAAGATTTGCGTACAGTAAAAACCTACCTCGACAATCTTGCCGCGGAAGGGCCGGCAATTCCGAAACCAAACATCAACAACCTGCTGCTTTTCCTGTTTCTGGGAGCATTAATTACATGGGCAATTTTGGAACTTCTGTTTTTCAAAAAAATAAAATATCGAATAATTCCACTTCTTGTTTTGTTTGCAGCTTTTGGACTGCAGGCAAAAATGCTTGTTACCGATGCTATAAAACTTGGCCGTCAGGAAAATTATGCTCCTGATCAACCGGTTAAATTTTCGCACCGGATTCATGCTGGTGAAAACGGAATTGAATGTATGTATTGCCATACAACTGCAGAAAGAAGCAAATCTGCCGGCATACCGGCAACCGCTCTGTGTATGAATTGCCATATTATTATCCGCGAAGGCACAAACAGCGGAAAGTTCGAAATTTCAAAAGTTGTTAATGCTGTTGAAAACGGTGAATCCATAGAATGGAACAGGATTCACAACCTGCCTGATCATGTATTTTTCAGCCATTCAGTACATGTTGGTTCTGCAAAACTTGACTGCCAGAAATGCCATGGCCCTGTTCAGGAAATGGATATCATGCGGCAATACAGTGACCTTTCGATGGGCTGGTGTGTAAACTGTCACCGCGAAACACAGGTTAATTTCCGCGACAACGATTATTATGACGACTATATAAAACTCCACCAGGATTTAAAAGCCGGAAGAATTGATTCGGTTACAGCAGAAGATATTGGAGCAAATGATTGTATGCGTTGCCATTATTAAATTAGATTTAAAATTGTTCAAAAACTGAAAGAAAGTAAATCAGGATATGACAGAATATTGGAGAAGTATAGAAGAATTAAAAGATCCGGTAACATTTAAAAAGAGCGAATTAAAGTTGGAACTGGATGCAAAACGGGCAGTTGCAAAAAAACAGTCGGGTTCTTCCAGAAGGGATTTCCTGAAAACATTTGGTTTTAGTTTGGCCGCTGCAACAGTTGTTGCAAGTTGTAAAAAGCCAATTGATAAAGCGATTCCATATCTGATAAAACCTGAGGAAATAACCCCCGGAGTTGCAAGTTACTACGCTTCAACCTATTTTGATGCAAATGAATATTGCAGCGTTTTGGTTAAGGTTCGCGATGGACGCCCCATCAAAATTGAAGGTAACGACAACTCTTCCATTTCGCAACAGGGGACTTCGGCGCGGGTGCAGGCATCTGTTTTGAGTTTATACGACGATGCACGGTTCAAAACCCCGCTTAAAGATAAAAACCCTGTTTCCTGGGAAGAAATCGATTCGGAAATAACAGATAAACTCGTTCGCTTAAAACAGGAAAATAAAAAGGTAGTACTCTTAACCTCTACTATTATTTCTCCTTCAACAAAAAAAATAATCGAACAGTTTTTATCCGTATATCCAAATGTTAGCTGGATACAGTACGACGAAGTTTCAGCAACAGGAATCCTGCTTGCAAATCAAAAAAGTTTCGGAAAGGCGTTTATTCCGGATTATCAATTTGCCAAAGCAAAGGTAATTGTAAGTTTCGGGGCCGATTTCCTGGGAACCTGGCTCTCGCCTGTTGAATATGCAAAAGGTTATTCATCGGGTAGAAGATTGTATGCCGGAACAGATGAAATGAACCGGCACTACCAGTTTGAATCAGGAATGTCAGTAACCGGTACAAATGCTGATATTCGTTTCCCAATTCGTCCGTCGGAAGAAGCACCTGTGTTAGCCTCACTTTATAACGAATTATTAAAAGCCAAAGGCCGGCCTGCAGCTTCAGCTTCGGAAAATACAATTGATTTAAGCGGACTTGTTGAGGATTTACTTGAAAATGAAGGAAAATCAATCGTCATTTCAGGAAGTAATGATTACAATGTTCAGTTAATTGTAAACGCTATAAACCAGCTACTTGGAAATTACGGCTCCACTATATTAACATCAGTTACATTAAATACCCGCCAGGGAATCGACGGTGAATTTGAATCTTTTACAGATCAACTTCTGAAGCAGCAGATTTCAGGAGTATTTTTCTGGGGTGTGAATCCGGTTTACAGTTACTATAAAGGAATTGAAATAGCCGAGGCCCTGGATAAACTCGATCTTTCAGTTTCCTTTTCCGACCGGATAAACGAAACCTCGGCCGAATGCAGATTTGTTTGTCCTGAACCACATTACCTTGAAGCGTGGAACGATGCAGAACCAAAGACAGGAAAATACAGTCTGGCGCAACCCACTATTCAAAAATTGTTCGACAGCCGTCAGGTGCAGGAATCCATTGCCCGCTGGAGCGGAACAGAAGAGCCTGATTATTACCGGTTTTTAATTGATAACTGGCAGGAAAATCAATTTGCAAAGCAAATAACTTTTCCTGAATACAGGATGTTTTGGAACGAAACTTTACAAAAAGGTGTTTTTGAAACAGAATCTTCGGGAGGTGAATCAATGGCTTATTCATCAACAGGTATAGCAGAAGCACTGGCTGCAGCAAAACCTGCTCCGGGAGAATGGGAAATTTCTTTCTACGAAGATGTTTCAATGCTTAACGGAAGTTTTGCAAATAACCCGTGGTTGCAGGAACTGCCTGATCCGGTAGCCAAGATAAGCTGGGACAATTATGCTTCGGTTCCGGTGAAATGGGCCGAAGAAAGAGGATTGCTGAACGAAAGCGTAATAACAATTAATGGTGTGGAACTGCCGGTGTTTATTCAACCCGGGCAAGCTTCGGGAACCATTTCGGTGGCTTTGGGCTACGGAAGGGCTATTGCAGGGAAAGTAGGTGAAGGTATAGGCAAAAATATGTTTGTTCTTACTCCAATTGTAAACGGTTCAAAAAAATTCTGGCTCGCAAATGCCGAAATAGGCTTTACAGAGAAAACCTTTCCGCTTGCATTATCACAAACCCATTACTCAATGGAAGGACGGCCAATTGTACGAGATACTACCTACAACAAGTGGCAGTCAAATCCTTCTGCCGGAAATGAAATTCATGAAGTAAACATGGAACACCACGTAACCCTTTATCCTGAACCTGAATTTACAGGACATCATTGGGGGATGGCTGTAGACCTTACATCATGTATTGGCTGCGGAAACTGTGCAATTGCCTGCCAGTCGGAAAATAACATTCAGGTGGTTGGAAAAGAGCAGGTGCGAAACCGGCGGATTATGCACTGGATACGAATAGACCGCTATTTCTCAAATAATCCTGAAAACCCGGAGGTATTTCATCAGCCGGTAATGTGTCAGCACTGTGATAATGCCCCCTGCGAAAATGTTTGCCCGGTATCGGCAACACCACACAGTTCCGAAGGATTGAACCAGATGGCATATAACCGCTGTGTCGGCACTAAATATTGTGTGAATAACTGCCCGTACAGGGTTCGCCGGTTTAACTGGTTTCAATATGTTGATAATGATGAATTTGATTATAACTCCAACAGTGAGCTGGGAAGAATGGTCTTAAATCCTGATGTTACAGTCCGCTCGCGTGGAGTAGTTGAAAAATGTACATTCTGTGTTCAGCGTATTCAGGAGAAAAAAATAAATGCAAAAGTAGATGGAAGGCCGCTGCAAGATGGAGAAATACAACCGGCCTGTGCACAATCATGCCCAAGCAATGCGCTTGTTTTTGGAGATCTAAGTGATTCGAACAGTAAAGTTTCAAAGCTATTTAAAAATCCAAGAAATTATTATTTGCTTGAACAGTTGCACACATTACCATCAGTGGGATATTTAACCCAGGTAAGAAATAAAAAAGCATAACTAAATAAATACCTATGTACAAAACAGAGGTTCGCGGAAAGCTAATTGAAGGGGACAAGAGTTTTTCCCAGATGTCGAGGGAAATTACCGCACCCCTTAACGATAAAACACCCATCTGGTGGTACATTGCATTATTGATAAGCCTTGGAATGTTTGGGTTTGGATTGTATGCACAATATATTACAGTAAGTACCGGAATCGGAACCTGGGGAGTTCACAATACAAACGCATGGGGATGGGCCATTATCAATTTTGTGTGGTGGATTGGAATCGGGCATGCCGGAACTGCATTTTCAATTTTCCTGCTGATTCTGCGTCAGAAATGGCGTACTGCCATAAACCGGGCTGCAGAAGCAATGACAGTTGTGGCAGTTATTTGCGCAAGTTTATTCCCCCTTTTACATATGGGACGTCCGTGGTTATTCTTTTATATCTTCCCGTATCCAAACAGCCGCGGCCCCTTATGGGTGAATTTTAACTCACCGTTGTTTTGGGATTTTGTTGCAATTTCAGCGTACCTGCTTATTTCGGCAAGTTTCTGGTATTTCGGAATGGTTCCTGATTTTGCCACCATCCGCGACACCACAAAATCGAAAGTTAAGAAAGCAGTTTACGGCTTTTTTTCATTCGGATGGACTGGTGCCAGCAAAGAGTGGCTACGGTATGAAGGATTAAGTTTTGTATTGGGAGGAATTGCTGCAGTTCTTGTGGTTTCGGTGCATTCAATTGTTGCTACCGACTTTGCCGTTTCAGTGGAACCAGGCTGGCACACCACTATTTTTCCGCCCTATTTTGTTGTGGGAGCAATTTTCTCAGGCTTTGCAATGGTGCTTACACTTGTGGTTCTGATGCGGGTTTTATACAAGCTTAATGATTTTGTTACCGATTCACACATCGATGCCATTTGCCGGGTGCTCACTTTTGTTTCCCTGATTATGGGAACAGCTTATCTTACCGAAATATTTCTGGCCTGGTACTCCGGGTCTGAATACGAAATCTATATGTTTTTCAGAGTGCGCATTTTCGGGGAATATGCTTTTCAGTTCTGGGCAATGTTCGTATCCAATGCTGTTGTTCCTCAACTGTTTTGGTTTAAATCAGTCCGCCGGAACATGTGGATTGTTTTTGCCATCTCCATCATTATAAATATTGGAATGTGGTTTGAACGTTTCAATATTGTGGTTACCTCACTAAGTCACGATTATTTGCCGTCCAATTGGGCTACCTACTCTCCCACCTGGGTGGAAATAGGATTTTTTACCGGAACACTGGGTATGTTTTTCGCCGGAGTATTATTGTTCTTCCGCTTTATACCGATTATTGCAATTTCTGAAGTTAAAAGCGTGTCGAAATATAATAAACCACGTAAAGATTACATAAGAAATGCAGGTCATGAATAAGAAATATGTTTTAGGTGTTTTTAATGACGAAGATAACCTTGTGGAAGCTTTTGAAAAGTTAAGGGAACAGGGAATTATGCCTGTTGAAGTTTATACGCCTTACCCGGTGCATGAAATTCTCGAAGGTATGAAAAAAAGATCCTTCATTACTCATGCAGCTTTTTTCTATGGTGTATTTTCAGCTATGGGTGTTTTAGGGTTTCTGTATTATGCTGCAGTAATCAGCTGGCCCCTGAAATACGGAGGAAAGCCTTTTAATTCATTTCCCTCTTTTATTGTAGTAACAATTGTAGCTACTATTTTAGGCGTAACCTTGCTTACGTTGTTTACCTTTTCGGTGCGGGCTAAAATATTTCCCGGCAAAGTACCGGAAATAATGCACCCTCGTGCAACCGACGATAAATTTGTTATTGTACTGGATAAGGATCAACTGGCAGGGAAAGAAGAAACTATCCGGGGAATCTTTAAACAACATGGTGAAATTGAATAACAGTTGTACTATGAATAAAATAAAATACATTCTTTATTCCGTTCTGTTAATGGTTGTTCTGGCTTCGTGTGATTACAACAGGCGTACTCCAGGTTGGGAATATTTTCATGACATGGCACACTCTCCGGCGTATGAAACTTACACTCCAAATCCGGTGTTCGAAGATGGTAAAACCATGCAGCCGCCTGTTGAAGGAACTATTCCAACTGATTTTATGCCATATCCATACGAGAAAACAGACGAAGACCGGGCGCTGGCTGCGGCAACTCTTGAGAATCCACTTGAAATTACAGATGCAAACCTGGAGCGTGGTGAAAGATTTTACGGCATTTATTGCAAACAATGCCACGGAGCAGAAGGTGACGGAAAAGGTTCGCTCTTTATCAGCAAAAAATATACATACCCTCCTGCCAGCCTGCTCAGCGATAAAATGAAGACAAATAACGAAGGAGCAATTTTCCATGTAATCACTGTTGGTTACGGCGTCATGGGAGAACATGGTTCAATGATCCGCCCCGAAGACAGATGGCGGATTGCCATGTATGTAAAACAGGTTTTGCAACAATAATATTTTGACCAATTCAAAAAAAGACCCGTTATGGAGAATAAACTGGTGATTACCGCAAAGTTCAGAAGGATAACTTACATATTAATTGCCATAGGTATAGTATCGTTTATACTTGGTTTTATTTTCGATGCCAAACGTACCTGGGCGAACTACCTGCTAAACAATTTTTATTTCCTGTCGCTGGCAGTTGGCGCGGCATTTTTTGGTGCAATTCAATACATCACCAACTCCGGATGGTCAGCAGCGTTTAAGCGAATTCATGAATCAATGGCTTCGTATATACCCTTTGCAGCCGTGTTTTTTGTAATTCTTTATTTTGGCATGCATTCACTATTCGAATGGTCTCATGAAGATACAGTGCGGGAAGATTTATTGCTTACGCATAAAGCCACCTATTTAAATGAAACCTTCTTTTTCATACGTATTGTTGCATTTTTTGCCGTTTGGATTTTACTTACAAAACTGCTTCGTAAATTTTCCATAAAGGAAGATGAAGTAGGCGGAATGCATTATTTTGATCGTTCAGCATTTTATTCAAAGGTATTTATTTTTGTTTTGGCAGTTTCCTTCAGTGTTTTTGCAATTGATATGCTCATGTCGCTCGAGCCGCATTGGTTCAGTACCCTTTTTGCAGCTAAAATGTTTATTGCAGCCTTTTTACATGGCTCTTCCATAATTACACTTATTGTTATTATTCTTTTCAGGCTGGGGAAATTTGACTTGTTAAACCGAAGTCATCTTCACGATTTTACCCGCTACATGTTTATGACGAGCATTATCTGGGGCTACTTCAATTTTGCCGAATTCATGCTCATCTGGTACGGCAACATTCCTGAAGAAACAATTTATTATGTCGAACGCTGGCATGGAGCTTTTCGGGTATTATTTTATGCCAACATTATCCTCAACTGGGCTATTCCGTTTTTCATTCTGATGCCCCGGAGATCTTCGCGCAGCAAAATGTTTATATTCCCTGTTATTATCTTCCTGATGATTGGTCAATACACTGAATTGTATTACATTATCTGGCCGGCAATTTTGGGAGAAGCTAAATTTGGGTTACTTGAAATCGGAACTTTCGCCGGATTTATCGGATTGTTTGGCCTGGTGGTTGCAAATACCCTTGCAAAAGCGAGCCTGGTGCCGAAAAACCATCCATATCTTGAAGAAAGTATCTATCATCATTTTTAAAATCAGGTAAATTGAGTGAACAATCAATAACCTGAAACTGCTTCAGGTAATATGATATCTCAAAAATAAATCCGGTAGTTAAACAGGGGAAAAATTCCCAGCTGATAAACTGTTTCTATTTTGTTATTACTGCTGCGATACATTCGGGTTAACGGATTTTTATGATTTGTAACATTTTCCACATAGAATTCCCAAAGTTGCGAAACTTTTTTACCATTTCTGCGAAAGCCGACTTTAACATCTGCCTTAAAATAATCAGGAAACTGTTTGGAATAAGCCAGCTCTTCCTCATAGACAGTTGGGAATGCTCCTTCTCCATTTTTTGAAGCTTCCACATCAATCGGGGTGTAGCGTTTTCCACCTGCCCAGGTAATTTTTGTATCAAATACAAGCGTTGCATTTTTTCGCAAAGGCACCTCTTTTCCGGCCAATCCGTTTACTACAAAATTTCCATTAAATGCTGTGTTTCTTTTAACTCCATCGCTGCCTGTGTATTTAGATTCAAAAAGCGAAACAGTGGTTAGAAAATAATAGCCTTTCCTGTAAAATCTTTCCATGGTAAATTCGATTCCGTAATTCCAGCCTTCACCTTTGTTCACCAAAAAGTTGCGTGTATTCAATCCCCATTCGGCGCCGGTATTTAACATGCTGAAATACGAAGGTTCCTTTTCCACCGGGACATCGTAGAGGTACTGAAAATAACTTTCAGCCTTAAAACGGAGGTAATCCGAAAGCAAGGCATCAAAACCAAGTATAAAATGGTGTGCTTTTGTAAAATCAAGATCTCGGTTTGTCATTATAACTGTACCTTTATCGTCTTGTGTTTCCATAAAGTAGGTGGCAACCGACTGTGTTTTGGAGTGCTTTCCATACCCGAAATTGAGGCTGGTGCGGTACCCGGTTTTCCAGTTGGCGCCAAAACGAGGTTCAACTGAAACCTTATTATTCAAACCAAATAAAACGAAACTGATACCCGGCTTTATCTCCAAATTATCGGAAAACTTATAGATAAACTGTGAAAATGCATTGTACAGATTCGTTCCTTCCAAAATGGATTTACTTTGATTCAGTCGGTGTTCCCATTTGTCATCTTCCATTATTTTGGTGTTCAAATTATAGCCCAACCTGTCGATATATGCTCCGGATCGGTTGGAAAACCTTCGGCTTATTTTAACATTGTAAAGGTATTTGAAAGAAATCCGGTTTTCGATATTGTCTTCGCGGTAATAAGGCTCCGGCATTTCACCCGGATCAAATAAATCCAGGTTGGTAAATCCGTTTTGGCCAACAAATGAAACAATGAATTTGCTGTATGTGTTTTCGTTGTGAAATCGGGAATAGGTGATACCACTGACCACGAGTTCAGAACCATTCACCAGATCCATCCCTTCATCAGTGTATAAATCGGCTTCATTATCTTCGCTGTCGAGCATGGAGATGCTGCTTTTTCCAGCCAGCCCGAACCATGTAATTTTTCCTCTGCCCAGGGGGAAATTCATTTTAAAATTTAAATCCTGGTAACGAGGAATTCCTGCAGCACCAAAACTAATCCCGAACATATCAAATATTTCAAGAGTAGAGTAGCGGTAATTTGCAAGGAAAGAACTTTTCCCGCCTTTTTTAAACGGTCCTTCAGCTCCAATCTCGAAACCATTGAATCCAACCTGCCCCAGGAATTCATATTGCTCGTTGTTCCCTTCTCTCATTTTCAGATCGAAAACACCTGAAAAGACATTGGTATATTCTGCAGGAAATGCACCGGTAAAAAAATCTGAATTGCGAAGGGTATTGTTGTTTAACATACCAACGGGACCGCCTGTTGTTCCTGACGCAGCAAAATGATTTGGATTGGGAATGTCCACATCTTCGAGTCGCCACAAAATTCCACCCGGAGTATTTCCCCTGATGATAATATCATTTCGCTGGTCGTTGGCGCCGGATACTCCGGCAAAATTCATGGCCATCCTTGCCACATCTTCCCGGCTTCCTGCATAACGACCGGCTTCTTCCACTGTAAACGCACGGGCGCTTACACTTGCCATCTTGTTCATCGCCAAATCTTTGCGATAATTTCCAACCACTGTCACTTCTTCGGTGATTTCCACTTTTTCCTCCAGTTCAATATAAAGTACAGTTTCATGGCCGGAATTTACCACAAGGTTTTTAACTATCCCATGATGATAACCAATAAAACTCACCAGAATACCCTGCCGTCCCAACGGGACATTATCAAGACGAAACTCGCCGTTTTCATTTGTTGTGGTACCAATTACAGGGTCCGAATCCAATAAAACAACATTTGCTCCCGGTAGCGGAGAATGGGTTAATTTATCTGCAACAATTCCCCTGACAACCTGTGTGTAATTATTCTGTCCCTTGCTTACAACAGGTAAAATAAAAAATTGGATAAGGCAGTAAGTAAATAAAATACATTTTAGCATGTGTAGCCCTGATTTTTTAGTTTTCAAAGTTAAACAAGTTATTTATTGAAGAAAGTATTGATATTACCTCCACTCATTCCCCTTACCTTAATTTAAAACCTTTGAATGATTTAAAGCCTTTAAGGCCAGACTAATATTTTAATTCATATGCATCTGACATACAATAATTTGTATCATTTAAATCATTCAGTATAACAGGTTTTTCTTCAATCTATATTAATAAAGAAGCTGTCTTAATGTTAATCAGGATTTAAAAGTGCAGCTTAAATTATCCGGATTCTTCGAAAACAACTAACTTCACTCCCTGTAATTTTTTTCGAATCAGATTACTAATAGCCAAAACAAAATTAAATGGAATTATTTAGTGCCCGGCATGTCGATAAGGTTTTTGCCAATACAAAAGCGCTTAGCGACGTAAGCATTTCGGTGGAAAAGCAAAGCATTTTTGGGCTGCTCGGTCCAAATGGTGCAGGAAAAACAACCCTTATTCGAATCATCAATCAGATTACTGCTCCTGACAGTGGTGAAATATTGCTGGAGGGTCGTAAAATGCATCCCTCCGATGTGGTTCGCATTGGTTATTTGCCCGAAGAAAGGGGATTATATAAAAAGATGAAAATCGGGGAACAGGCAATTTATCTTGCCCGGCTAAAAGGAATGAGCCGCCACGATGCAACACAAAACCTTAAACAATGGTTCGAGAAATTTGAAATCATGTCCTGGTGGAATAAAAAAATTGAAGAGCTTTCGAAAGGAATGCAGCAAAAGGTTCAATTTATTACAACTGTAGTGCATAAGCCCCGCCTGCTTATATTCGATGAGCCTTTCAGTGGTTTCGATCCAATTAATGCCAACCTGTTGAAAAGAGAAATCCTGCAACTGCGGGAAGAAGGTGCCACTATCATTTTTTCAACGCATAATATGGAATCGGTAGAGGAACTTTGCGATCACATTGCACTCATCAACAAATCGGTAAAAATTGAAGATGGAGCAACTGGTAAAATCCGTGAAAAGTATAAATTAAATATCTACGAGATAAAATATACAGGAAACTTTCATGAGGTAAATAATGCACTGGGAACACAATTTAAAATCCTGAATCATTCCGAAGGTGAAAAAGAAAACCACCTGCGTGTGCAACATCTGAATGGCGGCTCAAATAACCAGTTGCTTATGAAACTGATGTCAGCTGCCGAAATCATTTCATTCGAAGAAATTATCCCAAGGATGAACGATGTTTTTATTCAGGCAGTTCAGGAAGCTAATAAATATTAAAAATACCGGTAAAATGAATAAAGTACTTATCATATTAAAACAGGAATACCTGAAGCGGGTCAGGAAAAAATCATTTATTATACTCACATTACTTGTTCCGTTTATTTTCATCGGCATGTTTGCACTGATTATCTTTCTTTCAATTAATAATGATAAACAGGAACGCACAATTGCAGTTTACGATGAATCCAGCCTCTTTCTGGGCCAGTTGAAACAGGAAGGATATACAAGTTTTCATTTTGTACCACGCGAAGAATACGAAAGACTCCGTATCAACTTAAAAGGAAGTGAGTTTTATGCTCTTTTATATATCCCTGAGAACATTTATGATTCCAACTCGGCACAATTGATTTCTGAGAAACAGCTCCCTTTTGAAATTGTGGAACAGATCGAAGGAAAACTGAGCCGTTATATCGAACAGGAAAAACGGCAGAAAATTATTGCCGAAACCGGAATATCGAATCTTGAAGAACGTCTGTCCAACACAGCAACTAATGTTAAGCTGAATACATTAAAGGTATCACAAACCGGAGAAGCTCAGAAAAGTTCATCGGCAGTGGCATTTATTGCAAGCTACGCTATGGGCTTCATCATTTATTTTTTCGTATTTATGTATGGGGCAATGGTCATGCGCAGTGTAATGGAAGAAAAGAAAAGCCGCATTATTGAAGTAATTATCTCGTCGGTTAAACCTTATCAGCTGATGGCCGGTAAGATTATTGGCACTGCTCTGGTTGGACTAACACAGGTTGCTATTTGGGTGCTGCTGGGAATTATTGCAGTAACATTTATCCAGTTTTTTTTCAGCCCTGAATCTGCACAGCAAATGGGCCAAAGTCTGATGGATGCGCGCCAGGGAATGAATCCTGCAATGGCACAGGCCGCCGCTGAACAAAATAAGGTAAACGAAGCGCTTGAAATGATTGGCAACCTGAACCTGCCGTTAATTCTTTTTGCTTTTGTATTTTATTTTCTGGGTGGTTACCTTTTATACAGTTCTCTGCTTGGAGCAGTTGGTGCAGCTGTGGACAACGATGAAGATTCGCAGCAGATGGTTTTCCCCATCACTTTTCCGCTTATTCTTTCCATTATGTTGTTGTTTCCCATTGCAAGAAATCCTGAAGGTCCTGTAGCATTCTGGGCCTCCATAATTCCGTTTACATCGCCGGTTGCTATGCTTGCGCGGGTTCCTTACGGAATTCCAACATGGGAGCTGTTACTTTCGATGTCATTATTGATACTTACATTGATTGGCGCTATTTGGGTTGCTGCAAAGATCTATCGAACCGGATTGTTAATGTATGGTAAAAAAGTCAATTTCAAGGAATTGATAAAATGGCTCCGCTATAAAGGATAGAAAGATGCACCGAAACAGTTGCGGTTTTATTGTGGAATTAATTTTACATTTCCTGAAACAATTCTGTTTTACTGCTGTTACATAATTGAATTTTAGAAAAAATCGTTTACTTTTGTTACGAAATGAATTACACGACTTGCCATAATATGATCTGTTGCTTTTCCGATAGAGGGAAGGAGTGTTTTCATTAATAGATTTCGAAAAAATTAATACTAAATAATGAAAAGCCTTCCTGAAATATCAGGAAGGCTTTTTTTTTAATAACCGATTTTAATATTACAATTATGAAAGTTCAAAACATTTTGGAAACCATTGGCAAGACACCCCATGTACGAGTTAACCGTTTGTATCCTGCAGGATACGAAGTTTGGGTAAAAATGGAAAAAGCAAATCCGGGAGGCAGTATAAAAGACCGGATTGCGCTGAAGATGGTAGAGGATGCAGAAAAGAACGGGACCATAAAAACAGGCTCAGTCATTATTGAACCAACTTCCGGAAATACAGGAATTGGACTGGCACTTGTAGCTGCAGTAAAAGGTTACCGGCTGATTTTAACCATGCCCGAATCCATGTCAATGGAACGCCGCCAGGTCCTTACTGCACTTGGAGCAGAACTAGTGCTCACACCAAAGGAAAAAGGCATGAAAGGCTCTATCGCCAAAGCACAGGAACTGTCAGCGGAAATAAAAGATTCCTGGATTCCCCTGCAGTTTTCAAATCCTTCAAATATTGCAGCCCACAGTTTGTACACAGCCCAGGAAATTGTTAACGATTTTCCCGAAGGAATTGATTATTTAATTACAGGTGTAGGAACCGGCGGTCATATCAGCGGAGTTGCAGAAGTGTTAAAAAAAGAGTTTCCAAACATAAAAGTTTTTGCTGTTGAACCCGATTCAAGCCCGGTAATTAGCGGTGGAGAACCTGGCCCCCACTCCATACAGGGAATTGGCGCAGGTTTTATCCCCGACAATTTAAAAACTGATCTGCTCGACGGCACCATCACCGTATCAAAAGAAGAAGCATTTGAATATGCACAAAAAGCAGCAAAGGAAGAAGGCCTTTTCGGAGGAATTTCATCCGGAGCATCGCTGGCAGCGGTTGCTAAAAAAATTAAGGAAATCCCATCCGGTTCAAGGATTTTAACGTTTAACTACGACCACGGTGAAAGATATCTTTCCATCGATGGTTTATATTAAAAAGAGGAGTTACTGGTTATCAATAAATCATGCATGGCTACAATATATCCAACCCCCGGGTTTAATAGCCCGGGGATATATATAAAATGTGGTTTAAAACTTAAAAACTATCCGGCTACACCTTCTGTTAATAATCAATTACAGGGTGAAGCACCACTTTAACCGAACTGAAATATACTGCTGTGGTGCTTTTAATTCCCGATTCCACACCCGCAATCAACCAAATCTGCCCGTGATAATCAGTGGTTACATACAATGGTTCCTCATTGGTTACCGACTTCAGGGAAAATCCATTGCTGCCGGTACTGCTGACTTCATCCACAACCACCATATCTGAACCCCCAATTCCCTGATCTCCTTTGTCAATATTCATAATCAATAAATCTGTGCCATCATCTGTTGCCTGCGGCTCAACCGTTGTAGCGCCGGTTTTCATCCAAATACGGGCTACGGAACTATCAGTTGCACGAATTGTATCTCCGGAGAAATTCAAGAAGTATTCCACTGTAAATTCCACCTGATAGGTGTTACTTTGAATTAAACCTGTTACCGGTTTCTTTACAAACATGAACAAATCCTTGCTTGCATTTTTGGCCGAAAGCATTAATGCCCCGTCTCCCGCACCAATTGATTCAGGAATTGAAGTCTCTTTAAATTTAAATTCATATGCGGTAGAATCTCCCGGCGGATAGCCGGCAAAACCTCCTTCCCAACCTTCTGTATCAGCATCAAATGTATAGTAATGTTCAACGGTAACATTATTCTGTCCAGTCATATTATCATTATCGACACAGGATAAAAAGCCAGCTATTGTTAAAACTGCAAATCCCGGTAACGTTATCTTTTTCATCTTAAATTTATTGATTGTTTTTCGTGTAACAAAAAAAAATCACCTCACAGGTACAAATACCGATAAGGTGATCGAATGTATGAATGGGGTAAATCTTATTATCCTTAGTTCTCAACCAGGGGGTCGAGTTCTACGGTTATTGCATTGTAATAAATTGTGGTGGTAGCTTCGAAACCTGAATCAGTACCAACAATCAGCCATAATTCACCATCGTTGTTGGTTGTAACTGTCATTGGAGTGTCATTCGAAACAGTTTTTAGCGTATATTCGTCCATATCCGTATCATTTGAAAAATCGCCTAAAACCATCATATCTGCACCACCCTGACTTTGTCCGCCTTTATCGATTACCATCCGGTAATAACCCATATCATCCTGCTCAGCAACCGGTTCAATGGTAGTTGCACCGGCTTTAATCCAGACCGATTCGCCCGGGCTTCCACCTACTCCCGCCATATCATCAGGTACATTGGAGGCAAACTCTACATTAAAAGTCACATTGTATGTTGTATTTGGATCCAATCCATCCACTTTGTTTTTGATATACATGAACAAATCATCGCTCATATTTGTACCTGTCACCATTATTGAACCGTTATCCTCATCAAGTGGCGCCGGAAGATCGGTAACATTATAATCCAAAGCATATGATTCTTCCTCTCCCACAGGGTAATCCGCGAAATCGCCAGTCCACCCTTCTGCGCCTGAATTAAAATCGTACGACAATTCAACAGGTTGATCCAATACATCATCCACATCCTCTTTATCGCACGCAAACAGCGCAAATATCAATATTCCCAAAATCATTAATTTCTTCATAACTATCATTTTAAATTCTTATTTCCGTTTCATTTATTTTACAAGATAAAATCCTGCCATTTATAATTGTTCTTCAATAATTAATATCAAAACCGGCTGATACAGGGGGATATGAATAAAACTTTATCTAAAATTAACAACTTTCAATACTTGCAGCAATGACCCCTTTGTGGAATTCAAATGAAATATGTTGACCAAATCCACAGTAATCAAAATCATTCAGATTGCCGCAAATTTTTCAATTTGACATCCTCACAATACATACAGCTGTAAAAAAACAGGCAGTATCCAATGGATACCGCCTTGTCTTGTTTAAATTTATGAAACCCTAATAATTTCAAACTTCTAAATGAATTTGACTTAGTCAAAATCCACTTCAATGCTATCATAAAATACAGTGGTAACATTTCCGGCAACAGTTTCAGTACCAACAAATGCCCAGGCTTCACCATTTGCATCAGTGGTTATTTGCAACGGATTTTCATTATTGCTGACGGTTTCCAGGGTCAAATCATCCCAGTTTGTTTCATCAGTAATACCAGCCAAAACTATTGCGTCAGCACCATTTTGTCCAACCTGTCCTTTATCAATACCTGTAAACCGGTTGTAACCTGCATTGTCAGGTTCGGTTACAGGTTCTGAAAGTGCCACTCCTGCCTTAATATACAGCGCTGCATCATTATTTGTATCAATACCGGCAGTATCAATTGTTGCAGCCAGTTTTACCTTAAATGATACCTGATAAGTAGTATTGGGCTCCAAATCTGTAATTTTCTTTTTTGTATAAAGAAACAGGTTCTCTCCTCCTCCTGTACCCGATATCATCAGGGCACCTTCATCTACATCAAGGGGTTCAGGCAATTCCGATGATTCGAAATTTAATCCGAGTACATCCTCCCCGTCTGCCGGATAATCAGCATAACCGCCATTCCAGCCTTCCGTCCCGTCATCAAAATCATAGATATAAACCTTCGGATCGATAATGTCATCAAGCGTGTCATCATCATTGTCGCAGGCGAATGCAAACAAAGCCACAGCCGCCAAAATCATCATTTTCTTCATAATCTTTACATTTAATGTTCAACTTCATTGTTTTCATTTCAATTTTCATTTCCCGGACAAAACCTTGCCAGAAAAACAGCTTCAACATCTTCATCTGCCTGAAATACAAGAAACTCAAAAAGTTAAATGAAAATATACCGGAGTAGTGCATTTTTTCAAACCTGCAGGATCAACAGGATATTTGTGGATTTCTATGGAGATTTTGTGGACGGAATTCCACAATATCAATTTATTTCCTCTTGAAATCCAGCTGACGTTTAAAGGGTGGAATTCATTGCGGTTTAAATCATAACTAAACGTAAACACCCGGCCTTTCCCCTTTTTCAAAAAAAAGATGGAATCTGTTCGTAATTCCTGTGACCGAAATATCCAGAGTGTAAGGGGATTTTACTATTCAACAACTGTTAACTGTCCACGTCCTGACCGTCCTGTTGAACTTTTCAGATGATAAATATATATCCCAGGCTTTATACCGTTTCGGTTATATGTAAAATGATGTTTTCCGGGAGGATAAAATCCTGCTTTTTGTGTAAAAATCTGCCGCCCGGTTAAATCAAAAACCTCAAGTGAATAACTGGCACTTTCATCTGTATCAAAACGAATCTGTGTTGATTCGGCAAAAGGATTGGGAAAACAGGAAACTTTAAGAAACCGGTGGCCCGCAGCCAGCGAAACATCATGGTTAGCAGTATTTAGCTTTGACAAGCGGAGCTCGACTGTGTTAATTGATTTTGGCGCCACAACCAGTAATGTATCAGCAAGATAATCCGATGTTTTAAAGTCGGCACTTTCTGTGGTGGAATATGCCGTTGCTTCGTGGATTTTAAATCCAGGCAACTGCAACCGGATTTTAAACGTGTCGGTTGCTGAGCGGTTAATGGCTATAAAACTAGCCGAATCACCGGAAGAACTGATAAATGCAGTGGTCTTTATGAGTTCCGTTCCGGATGCTGTGCCGATTCGTTTCCAGCCGGGTTGTATGAAAGCTGAATAATGTTTGAAAACATAAAAATCCTTTGTCCGGTTAAAACCTTTTGAATTTGTCCATTGCGAGCGATCCCAGGGAAAATGAAGGTTTATCAGGCCGCCGTTGTTCCAAATGAGATCCCAGTAGAGGAAAGCAGCAACATTTTCCACAGCCAGTGACTGATACATCATTCCCGCCAGGGAAAACCAGTCACCACGGGAATATTCCGTCTGAAAATGCGGAACTTCAGGATGAAACTTACCTGCTTTGCTGTAGTTAGCCGAAGTAAACGGATCATTTTCAACAGTTCCACCTTCTGCCCCATGATACAGGTGATGCGCAATTCCATAGAGTTTTGATAAATCAAGTGCATTCACATAATTCTCAACTGCATTATATCCGATACCGATACATTCGGGTCCCAGAAAAACAGGATGGTTTTCGCGTTTCATCACCGTATCATAAACTGCATTGAGCGCCTTGTTGTACCCCGCAATTGTATCGCTTGCTGTCACAACCTCAGAAGGCCGCAGCAGGCAGCTTTCATAAGATGCCGACCAGTCTGGTTCATTTTGAATACTTATGTATTTCGGATAAATTCCGTTAGAATTGTAATTATCCAGTGATTCATTCCACCAGTTGGCAAAGCCGTTATAATCGAAATTTATTTTTCCACTGGCAATACTGTATTTCAGAGTGCCGCCATTGTTTCTGTCATTATTACTTTTCAGGTAACCAGGAGGTCCCCACGAAGTAACAAGGATATCAATTGGATGACCCAGTGATTTTTCAGCGGCGGCAGCAAATTGTTTCACGCGGCCAATCATGCCATCATCATAACCATAAGCATTTCTTACCCTCAGTATATCGAGATTCAGTTCCTTGAAAATTACATCGTAAATCTCCGATCGGTTGGGATGTGCTGTCAGCCAGTTTTCATAATAAGCCAGAGAGGCGCCAAATCCGGTTATGGTTTGATATTCCTGGGTTGCATCAACCGAAACTATTTTTATTTCCGCCTGGGCTTGTACTTTAATTACAACAGAAATTAATATGCCGATAGCTAAGGATGATATACAGAATTTCATAAACGGATGAATTGGTTTTGTTTTAATAAGTCGTAAAAGTATTAAAACAATTAAAAAATAAAAATCATGAATTTCAATCCTAAAATTAAAATTTTCTCATCCCTCCAGGTAAGCCAAATACGGCAGAATAAATTTTTAAGACAAACAGACTTAATTGTTTTTTATTTAACCTTTATGTTGTAAATTGACACTGTTATAATGCATTGATTGTAGTCTACTTAAATGAAAATCAAGAAAAATAAATCAATTGCATTTTAAATTGAAATTTAAATTGCATGACATGAAAAAATTACTTAAAGTATTCAAATGGTTGGCTTTTAGCATTGGGCTAATCATTGTCGGCGTAATTGTTTTTGTTTATGTAAACGCCAACCAAAAATATGATGCACCATATCCGGAAATTACTGCAAGTCATGATTCGGTTCTTATAGCCCGCGGCGAATACCTGGTTTACGGGCCGGCTCATTGTGTCGACTGTCATGCACCTGTTTCGGAATATGCACGAAAGTTAGCCGGTGAGAAAGTACCTTTAAGTGGTGGCATGGATTTTATTATGCCTCCCGGAATTGTTCACACACCCAATATTACCCCTGATATTGAATCTGGAATTGGCGCCTTTACAGATGGTGAAATTGCCCGGACATTGCGGTTCGGTATTAAACGCGATGGAAGTCCGTTACTTGATTTTATGCCTTTTTACGATTTAAGCGACCGGGATTTAACGGCTATAATCTCCTACTTACGATCCACTAAACCGGTAAAAAATATACGCCCTGCCAATGAATGGAATTTCATGGGGAAAGCCATTCATGCTTTTGGTTTGATTAAACCAATGGGCGATGAAATAATTCCTGCTTCCCCTGAACCGGATACAACAATTGCCTACGGTAAATACCTTGCCGAAAGCGTGGCCAATTGCCGGGGCTGTCATACCCTTCGTAACCAAATGACCGGCGCATACATTGGACCTGATTATGCTGGTCAGGCAAAATTTGAAGTATTTAATGATAAAGGATTGATTGTAAAAGGAAAACATCTGGTAACACCAAACCTTACACCTGATCCGGAAACCGGCCGTATTGCATTTTGGACACCCGAAGTCTTTAAAGCACGATTCAGGGCCGGAGTAGCAATTCCAGGTTCACCAATGCCATGGGGTGCTTACCGCACAATGACTGACAATGATCTTAAAGCATTATTCAAATATCTGCATTCGCTGGAACCTGTTGTTGCCAAAACACCTGTCGGCATTCAGGAAGGTGATCCTCAGTAACAATTAATATAAAGAAACCTGTTGGCGGAATTATTTTTCAATTTTCTGGTAATCAGACTTCGACTACGCTCAGCCTGACTTTCACAGTGAGGGTAGTCGAACCGCCTCTCAATTAAAGCTTCGGAACAAATTTACATCCCGCAGGGAAACTCATATTTCATTTATTTCGCCCCATCCGAACATGGTGCAGCTCCATGTTCATTTTTGTATACCGTTCAAGGGCATTCTTTTTATGTACTTCGAATTCCTCCTTCAGTTCGGCGTAATCCTTTTTTGCCCGCACAGTAACTGTGTTGCTTCTTTTATACAGCAGAAATATAATTGCAAGAAGTATTAAAAGTGCAAGGATAAACAGAAACATGAAAATGGTATAGACGCTTTTCTCCATATTCATCCCTAAAACCTGAATTGCATTTTGATTTTTGATGCTGGTGTCCAGTTCAGCTTTAGTATCCTCCAGCTGTTTGTCCACTTCATTCAAATCATTTTGAAGTGTATTGATTCTTATTGCCTTGTTCTTTGTTTCATTTTCGAGCGCGGAAACCGAATCGTTAAAAGCCCCGTAAAATTCGTTCAACTGCTTTTCTGTTACAATGTATTTACCGCTCCAGTAATCAAGATTGTTCTTAAACACATCATATTGCTGTTCAAGGTTCTTTTCATTTTTCCATGCTTCAGTATCCTTTGCAAAAGAAGGAACAGACATAGAAAACAATAAAATCGAAAGTATAAAATATCGTTTCACCATATAAATTTTTTAGCATTTTATATTGCTACCCTATTTCGTTTATCCTTAAAAAATCAGATAACGAATAAATACAAAATCTGTTGTATTCTTTAAAAATACAATTCTTCCAGTTAAAAAATAATTCTGCTATACGTCCGCTAAGCAAAACAATTAAAAAGAAAATTTATTGTTTTAGTGATGTAAAAAAAAGAAAAACTTATTTGCCCGACAGACTAAATTCCGGACTTTTGTGTCCTCCCGGTTATTTGATTAACTTTGAAATGATTCACCAGCTTTTTAAAGATAATTTTATCATATGGAACAGGATAAAAATAAATTACCAAAAACAGAACAGGAAAACAGTAAGAAAAGAACAGAACAATGGATAGATAAAGCCGAAGAATTTATTGATGACACTGCCGAAAAAATCCATGAAAGTGAAACTTACCGGAAAGTAGATAAATCAATGGAAAAAGCGACTAAAAATATTTTCCGTAAAGCTGGACGGTTGTGGGGAAAATCAGAACGTTATTTTAAGAATCAAGGGAAAACAGGTGATAAAAAATAATGTGCTTTGGAATACCATGTGCATCGGTTTTGCTAAGAATTAGATAACAAATTCACCCATTTCCTGCAGGAATAAAGGGCAAATAAAATCATTGAAAATACGTAAATCCAAAGTCCCGGAGGGGCGGCAGTTTGGTAGATATCGAATGCACAATTCAAAGTCTTGGAGAAACGACAGCTACATACCGACGTTACTAACAGAACTATGAATTGGACAACAATTAATCCATTCCCTGCTGGAACAAAAGGCAAAGAAAATCCAACGCCCCTCAAAGGCGACAAATTTGGTAAATATCCACTATCCGTAAATCCAAAGCCCCGAAGGGCTGACAATGTATTAACTGGCTAATAATACCACAATCCAAAGCCCTGAAGGGCTGACAGTATGGTAGCAACAAATAGCAGAACATTTCTTAGCCCCGGATAGGGGCGGCAGTATGGTAGCTTTGCAATTAACAATTCAACCCTTAGTCCCGGAGGGACGACAGTATGGTAGATTGCAGATTTCGAAAGTACATTAGAACAAAGCGTGGGCAACTATAAACCCCAATTGCGGACTTTCACCACCAGATTATTTACCAAGCGCGGTACATCTAAAAAAGGCTGACCTACATAAAGATCAGCCTTTTTAATTTATAATTTTAATACAAACCGGCGGTTAAAAGAAGTAGCGAACACCTAACTGCAACCTCCAGGTTTGATTGTAATTGTAATAGGTAGTGTATGATTCCGACAGATAATTTCCTCCGGCATCTGTCACCATCGAGAAATTCGGAACGTTGCCTGCATCCATACCTTCATATTTCAATATCTGGCCATTGTTTGCCGAGAACATGTTTTTTTCAACACCCCAGGTATTGTTTAACAAATTGCCAAAATTGAGAAAGTCGAAGGTGAACTGCAACGTATGTGCAGTGTTTCCTGCATTGATACTGAAGTCCTGTGCAAGGCGTAAATCAAAAGTATGTACCCATGGAGCCCTTGCAGCATATGCTTCGGCATATTCCCCTTTATGCGATTTAAGATATTTATCCTGTTCAATAAATTTGAAGAAAGCATCTTCATCTGCCTGGCTTACAAAATTGATTTCTCCCTTTTCATTCGGGATATAAATCAAATCTGCTGCATATCCGTCGCCATTCATATCATTCGTATAGGTAAAACTGTATCCACCTGCAGAATATCCGGTGTAGAATAAGTTAATGGTCGTTGCCAGATGATTACTTGCATAATCAAACCGGTAGGAAGCCAAAGCAATGGCTTTATCCGGAATTACATACTGCGACCGCTGAACATCCGGCAAATGCGGTCCGTTAATTTCAATTAAACCATTGTAAGCAGATGCAGCGTTACTACCAGGCATCCCCGAGATTTCCTTTGATTCGGTGATTGTATAGGCAGCCATTACACTTAAATTCTTTACCGGTTCGGCATTCACCGTAATGTTTCCGATTGCCCCCCATCCTTCACTGTTATTTGTTAAGATGTATGCATTTTTAGAATTGTAGCTGATATCCGACGGATAAATGTACCGGTTATCGGGACCGCTAAAGCGCTGCCAGCTGTTATCCGGCTGCTGAAGGTCGTAATTCTTCAACATTACACCATTAATATTTTTGGTGTAAATTCCTTCAAGAGTAACTGTCAAAGGAAATGAAACAGGCACTGCAAAATCTGCAGCGAGAGATGATTTCCAAACCTGCGGCATTTTAAAATCGGGATCAATTCCATTAATATCGCGTGGTAAAATACCTTGCTCGGGAGTAATAGTATTTGGCAGGTTCAATTGTTGAATCATCTCATCCACATCGGTCAGCATAGGCCCGGTCAATGTCGCCAGAACAGGACTTGCGCTTGTAACTGTACCATCTGAACTGTATTTTGTTACAGCTGCATAGCTGCCCTGAACCATTCCTGAGTTGGTTGGCATGTTCGTAAAGAATACAAGTGGCAGCCTTCCTGCAAAAATGCCTGTACCGCCGCGTAGTTTCAATGATTGGTCTCCCACTACATCCCAGGTGAAACCTACTCTTGGTGAAAGCTGAACTTTAGCTGTAGGCCATTCGCCGGTATCAATTTTTTTACCACCAAAATCCAAAGCATAAATAGCATTGTTTCTGATGATGTTGTCTTCATATTTCAAATAGTCGGCACGTATACCATAGGTTAATTTTACCCCTGAAGCAACATTCCATTCATCCTGTGCATAAACACCATACTGGTTAAAAGCAACTTCCGCAGCAGGACTCAGTTCACCATCATAACCATATGTCAATGCAAAATCCCTTGGCGCTGCCTGATTCAAAAAATCGTCGACGCTTGCATAACGGTAATAGCCTGTGCCGTTTCGCATGTAGGAGTTGTTGGCCATTTGGTGCTCAAAACTGAAACCTGCAGTCAATTTATGACTGCTCAAATAAAATGTTGCATTGTCGGTAATGTTAAAAATATTGTTGTTTACACCATTATTCCATGTAAATAATTCGTAACCAGCCGACATGTAAGGTTCAAGTATTTGTTTTCCGTCAGCGGTAACTCCGTTCATAATATCGATAAAAGGGAAGGGATCAGAATTGGAACCGCGGATATCCTGTATTTTCGTATAGGTAGAAAGAAATTGATTTGAAAATTTAGCTGAAATCCGGCTGTTTAAATCAAAAGCAAACGAATTCACTACATTGTCCATTGAATAAATTGAATTGGAGAATGCCATTGCATATTGGGAAATACGATCCATTGACCGGTTACGAAAACCTGCATCGGTAGAATTCCCGTTGGTAGGATTCCATGCCTGGTTTTTTGTATAGTTATACCGTAAACTCAGTTTGTTGTCTTCATTGATGTTCCAGTCGATACGGGCCAATAGTTTTTTATTGCTTTCATCAGCCGGATAGCTGTTGAATGAACCGGGATCATAACCATAATTGTCGATTAAATGTTGCTTTAACCCTTTCCATGTCAGAAACACTAGTTCGGGAAAGCGAAAGTTCTTCATTTGCAACACCGTTTTCAGAAGGCCTCCAGGTAACAACCTGTCCGGGACGCACTTCATACTCCCCGTTGACAAAAAAGAACAGTTTATTTTTGATAATCGGGCCACCCAGCGTTAAACCATAGATTTTTCTTGATTCCTCCGGCCGATCTCCGAAATTAACTGTATCAATTTCATTGCCGCGCAATTTTTCATTTGTAAAATAAGTGTATGCAGAACCTTTAAACTTGTTGGTTCCTGACTTGGTGATTGCATTGATACCGCCACCAAGAAAATTCGTCTGACGCACGTCGAAAGGAGCAATAACTACCTGAACTTCTTCAATTGCATCCAGCGAAATAGGGTTACCTCCACCGGGAAGGTTCGAGCTTAAACCAAAATTATTATTAAAATTGGCACCGTCAACAGTAAAATTTGTTGAACGTCCGTCACCACCGGCAATGCTCATACCATTTGAATAGGGCGAAACCCGGGCGATGTCTGAAATACTCCTGTTAATGGTAGGAATAGCAGTCATTTGTTCATTCGAAATATTCGTTGTTGCTCCGGTCTTTGTTGTATTAAACTTCGACGACCTTGCACCAACAATAGTTACTTCACCAACATCTACAGTGCTTTCCTGCAGTGTTGCATTTAATACAAATGTTTCACCAAGATACAACCTGATATCGGTGTAAGTTTTTTTAGAATAACCAACAAAAGATATTTCAACTGTGTATGGGCCTCCGGCACGCATACCCTGTAAGTTGTATATCCCATCGGTATTTGTAATTGTTCCGTACTGGCTACCCGAAGGCACATGTATTGCCAGAACTGTTGCCCCGGGAAGTTTTTCTCCCGATTCACTTTTTACCACTCCCGTCATTGCAGAAGTAGTTATCTGCGCAATTAGTGTTCCATTAAAGGCTAACACCAATGCAATCAATAGTGTAAATTTCAATAGAGCTTTTTTCATTTTTATAGATTTAAGAACGGGGCAAATTTAACTAAATGGTATTCCTGTAAATTGAAAAATTATTAATATTTAATAACAATAAAGATTAAAAGCTGTTCATATCTGTTTTATTGTTAATCCAATTGGATTTAACTTACTGATTTACAATTTAACAATAAAAATAAGAATTCCTGTATTTAAAAATAATGCACAAACGTTTGTTTATTAATTGTTAAATTGAGGTTCATCGGATTTCAAAAATTAAATTGCAGCCGAACCTCAATTATTGTATCATTTCCGTTAAGTCCCGTTCTTATGTTTTTTTCTGTAACTGATTTATTTAATGTAACACTTTTACATATTAGCCGTAATCCGATTGTTTCAGTTTGTAATTCAGGATTACCTGAAATCGATTACCAGGTCCAAAAATCATATCAAAACCGGAATAAACAATGCATAAAATATTGGTTGTACTGCTCTTTTTCTTCCTTCCTCCTTTCCTTCTTGCACAGAAACCTCTGAAATATCTGCCTGATGAAAAACCGGATATACAATTGGAGAGGGAATGTTGGCTGGAGGTATTTCAGGATTGATTGCTGGTCTCCTGACTGGCAGTATTGTTTATTCCGATCGTCGTTTTCTGCAGTGGCTAACCGATGAAATTAACAACAAAGATGTTCAATAATCTTTTAAAAAGGAGGAAATCCCATATATGGCTGGCGGGCTGGTTATTGGTGCGGGTATCGGATCTTTGGTGGGCGCAAAAAGTAAAAAAACAAAATCAGTTTACCGGCGAAATCGCGATGTTGAAGTATTTCCGGTTCTTTCTGCTTTACCCGGTGAGGCTCCTGATTTTGCAGTCCGGCTTAAAATCAGGTTTTAATGCTTGAAAAATTGAAAATTAAATCCATTGCTTATAAAACATCCTCAATGTCAAACATTGCATTGAAGAAGTGATGTGTTACCTGTTTCTGAATACCGTCTTATACCTTACGGATGGATTTCCTCTTTTCGGTTAATTGCACCGATTGCTCTTATTTTCCCAAAAGATTAAATTTGAATCCCCCGTTAACAACAAATCCGTCTGTAGGTGCCCAGATATCAGGGAATACCGGATTGTTATACGGAGGTAAAACCAACGGCTCAAAGTTGGTTTGCATTGTATTTGTAAAGTTTTCAAAATTGATAAAAACTGATAAACGCTCAAAATGCCTCATCACCATGAAACCCATAATCCAGTAGTCGGGTTTTTTATCGTACGATTCATCAAACTGCCATCCGGTATAGTATAGTTCATAACCAACCGACCATTTTTCCTCTTCATCATACATTACAACAAATCCTGCATTGTTCTTCGGTGTGAGCGGTTTCTGCCTGTTGATGTTGTCGTAGTTAAGTTTGGTATTTATTAACGCATAATTAAAAAACATTTTGAAATTATTGTATATCAGTTTCAGGTTAGTCTCAAAACCTGAAGTCAGAATATTTCCATTTGCATTTTCAAAAAAGTATCCGTCTGAAGGTTGACTTTCCCGAAGCACCAGTGCATTTTTTAATTGCGTCACATAAAAAAGCTGGTTGACAGAAAATACAAGCTTGTCAAGAAATACAGTTCTGTAATTGATATCGAAATTCCCGCCAACAGAAGTTTCAGCATCAATATTTTCCATCGAAAGTGGCTTAATATTTCTGAAGTAGCGTCTTTCCGCATCCTCCGTAAAAATAGTTGGCAGCTTGTATCCCATGGCGCCGCCAAGCCGTGTGGTAAGATTTTCACTTACATTGTAAAGCATTGAAATACGCGGAAGGAAAAAACTTCCATGGGTTAAATCGAAATCAGCCCTGAATCCGCTTTCCAGGGTAATCCGGCTCGAAAAATCGGTTGTATTTTGAATAAATCCTCCAAATGTACTGTGCGAATAATCCCGCGCAGCAACCGAATCCTTTTGATCTTCATTAAACGATTCGTAATAATGGTTCGCCCCAAATTGCCAGTCAGAGTTTTCATTGTTCTGAAGTACAAAAAGTGCTTCTGTGAATTCTGAAATCTGATTTCCTGAAAACAGATATCCGGGGACATTTAATTCGCGGTTAAAATAGCTGAGGCTGTTTTTCAGGCTAAAAGTGCGGCTGTCGTGTGTGGTAAAAAAGGCAAACTGACCTGAATACCGCTCCGAAGAATTTTCTTCAGTAAATACATGTTCAGCATCCGGATTGCCGTTTATTACATCCATATCGCCGCCGGTACGGTGATCAAATGTACCGCTTAATCCAAGGTTCAATTCAGTCGTGGGATTAATATAATAGAAAAATTTCGGGTTTATGCTGTATGAGCGGGCCTCTGGAATATTTGAAAAATTATCCTCATCGGGGTCGTATGGCTTCTGACTGTATGCAGAACCGTAAAGGGTCATCCCCGTTTTGCCGTATTTCTGCGCATAAAATACATTTCCGGTTGTCCCCTTTGCACTCGTTTGATTAAACATGATGCTGAGTTCCGGGTCTTCTTCCGGTAAAATGGAAACAAGATTTACAATTCCTGCAATTGCACCGCCACCGTATAAAGTAGAATTACTTCCTTTTATGAGCTCCACCTGCCTCAAATCGAGCGGGGGAATCTGCATTATCGATAATCCCCCGGCAAAACCCCCGTACAGCGGAAATCCATCCTTTAAAATTTGAGTGTACCGGCCGTCCAAACCCTGTATTTTTATACTTAAATTCCCCGAACTTAATGAAGTTTGCTGCATAAGCACACCGGTTGTTTCTCTCAGGAGCATCCCGATATTGCTTGAATTCATTGCCGCCTTTTCGCCAAGTTCTTCCCCCGATATAACTTCAATCCGCGTAGGAACATCATCGATAGATCGTGAAGAACGTGTAGTGGAAATCACAATTTCCTCCAGTTCTTCCCCTTCCTTCATTATAATTTCAAACGTTTTGTTGTTGTCGGAAGGCAAGTTCAGGTGAACTGATTTTTCTTCAAAGCCAATAAACGAAATCCCGATTTTTATTTTACCATTGGGGAGATTCTTTAACACTGCTGTTCCGGTGCTGTCGGTAACTGTACCCTTGATTGTTCCTTCAACAGCAATGTTTGCTCCGGCCAAAGGTTCACCTGAAGCGTCAGTAATTTTGAAATAGACATTGTTCTGGGCAGTGCCGGATAAAAATGCAAGGAGCGATATCATTGTAACTAGAAAAAACTTCACCTTTTATCTGATTTAATTGATACTTCTGTGTAATTCTACGAAAGACTGTATTTTAAAATCCCCAAAGATACAATCTTATCTTTTGCAACAGGATTGCAAAGTTTAGTTGCACACAGCACAAATGCCCTTGACTACAAAATTTGCACTGTTAAAATGAAAGTTTTCAGGTAAAGATAAATCCGGAACAGGTATGTCTTTTAAACAGGTGGTTTCACCGCAATCTATACACAGGAAATGCACATGCAGGTCTTCGACAGAACATGTACAACCATCTGTGCACAATGCATATTTTACTGCACCTGTACCATCATCAACCTTATGAATAATACAATTTTGCTGAAATATTTTTAATGTTCTGTATATTGTAGATCGCTCCACATTTTCAAATTGTTGTTCAATCTCAAACAAGCTGATTGCTGATTGCTTTTTTAGTAAAACATCAAGCACAAGCTGACGCATTGCAGTGGGTTTTATTTTCTTCTTATTTAAAATTGCATCAACTGTTTTTTCCATAATGATGAATAACATAAACTTTCTTTTAATTGTTTAAAAATAAAAAATGAACTTCCTGGCATAGAAATCAATCCTGCAAACACAGAAGCTTGTCCCGCAAAAAATAGAAGATTTACAATGTCGCCCTGATTACCCACATGTGGTAATCGGTTCACACTTTAAATTAAAATTTCTTTCTTAACAACTTCATTTGTCCAACTGAATTTACCTGCTTTTATTGCAATGACCAATGATTTTAAAGCAACCTTAAATCCCTCTGTATCATACACAAGAGACTAACAATTAAGTTTATTTCCACCCTGAATTTCGAAAAACAATTCAATGTCATCTTATTTTAAAACCGTCAAAAGAATCGATTGGTTCTATAATTGGCTATCCCTTTTCGTTTAATTTCTTAAACATTAAAAAATGGAAGAACGGTTTTTAACACCAGTAGATATTGTGGAGAATATAACTCCGGAACGTTTTAAAAAAGAATATCTTTATAAGGAAAAACCGGTTGTCATCAGGGGTTTGTGGAAAGACTATCCTGCCACCCGAAAATGGACTGTTGCCTATTTTAAGAAACGGCTTGGTGATATTGAGGTAGGAGTTTTCGACGGCCGGATGCAAAACGAAGACCGTTCGTTTAAACAACCGGATCGCAAAATGAAATTCTCAGAATACCTTGACACCATCATTTCGCACGAGGAAAGTGATGTGCGCCTGTTTCTGTTTAATATCTTCAGGCATCAGCCTGATTTAAAAAATGATTTCTCCTATCCCCCGCTTACCCGGTTTTACATCAGGATTCCGTTTATGTTCTTTGGTGGAAAAAATTCAAAAGTGCGCATGCACCAGGACATGGACTGGTCGAATGTGTTTTTAACCCAGTTGTATGGCCGCAAAGAAGTCTTTCTTATCCATCCGCGGTATTCCAAACTGCTGTACAAATATCCGTTTGGCGTTCATACTTCAGCTAATCCTGAGCAGCCCGATTATGAAAAATATCCTGGCCTTAAGTATGTAAAAGGTCAGCATTGTATTCTGGAACCGGGTGATACGCTTTTCATGCCCGGCGGATACTGGCACTACATCAAGTACATTGATGGAGGTTATGCAATTAACCAGCGTGCAGTGGCTCCCGTTCCCCAAAAGTTTCTGCGGGGCTTGTGGAATGTCACAGTTTTATCCAACCTTGATGATTTACTCAGAAAGTTATTTGACAAGCGCTGGTACAATTACAAGGTGAAAAAAACACAACGGGCAGCCAGTAATGCAATTAAAAAGCTGCAATATGAGGAACAATAGTTTGAGTCCGTTCCCAAAAGTCAAAAACCTTTAAATCCTGAAGGGAAATTTGAAATCAATGGTAATTTCTTTCCTGCGTGTTCATCCGTGTAATTCGTCGGTAACCTTCGGTATCCCTTTGGCTAATTTCAACTGAAATGGTGGCATATAATTAAATTGAAATATACAGGTTTTTTTATCCTTCTGCCTCCGGCTTTCCCTATTAAGTGGAGAACCTTCCAGATATGATTAATGTAACGACTATGTCAGATATTTATTCAGATATTTTGAAGCAACACAGGTTTGAAGGTTAAGATTTTGACAGTCTGTACAATTAAAACATCTTTCAGTAATTAAAATCCAATTACATTTTAATCAGATGGTTCAAAAAATAAATCATGAAATGATCCAAATACATCATTGGAACCTGATTTTGTATTTCTAAATTTACTGCTGAAATAAAAATGGATGTTTTTCATGAAAACAGTTTCAGTAAAATGGTTGTCAGAGAAGTTCCCTCAGAATTTTATTATCAGGTATCCGCTTTATGGCAGCCTTCTGATTTCTCTTTTTACCATTGTATTTGCGCTCCTGTATAATCCACTAAAGGCACATGCAGGCCGCTATTTGGGTTACACAGCTACAATGAGCGTCTATGCCCTGCTTGCCGGTGTATCACTTTTTATCGGGATAACTGGTTTAAAACAAACAAAATACTTCTCTGAAAAATCAACCTGGACATTAAAAAAAGAACTGCTTGCTGTTTTTATCCTGCTATGGGGCATGGGGATTATGATTTACCTTTCTGCTTTTATTATTGAAGAACCGGCGGACAGGTGGAATTTCCCTACATTTTATGACTCTGTAAAAAATGCATTCCTCATCGGAATTATTCCTTTTCTTTATTTCACACTGACGAATATCCGTTACCTGATGATACCGGCAGACCTGCCGTCGAATTTCTCAGCAAAATCTGAAGCAGCAAAAGAAGAACTTATACAAATAAACTCACAGTTAAAAAAGGAATCACTGAGTTTTTACCCCAGCCAGTTGATTTATGCTGTTTCTGATAGCAACTACGTTAATTTTCACCTTCAATCGGATGGCAAAATCAAAAAAATAATCATCCGTAATTCCATCAGCGATATTGAACAGCAGCTTTCAACCTTTCCTTTTCTTATCCGTACGCATCGTGCATTTATTATCAACCTTAATAAAGTGACCTCAGTAAAAGGTAATAGTTTGGGATACCGGCTGAAACTTCAGGGTATCGATGAAGAAATTCCTGTATCGCGAACCAATACCAAAAATTTTAATACCCGCTGCAAGGAATTCTGCTGATCCTTCCGTCACAAATCTTGACCTTCCGTAACAACTGAAACCCCCTGGGTATTCCACTGGCAACAAAACTTTGCCGAGTATCCCCGAAATTTGCACAGTCCGCTCCTGTTCCGTCATTTTGTATTGTAATTCAAAACAATAAAAAAATGAAAACGCAAAAGAAACAACCTCGAATTTTTTCCCGGTACACTGATTATTGGAATGTTGGTTATCCTCTTTTTTGCTAATTCTGCAAAAGCTCAAAATAAGAGTTCCATTACCGGTGAGATTTTAGACAGTAAAAGCAGCGAAGCAATTGTTTTTGCCAATGTAGCGCTTTTTGATTCTACAGGAACCCTGTTGGTTGGTGGCGCAGCAACAAATTTGGCGGGATATTCAATCTTGAAAATGTAGCACCAGGCAACTACAGGATGCAGGCAAGTGCATTGGGTTTTGAAACCATCACCAAACCAATAGCATTGAAAACCGGAAATATGAACCTGGGCACCATCACCCTTTCTGAAAACATACTCGAACTTGCAGATATCGATGTGGTTGCTGATCGGATTAAAGCAAGTTCTGCAACCGGCAGCACCACTTTTTTTATCAGCAGTAAAATGAAGGTTGCTTCCAACAGCGGCACCGATATCCTGAAGCTGATACCCGGAGTACAGGTGGATTTGCAACAAAACATATCACTGCAGGGAAGCCGGAAACATCATCATCATGGTAGACGGGAAAGAACGGGACCTGAGCTATCTCAGCCAGCTTTCGGCTGAAAAAATAGATAAAGTGGAGATCATTGACACACCGCCGGCAAAGTATGATGCAAACGTGACGGGAGTGATTCATATAAAACTTGTACATGAAAAAAGTACAGGTGTCGACGGGCATATCTACCTTGAAGTTCCTTCATCAGACAATGAAATATTTATGCAACCTGCGTACAGTCTTAACTATGGTTTTGGAAAAATCAACCTGTTTACCTCATACAATGGCGATTTACGCTATTTCAACATTACTGAAACCTTTCACAGAAAGATTTTTAATCATCCGGATTTGAATGAAATCATTTCAAATCAAACCCTGCGGCAGAAAACCTGGTCGCACAGGTTCCATTACGGGTTCGACTGGTTTATTAGCAAGCAGGACCAACTGAACTTTTATGCATTTTATAATCCTTATTCCCAGGAACTCGATGGAAACATCAATATTCAGACCGCCGGCGCTGAAACAAAAAGCATAACGGCTGAAAAGGAGGATGAAGACCTCAACCAAAGTCGTTTTTATTCGCTCTGGTACAAACATGATTTTAATGAAACAACAGGACATCAACTGAGCCTCGATATGAGCTGGCAAAAACTCAAAGCTGAGAATTCAACAGCCCTCGCCAATACAGAACCAGAATACAGTTTTAAAAACACAGTAAAACCCCTGAATCATTCCCAATACATCAAACTTGATTACACTGTTCCGGCAAGCGAAAAAATCAAACTGAATGCAGGCATGCAAATCCGGTTGATGGATATGAATGACCGGAACGATGAAAATTTTCACTACAAAACAAAAACATCTTGCCGGATATGGGGCCATCAGTTTTAAACTCCCCAAACTCGAATCAAATATCGGTTTAAGGACAGAATACCGGATTGCTCATTTACAAGATGGACGCAAAAAAAGAAGCGCTGTTTCTTCTGCCTTATGCTTCGTTAAAATACAACCTGAAGAATTCGCAAAACCTGAAATTAATTTACCGGCAATCGGTATCATACCCTGGATTCTATCAGCTAAATCCATCTGCTTTCACTTCAGACCCTTTTACAGTAAATACTGGTAATCCAAATCTTGAACCTGAAATCCATCACCTGGTTCAACTTGAATATTCCCGCACTTTTAAAAATCATTTCATTTCGCTCCAGCTTTTCCGGCAGCAAACTTCAGGAGCCATCCGCGACTTGATGACTGTCAGCGAAAACCCTGTTTTTGAAATCCGAAAAATGAATCTTGGCGAAATAAGGGAAACAGGAGTTTTATTCACCGGCTCTCTTGGATTTGGAAAGTTCGGAATCAATCCATATTTGAAGATTGCTGACATGTATTCATTACCCAATTTTTTAGCCCGAAAAAACAACATCAGCCGTCAGCACCTGCTGGCCGTTGAAACAAGCCTGTCGGCATTTGCAGCTTTGAATAAAGGATTTTCAGTATCTGCAAGCTTTCAGTACAACAGCCCGAAGAATGAAATACAGGGATCCTCTTTTAGTGATGCCCTTTATTTTATATCGTTTGAGAAGTCATTCACGAATGGTTTGAAAGTGGGTTTTACTGCAGGTGCCCCTTGTATTAAACGATTTACTTATCAGGGAAGCAAGGTGGTGACAACTGACTTCAGCCATTATTCGGAAGGGGTTGTTAACCTGTCAGACGTGCCCTTATGGTTCAAAATAAGCTACAGCTTTTCTTCAGGAAAAAAACGGGAAAAAATTGAACATTCGGGAACAGAACCTCAACGTGAGATAAAAAAAGGATTTTAATGAAGACTGCTGCTCAACACTGACACCTGACAGCAGTACCAAAAATTAAATGAAACACACTTGATTTGAAAATCACAAAAGAGGATGCCGCTTTTAACGAAGAAGCCGGACATGAATAAATCGCTCACGAAATATGAAAGCATTGATACCTGAACCTCTAATTCCGGATAGAGAACCATTTTCTCTGAAAAGAACGGTTCCATTATGCATCATTTGTCAAAATGAATTATCTTTAAAGTCATTGAATGTTTCAACAATAACCAACTGTAAATTATGAAGAATTTTTTACTCCTTATCGTATTAACTGCCATAGTTTCATGCAACTCAGCAAAGAAGAAAGATACTGCGAATACAGAAAACAAGGCAGCTGGCTCCTCTCCTGAAATTGAACTGCTGTGGGAATCGGATACCCTTTTACGAACACCTGAATCAGTTTTGATAGATCCGGAGCAAAAGGTGTTGTACGTTTCAAATGTAAATCTAAATCCCTGGGAAAAAGACGGTAACGGATTTGTATCGAAAATGGATATGCAGGGCAATATCCTGGAACTGAAATGGATTGAGGGTTTAAATGCGCCCAAGGGAATGGGAATATTGGGAAGTTCCCTTTTTATTGCCGACATAGATGAGGTGGTGGAAGTATATATTGAAACCGGTGAAATTATGAATAAAACAGAATTTGACGATGAACCCCAGTTAAACGACATTTCAGTAGGGCCGGATGGTGTTATCTATGTTTCGGGATCAAATTCACAAAAAATATATGCACTTGAAAATGGAAAAGTTAACGTGTATTTTGAGGGTAAAGAAGGTGAACGTTTTAACGGATTGTACGGGGAAAAAGACCGGATGCTTTTAATTACAAGTGCCGGCAGCCAGTTTAAAGCGATTGACCACGATACAAAAGAAGTAAAAATTATTGCAGAAAATATGGGCCATGGCGATGCAATCGCACCCGTTGGTGATGGTGGTTATTTAACTACAAGCTGGGCCGGAAAAATATTCTATGTTTCTGCCAGTGGTGAAACCACAACTCTTTCAGACACCGAAGCTTTGGAGGAAAATGCAGCAGACCTTGCTTATTCTGTTGAAAACAAAACACTTTATGTGCCCACATTTTTTAAAAACAAGGTTAAAGCCTATAAATTAATCATGCCCGTGGATTAAAATCTCAAATGTCACCGCATTCTTCCGGCTACCGGCTATAAAAGAACAGAAGAACCACCTCCGGTTTCGTGAAAAAAGGAGGGGAAAATATTCGTGCTGCTAATTTATTTTGAATTAAAAAAATGGTTCATGTCTCACCTTCCTGATTCCTTATTCGATATTCGATATTTCCCCTTTTTTAGCCACTGATTTCACTTATTATCACAAATTATAATTTCTTCACCTTCCTGATTCCTCATTCGACATTCGATATTCCTTTCTTCCCTTCCTGATTCCTTATTCGACATTCGATATTCCTTTTTTTAGCCATAAATATCATGACATCCGTCCTCCTGAGCCGGCGATGGATGCATACTTCCTCATTTGATTACACTGCCGTTATCCAATGTCTCCGGACAACCGGCTTAATCCTGGATTTCTTAAAGACGAAGTTGAAGAATGATCTGCCCAATTGTCTTCCGTGGAAATTCCGCCATCTTCATAAGTCCATATTATTTTCTGATAAACAAATGAAATATGCTCCCTCTCCTTATGCCGCATGTTTTCGGGATATTGATTATTCAGCATTTCCTGTTGTACGTTTATTATGCGGGCGTTCAACAATCGAATCGTATAATATTGAATTTCCTTGCCACTTCGCGAAGGTTGCCAGAATTTCAACTCAACATCCGTTATATTCTCGTTGTTTATTAACGCACTCATTAACAGCGGAGTTGATTTATCAATTTCCTTTGTTATCACTAACGGTTTGTGTTGTCTTTTCCCTGTTGGAAGCGCCGAAGCCGTATCGCGGGGTGAATCAACTTCGTGGCTAAATCCAATAACAAGAATTGAATCTTCACGGCCGGCCTGTGTTACTGAGCCTTTAATTTCGCCCTGTACTTCTGAAGTTAACCTCATGTTTGCATTTAGTGCCATACTATTGTTTTTAGATAAATAATTTTATAAAAAGATGTTACTGCCAACAATAAAAGTGTTGCATGATGTGAGACGATGACAAATGTCCGGAGAAAGTAATCCGCATGTTCAATAAAAGCCAAAAGAGACTCCTTTTACAGAAAGGAGCTCTTTTCAGTAACTTATTTTAAACGAATTATCTTCCAATTCCCAGATCCTTTATCGATTGACCCAAAACAAATTCAGGTTTTATAATTACTGAAGATGCACCTTCAAAACCAGGTTTTAAAATGGTCAAATGTTCCGAATGTTCTGCATGACCAATGTAGCCATACCCATTTGTTGTTCTTGCCCACCCGGTCAGGCGGAATTGGTAGGCACAAGTTACAGGAGGCACCCATTCACCTGTTGCCGGCACAACCAGATTTGTTACCCCTGCCCAGGTTCCGCTTCCAGGGTAACTTTCAGAATAGATACCTGTACTCAGGTTACTCCCGTAATGCGCTGATAAGCTAAACAACCGCAGATTACCTTCCGGATCATGTGCAGTAATATTGAATTTTAACCCATCAGTATTGCTGGTGAGCTGGACTATTGAACAGGCAGATTTAAGCACACCGTTGTGCGTGATGCTGTTAATGTTCAATTCGGGCAGATTGTTATCGATATATAAGGTCAATATTTCTGTATCTGCGGCATACGAATCCACATCAATCCGGAACTGGTGAATTCCGGTATTCATTCCAACAGTACTGAATTGAATTAACAAGTCATCAATTGAATAATCCACTGAAGGATGCGGGATGGTATACTTGTCATTTGTATCAGGTCCAAAATGCCTTAAAACATATTGACTTGTTGCATTATCCCACTGATAATTTTTCCATGAACTTAATAAAGGTGAAAAACTTCCTGAGGTGCCATCCCTGTGCAATACACGGTATTTCCTTCCACCAAGTGCAGAGAGCGTAGTGCGGTTTCCAATAAGATTTAAGGTGCTTCCAAATGCTGCATTCTGTACAAACGGATGATAACCCGCAGCAGTTGTTGCCCGGCCGGAAGTGTTAATTTTATCGAAGGGAATTAAACCGACTCCTCCAAACACAGTTCCCATGGAGCCCGCAGGAAATGTTCTTTTCTTTGACAAGTAGAGATAATGCAGACCGGCAAAATTAGTGTAAAAATTTGCAGGTTCGTTGTGCTGAAAACCCGGATGGCTCGATGCTACTCTGAAACCAAAGCGTGTATAAGGAAACCATGCACTGAGCGAAACATTCAAATCGGACAATAGAAATTGCATTTTCCAAATCCGGTGAGGGGTGTCAGAATGGGGTGACGGGCCAAATTCCACCCTGCACATCGATGGACTTGTTTCGTTCTGCAATCCGGTCCAGCGGGCCGGCCCAAGGTAAAACTGCCTTCCCATTTTGTTCGGATTTCCAGGGTACAGACCGTAGTTGACATCGTAATTGGGTGTAATTGCTGCATTTCTGTTTCTGTCGAAGGTAAACCAAAAATAATCTGCTGTTCCTGAATCATTCCCGTAATCACTAACGATGTCCAATGCCACATACAAAAACTCACTGTTGTTTTTTACCATCACTTTTCCCTTTGGCATATCCATGATACCTGCATCATTCCACGACGGATCATTGATGGAATCATCTAAAATAATGGGTGTATCAACCCATGTGCTTACTAATGTACTCATGATGTTACTTTTTTGAGTTAATAAAATGAATTTTCAAAACCAGTGTTTAATTGATTTTGAATTGATTTAATGGTGAAAAAAAATACCATTATAAGTTAAGGCTTTTTTTGATTAATTCATAATGTGGGATTGAGTTCAAAGTTTAAAGCCTGTCCGGCTGAACAGACGGGTATAAGAAAGTTCAAGGTTCAAGGTTCAAAGTTCAAAGAAAAGAGGGTTCTGAGTTTAAAGCTTCGACACTTTTATTACATTACTTCAAAACTATATTCGCAGCACGAATTTCCCCTCTGCATGAAAAATGTTGACATAAATCTTAGGAGGCTCCCACGAATTTCACCTATAATCACCAATAACAATTTCTTCACCTTCCTTATTCCTTATTCGATATTCTACATTTAAATTTTACACACGAATTTCACTAATAATCACCATTAAGAACCACTCCCGGTTTCGTCCGCATGATTTTTATTTACCACAAGTGTGCTGAAGGACTTCAACTGACCCCTCCCTGAAACCCCTTTGGTCGCCCTCCCCGCAATTCCTTACGCCCCGATGAATAATCGGGATTAGTTCCACTTCCAAATTACAGTTCATTTTATTCCTGTAATTTGAGTGTCACTGAACTGACCATTTCCCCCAAACGGGGAAAAAACAAGGTGTAAACGGAGTTAAAGGAGGGGAAAAGATTCGTGTTGCAAATTTGTTTTGAATTCAAAAAATGTTTCCTTCTTCACCTTCCTTATTCCTTATTCCCTGTCCGTCAATTCAGACGGGCTTATTCGATATTCGACATTTCCTTTCTTCCCCATCTTCATTCAGCATTCCTCATTCGACATTCGTTATTCCTTTCTTCCCTTTCTGATTCCTTATTCGATATTCTACATTTCCTTTTTATGCACGAATTTCACTAATAATCACCATTAAGAACCACCTATTATTTACCACAAGCCAGTATGGGTTGGATAAAAAACCGGCTTCTCATGAAGCCTGCTATATATCTTTTTTATTTGTGCTTACCTAAAATATGGTATGGGTTTAAAATGATTTCCCTTCATGGTGATGTTTCGTTAGCATTATTATAATCGAACCCGTACCGGGTTCATGATCAAAATCACATATTGCTGCTACTATAATCTAACCCGTACCGGGTTCTATTATAACGCAGTATGCGTTGGATTATAGTAGCAGGAAAGATTAACGATGTTATGTCCACAACCCAGTATGGGTTGGATAAAAAAGCCGGCTAATTTATAGCCATATAATCGAACCTGTATTGGATTCTATTTCAGCGCAGCATGTGTGCGATAATCATAGGAATAAATATGGTACGGGCTTAAAATCATATCCCTTAATGTTCGTTAGCATTATTTATCGAAATCGTACCGGTTCATGATCAAATCACAAATTGATGCTACTATAATCAAATCCGTACCGGATTCAATTTACAACGCAGTATGCGTTGGATTATAGTAGCAGGAAAGAATAACGATGTTACGTCCTCAACCCAGTATGGGTTGAATAAAAAACCGGCTTCTCATGAAGCCTGCTATATATCTTTTTTATTTGTGCTTACCTAAAATATGGTATGGGTTTAAAATGATTTCCCTTCATGGTTCGTTAGCATTATTATAATCGAACCCGTACCGGGTTCATGATCAACATCACATATTGCTGCTACTATAATCTAACCCGTACCGGGTTAAATTACAACGCAGTATGCGTTGGATTATAGTAGAAAAGTTGGATAATACGACCGGAATTTATAGCCATATTACAATCGAACCCGTACCAGGTTCATAATCAAATTCAAAAACAACATGTTGCTACGATATCAAATCTGTACCGGATTCAGTTATAACGCAGTATGCGTTGGATTATAGTAGCAGGAAAGATTAACGTTGTTACGTCCTCAACCCAGTATGGGTTGGATAAAAAACCGGCTTCTCATGAAGCCTGCTATATATCTTTTTTATTTGTGCTTACCTAAAAATATGGTATGGGTTTAAAATGATTTCCCTTCATGGTGATGTTTCGTTAGCATTATTATAATCGAACCCGTACCGGGTTCATGATCAAAATCACATATTGCTGCTACTATAATCTAACCCGTACCGGGTTATATTATAACGCAGTATGCGTTGGATTATAGTAGAAAAGTTGGATAATACGACCGGAATTTATAGCCATATTACAATCGAACCCGTACCAGGTTCATAATCAAATTCAAAAACAACATGTTGCTACGATATCAAATCTGTACCGGATTCAGTTACAACGCAGTATGCGTTGGATTATAGTAGCAGGAAAGAATAACGTTGTTACGTCCTCAACCCAGTATGGGTTGGATAAAAAACCGGCTTCTCATGAAGCCTGCTATATATCTTTTTTATCAGTACTTACCTAAAAATATGGTATGGGTTAAAAATGATTTCCCTTCACGGTGGCTCTGGATTATGATCTCTTGTTTTGTATACATACTAATCATTTTTTAGGAACGAATAAATCGTTCTGTTATGAAATAGTGGTATACTTTTCGATTAATACATGGGGTACTTCCTAATTAATATAAACACCACAAGTGTGCTGTAGGACTTCAACCGACCCCTCCCTGAAACCCCTTTGGTCGCCCTCCCCGCAATTCCTTACGCCCCGATGAATAATCGGGATTAGTTCCACTTCCAAATTACAGTTCATTTTATTCCTGTAATTTGAGTGTCACTGAACTGACCATTTCCCCCAAACGGGGAAAAAACAAGGTGTAAACGGAGTTAAAGGAGGGGAAAAGATTCGTGCTACAAATTTATTTTGAATTCAAAAGATGTTTCCTGCTTCACCTTTCTGATTTGTTATTCCCTGTCCGTCCATTCAGGCGGGCTTATTCGATATTCGTTATTCCTTTCTTCCCTTTCTTATTCCTTATTCCTTATTCCTTATTCCTTATTCCTTATTCTACATTTCCTTTTTTTACCCACGAATAGCACTAATTATCACCAATAATAATTTCTTCCCCTTCCTGATTCGTTATTCAATATTCGACATTCGTTATTCCTTTCTTCCCTTTCTGATTCCTTATTCCCTGTCCGTCAATTCAGATGGGCTTATTCCTTATTCTACATATCCCTTTTTTAGCCACGAATATCACTAACAATCACCAATAATAATTTCTTCACTTTTCTTATTCCTTATTCCTTATTCCTTATTCTACATTTCCTTTTTTTACCCACGAATAGCATAAACAATCACCAATAATAATTTCTTCCCCTTCATGATTCCTCATTCGAAATTCGCCATACCTTTCTTCCCTTTCTGATTCCTTCTTCCCTTTCCGTCCATTCAGTCGGGCTTATTCGATATTCTACATTTCCTACTGTCTTTGAGTTTTAACTCATTCATCCTTTAAATAATCGACACCATGTTTTTTTCTGCTTCCACCATGATGCGAAAAAAGTTTTCACTTTCGCCCATATCCACTTTTGCCAGGTAATATAAAATACTTAAGCATGCCCGTGCTTTAAAAAGATTAACCTGACGAAGAAAATCGTCCTCCAGACTATGGGCCAGGGCAAAATAAGTATCCAAAAAAATATCGGATGATGCTTTTTGCTGAACCTCATAATTTTTAAAAAACATATTGATGTATTGTGCCAGAAAAGTCCCGACATCAAAAGCACGGGGCAGCTGGTAAGAGCTGTCGAAGTCAATTACAGCAACATATTCATCCTTGTTTTTCCTGTTAATGAATATGTTTTTGGGGTGAAAGTCTCCATGCCCCTGCACCAGGATTTCCGGACGCCGGGTGATTAATTCCCGTTCTTTTTTTAGAACCAAATCTTTTATTTCCTTTACACGCTGCAGATGTTTGTTATCCGTTTCAACCAGACTTTTCAGATAATACTCAATCCGCTCCGGCTCAATCTGCAGGTATTCATCCGGAGGAGTAATTTTAAGTTTCATATTATGAAGCTTGCTCAGCCACTGTGCCGCCATTTGCAGGTATTTGGATGCATCAGCCGCATTTGCCTTTACCAGGGAATCAAATAAGGTTTTCCCTCCGATTCGTTCTTCCACAAGCAACAGGTTGTGCCTGTCTTTATCCAGAGGCTTTGGTATGCGGCAGGGACCTTCGTCAAAACCCTGCCTCAGCAGTTCATCAATCAGCAAATGTGAACGTTCACCCGATTTCCATGCATCAATATCGTCATAGGTTTTAATAATCAGACGTTTTTTTTCTCCTCCGTTCTTTGGCCCGATTGAAACTTCCGTAACTTTTGTGTTGGTGGTTCCGGCACGCTGAACTTCTTTGTAATAGGGCCTGCACCGCCCTGCTTTTAATTCTTCCACAAATTCATCCATTGAATTTACCGGATGATCAAATATGGTCGGATAAGAACCTGTGTAGCTGAGGGCATGGGTATCTGTACCTCCGGTTGCGGTAAATTTTAGTTCATGCCAGTCATTCAGTGCCTTATTGGCCTCAAGAAGACTGTAATTTGAATTGAATATTTCTATTGCATTGATGAGTGGGCTGAGCAATTTGTCGGGTGCCGGTATTTTTTTATTCCGGTACGGGTGTGCCCAGATAATGGCGGCATCCGGATTTTCAGCCCGGATATCTTCCAGAGATATTTTCTGTTTGTGATACGTTTTCTCAGCTCCGTACAAAAGAATATCTCCGTAATCTGTAGTGGTTACTTCCTGTCCCGAAAAAATTTTAAATGTCTCAGGCACACCTGCAGTTTTGCGGAGCACTTCCAGTTCTTCCTCATCCCATTGATAATGATGATCGGTGATTACCAGCGCCTGTATTCCTACCTGAACTGCTTTTTTAACCATATCCGCAGCAGAAACCTGACTGCAGGCAGAGTGCTCGGATGTATGACAGTGCATTTCTATTATCATTGTTTTCATTTTAGCTTAAATAATAGAACAATAATCAGGGCAAAGTGGTTTCCGGGTGCAGTGATCAGTCGCAGTGCCGCAGGATGGCATCGCTTCAGGCGATGCTATCCGTTCCAAAATCACTCTGCACAAACATTAGCTTAAGAATTTACTTTCAGATAAACTACGGATAGCATCCAGCCTCCTGCGTCGGCAATGGATGCCATCCTTCGTCGGCAATGGATGCCATCCTCCTGCAATGGATGCCATCCTGCGGTTATTCCAAATTCAGATCACTTTTTTCGTCATGATTGAAATTATGAAATGCCAAAAACCCATCTAATCCATCAAATATTTCCAAACCATGACTAACTGCTACATGAGTTGGTTTATCAATAATATATGCATTATATGAACTGTATCTGTATTTTCTGAAATCCTCAGTTAAACCATGCTTTTGAGCATTATAATGAATATAAAAAATCAGGTATTTTAAATGCGTATCTTCTTCAATCAGAATTCTTTTAAAGTTCCTTGTAAAAAGACTGCTGCTTCTGTTTTCCTGAACATTTATCCCCTGTGAATAAGAAATAAATAATCTTCTTAACTGCTCTGAAACATACTTTCCAACTTCCTTTTCATCATCAATGATTGTGTATTCATCCGGATTTATTTGCACATGAATCCTGTCAAAGATTTTTATAAGAAAATGAAAATGATTTGGAATAAGACAATATGCCACCACGTCGGTACAATTGATCATATACTTTTTCCAAAGAGTAAGGAAATACTCATAATTCTTTATTTTGAAAAAGATGTTTTGCCGGTTTATCCCTCGGTTGTAAATGTGATAGTAGTTTCCACCAATCAGTGGAGTAATGGTTTTACTGGATGTCACGTTTTTATTTTAAAAGTAATTAAAAAAATGCAATAATGGATCTCAGCAGGCTGGCATCGCTTCGGGCGATGCTATCCGTTCCAAAATCACTCTGCACAAACATTAGCTTAAGAATTATCTTTCAGATAAACTACGGATAGCATCCAGCCTCCTGCGTCGGCGATGGATGCCATCCTTCTGCGTCGGTGATGGATGCCTGGATGGCATCGCTTCAGGCGATGCTATCCGTTCAAAATCGCTCTGCAAAAACATTAGCTTAAGGATTATCTTTCAGATAAGCTACGGATAGCATCCAGCCTCCTGCGTCGGCGATGGATGCCATCCTGCTGCGATGGATGCCATCCTGCGTCCTGTTACGGCCGGTTATCAGGTGTGGCCGGCTGGCCCGGTGCACCGCCCGGCGCTTCAATATATTCCCGTCCCAGCACAAGGGGCACAGATTGGCCATGCTGATTAAAAATACCTCTGATGGTGGATGAAGCTTTATCCATCTCACCCGAGAATTTTACATCGAGGTCGGCAACGGTAAACGCCATTTTCCCGTCGGAATAACTGAATTCATCAGCCGGAATGGCGTTGTTTCCCTGGTCGGGGCTGTACAAAGTGGCTGTATACTTCCCGTCTTCCTGACCAACCACAAGGTCTAACCGCAGCGACGCACTGGTGAATTCAAGCATCCCATGCCATTTGCCGGTAATATCCTGAGCCAATAACCGGTTGGAAAACATGCAGGTAATAACCAGCGATAAAATGAATAGAAGAATTGTTTTTTTCATTTGTATAATTATTATTAATGTACTGAATTTTCTACAGACAATCATTAAAAAATTGTATGGCTTCCTTTACCGGAAACCCTCACTGAATGAATTATTCATATCCTTTTGTGATTGCACAATCATGGCCGTTATACTGGTTTTTAGACTTAAAGGTTTTAAAGCTTTTAATAACTGACGCACAAACCTCCCTGCAGGTTGCAAATCCGGACGATAAATTGCAGACGCAGTAAGCTGTCGCACGTATACAGACCACTTCGAAGCTGCAAGCCACGAGCCACGGACTTTAACTTCGAAGCTCCAGCTCCAACACTTTAAACCCGTCTATTCAGCCGGACAGGCTTTATACTTTAAACTTTAAACTCCGCCTCCCCTCTCTGAATCCGGAACTCCGAAACAGCGGAAGCCTACCCCTAAATCCCCTGAAGCGGACTTTAAGAGGGTCACTAACCTCGAATAGTTCCAACACTTTAAACTTTAAACAAGGAACTTTAAACTGTAAACAAGGAACTTTAAACTGTGGTCCCTGAACCCGGAACTCCAAACCCCTTTACTGCTTCACAAACCGTGCCGACCAGCTTCCTTCCAAACCGGTAACCTTCAGCAGGTAAGTTCCCGGCTTCAGATTGCCGCAATCCACCTGTATTTCACCATAACCCTGACTGACTTTCAACTCTGCTGCCAGGCTTCCTGTAATGGAATATACCTGAATTCGCTGCACATCATGAATTCCTTCCGTACTTACATTTAATACTGTACGTACCGGATTGGGATAAACCAGAACCGTTTTGACGGAAACAGCCTGTTCCTCCGGCTGGAAGGCATAATTATCTGCAATAATGCCGCTTTTTTCCAAAGTATATTCAATATGAATCAATGGAGCAGAATTGGGTGAGCCATCATAAGCATGTGCCGTACGGGTGCCTGTTCCGGTTATAATAAAAGCCATGGCATTCCCGGGACTCCATCCGGGCCGGTTAACAATTTCACTGACAATAGAAGAAATATCAGATGACGGACGGCTACTTCCTGTGGTCCACTGTTCCGGTGCCCAGGTTACATTTGCAGAAGTCTTTTTACGCGAAGAGATATTTTTTGATTTCGTGGTAAAAGTAGCTGCATTATCCGAAGCCTCACCTTTTATGGAAAGCGAGGAAGTTCCGGAAGATGTTTGTGCTGCAGTAAACAGGATGTGGGCACTTGTAATATTCGCTCCCTTCGGAATATCAAGATTGCCGAACCGAAGGCCAATGGTTTGGTTACCGGTGGATTTTGACTCATAGACCATGTTCAAAACCGGATCATTTAATATTACAGTTCCCTTGTTGTATTGCTCGGCATCGTCACTTCCCCGTGATATCCGGCTTTCAACAGTAAAATTAGCAGGTGGCTCAACAGTGGAGACAAGGATGGCAACGGGATCAGAGATTGCAACTGTCCCAAGATTATCTGTTGCTTTGGCCGTCAGTTGATGGATTCCTGCCTGGGCAGCCGTCCACAAACATTCATACGGGGAATTCAAATCCTCCCCGATTTTGGTTTCCCCGTCGAAAAACTCCACCTTGGCAATGGTGCCATCCTGGTCGGAAGCAACAGCAACAATATTTACAGGGTCGCCAATAAAAAACTCCGTATTACCTGCCGGATTTACTATTTCAACAACAGGTGCCATGTTTTCCATTCCTTCAATGAATACAGGCGATGAAATTGCTTCATCACCATCGGCCTGAGTTACTTTTACATAAAAATAATCGTTGTCTGCACCGGTCAGCGACCGGGTTATATTCACCGGATTCAGCGAAGGGGTCAGGTTTATGGTTTCGGCAACCACACCGTTTTTTATAAGCACCACTTTTGTAAATGAATCATTTGCATCGTTATCCGACGCTGAAATCTGCAAATTAATGTTACCACCTTGTATCGTTGAACCCATTTCAGCCCCGTTGATTTTTAGCGAAAGCAAAAGGTTCATGTCAAGTGTGGAGTAAAACCTGCGGGCTGTTAATGCATCGGTAATTGCAGTGCGGCTCAGGTTATTGGCCAGAACAGCCATACGCCATGGCGTTCTGGTCCCCCAGGTGGCTTCATGGTTGTCATCGCTGCCGGAGGCACCAATTTTCCATCCGCGTACCAAAGCTTCATCGAAATAACCTTTATTGCCGTCGTTACTGAAATACCCGTCATTGTAATAATATGTGTTAAATCCATCCACATCGTTCCATAACTCCATTCCCACAAATTTTTCAGAAGGAATGTCCCCGAAATAATTAAATTCCTGAAATGCCCACCATGACCATCCCGGATGGTTGAAAAATGCAATGCCGCTGCTAGCATTTACCCAGGCCAGCAATTCGGAGAAATTATCGGTTTCCGTCGAAGTATACTGGCAATAATCTTCGGTATTGACAACCGTAACATGGCCATTAAAAATCGACGACCACTCAAAACCGTAAAAAGCAGCAAACTCCCCGTCTTTATTATAAGTGTTTGCAGCGTTTTTTATGATGGTATATTCATCTCCCGATAACATTTCAGAATGGTCTGACAAACCGAAAAAATCGAGGTGAGCCGTATTTTTGGCATAATTGTATGCCTGTTCGGGCGTTCCGGTTCCATCTGAAAACGCCGTATGATTATGCAAATGTCCGTAATAGACATTATACCCTCCGATGGAAGGTGGCTGCGCAGCAGAATACATTGCAGCATAAACCAAAAAGCAAATCATAAAAATGAAATGTAAAAAACTGTGTTTCATAATGCATTGGTTTAAAGATTCGACAAATAAAATAAGGAGATATACAGAAAAAATTACCTCATAGTAAATTACTAAAATTTCCAATAATAATCTATGCTTTATTACCTTATTTTACAGTGGGTTAAAGGCATAAGTCGCAGTGATTGTGATCAGTATTCTTCAGTAGCACCAGGCAATCACAGTACACCTGTTTTCTTTCCCATCTTCATTCAATATGCCACATTCGATATTCCTTTCTTCCCTTCCTATTTATTTCTTATTCCTTATTTCTTATTCGATATTCGTTATTCCTTTCTTCCCTTCCTCATTCATTATTCATTATTCGATATTCGCCATTCCTTTCTTCCTTTCTTATTCCTTATTCCCTGTCCGTCAATTCCGACGGGTTTATTCGATATTCGATATTCCTTTGTAACAGACAAATTGCCGATGCAATCGGCCAGCAGCTTTCCTTCGTTAAAAACCAGGGGCAGGAACCGTTACAGGGATTTTAGTGATCAGTCGCAGTCGCAGTGGGTAGGATACAGACTTTCCTGAACTTTGAAGCTGCAAGCAACGAGCCAAAGCTGCGAGCCATGAGCTACGAGCTGTTCTTTAAACTTTAGACCTTAAACTTTAAACTGCTGTGTCTCGGAATTTTGAACCCGGAAACTCTGAACTCAGGGATTAGTCGCAGTAGCATTTCTTCCTCTTCATTTGGGCTGCTAAAACATAGGTCCTTCAATAAAATGAATATCCTGCCGCAAATCCAATCCAGGCTTGAATTTTTCCATCAGTTACCCCGGTTGGATTAAATAAATTTGGAGCTGAATAATTGACTAAAGGTCCTAAATTAAATTTTAACATAAATCCATCTTCTTTTGGTTTCAACCTAAATCCAACAGGCACATAAGAAACAAAGATTTTCCCGGATTCATCAGAATAGGTATTATAAGGGTCAATCAATCGGAAACTAGAACTTTCGGATTGATTGATGTACGTCAGGGAATAACCTATTTCGAATGAAAATCTATTATCACTCAAAACGTAATTTAGTTCAAGGGGTATTGTAAACAATTTAGTTTTAGTTTCACCTGTACCAATAAAAGATTCAGATTTGCTTGATTCTCCTCCAATTCCAATTCGCATTCCCAATCCATCGCTACGGTTTTTTAAAAATCGAAAATCATAATTTGCCGTCATTAAGGCTATCCCACTGCCGCCGAACTCAACAAAAATATTCTTGCTCCTTCTTGAATCGATTCTTTCCTGAGAATGTGCAGGTATTGCAACAATTAAAAATAACATCATTAAAAAAGATAACATCCTGTAAGAATTAAATTTTCGATTCACGAAATGAATTTTTAATATGAAAACGCTGATGTTACTTTGTTTGTGAATCTGTATTATTCCTGGCGATTCCATATCGATTAATTTTTGGTTTAAAGAAAGGTACGAATAATTTTCATTTCTTCCACTTCCTGATTCGATGTTCCCTGTCCGTCAATTCAGCCGGGCTTATTCGATATTCTACATTCCTTTCTTCCCTTTCTGATTCCTTATTACTTATTCGATATTCTACATTTCCTTTTTACCCACGAATAGCATAAACAATCACCAATAATAATTTCTTCCCCTTCCTGATTCGTTATTCAATATTCGTCCATTCAGGCGGGCTTATACAATACTTTTTGACAGGAAAGACGGAACTTGAAGGGAGTGGTTTGATGCTGAACATTTAGAACCACCCCCGGTTTCGTCCGCATGATTTCTAATTACCACAAGTTTGCTGAAGGACTTCAACCACCCCTCCTTGAAACCCCTTTGGTCGCCCTCCCCGCAATTCCTTACGCCCCGATGAATAATCGGGATTAGTTCCACTTCCAAATTACAGTTCCATTTTATTCCTGTAATTTGAGTGTCACTGAACTGACCATTTCCCCCAAACGGGGAAAAAACAAGGTGTAAACGGAGTTAAAGGAGGGGAAAATATTCGTGGTGCTAATTTATTTTAATTCAAAAATTGTTTCCTGCCTCACCTTCCTGATTCCTTATACCCAATCCTACGAATAGCATAAACAATCACCAATAATAATTTCTTCCCCTTGATGGTTCGTTATTCGACATTCGCCATTCCTTTCTACTTTCCTTATACTCTCCCTATACTCTCTCTGTATTTTCTTCGCTTTTTATTCGCACTAAATTCGTACTAAACTCGCACTAAATTCGCGATATCGCGAATTTAGTGCGAGTTTGATGCGAATTTAATCCGAATTTGATTAGGAGGTGGTATAGCGATGACAGGGAGATAGACAGGAGATATATTCCCGGTGCCAGGGGAGGGAAAATAGGAATTACATTGCTTTCATTCTGTCCCGAAAAAACAGGAATCCGGCGGCAGGTTTCTTTTTCGCGTTATATTCCGGTTAATATTTCTTTCCATAGTTATTAAGAATGATTCTTAATATAGTAAATAATAGCCGGAAAATCAAATCTGATTTTTTGTTTGAAATGTGTCTGCACATGTTTATGCCGGAAACCGGGCTATGGTAATTTGAATTTCTGCTACGGCTTTTTTGCAACGAGTGA
>CAWFMB010000030.1:0-45971 GCA_963816685.1 uncultured Prolixibacteraceae bacterium | reverse complement strand
CTCCCCAGGTAGGACTTGAACCTACGACCTACGGATTAACAGTCCGCCGCTCTAACCAACTGAGCTACTAGGGAAGATATTTCAACTTTAAGAAGCTGCTTGTTTTTTCTTAAAGCGTTGCAAAAATAATAGCTTTTCCGAAAAGAAAAAATATTTTTGCAAAAAATCTGGAAAACGAATAAAATGATTAATTCTGAAAATTTACCTGCAGTGCTGGGTATTGGAAATGCCCTTGTTGATGTAATAAATGTGTTGGAAAATGATGCTTTGCTGGCCGAATTTGGCCTGCCCCGCGGGAGCATGACTCTTGTAGATGAAAAACTTTCGAAGATAATTTATGAAGCGACATCTTTAAACAAACGCGAAGTTACCACTGGCGGGTCGGCTGCCAACACAGTGCATGCGATGGCAAGTTTGGGAGCAAAATGCGGTTACCTTGGGAAAATAGGGAATGATGAGCTTGGCCATGTTTTTAAAGAAGAATTTGAACGTAAAAATATTGCCACACATCTATTTTACAGCAAAAAAGACACCGGCAGGGTGATGAGCCTGGTAAGCCCCGACTCTGAACGTACTATGGCGACTTATTTAGGTGCGGCGGCCGATTTAAAAACGGATGAACTTCGGAATGAAATCTTTCGCCAGTATTCTTATTTGTATATCGAAGGGTATCTTGTGCAGGATCATGATTTAATTGAAACAGCCATTGATTTGGCACGAAGTGAAGGTTTAAAAATCGCTATCGACCTTTCCAGTTTCAATGTGGTGGAAGCGCACCTTGATTTTCTGAAAAGGCTGATTTCGGGAAAAGTGGATATTGTTTTTGCCAACGAAGAGGAAGCACAGGCATTTACCGGTAAATCTCCCGAAGAAGCGCTGGAAGATATCGCGGGAATGTGTGAACTGGCCATTGTTAAAGTGGGGAAAGAGGGTTCATTTATAAAACAAAGCAATAAAAGCGTGAAAATAGGGACGGTAAAGGCCAATGCAGTTGATACCACCGGCGCAGGCGACAATTATGCTGCCGGTTTGCTTTATGGCCTGACCAAAGGTTACAGCCTGGAGAAAAGCGGGAAAATTGCCGCCCTGATTTCAGGAAAAGTGGTGGAAGTTATGGGGGCAAAATTACCGGAAGAAAGCTGGCCCGGAATTCTCGCTGAAATAGAATTGATGGAAGACTAAAAAAGCCCGTAAATTTGTGCATCAATTTTATCAATGATAGAACTTAAATCTTCCGGGTTTTGAGTGAAATCATGGTTATCAACATTTATAACCAGAAGTTTGCCCATATTATAGCCGCTGATCCATTTTTCATACCGTTCATTTAACTGTTTCAGGTAATCGAGGCGAATGGAGTTTTCGTATTCGCGGCCACGTTTCTGAATCTGGTTTACCAGTGTGGGAATGGAAGCGCGCAGGTAAATCAGCAAATCGGGTGGCTGGATTAAGCTCACCATCAAATCGAAAAGTGTTTTGTAATTTTTAAAATCGCGGGTGCTCATTAAACCCATACTGTGCAGGTTGGGCGCAAAAATTTCGGCATCTTCGTAAATGGTGCGGTCCTGAATAATTGTTTTTCCTGATTTTCGGATATCGATAATTTGTTTGAACCGTGAGTTTAAAAAATAGATCTGCAGGTTGAAAGACCAGCGTTGCATATCATTGTAAAAATCATTTAAATACGGATTCTCATCCACATCTTCGTAATGTGGGTTCCATTTGTAATGTTTAGCCAGTAATTCGCTTAATGTTGTTTTTCCGGCGCCAATATTTCCTGCTACAGCAATATGCATAATTTTGTGTTTTGTAAATCTAACGAAATTAATTAATTATTTTTTTTCAGTATTTCAAGTAGTTCATCCAGATATTTTCTGTCGTTCGACAGGCGTGGGATTTTATTCTGTCCACCAATTTTCCCTCTTTTTTTCATCCAGTGATAAAATGTATCTTTTGGAGCCATAATTACGTGAGGCCGTTCAAGTGTAAGGTTTTTATGCCGTTTGGCTTCGTAATCCGAATTTAAGGTTTGCAATGCTTTATCGAGAGCAGTAACAAATTGTTCCAGATTTTCGGGTTGTCTTTCAAATTCTATAATCCATTGGTGTGCGCCTTTTTGGTTGTCGCCCATAAAAACAGGGCCGGCGGTATATTCTTCAATATTTGCCGATGTTTCTTCACATGCAATCCGCAGCGCATTTTCTGCATTGTCAATTATTACTTCTTCGCCAAATGCATTTATAAAATGTTTGGTACGGCCGGTTATTTTAATTTTATAAGGAAATTTGCTGGTAAATTTTATCGTGTCGCCAATAATGTAGCGCCATAATCCGGCATTGGTTGAAATTACCATGGCATAATTTTCATCCAGTTCCACCTGTTCAAGGGTTAAAACACTTGGGTTTTCTTTTCCAAAATCGCTCATGGGAATGAATTCATAAAAAATCCCGTAATCCAGCATTAAAAGCATATTGTCGCTGTTTTCGTTGTCCTGGATTCCAAAAAATCCTTCCGATGCATTGTAGGTTTCAATATAGTGCATCTGATCCGACGGGATAATTTTTTTGTATTGTTCCCGGTACGGTTCAAAATTTACGCCGCCATGCACAAAAACCTCCAGGTTTGGCCAAATTTCAAGGATGTTGCTTTTGTTGGTTTTTTCAAGAATTTTTTTCAGCAACACCAGGTTCCATGATGGAACACCGGCCAGTGAGGTAACATTTTCGTCCAAAGAATTTTCAATTATTTTCTCAATCTTTTCTTCGAACTCTTCCAGCAGTGCAATTTCCGACGAAGGGATTCTTATAAAGTCTGTCCAAAACGGAACATTTTCAATTAGTATGGCTGATAAATCGCCATAATACGAGTTATTCGAAAAATTGTTTACACGGTGGCTGCCGCCAAGCGTCAGTGTTTTACCTTTCAGAACCTTTGTTTCAGGAAAATTTTTCATGTACAGGGCAAACACATCTTTTGGGCCGCGCAAATGGCAATCTTCCAAAGCTTCTTTTGTAACGGGAATAAATTTGCTTTTGTCGCTGGTAGTTCCGGATGATTTGGCAAACCATCTTACTTCGCCCGGCCATAATAAATCTTTTTCGCCTTCGCGCAACCGGTCAACATAAGGTCTGATTTCATTGTAGGTTTGCAACGGTACCGATTGTTGAAAATCATGCACTGATTCCACCTTTTTATAGTCGTATTCTTTCCCCCATTTGGTTGATTTGGCGTTGTTTATTAAATCGAAAAACACCTCATTCTGAATTTCAAATGGATGTTCGCGGTACAGTTGAATCTGATAAATCCGTTTAAAATTTATCCAGTTTATAACAGAATTTAATAGTGGCATCAGTCAGAATTATTTTGGTCTCAAAGTTAGGAATAATTTATTTGCTTTAGTTCATAAAAATAATTTCTACTTTTACGTTCTGTAACAAAATCTTACTTTAAACAAGAATGAATTATATCGATATTATCCTTGCCCTACTGTTGGTACTTGCAGCGTTCAATGGTTTTCGGAAAGGATTGGTTGTTGAACTTGCATCGCTGGCTGCATTGGTACTTGGAATTTGGGGGGCCATTGAATTTTCAGATATCACTTCTGAGTTTCTAACCGAACATTTCGAAATCACTACAAAATATCTTCATATTATTTCATTCATTATAACTTTTATCGTTATCGTTGTTTTGGTGCATCTTATCGGCAGCGTAGTGAACAAACTGGTGGAAACGGTGATGCTTGGTTTTATAAACAAACTGGCCGGAATGGCTTTTGGAGTTTTGCGTTCGGCATTGATATTGAGTATCATACTGGTGGTTTTCGATAAAATTGATGAGGATGTTGAAATACTTTCCCGAGAAGCCAAAGAAGAATCGCGGTTGTATGCGCCCATCCGGAATTTTGCACCGGCTATTTTCCCGTTTATCGATTTTTGGGATGACACTCACGATCCGGCAAACGAAGATTATCAAAGAGTTACGTCATATTAATTTATTTTCTGATCATCCATCATTTACCGGCAATTTAATTTTTTAAACCTGCAGTGGTTTTGAGGCAGTTATGACCTGAATCTGCGTCGTCCCGTTTTTATGATGAAAGAAACAGGATTACAGGGCACATTTTATATCTTTGCGCAAATTTTTAAAAATTTAGTTTGATGAATTTTGTTGAAGACCTGAAATGGCGTGGTATGATGCACGATATGATGCCGGGAACTGAAGAGCAGCTGGCAAAAGAAATGACCGTGGCATATATTGGATTTGACCCTACAGCCGACTCGCTGCATGTGGGTAGTTTTGCCCAGATTATGCTGTTGAAACGTTTTCAGATGGCTGGCCATAAACCGGTTGCACTTGTTGGCGGCGCCACCGGAATGATTGGAGATCCATCGGGTAAATCGCAGGAAAGAAATCTTTTGAATGAAGAAATACTCAATAAAAACCTGAACGGCATTAAAAATCAGCTGTCAAGGTTTCTCGATTTCGATTCGGATGCGCCAAACACGGCACTTATGGTGAACAATTACGATTGGATGAAAGATTACTCGTTTCTGGAATTCATCCGCGACATCGGGAAACATATCACCGTAAATTATATGATGTCAAAAGATTCGGTAAAAAAACGCCTGGGCGCCGAATCAAAAACAGGAATGTCATTCACTGAATTTACTTATCAGCTGGTTCAGGGATACGATTTTTTATGGCTATACGATAACCTGAACTGCAAACTCCAGATGGGCGGCTCGGATCAGTGGGGAAATATAACCACCGGCACCGAACTGATTCGCAGAAAAACAGGCGGCGAAGCATTTGCACTCACCATTCCGCTAATTACAAAAGCCGATGGCGGAAAATTTGGAAAAACCGAGCACGGAAATGTGTGGCTCGATCCGGAAAAAACAACGCCTTACCAGTTTTATCAGTTCTGGTTAAATACTTCGGACGGTGACGCAGAAAAGTACATCAAGGTTTTTACTTTACTGACCAACGAAGAAATAGAAGCGCTGATTGAAGAACATAAACAGGCGCCGCATAACCGGGCACTTCAGAAAAAACTGGCAGAAGAAGTAACAACAATGGTGCATTCTGCCGAGGAGTATGAAATGGCTGTTGAAGCGTCGCAAATATTGTTTGGAAATGCCACTGCCGGCCAGCTTCGTAAGTTAAAGGAAAGCACGTTTCTTTCTGTTTTCGAAGGTGTTCCGCAATTTGTTGTGCCAAAAGTGGAAATTAACAGCGGTGTTAATATAATTGATTTATTAACGGAAAAGACAACAATTTTTCCCTCAAAAGGCGAATTACGAAGAACAATTAAGGGTAACGGACTGAGCATCAATAAAGAAAAAGTGACCGACCCGGAACTTAAAATTGACAATAATTTCCTGATTGGCGAAAAATATATCCTGGCACAGAAAGGAAAGAAAAACTATTACCTGATTATTGTCGGAGCCTGATGGTTAAAAACGGTTTAATGAATACTAAAACCGGCTCAGCTTCGTTCAAAAGTATGCTGTAATTAAATAGAAAACATAACGTAAATCTACCGAAGTGAATAATTTTTTTGATAATCAGCGAATCCTGGATCTAATTTGGAAACGCAAATTTCATTTTTTGGCCATTGGGATAATTGCAATTGTTTTGGCCACGGTTTTTTCAGGCCCTGCATTTATCACACCCAAATACAAATCAACAGCACGAATTTATCCTACCAACCTTGGGGTTTTGAGCGAGGAATCGGAAACCGAGCAAATGCTGGAAATTATCAATTCGAACGACATCAAACTAAAAATGTTTAATGCATTTGATTTGGACCAGGAATACAATATTGCAAAAGATGACCCGTATTACCTGACTTACATGTTTGCTATTTACAACAGCAATGTAAACACCAGCAAAACGGAATACGAAACGGTTGAAATAACAGTGCTTGATCATAACCCGCAGCGGGCCAGTAATATGTGCGATTCCATTATTCATTTCTACAACAACAAGGTACGGGAAATGCACCGCGCCAAAGATTATGAAATGGTGGAATTAACCCGCAAGGTACTGAACAAAAAAAACAAGGAATTCGATTCGTTAAAGGTGAACCTCAACAATATGCGGAAAGAATACGGAATTCTCGATTTTAATGCTCAGGTACCTGAAGTTACACGGGGTTATATGAATGCATTGGCTGCCGGAAGAGGTTCTACAAGCGATGCACAGAAAATCAAGGACTTGTACAACCATCTTGTGGATAAGGGAACCGAAGCTGTCTGGCTGCAGTCGCAATTGCATTATTTAATCAGCTCCATCGATTCGCTGACTACCCTTCACGAAATTTATTTGAACGAGTACGAAAAAGACATTACGTATGCGCACGTGGTTGAATATCCGAGGCCGGCCGATAAAAAGGCATATCCGGTGCGCTGGTTAATTGTTGCATTTTCAACTATAGGGGCAGTATTTTTGGCGCTGCTTGTATTCTCAGTTCTTGATTACCGGAAAAATTAGCAAAAATTGATTCGGAGCGACACCATAAAAATTTCGCTGTTTTATCTCATTTCAGTAAGTTTTATTTTATTGAATCTTTATTTCGTGGTGAAAAAAGATTCGCTGGTGGTAAATGCTCTCCCGTTTTTGCTGGGAGTTGTTTTGCTGGCCATTTTTTCATTCGATAAAATAATCTATTTCATTGTATTTTTTGCACCGTTGTCGCTGCCGCTAAACGAACTGATGCCGGGCCTCAGTTTTGATATGTTTTTACCTACCGAGCCGTTGCTTTTTGGCCTGTTAATCCTTTTTCTTTTAAAGGTAATTTACGAAAGGGGTTTCGATCGCGATATTCTTACGCACCCGGTATCACTGGCAATTTATATCAACCTGATATGGATTTTTCTTACCTGCCTGACCAGCACAATGCCAGTTGTTTCGCTAAAATTTTTGCTGGCGCGAATTTGGTTTGTGGTGGGTTTGTATTTGCTCACTGCCAAACTATTTAAAGAAGGTAACAATATTGAAAAGTATGTCTGGCTGTATCTTATTCCATTTATGGCTGTAATTTTTTATGCCACTTTCCGCCACATTGGATATGGACTATGGAACAAACAGGCTGCGCATTTTGTAGTAACTCCATTTTATAACGATCATACATCATATGGAGCAGCGCTGGCTATTTATCTGCCATTTGCAGCTTTGTTTTCGTTTAACAATTTTTTAAGCCACAAATTAAAACTGGCAGCATTTCCGGTTTTCATGGTTTTGCTGATGGGTTTTGTGTTGTCGTACAGCCGGGCTGCCTGGTTAAGTATAGTGGTTGCGGTGGGCGTACTTGTAATTATTAAGCTGAAAATCCGATTCCAGCCCCTGTTAATTACGGGTTTGTCTGTTTTGGTACTGATAGTTGTATTTCAAAGTCAGATTTTACTGTATCTCGAACGCAATTCAGAAGAATCATCATCGAACCTTACGGAGCATATTTCCTCCATGTCGAACATTTCTTCCGACGCATCCAATCTCGAGCGTATAAATCGCTGGGGCAGCGCCATTCGTATGTTTAAAGACAAACCATTTTTTGGCTACGGGCCCGGAACCTACATGTTTCAATATGCGCCGTACCAGTTAAATAAAGACCGTACAATTATCAGCACAAATTCTGCCGACGGCGGAAATGCCCATAGCGAATACCTGGGACCGCTTGCCGAATCGGGTGTGCTTGGGCTTTTAACTTTCCTGCTGATAATTGTAACTGTAATTTATACGGCAGTGCAAACTTACACCCGTTTAACCGATTCGCGGCTCAGGTCGTTGCTGTTGGCTGCTTTGGCCGGATTAATAACATATTATATTCATGGTTTTTTGAATAACTTTTTGGACACCGATAAATTGTCAGTGCCGTTCTGGGGTTTTACAGCTATGATTGTGGCTATTGATATTTACTCGCGGAAAGCCGTTAAAGAGGCACAAAAAAATCCGGCCTGAACAAACAAACCGGATTTAAAACCAAACTTAATATGTTTTACTTTACCCTTTCACTGTACGATCTGTCGCGGGTATCCACTTTTATTACTTCGCCCTGCCCAATAAACATGGGAACCATAATTTCGGCCCCGGTTTCGAGAGTGGCCGGTTTTAAAGCGGTAGAACTCGCTGTATTTCCTTTTTCTCCTTCAATGGTGAAGGTCACTTCCAGTTCAACAAACGGCGGCAATTCTACTGTTAACGGCGCTTCGGTTTCGGCCTGGTAATTTATTTCCACCACCTGGCCTTCTTTCATCAAATCCGCATTTTCAATCATTTCTTCGGGAATGGATACCTGCTCAAATGTTTCGACGTGCATAAAATTAAAACCCATTTCATCTTTGTAGAGGTACTGATACTGCCTTCTTTCCACACGCACAGTATCCACTTTCACACCCGATGAAAAAGTATTGTCCACTACTTTTCCTGTTTTTACGTTTTTTAATTTTGTGCGCACAAAGGCCGGACCTTTCCCGGGTTTTACATGCTGAAACTGAACAATAGTATATAAATCTCCTTTAAATTCGATACACAATCCATTTCTGAAATCTGCTGTTGTTGCCATTTTCTTTGTTTAATTTTTTTGAAACGCTGCAAAAATAAACAAATCAGTTAAAAACCAACCCATTCAATCATTTTTTACTGCAAATTTTCGAAAGTTACTGCGCTACCTGCTCAACGCCGTCAATGGTGTAGCTTTGCAGAACTGCCCGCAGGGCGCCCACTTTCATATCAAACTCGAGCAGAACCGGAAGTTTTGTTTTTTTCGAAATGAAAAACTGAAGCCCGTCGGAGCGCTTCAGCAATTTTCCTTTATCAACAACCGGCGCCAAAATGTGGCAGTCGATGTTTCCCAAATCAGTTTCAATCCTTCGCTCGCCAAGATACTGCACTGTTACATCCGAAATTTTATCGGCATGAAATGTGGGGAGGGTAACTTTTTCACCGGTTTCAATATCGGCCATTAAATGGTTGTTAATGAAATAGAAAAATACCGAAACAATATCCACCAGATTGTGCGGGACGCTCCGCCAACCCGATTTTTGGCTGTAAATGGAATCAATATCGTGATAATAAAGTGTTTCGTTGTACCAGCGGTATTTCTGTTCTTTAATATTCCGGATTGATTTTAGCGGGAGCCGTGTCTCAGCGTCAACGATGGTCTGGTACACATCGTTTACCCCAAACAGCTTATCAGTTAATCCGGTGGTGCGGCCAATCAAATGGTACTGAATTGCTTTGCGGTTATTGAATGTAGTGTCCGAAATAATAAATTTTGCCTCTCCGCCTTTTATGAACCCAAATTTCAGGTCGAATGTAATTACCTCCTTTTTGGCAGAAACAAATTGGGTAAAGGTTAAAAGTGATAAAAGTATTATAAATGTTTTCTTCATTTAAAGATTTTGTTTTTTGGGATAGTTGCTATAAAATCCTTCAAATAAAAAGGTTCGAAATATGCAACGTTTTCAAATTCCTTATTGTTATATTTGTTTTCGGCCAAATTTAGCATAAACCGTGCCGAAGCCTTTTTGGGACCGCTGAACAGGGCATTGGGCGCCTGGAGTTGCATTTTACATTTCTCTGCACCATTCCCGAAAAAAAGGATTATATATTCCGAAAGCCATTCTGAAAAAGAATTTTGGTCAATTATTCTGGCCGCCACCGGTTCAACCACTTTCCCCGTTGAATCATAAAGTGCGGTGTAAACTTCCATCCGGCGGGCGTCAATCATGGGGCACAGCAATACTTTATCTTTTTCACCGGTGAAACGGCTTAAATTTTGGGCCGTAAATTTTCCAAGTGCATCCAGCGTACCAACTGCGATTAATGGTTTGTCGAGTGCATAGCACAAACCTTTGGCAACCGAAACGCCAATCCGAAGTCCCGTGTAAGAGCCGGGTCCCTTGCTCACAGCAACCGCATCAACCGTATTAATTGCTATATTATTTTCATGAAAAAGCTGTTCAATAAAAACAGTAAGATATTCTGAATGATTTAAGCCTTCGGAACTCTCTTTTTCGAAAAGCAGATTCCCATCTTTTGACAAGGCAACAGAACAAACTTCGGTAGATGTTTCAATATGGAGAATGAGTGCCATAATTTTTTATTTAAACTACATTTTCAGCCTTTATTTGTTTAGCGAACACCATCCGGTTTCAATTTTAATTTTCCTGTTCAACCTAAAAACTGAATGGCAATTACAAGAAAAATAAGCAACGAAAAAATGATTTCGCCCCAAAACCGGCTTTTCAGAAAAATAAAAAAATTTGAAATTAAAAATGTGAGCGGAATTGCTGTGATGATTAGAATTTCCTGTGAGGTGCCCGGAACAAGGATAAATCCGGCAAGCGAAAACAGAAAGACCAGAAAAAATATCAGGAAATATTTACGCGTGCTTACCTTTTTCGAATCGTATTGCTGAATCAGTTTGATGCTTCCAATGGTGGTTAATAAAACAAGGTATCCCAATAAAACCTGCAAAGGAATATTTGTTTTGAAATGGTTGTTTTGTGTGGTAAAATTAATTTCAATTGTTTTTAGGAGCTCCAGTAATTGTTCATTGTAAATGGCAAAACCCATCGCAAATATCAGCGGCAGCAGGTATCCAACAATCATCAGCACAAATTCGCGCCACCTGTAATCGCGTGCAAGAATTCCAATTCCGATGAGGAAAGCCGGTAGCAAAACAAGAAGGTTGAAATAAAACAGCGTACCAACTCCCAACAAAAATCCGGAATCGAAAGTCGCGGAATAGGGTTTGTTTATATCGAAAGCCATGAACAAGCGGTAAATGGCCATCAATACAAACGCTGCGGCAAAATAAACCGGGTGCAGGGTGTGCATATTCACAAAACCGCTGATGATGATAACTAAAAGCGGTGCAGGAAGAATGGTTCTAACTCGAATAAAATCGTACCGGTTATTCACCTGCTGAGCCATGAAAGCCAGCAAAATCAGCATAAAAAAAGCCAGAACATTCTGAATGAAAGCCGAATTGCTGATCAGATTGTTAATTGGCAGATACAGCGGAGCCGCTGCCTCACCCGGAAAGAAGCTGTAAATTTGTGGCTTTAAAAAACTTTTCAACCAAAAAAGCAACCCCAGCAGGGGAAACAAAATGTAGTTGACCGAACGGTTTGATTTTAAAGTTCGTAGTATCATTTTAAAGGTCGAAACCTAAATCTTTTCGGTAGTATTTTTTTTCGAATTGAATCCGTTCGGCATTTTTATAAGAGGTTGCCAAAGCAGCTTGCATATTTTCGCCGTACGAACTGACCGAAATTACTCTTCCTCCGCTGGTAATGGTATCGTCTCCGGCAGTTTTGGTGCCGGCATGAAAAACAATACTGTCGGTAATATTATCGAGGCCTGTAATTTTTTTTCCTTTTTCGTAGTTTCCGGGATAACCGCCCGAAACAAGCATAACAGTTGCAGCTGAGCGCGGATCAATTTCAATGGTTTTTTCGTGCAGGTTGCCTTCTGCAGCTCCTTCGAGCAATTCCACAATATCCGATTTTAACCGCAAAATAACTGCTTCGGTTTCCGGATCACCCATTCTGACGTTGTATTCAATTACAAATGGATTTCCTTCAACATTGATTAAACCGAAAAATATAAACCCGTTATATTCTGTTTTTTCAATTTGCAATCCGGCTATTGTCGGCTTTATAATCCGCATTTCCATCTTCTCCATGAATGTGCTTCCGGCAAAAGGAACGGGGGAAATTGCGCCCATTCCGCCGGTGTTTAAACCGGTGTCACCTTCGCCAATGCGCTTGTAATCTTTGGCTTCAGGCAGTATTTTATAGTTTTTCCCGTCGGTAATAACAAAAACCGAAAGTTCGGTGCCGCTTAAAAATTCTTCAATTACCACTTTGTTTCCGGCAGCTCCGAATTTTCCGCCAAGCATTTCTTTCAGTTCGGATTCCGCTTCACCAATATCATTAATGATTAAAACTCCTTTTCCGGCGGCCAGACCATCGGCTTTTAAAACGTATGGAGAGCGCATTGTTTTTAAAAACTGAATTCCCTCGTCCGTATTTTTTTGGGTTACTGTGAAATATTTGGCTGTCGGAATATTATGGCGAAGCATGAATTCCTTGGCGAAGTCTTTACTTCCTTCGAGCATGGCACCGGCTTTTTTGGGCCCTACAACTTTTACGGATATTAGTTCGGAATCGGTTGCAATAAAATCATGAATACCTTCTACCAAAGGAATTTCGGGACCAACCAGTACCAGGTCGATCTGGTTTTCAACAATAGCCTGTTTTACCTGCTCAAAATTACTGGTGTTGATATTCAGATTGGTTCCCAACTGCAGGGTTCCGGCATTTCCCGGAGCAAAAAACAGATGTTTTACTTTTTTGCTTTGTTTAATTTTCCAACCCAATGCATGTTCTCTTCCACCTGAGCCAATCACCAAAATATTCATTGCAGAAACTGTTTAAAGTATTAAAGTGTATTGTATTTTTCAAAATGTGCCTGAACAGCTTCGCCAATTTTGGTGGCCAGTTCAGTATCTCCGTTTGTACGCGCCATTCGTTCAATTTTTTGCATATAGAATAGTGTGCGCTGAATTTCTTCATTCACACTTGGGTCGTTTATAAATCGTGGATCCATTGAAAAGAAATAACCCAGTTCATTATCGAATACAGCGAATGCTTTTTCAACGGCTGCTTTACCCTTTTCCATTGCGCCGGCATTGTAATAATTTTCAACCAGCTGAAGTCCAAAATATTCATACTGAACAATTTCGTTTGGCACCAATTCAAACGCGCGGTCGATAACAGCCACTGCAGAATCATTTTTGCCTTCTTCGATAAGAGCTGTTGCAAGCCGGTTGAAACTGTTGCGGATGTTGGTCATCATCCGCATGTTGTTTTCGTCGATATAAACATCCGGATCATTCATGTTTCCGTAGTTGAATTTATTCATCAGGTTGTCGTACATGATGTCGGTAGCCACTGTTCCAAACGACAGCCTGTCGGAAGCCGGATCAGATTTAATGGGTACAAACCGGTAGGCAAAACCTTCCACCTGAAAATAGTTTTCGAGGTTCATATATTTTCCGTTACCCACTGTAATTGCCCAGTAAATTGGCCGTTCCCAATTGTTACTGGCGATGAGGTCCAAAATCATCATTTCATCTTTTGGCAAATAATTTTTATTGCTGAGATCGATGGTGATTGTATCAACAATTTTGTCGTAATCTTCAGGCCGCACCACTTTATTTCTGATAACTGCTTCTTTGTCTACTTTGTAGCTTAAAACTTTTTTGGGAATGTAGGATGCATTATCGGCCTGCTGAAGTTTTGTTGCCGGATTATCGTCTGCAATAAAGTCAACGGCTTCTTTCAAGCCCACTGTTTTCCTGGTGATTCTTGGATTATCGAGCAGGTAAATGATGTCGCGCGTTCCCTGGCGGTATTTTTCGGGCGATAAGGAAAATGGTACCGGTTCCGATTCGTATGCCTGCCGTTTCATCTGATTGATATACCAGTCGGTTTGAAGATAACTGAGGTTACAAACCCTTGTGTCGGTGCGCTCTCCTTCCACTTCCTGGTTATACCAAAGCGGGAAGGTATCGTTGTCGCCATTCGTAAAAATAATTCCATTAGGGGCAAGTGTTTTTAAATAATTTGCACCCAAATCGCGTGCAGTATAGCGTCCCGAGCGATCGTGGTCGTCCCAGTTTTGAGCTCCCATAATTCCTGGAACAAGAGTAAGTGTTACCACCCCGGCAATTCCGGCGGCAATTGTTTCGGGAATATATTTTTTCAGCCACTCCGAAATAGCGAGTACGCCGAGACCAATCCAAATTGCAAACGCATAAAATGAGCCGGCATAAGCGTAATCCCTTTCGCGCGGCTGGTGTGGATATTGGTTCAGGTAAATAACAATGGCCAATCCTGTCATAAAAAACATGAGAAACACCACCCAAAGTCCTTTTTTACCTTCCGCACCTTTGTTGTACTGGAAGAAAATACCCAGCAATCCGAGCAGAAGGGGTAAAAAATAATAGGTATTTCGTGCTTTATTATTGGCAAAACGTGGAGGCAGGTTGTCTTGTTGGCCAAGGCGCCATTCATCAATAAATTTAACACCGCTGAGCCAGTTTCCGTCCAGCACGCCGCCATGACTTTGAATGTCGTTTTGACGCCCCACAAAATTCCACATAAAATACCTGAAATACATGTGTCCCACCTGGTACCTGAAAAAGAACCTCATGTTTTCCACAAAAGTAGGTTTAACAATGGTTTCCATTTCACCTCTTTCGTTGCGGAACTGCATTTTATGGCCTGTTATTTCTCCCCACTGCCTGTAATCTTCGGCATGGGAAGGATCCATTGTGCTCCACATTCTTGGGAAAAAAGCCTTGAATTTATCGTCGTAATTCGGAACAACTCTATGATCGGTTACCACATATTTTCCGTCGATTTGAGAATAAACCGGTTTGCCTTCTTTGTAGCGGTCGGCAGGGTTTAGCGGAGTATTGTAGTACTGTCCGTATAACAACGGACGTTCGCCATACTGTTCGCGGTTCAGGTAACTTAAGAGGGCAAAAACATTATTCGGGCTGTTTTGGTCCATTGGCGGTTCTGCAGCCGACCGGATAATAATTAACGCAAAAGACGAATAACCAATTAAAATCACTGCTACGCCTGCAATTATGGTATTCCACAGCACCTGGTTTTTTTTCATGGTGTAGTAAAGGCCAAAAATTATGGCAGCAATTAACAGGGCCACATAAAAAAGAACGCCGGAATGATAGGGCAACCCAAACGTATTCACAAAAAGCAACTCGAACCATGAAGCAACAGTTACCACACCCGGTATAATACCGTACATAAGAACGGCAAGCAGAGCAACAGAAACTACGAGTGCTGCAAAAATTCCTTTTCGTGTTACTTTATATTTTTTGAAATAATATACAAATGTAATTGCCGGAATGGCCAGCAGGTTGAGCAAGTGAACTCCAATTGACAATCCAATAACATAAGCAATAAAAATTAACCAGCGGTTGGCATGTGGTTTATCGGCTACATTTTCCCACTTCAGAATGGCCCAGAAAACAACAGCCGTCATTAAAGAGGAAGTAGCATAAACTTCGCCTTCCACTGCCGAAAACCAGAATGTGTCGGAAAAAGCATAGGCCATTGCGCCCACAAACGAACTGGCAATAATTGCTGCGGTTTGTCCGGTTGTAATTTCATCTTTTATATCGATAAGTTTACGGGCCAGATGCGCAATGGTCCAGTACAGAAACATGATGGTTAATCCGCTGGCAATAGCCGAAAGTGAATTGACCATTTTTGCCGCATCGGCAGCACCGCTGCCAAACAATATAAAAAACCGTCCGAGGAGCATAAAAAACGGAGCTCCCGGCGGATGCCCGACTTCAAATTTAAACGATGTGGTTATAAACTCACCACAGTCCCAAAAGCTAACCGTTGGTTCAATGGAAATTAAATATACAATGGCAGCAATTATAAAACTCAGCCAACCAAAGACATTATTAAACAGGTTGTATTTTTTCATTTGATACTCTTTTCTTACTCTTCAAATTTGCCTGAAAATTTAATAGTTGCGAAGATAGTTGTTTTGAACAAAACTTAAAGGATCGATTTATTTTTTAAGAATTTTTAAAAGTGCCTGCTGTAAAGTTAAATTAACAGGATTCCCGATACCATTCTTCCCGATTTCAATCCTTCTCTTCTGGCAGAAAAATATTTATCCTTTAGCAGAAATGAACATTCGCCCAGTACCTCAATGTTTTCCGAAAGTACGCCACTTTTTAGCAGAAGTTGGCGATTGGCTTCCCAAAGGTTAAAGTTGGTGTTGCCCGATGAATTGATGTGATGTGTTTTTGCAGCGTCAGGAATGGTTGAACGAACGGCTGCAACTACTTCTTCACCAACCTCATAAACTTCGGGACTGATGGACGGGCCAATTACCGCCAGTATATTTTCCGGCCTGCTTTTATATTTCGATGTCATTTCATGAATAACAGCCTCTGAAATTTTTTGAACTGTTCCCCGCCAGCCGGTATGCACTGCAGCTGTTACTTTTTTTACCGGATCGAACAGCAAAAGCGGAACACAATCGGCAGTTTGAATACACAGGCAAATTCCCCGCTGGTTAGTAATTAAAGCATCAGTTTGTGTAATTTCAGTTTCAGGAATCTGCAACACTGAAACAATATTCCTGGTATGTTCCTGCCGGGGAAATACAAATTGACCGGGTTTTAACTTCAGAATTTTTGCAAGTTCAATTCTGTTGGATTTTATAATTTCGTCAAAATCACCGGTAAATCGTAGATTGAATGATGAAAACGTATTTCGGGTGGTTGTAAAAGCCAGCAGGTTTTCAAACCGGTTTAAAAGCGAATAGCTCACAAGTTGGTTTTTGTTATGCGTACTGGAGTAATTCATTTAGTTTTTTTCTGTCGATTAATGTCACTGTTTTTCTTTCCATCCGAATCAGCCCTTCTTTTTGCATTTCGCCTAAAACCCGCGCCAGTGCAGGGCGTGTAACTGCAAATAAATCGGCAAGTTGTTGCTGGGTTTCCTTTAATTCCACAGAATGAAACTTATCACCGGCTTTTTGAAGCAGCAAATGGGCCACTTTTTCTTTTATTGTTTTGAAACTTAAAAAGTGTAGTTTTTGCGATAAAAATTGCGTTCGGGTTGAAATACTGTTGAGGTAGTTTTTCAGAATTTGCGGACTGTACTGCAGTAATTTCAGGAATTCGGCGACTGGTATCGAAAGTATTTCCACAGCATTGTTTGCCGTAACTGTTACCGGATACTTATTTTCTTTCCCGAATAAGAATGCCGAAGCTAGTGGTTTTGGCGCTTCAATATCTTCTATTTTTACTGTTTTTCCTGAATAGTCTATCATTTCACCTTTCACACTGCCCGAAATAATAATGTATAAATTTACCACAGGATCGCCAGCCACAATCAAAACATCGTCTTTTGCGAAATTTTTAATTTGAAAATGAATTTTTTTAAGGAGATTTTGAATTTCTTTTTCCGGAATTCCCCGAAAAACGGGACATTTTGAAATACTTTCTATGTTCAGCATTTATGCAGTTTTGTAATAATTGATACAATTTAGCAAACGAACATCTTCTAAATTTGTTTTATAAAATTAAAAGTTATGCTACGGGAAATTGTAAAAATAGATGAGGAATTGTGTAATGGTTGCGGGGAATGTATTCCGAACTGCCACGAAGGCGCATTACAGATTATAGATGGTAAAGCCCGGTTGATTAGTGAATTAATGTGCGATGGATTGGGTGCCTGTTTAGGGCACTGTCCGGAGGGGGCAATAACCATTGAAAAGCGGGAAGCCAGTGAATATGATGAAGAAGTGGTAATTTCTCAGATGATAAAAAGCGGAAAAGCAACTGTTTTTGCGCATCTTAAACATTTACAGGAACATGGTGAAACGGCATATTTAAATGAGGCCCTTTCATATATTAAAGCCAACCGCAATATTATGCCGTTTGCAATTCATGAGGTTCATGATTTATTGCACGGAGCCAAAGAAAAGTCGCCGCCAAACGGAGCGGCATGCGGATGTCCGGGGTCAGCCCCGGCAGCATTCGACGCTTCCACTTTAAAAATGGCGCCTGCGGCCGAAGAAGTTCCTTCAGCACTTACTCAGTGGCCGGTACAGCTGCATCTTATAAATCCGGCAGCTTCTTATTTTTCAGGAGCAGATTTACTGGTGGCAGCAGATTGTGCCGGGTTTTCATACGGTAATTTTCATAATGATTTTATAAAAGGGCGCAAAATTATTATTGCCTGTCCAAAACTTGATCAGGGAAAAGATATTTATATTCAAAAACTTACGCGATTGATTGATGATGCCAAAGTAAATACCATTACAACAGTAATAATGGAAGTTCCATGTTGCGGCGGTTTATCGCACATGGTTCAAACGGCGGCGCAAATGGCTGTTCGGAAAGTACCGGTTAAAGAAGTTGCTTTAAGTATACGGGGAAATGTTTTAAGCGAAGAATGGGTTTAAATAATATAGCTCGCGGGGAGCAAAAATACAGGAAAATCATCTAATAATATGCAACGACAAATTAAAACAGATTAGAATTTCCAAGGTTAGTTTTTGGTTTTTTAGTTGAATGGCATCTGTCGCCTGACGGGTGTCATTCTTTTTTTGAAATAGCGTTCAAATCGTTCCTGTTAAAACTTACAGCATTTGATTTTCAGGTGTTTATTGATTTAAGAAAGCAGGGGGATTTGTAGGAAATTCGTTCCCGTCCTTAGAATGATTGTCCCGATTTGAGAAAATATCTATTTTCTTCAAAATAATATTTTATCTAAATTGTAGTGGAGCCAACTTTTCCAAAAGGCTGAATGCCAGAATAGTAAAAAGACAAAAAAGTATTTTATTGTAAAATATGAATTTATAATTAGAATTTTACAAACAAAAATATGATGGAGTATGTTATAGCAGTATCGATTTATTTCGTAACTTTTTTTAAGAATTAAGAGGAAATAATGAAATCAGAGATTGTTTTTACGAAAGTGTTACAAAAATGTGGGTGACAGTAGGGATACCTTTATTCAATTCCCAAAATTTAAATTGGAAATCAGAAATTTAAGCGTACAAAAATAGACGAGGTACAAAATAATTTTGGATGAAAAAAGCAGAAGGAAATAAGGCAGGAGAGAAGTAAGTTTTAAATAATTCTTATAAAATTCTTATAAAATATAAAAAACATTTAAAACGGAAATTTCAATTGTTTTTTGAGCTGAAAAATAAGGAAACAAAATACTTTAACGTCAAAAAACCGATAAGTTAAAATTCCGGATTAATAATTTCCCTGCCTTCAAATTTTAACATGATAATTGGTGCTATTCTATATACCGGATTCAAATCCGGAGATTCCTTTTATATTAACTGTTATGTTTTATTAAAAAAAAATTGATAAGATGGTAAGAAGTAGATTTAAAGAGCCAGAAATTCAAAAAATTCTTCAAAAATATGAAGATGGTATGCCCGTCCATCAGATCATTGAAGAATATGGCATTAGTCAAGCCACGTTTTATAACTGGAAGGCTAAATACGGGAGCAGTTCGTCAAAAGATCTTTCAGAAATGAATGAACTAAAGGAAGACAACGAACGTCTTAAACGTATGTTTGCTGATTTAAGCCTGGAAAACATGAGGCTTAAAGCTCAACTGAAGAATAAGGATTAATTTCCTTAATTATTTGTTTTACAAAGTGATGACGTATAAATGAAGAATTATGATTTTGAAGAAACCAAAGTATGAATGGTATGCAGTGTATACCAAAGTAAACGCGGAGAAGAAAATTCTGAAAAATCTGGAAGAACAGAAGATTGAATGTTATTTGCCTTTAATAAAATCGTTGCGGCAATGGAGCGATCGTAAAAAATGGATCGAGGAACCTTTGTTCCGAAGTTATGTTTTTGTGAAGGTAAGTCATGTTGAATTTTTTGATGTTCTGGCGATTCCAGGGGTTTTTAGTTATGTAAGTTTTGGTGGAAGAGCGCAGCCAATTCCGGAATTTCAAATCGAAAATGTCAGGAAATTTGTAAAACAGGAAGAGAAAGAAATCATACTCACCCGCGAAATTATTGAACAGGGTCTGAAAGCCGAAGTTCTGTCCGGACCGCTGAAAGGTGTTCAGGGAGAGGTAGTTCAAATTTGCGGACAGTATCGCATGCTAATAAGAATAGAATCGATGGGATGTTGCATTCATGCCAACATTTCAAAAAATGAGGTTAAATTCTTAAATACCAACATTCTGAAAAATTCTATTAAGCAGAAACAGGTTCAATATAATTAAAACCTGAACCGGCACTAATTTGTTATAATTCAATAAAGGAAAGAATTCTCAAAAGATAAAATTTGAAATACTCTACTTCTCAAAAATTTAAATTACCAAATATTGAATTATGAATAAACGCATTTTCAACCTTTAAAAATTTAAAAATTATGAAAGTACTTATCCTTGCGGGAGGTTTTGGTTCCCGTCTGTCAGAAGAAACAGATTTAAAACCGAAACCAATGGTAGAGATTGGCGGAAAACCCATTCTCTGGCATATTATGAAAATTTATTCTCACTACGGTTTCAATGAATTCATCATTCTGCTTGGTTACAAAGGATATGTGATAAAAGAATATTTTGCACATTATTTTATCCACAACTCCGATGTAACCATTAATATTCAGGATAACCAGACTGAAGTGCTAAACAACAGTTCGGAACCCTGGAAAGTGACCTTAATTGATACCGGTTTGAATACAATGACCGGCGGAAGAATTAAACGTGTGCAGGAATTTATTAATGACGAAACTTTTATGCTGACCTACGGCGACGGAGTTTCCAATGTTAATATTCCCAACCTGCTAGAATACCATAAAACCTGCGGCAAATTAATCACCATGACTTCGGTGCAGCCAAAAGGAAGATGGGGTTCCCTGGTTTTGAACAACAATGATGAAGTAATTCAGTTTCAGGAGAAAATTACAGGAAAAGAACAGTGGATTAATGCCGGCTTCTTTGTATGCGAGCCTGAAGTTTTAAATTATATCGAAGATGATACAACTATCTTTGAAAAAGATCCGCTTGAAAATCTGGCTAAAAATAAAGAACTGGTAACTTACAAACATCACGATTTTTGGCAGGCAATGGATACCTTAAAAGACAAAAGGGATCTCGAAAAATTAATTAAGAACCATGAAGCTCCATGGATGTTGTGGGATAAAAAGTTGAATCCTAAAAATTCCAAACAACAATTAAAAGTGGTATAGCTAATTAAGCTTAAATACACCAGTAATCCTCCGTAATAATCAACCAAAACCTGCTTCCCAAACTCAATTCTTATTTGAAAAATTCATTCAAAACAAAACAATGTACGATATAACTATTATAGGTGCTGGAATAGTTGGTCTTGCCACTGCCCTGAAAATTAAAGAAAATGCCCCGGATTTAAAAATTGCCATTCTTGAAAAGGAAAATGATATTGCCAAACATCAAACCGGCAATAATAGCGGGGTTATTCATGCAGGTGTTTATTATAAACCCGGAAGTTTGAAAGCCTTAAACTGCAGAAAAGGATACCAGCTGCTTGTTGATTTCTGCGAAAAGGAAAATATAAAGTATGAATTGTGCGGAAAGTTAATAGTTGCCACCCGCGAAGATGAATTACCGCGCCTGGAAAATCTTTGGGAACGCGGAATTCAGAATGGATTGGTTAAAATGAAAAAAATACCCGGCGAACAAATTAAGGAATATGAGCCTCATGCCACAGGACTTCAGGCAATTCATGTTCCATATACCGGAATAATAGATTACAAAGACGTTAGCCGGAAATATGCTGAAGTTTTTCAGCGGCATGGTGGCGAAATTCATTTAAATAATAAAGTTAACAATATCGTTATTGGAAGGAATAAAGTGGAAATTGAAACCAGCCAGGGGAATTTCACTTCAAAAATTCTGGTGAATACGGCGGGTTTATACAGCGATAAAATAGCACAACTTACTCAATCGAAATTAAATGTCCGGATTATTCCGTTTCGCGGCGAGTACCACGAATTAACCGAAGAAAAAAGCCATCTGGTAAACAATCTGATTTATCCGGTACCTGATCCAAACTTTCCGTTTTTGGGTGTTCATTTTACGCGGATGATTCATGGCGGTATTGAAGCCGGGCCAAATGCAGTTTGGGCGTTTAAACGCGAAGGTTACAATAAAACTTCTTTCAAAAGTGCAGAATTCTGGGAATCTCTGGCGTGGCCCGGATTTAGAAAAGTAATGCGCCAATACTGGAAAATGGGACTGGGTGAATACTATCGTTCGTATAATAAAACTGCACTTGTTAAAGCATTGCAGCGTCTGGTTCCCGAAGTTCAATATGATGATATTAAAGCAGGTGGCGCCGGTGTGCGTGCACAAGCCTGCGACCGTAACGGCGGACTAATCGACGATTTTTTAATTGTAGAGGATCAGTTCACCTTCAATGTTTTAAACGCACCTTCGCCGGCGGCAACCGCTTCGCTTGCAATCGGAGAATCCATTGCCGAAAAAGTAATTCAAAAATTAACCGGAAATGAAATTCTCGACCGTTCGAAAAACGGGCGTAAAATAAAAACGATGGCTGTTTAATTCAAAAAGAAACATTTCAGAAAAATAAAAAAAACCAAAATAACAGAACGAATGATATTTACTGAAACAAAATTAAAAGGAGCTTATATTATTGAAATTAAGCAGCTGTCTGACGAACGTGGATTTTTTGGCCGCTCGTGGTGCAAACGCGAAATGGAAGAACATGGTTTAAACGGGAATGTGGTACAGGCTAATACATCATTAAGCAAATTAAAAGGAACCATGCGTGGAATGCATTATCAGAAACATCCTTATGAAGAAACCAAATTTTTGCGCTGTACAAAAGGGGCCATTTATGATGTAATTGTTGACTTAAGAAAGGATTCTCCAACTTTTCTTCAATGGATTGGTGTTGAACTAACGGAAGATAATTATAAAATGATTTATGTTCCTGAAAAATTTGCACATGGTTTTGTTACCCTGACCGATAATTCTGAAGTAACATATTTGGTCACCCAGTTTTACACACCAGGAGCAGAAGCAGGATTAAGATACAACGATGAAAAACTGAATATTCAATGGCCGGTGCCGGTAAAAGTTGTTTCAGAAAAAGACAAAACTCACCCGGATTTTGATATTTCACTGCTTCCTTAAACAATTTTTGACGATAATATTTTAACAGATTCTTGCGAAAAACATTTTACAAAGCACTATTGCTTATAACCCAAAATTATAAATACAATGAAAATTTTAGTAATTGGAAACATGGGCTACGTAGGCCCCGGAACAGTAAGTCAGCTGAGGGAAACTTATCCTAATGCCGAAATAATTGGTTTTGACATTGGATATTTTGCCAATCACCTTACCAATACCGATTTTTTACCTGAAGTAAAATTAGACAAACAAATTATTGGAGATGTACGTCAGTTTCCAGCTGAACTTCTCGAAGGAGTGGATGCCATAACTTATCTGGCTGCCATTTCAAACGACCCAATGGGAGCTCAATACGAAGAAGTTACAATGGATGTTAATTATCGTTCGGCTGTGCGAATTGCGAAAATGGCACGCAAAGCCGGGGTGAAAAAATTTGTATATGCGTCAAGTTGCAGTATTTACGGAGCTGCCGATGATTATGCAAAAACCGAAACTGATACGTTAAATCCGCTTACCGCTTATGCGCGCTCAAAAGTTGCTGCCGAAAAAGAACTTGAGCCGCTGGCATCTAAAGATTTTACGATTACCTGTCTGCGTTTTGCAACTGCCTGTGGAATGAGCAACCGTCTGCGTCTGGATTTAGTGCTGAATGATTTTGTTGCCGGCGCAATAATTTCAAAAGAAATAAACATTTTGAGCGATGGAACACCCTGGCGACCACTGATTAACGTGCTGGATATGGCGCTTGCTTTTGAATGGGGAATTGGACGAAAAGCCTCCAATGGCGGCGAATTTCTGATTGTTAATACAGGAACCAGTTCCTGGAATTACCAGGTAAAAGAACTGGCCGAAGCAGTGGGCTCAATTGTTCCGGGATGCAATGTAACCGTTAAAACCGATGCACCGCCAGACAAACGTTCTTACCGGGTCAATTTTGATTTGTATAAAAAACTGGCTCCAAATCATCAGCCAAAACATGATTTGTATGCCACAATAAAAGAATTGTACGAATCTATTTCAGCAATGCAAATGACTGATCCTAATTTCAGAGATTCCAAATTTATGCGGTTAAAAATTCTGGCCGGTCTGCGAGAAAGCGGTTATCTGGATGAAAACCTCCGCTGGAAATGGCAGGTTAAAAAAGATGTTGAAACTCCTGTATTGGAAGATGCTTTAAAATAAAATTGAAACCAAAGGAAAAAAACCTTTGCTGATTGTTGTAATCCCTGATAAATTATAAATGCCATTCGTTTTTTGAAAAACTTAAATTAAACATAATGAAAGTTGTATTATTTTGTGGCGGACAAGGTATCCGATTAAGGGATTATTCTGATCAGATACCCAAACCAATGGTTCAAATTGGTTATCGTCCAATTCTTTGGAATGTAATGAAATATTACGCCAGCTACGGACACAAGGATTTTATTTTATGCCTGGGATACAAAGCAGACGTTATTAAAAATTATTTCATTAATTACGATGAAACCCTTTCCAATAACTTTATTTACACAAAGGGAGGAAAAGATATCGAACTGGTAAATTCTGATATTGAAGACTGGACCATCACTTTTGTTGATACCGGGATGAATGCAAATATTGGAATGCGCTTAATGAAAGTGAAGGAGTACCTGAAGGATGATGAAATGTTTCTGGCTAACTACAGCGATGGCCTTACCGATTTGTGCCTGCCGGATATGATAAAATGGTTCGAAAATGATAAGGATAAAGTTGCTTCTTTTATGGTTAGTCAGCCAAATCAAAGTTTTCATGTGGTGCAGCGGAAAGAGAATGGTTTGGTTCAGAAAATGAGCCATATTGGAAGTTCCGGTCTTTATATAAACACAGGCTATTTTATATTAAGGCGCGAAATTTTTGATTATATGGAATATGGCGACGAACTTGTTGAACAGCCATTTAACCGTCTTATCGAAAAGAAAAAATTGATTTCATGGGATCACAAGGGTTTTTGGACCAGCATGGACACATTCAAAGACAAAAAAACACTGGATGATATTTATGCGCAGGGAAATCCTCCATGGGAAGTTTGGAACCACCTGGAAATGCAACAACAAAAAAGAACCAAGCTGACCAAAATTTTCAGCAATTATGTTGTCATTTAATTTCAGAAGAGATACTCCGCTGAACATTCTTTGTTTGGGTGCCCATTGCGATGATATTGAAATTGGTGCAGGAGGTACCTTGCTTAAAATTATCAGTGAATATAAAATAGGAAAAGTTTTGTGGGAGGTTTTTGCATCAAATGAAGCAAGGAAAGCAGAGGCAGAATCAAGTGCCGAAAAATTCCTTGCTGATGTTGCAGGTAAAAAAGTCAATGTACATTCCTATCGCGATGGATTTCTTCCTTTTCAGGCACAGGAGATAAAGGAATATTTCGAAAGTTTGAAAACTGAAATTTCTCCTGATTTAATTTTAACTCATTACCGTAACGATCTTCATCAGGATCACCGGCTGATTAATCAGCTGACCTGGAATACCTGGAGAGACCATCTGATTCTTGAGTATGAAATACCAAAGTACGATGGCGATATGGGCGTACCGAATTTTTATGTTTCACTGGATGAAAACCATGTTGCCCGAAAAAGCAATATTCTGATTGAATCTTTTGCTTCTCAGCGCTCAAAACACTGGTTCAGCGACGAAACCTTCCGCGCTCTTCCGCGGTTGCGTGGTGTTGAAGCTGCTACAGTTTTTGCCGAGGCTTTTTATGCCCGGAAAATAATCGTTTAAAAACCAAAAAATGATAAGCTGGTTTTAGCACCTGCTTATTCATCAAATACCAATTAATTTAAAACCCGTTTTACTTAATTTATTTTATATGAGATGTTTAAATTGTCAAAGCACAAACGTTGAAAATTTCTTTCTTTTAAAAAATGCCCCTGTGCAAAGTATTGTAACCATTAAAACTTACGAAGATGCCATAGCAATTCCGAAAAAAGAATTAACACTTGCATTTTGCAATAACTGCGGCTTCATATTCAACAGTACATTTGATACTTCTCTCGATATGTACACGAAAGGTTATGAAGATCAGCAGGGATTTTCAGCAACATGGTTATCATTTATTACAGAAGTAACCAACCGGTTTATTGAAAAATACGATGTACGTAATAAAAATGTAATTGAAATTGGCTGTGGGAAAGGCGATTTTCTTAAAATAATTTGCGAACTGGGAAATAACAAAGGAATTGGAATTGATCCCGCGTATGTTCCCGGCAGGCTCGAAGAAAACGAAAATCTCCAGTTTATCAGGGAATTTTATTCGGAAAAACATGGTGATTTGCCTGCAGATGTTATTGTTTGCCGGCACACAATGGAGCACATTCACGACACATACAATTTTGTAAAAACAATCAGGAAAGCTATAAAAAACAATCCTGATGTCATTGTTCTTATTGAAGTTCCGAGTATTGTACGGATTCTTAAAATTCAGGCTTTCTGGGATATTTTTTACGAACACTGTTCTTATTTCAGTCCGGGCTCACTTGCACGGCTTTTCAAACTGAATAATTTTGAGGTGCTTGATAATTATTTGGAGTACGACGATCAATATTTATTTCTGGAAGCCAAACCTGTGGAAGAAACCTCTGAAACGGTTCATCCTGCTGAAGAATCAATAGAAGATTTAAAGAAACTGGCAGATGAATTTGTTGTTAAAGTTAATGATCAGTTGAACAATTGGAAGACAAAACTTCTTAAGATGAAAGATGATAATAAAAAAGTTGTTGTCTGGGGAGGTGGATCAAAATCAGTTGGTTTTTTAACTCATTTTAACGAACTGGGTGTTATTGAGCATGTTGTGGACATCAATCCGCACATGCAGGGAAATTTTATTCCGGGAATTGGGATACAATACAAGACACCAGACTTTTTGAAAGAATACAAACCTGATGTGGTAATTATAATGAATGGAGTTTATGAAAAAGAAATCGGCAAAACCCTGTCGGATATGGATTTACATCCGGAATTAATTAGCCTTTGAAATAAACTTTCACAATTAAATTTTTATTTTTTATGACTCAAGTAGCTGAAATCATTCGTTTTTACTCCCTCGACGAAATTATGGACTTCGTCAAAAGCGGGGGTGAATATCCGCTTCACCATGTTTGGTGCTACGATAAAATAAAGGAAAGCGGAATTACAATTGAAGGTATTGAATATGATAAAGCAAGCAAGTGGAATAAAATTGGTTCAATAATTTCATATTTTTAATCTCCAGCAGCAAATTAACTTACTGAAAAGGTCAAAAGAATTTGAAATATTTATGCCTTCTCATTAAGTGATGTTTTCTTCTTGGTTATATTGAAAAATTTAGGGTTATACAAAAAACCAATTTTTGGGTTAGGCCTCGATTCTCATGTTCCCTATAAAAAGAAACTTTTTAAAAAATTAAGACAAGAAGTAATGCAGAGGATTTTATAAAGGCGGAATTGATTCAATCCTATTTTTCAATGAACAATTTATCCGACAAAACAAAGAGCACGGAGCCTTGGCGAAAAACAAGCAATTATACTAATCATTGGGGAGCTGATTTCGATTTTTTCAATTCATTACATTAAGCGTCAGGAAAAGCCTGCTTCACTTGATTTTATTTATTCTACCGGGGGCACAGGATAGGGATTTTAGGACATTAATAGAATGCCTTTAGAACAATTGATTTTAATCTTAAAATCACTACTAAAAAAAATGAGAAATTGCAGGATGATAATCTGCCTTCAAATATTACTATTGACAATTCAGTAAAACCTGGTTTCATTCTGTTGGATTATTGCGTAAGGAATATTATAATTCACTTGCAGTTGCAATTCCATTATCAAAAACTGGACGTTACTGGCCAGTGGGAATCACGGTTATTATGGAAGCACTTGCAATGGCAAAACCTATTATTTCAACTGTTAATCCAATTTATCCATTTAATCTGGAAAAGGAAAAGGTTGGTTTTTATGTTGATTATTATGATGTGGAAGGATGGAAACAAGCAATTAATTATGTAATTGATAATCCCGGAGAAATGAAGGAAATGGGTGAAAGGGGACGCTATTTATGTGAGAAACGATTTAATTATAATCTTTTTTCGGAGGATGTAATCAGAAATTTAAAACAAATGCTGCCTATCGAAAATGCAAAATAAAATTATGTGCGTGTAGATGTATGCAATGATATAGTTATTTTTTTTCATCTAATAAACAATAGTATCAATAATCATAAAATGATAAACAGCATTTCTTTCTGAATAAGAAGAAATGCTGTTTATGAAAATTGCATATTTTTACGTGCAATTTCACTAGAGATTCAATGGATAAAAATAAAAACCTACGATCAAAAACCATAAGTGGATTTAAATGGTCATTTCTTGATAATGTTGGCAGACTAGGTGGTCAATTTGTAATCGGGTTGATATTAACCCGACTTTTAACTCCTACCGATTTTGGTCTGGTAGGGATGTTAACAATTTTTATTGTAATAGGTCAATCTTTAACCAACAGTGGATTCGGACAGGCACTTATACAGAAAAAAGATGCTAATGATGCTGATTTTTCGACTGTATTTTATTTTAACATCTTAGCCAGTTCGTTGATATACATTATATTTTATTTCAGTGCACCATTAATCGCTAAATTTTACAACCAACCTCAACTTATTATTTTAACCAAAGTAATTTGTTTGAGTTTCCTATTAAATGCATTTGGATTAATTCATATAACTTATTTAGAAAAGCAATTAGATTTTAAAGCACCATCTTTAATTGGTATAGTTAGTGTTGTTTTTTCTGGGATTATTAGTATTATCATGGCCTATAAAGGTTTTGGAGTATGGGCCCTTGTAACAAATACTGTTTTAAAAAGTTTGGTTACTACCATTCTGCTATGGAAGATTAGTTATTGGAAACCTAAATTGATATTTAGCATTGTTTCATTAAAAAGTTTATTTTCCTATGGTTCTAAAATATTAGTAGCCGGATTAATACAGTCATTCTTCCAAAACATTTATTACCTTATAATTGGCCGTTTTTTTACTGCTCAAAATTTGGGTTATTATACAAGAGCATCACAATTTAAGGATTTGCCAATTATAACAATAACATCTGTTGTTTCGAAAGTTACATTTCCTATTTTTTCAACAATTCAAGATAATGATGAAAAATTAATATCGGGCTATACAAAAGCGCTTAGGCTTTTATCAATGGCATCTTTACCAATGATGGTTTTTATTTTTATTAGTTGTAAACCTCTAATTCATATTTTTTTAGGAGCAAAATGGCTGCCCGTGGTTCCTTATCTAAAAGTAATGACATTGTATGGCTGGATTTATGTAATTCATGTCATGAATACTCAAATAATAACTGTTAAGGGGCGCAGCGATTATTATCTGCATTTAAGAATAATTGATAAGGTTTTAGTTGTAATTTCAATTTTTGTAACTTATAAATATGGAATATTAGCTATGATTTATGGTCATATGGTTGCAACAATTTTAACTTATTTTATAGGTAGCGTGTATTTAAATAAACTTATAAATATTACTTTGTCTCATCAATTTAAAAATATATTTCCTTTTTTTATTTCAGGTTTAATGATGCTGTTGTTAAGCAATTCTCTTACTTATGTTATTTCAAATGAGATTATTTATTTTATTTTGAGCGTGTTAACAGGTTCCCTTATTTATTTAGGATTACTATGGATTTTTAAAGTTGATGAATTGATGATTGCTTTTCAATATCTGAATAAAGGAATAAATCGATTGTTGCTTATGTTCAAAGAAGAGAATGGAGATAAAGAAAATTTTTAATTAATTCTTTACCGAACAAATCAATTCAGTGGGTTTTATGGCGCAACCATACTTGTTAAAAAGGAATAATTATATTCTTTATTTTGAATATTTTGTAGTTTTTCTTCTTATTTTTTATGATGGGAAAGCAAATATATTTGTTCTTGCTATAGAGAATTGGGATAACCCTGTAGGACTATTACTTCCGCTAGTTTGTATTGGAATTTTATGGTACTTAAAAGATGTTCAGTTTAATCATAAATATTGGTTATTAATATTAGGTTTTACGATTTATTTCATTGCCTCTACAATAAATTACGGAGAACTTCATCCCCGGTTTTATGGCATCAACATTATCAATTTTACAATAACTTATATTGTAATCTCAGGAATGCGATATAACTTTTTCAAATTTTATGAGGAAATTTTATTTTACTTATGTGTTATAGCTATAATATTTTGGACAGTTCAGAATATAATACCAGTCACATTTATTGAATTTTTACGAAATTTTGAATTTTCTGCACAACCAGCAGTGAAGGGAAATGTTGATTTTAATACAATAGTTTATACTGTAAGTAATTTTGATGTTGCCCCTAATATGATTATGCATTTTGCTGGAGTTAAAATTTACAGAAATGCAGGATTTGCCTGGGAGCCGGGTGCTTTTGCAACCTATATTAATATGGCTATTTTTATTAATCTAATTCGACATAAATTCAAATTAAGAAATAATAGAAAATTATGGGTTTTTATAATTGCATTGGCAACAACATTTTCAACTACCGGTTATTCTATGTTTATTTTATTTGTGCTTTTTTATATATATAATCAGGATTTCATCAAAGTTGTGTGGCTGGTTCCTATAATTGTTGCATTAACTATTTATTTATTTACGCTGCCTTTTATGGCGGATAAAATTGCTTCTACAGCAGAAGAATATAATACTGAGGAATTGATTTATTTATCAAGAAAATATGATAATAAATATCAACCACAGCGGTTCCAGTCTTTAAAAATTGATTTTAAAGATTTTTTAAATCATCCCATTCTTGGATATGGAGGTCATTTAGAAGCTCGATGGACAAACAAATTAGGTGCAAACATTGCCACGGTATCTGGAATTGGAAGAATTATTGCACAATTTGGAACTGTAGGACTTCTTTTTTTTCTTATTAGCTTATGGCTTTCCTCTAAGCAAATTTCTATTTTATATAACGTTAAAGGGGTTATTTTCCCTATGCTATTTATTCTGTTAGTATCAATAAGTTACAGTGTTCTTAAAATTTTGTTTATGAGTATTTGGTTATTGCATCTTAGCAGCTTTTTGAAAAACGAAGTTCTTAGAAGGTATTTAGTTGCAAAATTGAAGAAGATTGATTTAAAAGCCGAAGGGAAAAACCTGTTTTAAAATTTATACTGAAAGTTACATCGTCATATTTTTTAACTGAGCTTAAAAAAATTATCTGAATTTTTTATGAATCTTGTTTTTGTTTCAACCGGGAGTTATCCTGATCAACGTGCTGCAGCAATTCGTCATTCCACTCTGGTTCAGGGAGTAGCAATGCATGGGCACAAAGTGTGTTTTTTCTTGTTAAGTCCACAAAATTGGTCATCTTCAGAATTACTTTATAAAGGTATTTTCTTTAATTCCTTAAATACATATAAGGGTAAAAATAAAATTCTTCATAGTTTATATTTTTTGTATGCTTTATTGAAATTGGTGAAAAAGGTAAAGAATATGCAAAAAGAAAAACCAATTGACGGAATTATAATTTATACTATAAATCTTGTTGTGATTCGCATCTTTTTATCAATAGGTAAATCCCATAATATCAGAATTTTACACGAAAGGACAGAATTGCCTTATGTTATAGGTAAATCAAATTCATTTTTAGGAAGATTAAAATACAAATATTATTTGAATTTTTTAATTCCAAAATTTGATGGATTGTATGTAATTAGTGATAAACTCAGAGATTTTTTTCTCCCATATAACAACAAGATTGAAAAAATATTAACTGTTGTTGACACCAATTTTTTCAATTCAACATCAACTAAATATTTTGATTTTAATTATATCGCCTATTGCGGTACAATGAGAGGGAATAAGGATGGAGTTCCTTTATTAATACGAGCATTTGCTAGAATAATTCTTGATTTTCCTGATTATAAACTAGTATTAATTGGAGATAATTCAGATCAAAATTCGATAAAAGAAGTAATAAACACCATATGTAATTTAAAAATAAAAGATAAGGTAATATTTACCGGTTTAATTGACCGGGAAGATATGCCTAAGATCTTGGGAAATGCTAAATTATTGGTAGTTTCAAAACCTGATAATGAACAAAATTCAGGGAATTTCCCTATAAAAGTTGGGGAATATCTTTCAACAGGTATTCCGGTTGTAGTTACAAACGTTGGTGAAATATCCAAATTTATAACGGATGGCGAAAATGGTTTTTTGGCGGTACCTGATTCAATTGATTCTTTCTTTTCTAAAATGAAAGAAGCTTTAATTGATTACAATAGAGCAAAAGTTATTGGATTGAATGGAAGAGCCTTAGCAGAGAAGCACTTCGATTTTAAAATTCAATCGAAAAAAATGACTGATTATATAAACAAGTTAAATTAATGATGATTCGGGTTACAATTGGAGGTGATTTCTGTATTACTCCGCAACATACTTCAGATAATTTATTCTCCAAAGAATTAGGGGCTTTTTTTCATAATTCAGATTTAAATATTGTAAATCTGGAATGTCCGCTGCTTGATGAAAAGATTTACGGAAAAATAACAAAAACAGGTCCTCATATTTACAGCAATGAAGATGTTTTAAATCGTTTAAAAAAATTAAATATTCATGCTGTAACTTTGGCTAACAATCATATTCTGGATTTCGGGGAAGAGGGATTAATAAATACTCTAAAAGGTTGTCGAGAAAATAATTTGGCCGTGGTAGGAGCTGGAGAGAATTTTGCTAAAGCAACCAAGCCTGAAATAATCAAACGAAATGGAATTAGAATAGGTTTGGTTAATTTTTGCGAAAATGAATGGTCAATTGCTGATGAAAACAGAGCAGGAGCAAATCCTTTAGATATTATTGAAAACCTCAATCAAATTAAGATAGCACGAGAATTGGCTGATTATGTATTTGTCATTATTCACGGTGGTCATGAATATTATAATTTACCAAGCCCCAGAATGGTTAAAACATATAGATTCTTTGCTGAAAACGGAGCTGACGCAATAATAGCTCATCATCCGCATTGTTTTAGTGGTTTTGAAATTCATAAAAATGTTCCAATTTTTTACAGTTTAGGTAATTTTATATTTACAAAACCAAACAGACGGGAAAGTTGGTATACCGGTTTAATTTTGCAGTTAATAATTGAAAAAGATCAACCATTGCAGTTTAAGTTATTTCCTGTTTTGCAATCTGTAAATAATTTTGAAGTTTCATTTGCTAAAAATGGTTTAAAAGAAAAAACATACAAAGAAGTCGAACATTATTCAGGTATAATTAAAAACGACACAGAACTTAAGAAAAACTGGAATTCATTTGTTCAGGGGAAACAAAAAAGCATAAACATATTTTCGCCATTGAATTTTATCCCGGGGAAATATGTCAAAGCAATTCTTAATCGGTTAGGTTTGAATAAAATAGTAATCAGAAAACAAAACCTTGTTCAAATACTCAATTACATACGTTGTGAAAGTCATAGGGATGTTATTTGTCAAATACTTAACAACAAAATAGATAAAAAATGAAAATAGCCATTCATCACAGAGGCGGCAGTTTCAGCGATCGTTGGATTAAATATTGTGAAAATAATAATATAGAGTATAAAATTGTTAATTGTTTTGATTCTAATATAATTGAACAGATTTCTGATTGCGATGGTTTTATGTGGCATTGGGCTCAGTGGGACAGTAAAGCAATTCTTTTTGCAAAACCACTTATTATGTCTTTAGAGAAAGCAGGAAAGAACGTGTATCCTAATAGTAAAACAAGTTGGCATTTTGATGATAAAGTTGGCCAGAAATATTTGTTTGAAGCTTTAAAGATAAAAACCGTTCCAACTTGGATTTTTTATGATAAAAAAAGAGCTCTTGAATTTGTAAAAAATACAAGTTTTCCCAAAGTTTTCAAATTAAGAGGAGGCTCAAGTTCAGAAAATGTAAAACTTGTGAAATCGCCTAAAAAAGCAAAACAATTAATTAAGATAGCTTTTGGGAAAGGATTTGAAATCTCTGATACATGGAATGTTTTTAATGATTGGGTTTTAAAATTCGAAAGAAATAAATCAATAAAAAACTTTATTCATATTCTTAAAGGTTTGTACAGACTATTATATAAAAAACATGATGAACGGTTACGAACAAGAGATAAAGGATATGTTTATTTTCAAGAATTTATACCAGGTAATAAATATGATGTTCGACTTGTTGTAATTGGAGATTATTGTTTTGGGTTAAGACGATTTTGCAGGAAAAATGATTTTCGAGCTTCAGGAAGTGGTTTATGCGCATATGAACCTGAACTTTTTGATAAAACGATGATTAAAACTGCTTTCGATATTTCCAGGAAATTAGATATACAATCAGTTGCATTAGACTTTCTGCATGATGTTCATGATAATGTAATTACAGAAATAAGTTATTGCTTTACAATCCACCCGCTTGACAATTGTCTGGGCTATTGGGACACGGATTTACAATGGCACAAAGGCAATTTCAATTTGCAGGAAATAATAATAAAAAACTTTATTAAATCAATCGATAACAAAAGGAAAGTACATCTTGCTTCAGAAGAACAATTAACTAATTAATTAAGGTATGAAAATAGCTATTCATAATAGAAAGAGTAGTTTTAGCGAACATTGGATTGTATATTGCGAGCAAAATAATATAAATTATAAAATTGTAAATTGTTACGATTCAAACATAATTACTCAATTGGAAGATTGTGACGGTTTGATGTGGCATTGGGCGCAATGGGATAGTAAAGCAATTATATTTGCCAGGCAATTAACATATGCTCTGGAACAAATGGGTAAAAAGGTTTTCCTGATAGCACTACTTGCTGGCATTTCGATGATAAATTAGGACAAAAATATCTTTTTGAAACATTACAGATTAATACTATTCCTTCCTGGGTTTTTTACGAAAAAAAGGAGGCTCTTCATTGGATTCATAATGCCAAATATCCGGTTGTTTTTAAACTTAGAGGTGGTTCAAGTTCAGAAAATGTCAAATTGGTAGAATCTTATAATGAGGCAAAGAAACTTGTAAAAAAAGCATTTGGTAAAGGATTTGAAACGACAGATAAATGGAATGTTTTTAAAGACAGAATTTTAAAATTAAAAAGAGAAAAAAATTTAAAATCTTTTATTCATGTATTGAAAGGTTTGGTAAGATTAATTATAAAAAAATATGATGATCAAATGCGAACAAGAGATAAAGGTTATATATATTTTCAAACCTTTATTCCGGGAAATGATTCTGACATTCGATTAGTTGTTGTGGGTAACCATTGTTTTGGAATTAGGCGCTATAGCAGGAAAGGAGATTTTCGTTCTTCAGGAAGTGGCATTAAGGATTTTAATCCTTCTGTAATTAGTAAAGATGCAGTTAAGTCTGCTTTCGAAATAGCCAAAAAGTTGGAAATGCAATCAGTGGCATTTGATTTTTTGTTTCATAATGAAGAATATAAGTTAATTGAAATTAGTTATGCCTTTGTTTCATATAAGTTTCCAGGATATTGGGATAAGGAGTTAAATTGGCATGAAGGTGAAATCTCACCTCAACATATAATGATAGAAGATTTTATCAAATCAATTGAAAACAACACTCAAAAATTAATTAAAGTTTAAATTGTTCATTAAAATATATGGCTAAAAAAATACTTTTTTTTATTGAAACCCTACGTTCAGGTGGAAAAGAAAGAAGATTTATAGAATTACTTTATTATCTAAACCAACATTCAGATTGTATCATTAAAGTAGTTGTAATGAGTGATAATATTTATTACAATTATATATATGATTTGGGATATGAAGTAATAATCATGAAAAGGAAATGGTTTAAAAATGATCCTTCTATTTTTTATAGATTTTATAACATTGCTAAAAAATTTAAACCTGATATAATTCATTCGTGGGGAAAGATGACTACTTTTTATGCTATCCCTACAAAAATCATTATTAATCGACCCTTGGTTTCCAATTTAATTTCGAATGCCACAAAAGATTTTAATAATGTTTTTGACAAGATTTTTTTCGAATGAATTGCTTGTTTTCAAACAAGATTCTTTCAAATTCAATAGCAGGATTAAAGAATTACGGAATAAACGGCGTTAAAAGCAAGGTTATATATAATGGTGTGCGGCTGGAAAGATTTAATTCAGATTTCAATATTGTTAAAATACGTAAAGATATCGGAATAAAAACAAAATATGCGGCAATAATGATAGCATCATTCTTTGATAATAAAAAATACGATTTGTTTTTAAATGTTGCAAAAAAACTTAAAAATTACGATGTAACATTTATTGGAGTGGGGGATGGACCTTTATTTGAAAGAATAAAACAACGTATAACTTTTGAAAAAATAGAGAATGCTTTGCTTCTCGGGAAACAAAAAAACGTTGAACAAATTATTGCAGCTTCAGATGTAGGAGTTTTATTTACCTACACCGAAGGAATTTCGAATGCAATTCTTGAATATGTAGCTATGGGGAAGCCAGTTATTACAAATGATGTTTTGGGTGGTAGCAAAGAAATCATAGAAAATGAAGGAATAGGATATATAATCGATAATGAAAATGAAATAGTTGAAAAATTAAAGGAGCTGTTAAGCAATCAAACCTTACGAAAAACAATGGGTGAAAATGGAAAAAAATTAATTAAAGATAAGTTTTCAATAGAACGAATGGGAGAGGAATATATGCAGATGTATAATTTAATCTGGTAATCATATATTATTGTAAAATGGAAAAAAATCAAACAGCTGTTTTTTATGGTGCACTCGGAAAAGATGGTCAAGTTAAAGTTGGTGGCGGAGAAACCGGAAATAACAGAACTATTCATTTGCTTGAAAAAAATAATATTAATGTTGTAAAAGTATTTAAACCATATCCTGTAAAAAATATACCAGGTTATTTCATATATGGCATCAAAATGTTTTTCAAGTTGTTCGATTTTATTTTTGTGTTGGTTCTTAATCCTAAAGTTAAAACGATTCATATTTCCGGTTTCTATCAGCATTTAATTTATCATGAGTATTTGCTAATTTTCATTGCAAGACTATTTAAGAAAAAATGTATTTATGAATTACGAGGAGGAGGAGTCGTAAAAGCATATGAAAGCAGAACCTTTATTTACAGATATTATTTTAGGAAAGCCTTAAACAAAGCGTCAGTAATTTTGTGTCAGGGGAAATCTTACATTGAATTCATTGAAAAGTTAACGCCGGTAAAAATAGTATATTATCCAAATTATATTTTAAATCGATTTTTACAAAAGAAAGCAACAACCGGGAGATATAATGACCCTACGGTACATTTGGTCTATTTTGGAAGAATTGTTCCGTCTAAAAATCCTGAATTGATTATAGCGATATGTTCAGAATTGAAATTACAACAATTTTCTTTTGATCTCGAAATTATTGGAGAGGGAGAAGATCAATACGTAAAAGATTTAAACGTGATGATAAAGGATTTAGGAATGGAAAACATCATTAAAATCCGAAAATCAGTAACTTCAGAAGTACTTCAGAAAAAATTGTTAACGAAACATTTTTTTGTTTTTCCCTCTAAAGAAAAACGAGAGGGGCATTCAAATGCACTTACTGAATCAATGGCTTGTGGTGTTGTGCCAATATGTAGTAAAGTAGGATTTAATGCCGAAATAGTAAAGTTTAGAGAATTGGTTGTACAAGATTACGATGCTAAAAAATATGCAGAAAGAATAATGGGAATATGGGAAAATAACAGTTGGAATGATTTTTCCAATAAACTTTCAGAACGAATTAAAAATAAATATTCTGAAAAAGTAGCAGAAAATATTATTCTTAAAGTCTATAACACCTGAATGTTTTTCAATTTGTCGGTTAGTTTTTAGAATTATTATAAATTTTTTGGAAACATAAAATACATACAATTGTTGAAAACCTGAAACCTCAGGCTTATTCAAATTAACAATGTACTTAAAATTTATAATAGGATGACATTTATTGAAGTATTAGGATTTAATGTTTATTCTGATGATTTATCTAAAATCATACTTGAAGAATCAGCAGGAAAGGTTATAAATACAATCAGTCCGAATTCATATGGAATTTCTACAAAAGATGTTGAATTTAAAACAGCATTAAAGAAGACAGATTTTTTAGTTCTTGACGGTGTTTACTTTGCTTTTGCGTCTCTTTTATTAAAGGGTAAAAACATAAAAAGAAATCAAGGTCCTGATGTTTTCGATCATTTTATGAGGAGAGCCGAAAAACAAAGGGGAAAAGTTTTTTTTCTAGGTTCCACTGCCCAAACCTTACAATTAATTAAGAATAACGCGCGGATTCAATTTCCAAATGTAACATTGGAAACACATTCTCCTCCGTTTAAACCATCCTTTTCCGAAGATGATAATCTAAATATGGTAAAGATTATTAATGAATTTGAACCGGATATTTTATTTGTAGGAATGACCTGCCCCAAGCAAGAAAAGTGGGCAATAGAAAATAAAGACAAGATTAATGCAAAATTAATTATTTCTATAGGAAATGTATTTGATTGGTTTGCAGGTACTCAAAAATCAATCCATCCGATTTGGTTTAAGCTTAGGTTGGGTTGGCTAATCCGCATATTTTACCGCCCTGAGGTGTTTAAAAGAAACATAGGAAATCAAATGCTTTTTTTCTGGCATGTAATATTAATTTTTTTGAAAATCAAATAATATGATTAAAGGAGCAATAGTTGGTCTTGGTAAAATGGGTATATCGCATGCCTCTATTTTTGGTGCACATCCCGATGTCAATCTTGTGGCTATCTGCGATACTTCATCCCTTGTACTTGAGGCTTTTAAAAAGTTTGGCAACGTAAAAACATATTCTGATTACACCAAACTTATAAACGAAGAAGAACTTGATTTTGTGGTACTTGCCACTCCAACCAAATTTCATTATCCCATGGTGAAGCTGGCTCTTGAAAACAATTTACATGTTTTTTGCGAAAAACCTTTTACACTCACTACAGAACAAGGTTCGGAGCTAACTCAGTTGGCAGGGCAAAAAAACTTAATCAACCAGGTAGGTTACCACAACCATTTTATTGGGACATTCAGAGAATTGAAGCGGTTGTTGGAAAATAATATTTTGGGCGACTTGGTACATTTTAGTGGTGAAGCTTATGGTCCTGTTGTTACAAAAGAAAAAGGTGGAACCTGGCGCTCTATTTCAAAAGAAGGTGGTGGTTGCCTTTACGATTATGCATCGCATGTTATTAATCTGGTTCAGGAAATTATTGGAAAGCCGGAGAAAATTCACGGGACGCTGTTAAAAAATATTTATTCAAATGGTGTTGAAGATGCTGTTTATTCGCTTGTTGAACTGCAAAATGGATTATCGGGAACACTACTTGTAAACTGGAGCGACGAAACATACCGTAAGATGTCAACTTCAATTACAGTTCACGGTAAAAAAGGGAAAATTATTTGCGATGCCACTGAAATAAAAATTTTCCTTAAAAAAGCTGATTTAACTGAAAATCTGGATAAAGGCTGGACAATAAAATACATAACAGACTTTGCTATACCAGTAAATTTTTATTTAAGAGGAGAAGAATACAGTGCACAAATCGATTACTTTGTTAGTAGTATAATCAAAGGAAAAAAGACTCAGTACAACACTTTTGAACAAGCTTCTTACACTGATGAGGTAATTGATATGATTATTAGGAATGCAAATATAAATTAAGATGGAAAAAGTACTTTTTGGTGATAATCAATTTTTTGGAGTAAATCATCTTTCCGATGAAAAGGCAAGAATTCAATCCATGAAATTCAAGGATGATTCTGCAATTATAAATGTTTTGGATCAATCAATTAATGCCGGAATTAATACCTTCATGTGCACAACGCATGACAGAATAGGAAATATTTGCAATCATATAAGAAATAATGCAGCAAATTATGAAGGGTACAATATTTATCCCTGTATGCCATATGCTCATAAATATGCCAACGCTGTTACCGAATTGGGGATTGTTGGTACAATCAAACAATATGTGCCGGGAAATTTGTTTAGTACTTTCGCCAAAGGGGGAATGGCTTATATCAATAAAGATTTCATAAAAATTATGCAATTACTTATTGATGCAGAAATGAAAATGTTTCACAATATTTCTACTCCTGTAATATTTATTCAAAATGTGTTGGTCGATTTAATTTTGGGATTAAAAATGTATGAAGTATTTGCAGAATATGACTCATACATAAGGAAAAAATACAAAAGTGAACCAGGATATATAACCATGAATCTTCCGGCATTGTTAGATGCATTAAATTCTGTCGGTATCGAAAATCCAATCGTTTGTTCGTCAATAAACAAATTGGGTTTTAGAATGTCGGGAGGTAAAGAAATTTACGAAAAATATTTAAATGAAAAAGAATTCAGGCCAATTGCAATGCAGGTTTTAGCGGCTGGAGCCTTAAAACCAAAAGAAGCAATTGAATACCTGGGCCAATTTCCCCGAATCGAATCTGTACTTTTTGGCGCTTCCTCAAAATCTCATATCGAGGAAACCAAAGCACTTATAGAATTCTATATCTGAAATTTTAGAAATTTTTGTAACAAAAGCCATTAGTTAATTGTTGTTTTTGAAGTACATGTTCATTTAAATTTTCAGTTGCAGAATAAATATGTTCTCATTTAATCCTTAAATGTTAAAAACTAATTTCATGATAAAAGAACGCGAACCTGTATTGGAAAGATTAAGCGTTTTATTTCAGGTTTTTTTGACGCTTGTTTGTTTTTATACGATACTAATTATTGCTGGAGATATCCCGGATAGTTATATACGGGACGATAAGGAATATTTAATAATTGGAATTATATTGATTCCGGTGTGGTTTGTATTGCTTGACTTATTTGAAATGGGGGCAATGGCGAGAATTCAGAAATATCGGAACATTATAAAAAAATATATTATCGTTGTATCTGTTGGGTCAATGATTTTGTTATTTTTTATAAAAACGCTAGATTATCAAACACTTACAACCACAATAGTTTTAAAATTCGCGGTTTTAAACTTTATCGTACTTACTATTGAAAAATTAACATCTCGCACTGTAATTCGTTATTTTAGAAGTAAAGGTTTCAATACACGCATGATTTTAATAATAGCGGATGAAACATCAATACCATTCATTAATCAAATTATTGAAACCAATGATTGGGGATATAAAATAAAAGGTATAATTTCAAGTAATGAGGAGGTTATTAAAAAATATTCGGAAAGCTATACCTTATATTCAGAGGATGAGGAATTTGCCAAAATAATTGACGAAAAAATAATTGATGAAGTTTATTATTGCAAGCAGGATTTTGAAACACAGACAATAAAGAAACTGGTTGATGATTGTCGTGAAATTGGTGTTAGTTTTCATATTCATAATAATGTGTTAAGTTTCAGTGGATTAAAACCTCAATTGTATTTCCTGAATCATCAGTTTTTTCTTTCTTTTCGGAATACACCTGAAAATTACTTTGCATTAAAAGTTAAAGGTGCTCTTGATTTTTTCTTAACAACCTTAATACTTTTTTTTATTTCACCGGTGATGTTTGTTATTGCAGTTTTAATAAAATTAGAAGACGGAGGACCTGTTCTTTTTAAACAAATCAGAGTAGGAAGATATGGCAGGCAGTTTGAGTGTTTAAAATTCCGGACAATGGTTGTGGACGCTGAGGCCCAAAAAGAAAAGTTAATGGCAATGAATGAACAGGATGGTCCTGTTTTTAAAATAAAAAATGATCCGCGGATCACTAAAATCGGAAGATTTCTTCGACGAACTTCTCTCGACGAACTTCCTCAATTTATAAATGTATTGTTAGGCGATATGTCCATTGTAGGTCCGCGACCACCAGTTCCTTCAGAAGTTAAACAATACAAACGCAGCCTCAACCGACGATTAAGTATCAATCCCGGAATTACATGTATTTGGCAGGTTTCCGGCCGTAATAATATTCCATTCGACAAATGGATGGAGATGGATATGGAATATATTGATAACTGGTCTCTTAAACTGGATTTTATAATTATACTAAAAACCTTTAAAGTAATATTTGCCGGCGACGGTCAGTAAAAAACGTTTTCAAAAACCAAAATCAACAAATTAAGAAATAGTGTGTTAATAAAACTGTATGATTTTTTTATGGTTTTTTTGAAAATCTATAAAGCATAAGATCAAATGGATTACCAACACCTAGTTTACAGTAACCTTAATAATATGAAAAAATCGTACATTCCTTTTTTAGCGGTAATTTTTGTTTTTTTAATTTCTTGCAGAAGCTCCAAAGATTTGATCATGTTTCAGGATTTAAAGAATAATCAAAGCCTTGGAAATTTGCCTGAAAAGGCTCCCGAATACATTATAAAGCCTTTTGATAATCTGTATTTAAGCATTTTAACTCTCGATCCGGAACTCAATCAACTTTATAATCCCAGTGTCGGTGGAACAGGGTATGGTTCAGGGACTCAGCAAATGTTCGGAGACAGAGCCAGTCAATATATTAATGGTTATATGGTAAATGCCAATGGCACAATTAGTGTTCCTATTTTAGGAAATATTGAAGTTGCAGGTTTAAATCTTGTTGAAGCTCAGGAGCGAATTCGTGCGAAAGCCGAAGTTACATTGAAAGAACCAAATATAAAGGTTAAGGTGTTGAATTTCAAGGTAAATGTTACCGGCGAAGTTAAAGCTCCCGGATTATATTACAATTATGAAGGGACTTTAAATATTATTGACGCTATAAGCATGGCAAATGGAATAACTGATTTTGCCGATATTAAAAATGTTTTGGTAATACGACATAATGATAATGAAACTGAAACATATAATTTGGATTTTACTGATAAAAGTATATATATGTCAGATGTGTTTTATTTACAACCCAATGATATTGTTTATGTTCGTCCAAATCAATATAAACGAACACGGGAAAATAGTACTATATATTCATTGATACTTTCCACCGTGTCAACCTTGCTGGTGGCAACTTCAATAATTATAAATAATTTTTGAAAAACAGAATAATGGAAAAGATAGAAGAAATAATTAGTTTAATTGATTCGCATGAGAAAAAGGAATCAAAGAATGTATTTCTGAGGTATTTGAAGAAATGGCCGTGGTTTGTAATTTTTTTTATTATTGGTGCCGGTTTGGGTTATTTTGTTTTTAAATATTCTCCCACTACATATCAGGTAACAAGTCGTATATTAATTAAAAATAAAGAACGGGTTGTTAATTCTGCTTTTGAAAAAAATACAACAGTAACCAATCAAAATCTAAAAATAGAAAACCAGATTGGTATTCTTCAATCATACACTCTGTACAACAGAGCTTTAAGTAACCTGGATTGGACTACCACATGGTATAAGAAAGAGATTCTATACAATAAGGAGTTCTATAAAAATGCTCCATTTGAACTAATTGTTCCACCTGGTGCAATGAATGTTGAAAACGTTCTCATTGAAATTGTTCCGTTGAATGATAAAACATATTCGGTTGCAGCAGAAGGAGAAACCAATCAAAATGGGACGAATGAAACATTTAATATAGAAACGAATGTAAGGTTTGGTGAACCTTTTGCAAATGAATATTTTAATTTTACCCTTAATAATGAATCTGCGAATGTTGGAGAAACCTATTATTTAAATTTTAATAATTTACATTCTTTAACAAGCCAGTATCTCAAGAAAACACAAATTCAACTTGAAGATATAAATTCTGATCTAATTTCAATTTCTATTGAAGGGAAAAATCCGAAAAAAGATGCAGATTTTATAAACGAGCTAAATAAAGTATTCATTCAGTTTGGAATGGAGAATGAAACTCAAAGTTCAGAAAAATCCATGACATTCATTGATTCTCAATTAGATCGTGTAAAAAGTTCATTGGCAACAGCTCAGGAAAATGTTAGCAATTATCGTCAAAACAACAAGGTAATGAACCTTGGAAATGAAGCGCAGATGGTTTATCAAAAACTCGAAGAGATTGAAAATGATCAGTATCTCACGAAGCTGCAGGTGGATTATTATAACGACTTACTGAAATATTTAGATGATTCACATAAAATAGAAGAAATGTTAAGTCCTTCAGTAATTGGGATTTCCGATCCCAACCTGAGTGCCATGCTGAAAAACTTAACTGATCTTTACCGGAGACGTGAGGTGCTATCATACAGTGCAAAAGAAGATAATCCTAAAGTAATTACCCTGGAACGGGAAATTAAAATTACCCGCGATGGTCTTGAAGAAACGCTAAAAAACCAGTTGAAATCGACACAAACAAAGCTTCAAAGCCTGAACAGTCGCTATAATACAATTCAATCGCGGTTAAGAAAACTGCCTCAAACAGAACAAGAACTGGTTAGTATTCAACGTGATTTCGATTTGAATAATGAATTATATACCTACCTGCAGCAGAAAAAAGCAGAAGCATCCATTTCAAGAGCTTCCATAGCACCGCAGGTTCAGGTTATAGACGAGGCACTTGCAGCATCGGCATCGCCAACAGGTCCCAGCATGATAAAATTTGTTGGTGCCGGTATAGCAGGAAGTTTAATCATACCTTTTATATTTATAACAATTCTTGGTTTTTTCAATACCAAAATCGAATCGAGGGAAGAAATTGAAAGGGTAAGTAACATTCCCGTTTTGGAAGGTATCATTCAGCATAAATATAAAGTATTATTACCAACTATTCATCATCCCCGATCTGGCATTGCAGAATCATTCAGAGGATTGAAATCCAATTTGAATGCCATTCTTGAGCAGCCGGGTTCAAAAGTTGTTTCCATTAATTCTTTAATTCCTGGTGAGGGAAAATCATTTATTTCATCCAATTTTTCTGCAATTCTTTCAAAAACAAATACAAAAGTGTTATTAATTGGTGCCGACTTGCATAAACCTACCCTGCATAAATACCTGGAGGTTAAAGAAACTTATGGATTAAGCAATTACCTGATGGGAGAAAAAAACATAGAAGAAATTATTGCTCCTACTTTTATTCCTAATTTACATTTTCTGCAAGCTGGGCCCATTCCGCAAAATCCTTCTGATTTTATTGACAATTCCAAATTTGAATTTCTGATTGAGCGGGTAAGAAAAATGTTTGATTATATAATAATTGATAATGCACCATTGTTACTGGTGCCCGATGCTATACTGACAAGTAAATTTTCCGATGTCAGCCTTTTTATTCTTCGCATAAATCACAGCCATAAAGAACAAATTAAGCAAATAAATAAAATGGTTGATTTCAATAAAATTAAACGGGCGGCAATTCTTATAAATGAAGCGCCGGATCGTGGTTATGGTTATGGTAACAAATACTGGAAAAAAGGATACGGAGAGTACAAACAGAAAATGAGTATCGCTTAGTTGTTTTTTAATAACAGATAAAAATTTAAAAAAGCTATGATAATTGCAGTAGATTTCGATGGAACAATTGTGAAACATAAATATCCGGCTATTGGAAAAGAAATTCCATATGCCATTAAAACGTTGAAACTTTTCAGGGAAAAGGGACATAAAATAATACTTTGGTCGTACCGGCACGGAAAAGAGCTTGAAAAGGCAGTGGAATTTTGCGAAAAACGTGGTTTAAGATTCGATGCTGTTAATAATAATTTTGAAGGTGAAGAGTATGATAATACGTACAGCCGAAAAATTTATGCCGATTTGTACATCGATGACCGGAATATTTTAGGGATACCTGAATGGGAAAAAATTTATAAAATGATTACGGAGGGAAAGACAAAATATGGGTCTGAAGACAAAATTGAAGTTAACGAGAAAACGCAATTTATGTAGAAGAAGATGTATTAAAACAAAATAATAAGTATTTTTGATTTATGGAAAAACTGTTAGTTCGAAATTAGAAGTTTCAGTTTTAATCATAAAAATTATAAGCGTCAATAATTTTTAATGGTATTATCCAATCAAAACAATGAAACAAAAATTTCCGGTCATCAGGGTGGTTAACTGTTATATATCTTATTTTCAGAGCGATAATTCGGCTGAGAAGTTAAAGCAGGTTAACTTTCGCTTAAAGTCACTTTCTTTTTTAAAGGAACAAATTCAAAGAAAGAACATAACTGCTGTTCCACGAATGAAGGATTAATTCATGTCGTTCATTTATATTTTACTGGTT
>CAWFMB010000029.1:0-139250 GCA_963816685.1 uncultured Prolixibacteraceae bacterium | reverse complement strand
AGGATTGGGTTATTAAACGGCAACCTTCCGGCTGGTACAAAACATATTATGGAAAACAAAATAAAATCACTTCTTTATTTGATTTTACGCCACACTTGAGCTATATCATATCCGTATTAAAGTCGCATTAAAGTCGTACTAAATTCGCATTAAAGTCGGATTAAATTTGGTTATAACCGAATTTAATCCGACTTTAATCCGTGTTTAATTCGAATTTAATATAGCTTTAGGATAGTCTTTTCTATAATTTGACCCAACTTTACAAAGGAATTTTAACTGGTGCCTGGGATTGAAAAACTATTTAACCGTTTTCTCTGCATAACCGTCCACAGGTTGCGCCTGCGGCTACAACAATCGCAACGCGATTAAATATGAATAGCCATGTATGAAATGCATGGTTAATAAATGTACATCCAAACAACCACGGATGTGGTTTAATGATAATGGCGATAACAGTTGTTTTCTGTTCAACCCCAATTCCGGGGTTGCCGCTGCGAGGTACGCATGTTACCATGGGTTTCACCTATGGCTATTCAAAATTCAACCCTTCGGGTTTATCAGTGCCCTAAAATCGCAACGCGATTAAATATGAATAGCCATGTATGAAATGCATGGTTAATAAATGCACATCTAAAACAACCTCGGATGTGGTTGAATGATAATGGTGATAACAATTGTTTTCTGTTCAACCCCAATTCCGGGGTTGCGGCTGCAATGGGCATACGTTACCACAGGTTGCACCTGCGGCTATTCACATTAAACAGATTTCATCTGTTATTCCCGAATAGAGTCCTGCCATCAAAAATATAAAAATCGCAACGCGATTAAATATGAATAGCCATGTATGAAATGCATGGGACACGGATGTGCAATTAAAAACAACCACGACTGTGGTTGAATGATAATGGCGACGACAGTTGTTTTCTGTTCAACCCCAGGTCCGGATTGGCTGGATTGTTATCCGTTTGTTTAGCCTGCACCTTATAGCAAAAAAAAGCCCTGCAACCAGTGCAGAGCCCTTTGACATATTGATTTGGTTAGAAAATTACAGTACTTTACTGACTTCGGTGTAAGGCAAATCAAAAGCATCGGCAACACCTTTATACACCACTTTTCCATCGACTACATTTAATCCTTTCCGCAATGGCACGCTGTCGATGCAGGCTTGTTTCCAGCCCTTACCTGCAATTTGAAGCGCATAGGCAAGGGTTGCGTTTGTAAGCGCAATGGTGGATGTGCGTGGCACAGCTCCCGGCATGTTTGCCACGCAATAGTGAATGACTTCGTCGATGGTGAAGGTAGGATCTGCATGTGTTGTTGCCACGGTGGTTTCAAAACAGCCACCCTGATCGACTGCCACATCAACCATTACAGTTCCGGGGCGCATGATTTTCAGCATTTCGCGGGTAACAAGACGCGGAGCTTTGGCACCGGGAATCAGAACGGCGCCAATAATTAAATCATGCGTCTGTACCATGTCGCGGATGTTGTAATCGTTGCTCATGGATGTTTTCACATTGGCCGGCATAATATCATCGAGGTAACGCAGGCGTTTCAGCGATACATCCATAACAGTGACATCGGCACCTAAACCGGCAGCCATTTTTGCTGCTTCGGTTCCAACAATTCCACCACCGATTATCAGCACTTTTGCAGGAGGAACCCCTGGAACACCTCCAAGCAAAACTCCATAACCGCCATAGGTTTTTTCAAGGTATTTTGCCCCTTCCTGTACCGACATGCGCCCTGCAACTTCACTCATGGGAACCAGCAATGGCAACGAACGATCATCCAGTTCAACCGTTTCGTAAGCCAGACAAACTGAGCCACTCTGAAGCATCGCCTCTGTTAATTTTTCTGAGGATGCGAAATGAAAATAAGTAAATAATATCTGGCCTTTTTTTATCAGACTGTATTCCTGCTCAATCGGCTCCTTCACTTTCATTATCATTTCAGCCACTTTGTAAACATCCTCAATTGTTGGCAGCATAATGGCTCCGGCTTCTGTATAATCTTCATCCCGAAAACCACTGCCGCTTCCACCACCCGATTGTACATAAACTTCGTGTCCGTTGTGTATCAATTCAGCAGCACCGGCCGGTGTTAACGCAATCCGGTTTTCGTTATTTTTTATTTCTTTGGGTACTCCAATTATCATTTCAGTTATATTTAAAAAATTCAGACCCAAAAATAGAGACAACCAATGTAGAAAAATATGACAAAAATTACTGAATCCGGCTATTCCATGTTTGCCATAACAGTTAAATAAACCTCCTGTATCAAATTGAAATTTAATTTTTTAATAATATTCCAAAATGAAAATTTAACTGTTTCATTGATTTCATTTTGATACTTGTATATTTGTTCCATTATAAAAATATATTATACAACATGCCGACTGTTTCAGAAAGAGGAAGGATAATGCCTGATTCACCTATCAGGAAGCTGGCTCCGCTGGCCGATAAAGCAAAGGAAAGAGGAATAAAGGTGCATCATTTAAATATTGGACAACCCGATTTGCCGACTCCCCCGGAAGCGCTGGAAGCCATTAGATCGATTGACCGCAAAATACTTGAATATACACCAAGTGAAGGAATACGTTCATTCAGGGAGAAACTGACGAAATATTACCACAGGTTTAAAATTGATGTTGAAGTAGATGATATTATCATTACAACAGGAGGAAGCGAAGCTGTTACTTTTGCATTTATGAGCTGCCTTGATCCTGGCGACGAAATTATTGTTCCGGAACCTGCATATGCCAACTACGAAGCATTTGCAATTGTTGCCGGGGCGGTTATTAAATCGATTGCAGCAAAAATTGAAGAAGGATTTGCCCTGCCCCCTGTGGAGGAATTCGAAAAGCTGATTACTCCAAAAACAAAGGGGATAATGATTTGCAATCCAAATAATCCCACCGGCTATTTGTACACCAGCAAGGAAATGAATAAAATCCGAGACCTGGTGAAGAAATACGATCTTTATCTTTTTTCGGATGAAGTTTATCGTGAATTCTGTTATACAGGTTCGCCGTATATATCAGCATTTCACCTGGAGGGAATTGAGCAAAACGTTGTTTTAATTGATTCTGTTTCGAAACGTTACAGCGAATGCGGTTTACGAATTGGTGCATTAATTACAAAAAACAAAGAGGTCAGGCGCAACGTAATGAAATTTTGCCAGGCAAGATTAAGCCCTCCGTTAATCGGTCAGATTGCCGCGGAAGCCTCACTCGACGCCGCTGATGATTACATGCTGAACAACTACAATGAATATGTTGAACGCCGCAAATTTTTAATTGACGGGCTGAACCGGATTGACGGTGTTTATTCACCCATACCGATGGGGGCTTTTTACACAGTAGCCCGGCTTCCTGTTGATAATGCAGAAAAGTTTTGTGCATGGCTGCTCTCCGATTTTGACTATCAGGGACAGACGGTAATGATGGCCCCGGCTTCAGGTTTTTACACTTTGCCCAATAAAGGTCTCGACGAAGTGCGTATTGCCTATGTGTTAAAAAAAGAGGATTTGGCTGTTTGCCTGAAAATTCTGGAGGAAGCACTGAAGATTTATCCGGGCAGTAAGGTGCGACAGAAAATTTCAAGTGAAAATACAGCTGACTGATTGCCCGTTTTTTGAATTTTTCACGCAAATCCGGATGAATTGAGGAGAGAAAATTTTGCGCTTCATGTTTTTTATGCATTGCGTCAAAAACTTTTGGCTTGCATGGAATTTTTGACCTAAACTTTAATATCTTGCATTTGTTCAAAAATTTCTTTTCATGAAAAAGGTGCTCCTGTTTTTGTTGCTGATCCTTTGCATCTCCTGCAATGACCAGCAAATTGATTCTGACTGGTTCAAAAAAAATTATGAGAAAAAGGAATTTTACATTCCAATGCGTGACGGTATAAGACTGTTCACGTCGGTTTACATACCCAAAGATTCAAAAGAAAAGCATCCGGTTTTAATTACCCGAACACCCTATTCCTGCAAACCCTATGGTGAAAATAAATATGCCGGTTATTGGAGAGGGTACAAAAGGGAATACCTGAGGGAAGGTTATATCCTTGTAACGCAGGATGTGCGCGGAAGGTGGATGAGCGAAGGAGAATTCGAAAATGTGCGGCCGTTTAATCCTGACCAAAAGGGAGATGAAACGGATGAAGCAAGCGACACTTACGATACGATCGACTGGTTGCTTGAAAATATTCCCAACAATAACGGAAAAGTTGGTGTTTTTGGCATTTCGTATCCCGGGTTTTATTCCACGATGGCTGCGGCATCCAATCATCCGGCACTGAAGGCGGTAAGTCCGCAGGCTCCGGTGACCAACTGGTTTATCGGCGACGATTTTCATCACAACGGCGCATTTTTTCAAATGGATGCTTTTAGCTTTTATTCGGCAATAGGAAATGCTTTTGGAGTGCCGCATCCCAAACCCGATTCAATTGGTGCATCATCGGTTGGATTTCCTGTTCATGATAATTATAAATTTTACCTCGAAGCCGGTCCGGTAAAAAACCTTACACAATTAACCGGTGACAGCATCGCTTTCTGGAATGATATGATGGAACATCCGGATTACGATGCCTGGTGGCAGGCGCGTGATGCCCGACGGGCAACAGCAGATTTGCAACCGGCTATGCTGTGGGTGGGCGGATTGTTTGATGCGGAAGATTGCTGGGGCGCATGGAATTCATATAAAGCTGCAGAAGAAAACAATCCCGGCAAAGCATTTAATAAAATAGTGGAAGGCCCGTGGTACCATGGGCAGTGGTCAACCAGCGACGGTACTCACCTCGGAAATGTGGAATTTGAAGCCAATACCAGCACATATTATCAGGAACATTTCGAGGTGCCTTTTTTCAATTACTTTTTAAAAGATAAAGGTGACATTTCAGAAATTGCAGAGGCAAATGTTTTCATTACAGGGGCAAACGAATGGAACTCTTTTGAACAGTGGCCTCCGGAAAATGCTGTAGATAAAACATTGTATTTTCATGCTGAAGGAACGTTGAAGTTTGAGCAACCAGATATAAAAAACAGTTTCAGCGAATATACCAGCGACCCTGCCAAGCCGGTTCCTTACGAAGAAGATGTTCAATTCAACCGGACCAGAACCTACATGACAGCCGATCAGCGCTTTGCATCACGACGGCCGGATGTGCTTGTATTTCAAACCGATACATTTACACAGGATTTAACAATTGCCGGAAGTATTACCGCAGGCCTGTTTACAAGTATTTCAACAACCGATGCAGATTTTGTGGTAAAAATCATTGATGTTTTTCCGGATTATGTTGGTTTTAACGATGTGGATATTTATGCGGAAAAAGACGAGGTACCTTCCTATCCAATGGGCGGATACCAAATGCTGGTGCGGGGAGAAGTCTTTCGTGGGCGATACAGGTACAGCTACGAAAATCCTTCGGCATTCACGCCGGGGAAAGTTGAAGAAGTGAAATTCGAACTGCCTTCCATTGCCCACACGTTCAAAAAAGGACACCGGATAATGGTGCAAATCCAAAGCAGCTGGTTCCCGCTAGTCGATCGTAACCCTCAACAGTTTATCGATATTTACCACTGCGATGAATCGGATTTTTTAAAAAGCGAAATCAGAATTTACCACGATTCCCAAAATTCTTCCAGAATTGTTTTGCCGGTGCTGAATTATAATTAACTGTGCAATGTTGTCAACCACAGATTACAATTCAGTGATTTGAATTGTATCATAAAAACATTTGGCAGGTATTTATGGTTACTAGATTAACCGGATAAAATAATACAATGCGTAAACCTGAACAGGAAAATATCAGTTTGGAACTTCCCTTTCAATTTCACATTAGCTTTGAAAAGGTCTTCGAAGTAATTTTACCACACCTAAATAATCCTTCGCACGTTTATTATAATTATGCAAAAAAAATAAATGATTGCCTCCAACAATCGCCGGAGCTTAAAAATGGGATAAATATTTCTTCGTTAAAAAAATACACGAAGGAAATCGAAACGATTCTGGAGCCGCTGTTTCCGCCTATTTTGACAGACAACGAGTTAAAAGCAGCAGGCATTCCATTTCTTTTTCAATTTTTTAAATTTTCGCCGACACTTGATTCTGTTTTAAAGAACGCCGAACCAGGTTACCGCATAAAAATCAGGGAAATGCAACCTGATGAGATGTATGTTCATGCCTGTATCATGATTATGAATTTATACTACGGACACAACATCAGTTTCAACGGTTCATTCTATTTGGATATACCGGATGAAACCACCCGAAGTACAAAACATTTTCGGTTGGTTACAGACCCCGGCTTTTCTGAAATAGTACCGGGAAAAAACGTTCCGGAAATTACAGGGGAAGATTACAAAAACCTGATTGATAATATTGACAATGTTGAATTCTGGAAAGAGAAATTTCCACCAGAAAGTTATCTTTTCAAAGGATTTACCCTGTTTTATTTTTATGATTTCACAGATGACCAGGCATTTTTGGATTTAAGGGATAACCTGCACACCAACAAAGATGATGAAATTAAAACTATTGAAAAGAGCCTGCAGAAATTTCTGAGAATCGAGGATTTAAAATTAGGCTATTCTGTTTTTAACCTTTCCTATCAAAGTAAACAAGGTTACAATCTTGAAACAAAACAAAGCCTGATTTTTAATGATCCTGAAATGGATTACAAAAATTTCTTTCCTCAAAAAATTGTAACCACTGTTTTTCGGGAAAAGCATATTTTTACAATATCCAACATGAAACAATATGGCGTTGATAACCAAAACAATTCGTTTTTTAAATCGGCCATTGAACAGGATATCAACAGTATAATTTTAATGCCCGTCGCATTAGAGTCCAACAATCAGTTGGCTGTTTTTGAAATTGCCTCTTCAGGGATGTACGAATTAAACCCGTTGGTGAGGCATCGTTTAAATAAAATACGTCCGGTGCTGGAGGCTTCAATAGAACGAATTGTAAAACGATTTGAAACGTTGGTAGAATTAGTAATCCAGCAGGAATGCACTTCCATACACCCAAGTGTGAGTTGGAAATTCAGGGAAACCGCGATACAGTTTTTACGATGAAAAAGAACGAAAAGGCAGCCTTGCAAATTTTGGTAAAATTGGCTTTAAAAATGTTTACCCGCTATATGGTCAAACAGATGTCAAAGGTTCTTCGGAAACAAGAAATAATGCACATGCAAAAGATTTGTTGCTGCAACTAAATCTTGTAAAAGATATCCTTGAAAAATCAGGAGACTCCGGCCGGCAGATCCGGACAAGAAAAATCACTGGCCCAAACCATTCAGTTCATTGGGGAAATACAGAATGAATTCAGGGTAGACACTGAAGCACAAGTTCTTAATTTCCTGAAAGAAAAAATAGAACCTGAATTTAAACAACAGATAAATAAAGGAGTTTCATTCACTAAAAACATCGAAGATTATTTCGGAAAACTTGATTCAAATCTGGGTACTATATATAATTACCGGAAGAATTACGACAACACAATCACACGTATAAACAAAAAAATGGCAGGCTTGCTGGATAACAAACAATTGGAGGCCCAGCAACTTTACCCTCATTTTTTTGAACGTTTTAAAACAGATGGCGTGGAACACAGCATGTACATTGGCGAAAGTATTGCAGGAAAGCGGGCTTTCGATAAAAAGAACCTGCATAATCTGCGACTTTGGCAGCTTCAGGTAATTTGCCAAATCGAAAATGAATTCTACAATAATAAACACAACTACCCGCTGCAACTAAAGGTGGCATCAATGGTGTTTGTTTTTAATAAACCTATCAACATCAGTTTTATAAACGACGAAAAGCAGTTTGATGTGGACGGAACATACAACGCCAGGTACGAAATTATCAAAAAAAGGATCGACAAAGCGAACATAAAAGGGACTAAAAAACGAGTGACCGAACCCGGCTACATTTCAATTATTTATTCGAATGATGAAGATGAAAAAGAATACAGCAGTTATCTGAAATTACTTCAATCGAAAAACATTGTAACGGATGAATATAAAATTGTTGAACTTGAAGACCTGCAGGACGTTTCGGGATTAAAAGCGATTAAAACCGGCATTAGTTTACCATAATGGGGCATAAGAACGGTATCCATGAAAACTATTATTATTACGATGATCTGACAAAACAAACAAATTTTAAGTCCCTAAAAGAAAACCAATAATAAATGCAACTGCCGAAATGATAATCCCAATCATGAATACATTGTAAGTGTGCCGCAGAATCGTGTATTTTTTATTTAAAACAACACCCAGGAAATAAAGATCTTTTGTGAGTGAAGAATAAATATAATCGCGGTCTTCCAGCATATCATCAATTGCCTTTTCATAATCTTCGAGGCTCATTTTATGAAAATTACCAAAGAATGCAAGGTTTACTTTTTTCTTTTTCACATCATCCAAATCGAATTTGCCACGGGTAACATTGGGGCGTGTCACAATTATGGACATCACAATTGCCACAACACAAAAAATTACAAATATCACGGAAGGGATGAAAAGATAATAATTGGCAGGATCGTCAAACTTTGTAATCAAATTGGTTAACAGCAGCGAAATGATAATTGCGTTAACCGACATTAAAATATTGGCTTTTGTATCGGCAATATCACTCAGTTTAATATGATTTCGAAGAGTTACCCTGTAAAATGTCTGGATTCCCCGGTCAGAGCTTTTATCCTTATACTTGACTTTTAATTGTGCTTTTTGCTTTTCCTTTTTTGCTTTCTTTTTTTGCTTCTCCTCCGAACTCATCAAATCCGATAAATTCTTTTCTTTTCCGACGTTCCAGTTTTGTATGGCAAACGATGAATAAAATTGATGACCTGTGGACAAAAATTCGATGTTTTTCTGCAACCACTGATCCGGTGTATATTTTTCAATTTTCAGCAACTCCAGTTCTTTGCGCAAAAATTCACTCACCTCATCGAAATAATCCTTTGCCACGTGCGAATTATCGGCATCAATTATTATTTCCTGAAGTGAATTTTCTGGTTCAACACCTTTCCGTGTGGCTAAAATGCATTTTTCAACCTCCTGTATAATGTCATTTTCTGTATTTTTTTCCTTTAAAAAATTCCGGGCTATTTTCACACTCTCCTCTTCGTGTTTATTGTATGTTTTAATATAGCCGGTGTCATGAAACAGCGCTGAAAGCCGAAGGATGAGTTTTTCCTTATCGTTTAAAGAACTTTCTTCAATAATTTCTTCAGTACTCGATAAAACTCTTTGGGTATGCGTAAAATTATGGTACAAATAAGAATCCGGCAACTCTTCCTTAAAAAGATTAATGACATAATCTTTTGCCTGCAAAACAACCTCTTTCATGCTTTTGGATTTTTTTTCAATATGAATTAATTTGTATTTTATCTGAAACTTCTATGCATATAAACGTTTATTTATTTAAACAGTTCTCCTATTTTAACTCGAATAAACATTCAATGCAAGTAAAAAAAATAATTCTGTTGATCATTTTAACTTATCTGGCAGCGGGTTGTGCAACCTATACTGCGCAATACCGGAACAGGAAAAACAATATACTTCCGTTGCCGGAAAAGAAAATGGATGCCCGTTTCTATCTGATTGGCGATGCAGGTTATTCTGTTATGGATACAATTTCAGTAGGATTACAGGTTTTATCACAACTCATTCAAAAAGAAAATAATAAAAATGATTATTTGGTCTTTTTGGGCGATAATGTTTATCCTGCCGGGATACCTGATAAAAACGATGAGAATTATGAACTGACGATTCACCGGTTAAATGTACAAATTGAAATTGGGAAAAAATTTAAAGGAAAAACATGGTTTATTCCCGGAAATCACGACTGGTACGCCGATGATCCGCTGGAAGGATTACACCGGCAGGAAAAACTGGTAAATGAGGCACTCGGCGAAGAAAGTTTCCTTCCTGAAGAAAGTTGCCCTTTTTACGAAACAGATATTAACAACGACTTCAAGTTAATTATCATTGATACACAGTGGTACCTCGAAAACTGGGATCGCCTTCCTTCGATAAATGATGATTGCGAAATTAAAACCCGCGAACGTTTCTTTTTGGAAATCCAAAGCGAATTAAAAAAAGGGGCAAATCAAACTGTACTATTTTTGATGCACCATCCCATGTTTACCAATGGCATTCATGGTGGAAGATATGCAATTAACAAACACCTTTATCCATTGTCGGAAAACAAAAAAATTCCACTACCGGGAATTGGAACATTGGTAGCCGAAATCCGGACACAAGGCGGGGTTTCCATACAGGATCGCTACAATGAAAGGTACAACAACCTGATGAAACGGCTTGAAACAATTGCAGCCTCTTACAACAACATAATTTTTGTTTCGGGGCACGAACACAATCTGCAGTATCTGAAACAGGATAGCATTAAACAAATCGTTTCCGGCTCAGGGTCAAAAACTTCTTACGCTGCCTTGCGCCACAATGGTATTTTTACTTATGGCAAACAAGGACTGGCAACATTGCAGGTTTATAAAGATAAAAGTGTGTGGCTAAGTTTTTACGGATGGGAAAACAACAAACCCAGGTTGTTGTTTCAAAACGAGATTAAAAAACCCGATGTGCTTGAATTCAACGTGGATAGTTTGCCCGAGTCATTTCCGCAATTTGTAGAGACCTCCATTTATCCGGAAGATGAGACTGAGGTTTCCGATTTTTATGAAATGATCTGGGGTGAAAATTACAGAAAGTTATACGGTACAAAAATTAAAGCCAGGGTTGCTACTTTAGATACGTTGTATGGTGGAGTGGAAATTGTGCATCCGGGAGGCGGCCACCAAACCCGTTCGCTGCGCCTGAAACGAAAAGATGGCAGAGAACTGAACATGCGGGCGTTGAAAAAAAGCCCTTCACAGCTGCTGCAAAGCACTGTTTTTAAAAAGGAATATATAAAAGATGATTTTCAAAAAACAGCTGTCGAAGATTTGATATTCGACTTTTTTACAGCAGCGCATCCATACGCATTTATGGCAGTACCTGATTTGGCCCGCGCAGCAAATGTTTACAGCACAAATCCGCGATTGTATTACATACCAAAACACAAATACATGGGAGATTACAACCAGGAATTCGGAAATGAATTGTACATGATTGTAGAACGTCCCGAAGAAAACTATTCGGAAACCAAAACTTTTGGTTATGCCGATGATATTGAAAGTACGTATGATATCATCGAAAAATTAAAAGAAGATGAAAAATATAAAATTGACGAACCTGCCTATATAAGAGCGCGTTTATTCGATATGCTGATTGGCGACTGGGACCGGCACCAGGACCAGTGGCGCTGGGCACAATTTGACCAGCCAAACGGGGATAAATTGTATCGTCCGATTCCAAGGGATCGCGATCAGGCTTTTTCCAATTTCGATGGCAATTTGCTGGATTTAATGCGGACAATTTCCGGATCAACAAACCAGTATCAGGTTTACGATGATAAACTGGAAGATGTGAAGTGGATCAATAAAGCCGGAGTAAAGCTCGACAGAACCTTAATTCAGCAATCTTCGAAAGAGGAATGGCTCAAACAGGCAAAGTTTCTGCAAGAGCATATTACCGATGAAGTTGTGGAAAAAGCATTCAGAAATATCCCGGAAGAAGCCCATGGCGAAGCTTTGAATAAACTAAAAGCAAAATTAAAGGGAAGGCGATCCAATTTAACCGACATCGCCGAAAGGTATTTTGATTTCCTGAATAAACTTGTGATTTTAACAGGAACTTACAAAGACGATTTTATTAAAGTTGAACGCCGGGGCGATAAAATTACAAATGTTAAAATATGGAGGATTATAGATGGCGAAAAGGAAAAAATAATGGTTGACAGGGATTTCAATAGTGATATAACCAACGAAATATGGATTTACGGGCTGGATGACAAAGATGTTTTTGAAGTTACAGGCAACGGAGAGAACCTTATTTACGTCAGGTTAATAGGAGGGCTGGAAAATGACACTTATAAAATATCCAACGGAAATAAAGTGAAAATATATGATCATAAATCGCAGGAAAGCACTATTAAGGAAAATCATGGTGCCAATGTAAAATTAACTGACATTTATGATTATAATGTTTTTCAATACGATAAAATCATGTCCCATAAATCCACCATCAGTCCATTAGGTGGCTACAATCCCGATGATGGTTCAACCCTGGGAATTTCATATACTTCCACTGAAAAGGGATTTGAGCAAAATCCATTTACCAACCAGCACCGGATTAAAGCTGCTTATTATTCAGAAACTCATGGTTTTGAAATGTTTTACAACGGCGAATTTGCCAATTTTAGGGGAAAATGGAATTACAATTTATCTGCAAGATTTACCTCGAATAATTACACCCACAATTTTTTTGGTTATGGAAATGAAACGAGCAACAAAGCTGATGATTTTGATTTTCACCGGGTTAAGCTCAGTATTTACAATATGAACTTTGGAATTGCCAAACATTCTGAATTTGGCAGCGATTACCTTGTACACGCAGTATTGGAAAGTTATGAAGTTCAGAATACAACCGATAGATTTATCAACGGCTATTTTCCGGAATCGTACTATGAAACACTTCTGAAACGATCGTATTTTACAGGGTTAAACGGAAGATACGATTACCTGAGTATTGACGATGAGGAAACACCTACTCATGGTATGAATTTTATGCTCGATATGGGTGCAACGGCTGAATTGGGCTCAATGGATGAGAATCTATTTGGTTACATCAATTCAAAATTAGGATTTTACAATGCATTGTCGTTAAACCGGAAGTGGGTGCTAAGAACCAACTTCTATTCTCAATGGAGAATCGGAAATGGTTACCGGTTTTATCAGGCTGCCAGCGCAGGGGGCGATAATGGATTGAGAGGATACAGACACAACCGCTTTACCGGGAAATCAGCTTTTATAACGTCAGCCGATTTAAGATACACCTTACCTTTGTTCAAAATCAGGTTGTTTCCCCTTCAACCTGGTGTGTTTATTGGTTATGATGTTGGACGTGTTTGGGTAAAAAATGAAGACTCGAAATTGTGGCACGACGACTATGGCGGCGGATTTTGGATAACTGCTGTTGAAAGATTAACCGGTACATTTAATGTATTCAGAAGTAAAGAAGGATACCGGTTTACTTTTAAGGCGGGATTTAGTTTTTAGCTGTACATCAATATTTCCCGCAGATTGCGCTGATGCCCCAGACAAATATTATCAGATTTTTTGTTGGATTATTCTCTTCATTCTGCGCTTTTCTGCAAAATCAGCGGGAAGTTTTTGACACATTTTATAATACAACCATGTTCTGTAATTTGCAAATTTGATATATTTGTAAAAAATGTATTTAAATGAATATTAATAACTTGCATTTTACCGCTGTATTTGCAGAAGACCCTGAAGGCGAATATGCAGCTTATGTAGAAGAAATTCCGGGAGCTAATTCTCAAGGTGAAACATTGGAGGAAGCAAAGGAAAATCTAAAGGAAGCCGTTTCTCTGGTGCTGGAAACAAACAAAATCCTGTTATAAAAACATATTAAAAGGAACTAAAAGCTACAGGGAACCTCTTCATTTTTCAAATGAAAAGAACCAATTTAATGTTTATTTTTCCTGAAATAAGAAATCCGGTTTGAACAATCTCAAACCGGATTTCTTTTTTTCCTCCTCCCCCCGGGGAGGCCGGGAGGGGCATTTTTATTTCAACTTCTTTATCCTTTCCATGGCTTCCAGCACATTTTCGCGATCGTTAAATGCGGAGAACCTGAAATATCCTTCGCCTGCCGGGCCAAATCCTGAACCGGGCGTTCCCACAATATTTGCTTCATTCAGCACTTTATCGAAGAATTCCCATGAACTCATTCCGTTTTTGGTTTTCACCCAGATATATGGCGCATTTGTTCCGCCATAAACTTCGTAGCCGGCCTCTGCAAGACTTGCTTTCATTATCCGTGCATTTTCAAGATAAAAAGCAATAACCTCAGCCACTTCTTTTTTACCTTCCTCTGTAAAAATGGCGGCTGCTGCTTTTTGCACCGGATAGGATACACCATTAAATTTGGTAGATTGGCGGCGATTCCAAAAGGTTTTTACTTTATATGATTTTCCGCTTTTATCGAATGCCTCCAGCTCATCAGGAATTACAGTAAATGCACAACGCGTTCCGGTAAATCCCGCGGTTTTGGAAAAACTCCGGAATTCGATGGCTACTTTTTTGGCCCCTTCAATTTCATATATCGAACGTGGAATGGCATCATCTGTAATAAAAGCTTCGTATGCTGCATCGTATAAAATGATGCTGTTGTTTTTTATTGCAAAATCCACCCATTTTTTTAGTTCTTCCTTTGAAGCTACTGTTCCCGTTGGATTATTTGGATAACAAAGAAAAATCAGGTCGGGAATTTCAGAAGGCAGCTCGGGAATAAATCCATTTTCTTTTGTACAGGGCATGTAAATTATTCCTTCGTAATGACCGGAATCATATTTCCCTGTTTTACCCGCCATTACTGTAGTATCGGCATAAACCGGATACACCGGATCGCAAATGGCAATTTTATTTTCAAGACCAAAAATTTCCTGGATGTTTCCCGTATCGCATTTCGATCCATCGGATATAAAAATCTCATCCGGCAGAAATATCAATTCCCTTATCCTGATAGGAATTTTTTGCAATAGCTTCACGTAAAAAAGCATAACCCTGTTCCGGCCCGTAACCTTTAAAGGAATGACCACTTGCCATTTCTTCCACACCTTCGTGAAATGCTTTTACCACACTTGGTACCAAAGGTTGTGTTACATCCCCAATTCCCATTTTAATCACTCTTTTATCCGGATTGGCTATAATAAATTCATTCACGCGTCGTCCGATTTCCGGGAAAAGATAACCTGCCTGCAACTTCAGGTAATTTTCGTTGATTAATGCCATGTTTCAGTTTATTTTAATATTTCAATGAATTCAAAATAGAGGAAAACAAAGGTAAGAAATTGGTTTGCTTTCCTCCAAAAACCATTCAGCTTTTGCCCTCTTCTTAACGTTTGGATGATCAGCAAATGAATTGGAAACGCAACTAAAATGATTTAAATTGCATCTCATAGTTGTGCATTAAATCTTAATTTGTCCTGTCATGAATTATATAAAAATTATCTTTCTGATTTTCCTGTTCACAGGGATTTTCTTTTCGTGCGCCGAAGATGAAAATGCTTTTCAATCTTCAGCAATTATTAACGGTCCCGATATAAGAGAGTGCATTTGCTGTGGCGGCTACTTAGTTGAAATTGGCGATTCGACCTACAATTTTGAATCGTTGCCGGCTTCAGCAAATATCGATCTGATTACAGAAACTTTTCCTATTGCAGTAAACCTGGACTGGACCCGCAACAGAAAATGCGGTGACATTCAGTACATCGACATTACACGGATTGAACGGCAGTGACCGGAAAATGAATAAATTACTTCTCCTGCCAGTTACTTCATTTATTAATTTATCTTTTCTCTTTTACTCAACCAATCATTCATAGGTTTTTATTCAGTTTCGTTTAATACTTTTGCATTATTAAAACGAATAAAATGCAAAACTTTTTTGTAAAATCACATGGTCTTGGAAACGATTACATTGTTTTGAATCAGAATGAAACAGAATTTAAACTTACAAAAGATGCCATTGTAAAAATCTGTGACGTTCATTACGGTGTAGGTTCTGACGGAATTCTTTTGAAAGTTCCGAGTTTTGTTGCCGATTTTGGGTTGCGGATTTTAAATCCTGACGGTTCGGAAGCAGAGAAGAGCGGCAACGGGTTGCGCATTTTTGCAAAATACCTGTATGATTACAAGTTTGCAAAATCAAAGCAATTCACCATTGAAACTCCCGGCGGTCTTGTTCGTGCTGAAATAACAGAAGAAAAAAACAGTAAAGCACAAGTTGTTAAAGTTGATATGGGAAAGGCTGTTTTTTCTTCACCAAAGATTCCTGTAAAAAGTGAAAACCCGGAGTGCCTTGATGAAACACTGCACCTTGAATACAAAGATTACCAAATCAATTGTGTATCGGTAGGAAATCCACATTGTGTAATTATTAAGGATGAATTGGATGAAAAAGAATTAAAAACATTTGGTTCTCAAATTGAACACCATTCGCTTTTCCCGAACCGCATTAATGTACAGTTTGCAAAAGTTATTTCGGAAACAGAAGTTGAAGCAATGATTTGGGAACGCGGCGCCGGCTGGACACTGGCTTCCGGAAGCTCTTCGTGTGCAGTGGCAGCAGTGATGGTTAAAAAAGGCCTCACCAGTCCGGAACTGACGGTTAAAATGCCGGGAGGCTCATTAAAAATTGAAATCGATGAAATGTGGAATATAAAAATGACAGGCGAAGTGCGCGAAATTGCTTCGGGTACTTTAAGCCGCGAACTGGTGGAGAGCTTGATATAATTCTGTTCATTTTATTAATTCTCTACTAACATTCTGTTTCATTATTTAGAATAATTCCGGAAAGTCTGCGGTAATTTCTAACTTTGCTGGCTCAAAATTAAAATTGTTATGGCGGAAAAAAATTTACCCTTTTCAAAAGAAGAACTTGAAGTAATTGCAGAAAAATTCCCTACACCTTTTCATATTTATGATGAAAAAGCCATTCGAAATAATGCACGGTATTTTAAAAATGCATTTGCCTGGAATGAAGGTTTTAAGGAATATTTCGCCATAAAGGCTGCACCAAATCCCTATTTAATGAAGATATTACGGGAAGAAGGATTTGGAATCGACTGCAGTTCGATTGCTGAACTGGAACTGGCAAAACGGGTTGGAATGCGCGGTAATGAAATCATGCTGACTTCGAATGACACACCGGCTGAAGAATTCAGACTTGCAAAAGAATTGGGTGCAATTATTAACCTCGATGATATTTCACACATTGATTACCTGGAAAGAAATGTAGGTCTGTCCGATACAATTTGCATGCGATACAATCCCGGCGACCTCAAAAAAGGAAACCTGATTATTGGGCATCCCGAAGAAGCTAAATTTGGTTTTACGCATACTCAGATTATTGAGGGATATCGCATTTTAAAACAAAAAGGGGTCAAACGATTTGGAATTCATACCATGGTAGCGTCCAATGAACTGGATGCGGATTATTTTATCGAAACGGCTGAAATACTGTTCAACCTGATTGCCGAAGTTGCAGAGAAAGAAGGCATCCGAATTGATTTTGCCAATCTGGGCGGAGGAATTGGAATTCCCTATAAACCCGAAGACAAACCGGTTGATATGGAATATGTAGGCAAAGGCATTCAGAAATTGTACGATAAAATTATTGTTGGGAATGGCCTGGCACCTTTAAAGCTTTTCTTTGAATCGGGCCGTGCAATTACCGGCCCTTATGGTTATCTGGTGACAAAAGTGCGCCATATCAAAAAAACCTATAAACAGTTTGCCGGATTGGATGCGAGCATGGTCAATCTTATGCGCCCGGCAATGTATGGGGCCTACCATCACATTACCGTTGCCGGAAAAGAAAACGAACCGCATACCGAAAAATATGATATTACCGGCTCGCTCTGTGAAAACAACGATAAATTTGCCGTCAACCGGATGCTTCCGGAACTGCAACCCGATGATATTCTTGTTATTCATGATGCCGGTGCACATGGTCATGCCATGGGATTTAACTACAACGGCAAATTAAAATCATCGGAATTGTTGCTGCGCGAAAATGGAGAAGTGGTTCAAATCAGGCGGTCGGAAACCATTGAGGATTATTTTGCAACATTGGATTTTGAAGGGCTTTCTGATTTCAAAGTTTGAGAACTTATTAAATAAATTTCACAGAAGCCGGGAACCAAACCCGGCTTTTTTCGTAATTTTAGAAAATAAGTTCAATAAATTATGAAAGCAGGTTTCGATGCAAAGCGCGCATTTCTGAATGAATCCGGATTGGGTAATTACAGTCGCAACACATTAAATGCGCTGTTAAATTACTTCCCCGAAAACCATTATGTGCTGTTTACTCCTGAAATTAAAGATCACCTGTTTAAAAACTACAGGCAGTTTGATGTTATCTCTCCGGACAGTTCCTTGTCGAAAATATTTAAATCGCTGTGGAGAAGCTTTTCACTCAGCGGCCAGTTAAAAAAGCATGACCTGGATATATTCCACGGGTTGAGCAATGAACTTCCCGAAGGAATCCATAAAAGTGAAGTTCCGTCGGTAGTAACTATTCATGACCTTGTTTTTATGCGGTACCCCGATTTTTACAAACCTGTGGATCGAAACATTTATTACCGTAAAGTAAAATATGCCTGTTCGTCAGCAACAAAAATAATTGCCATCAGCAATCAGACCCGCGACGATATTATTCATTATTTTAAAATTGATCCTGAAAAAATTGAGGTGGTTTATCAATCGGTTTCTTCTGTTTTTTTCAACAATCAAATTCCTTCCAATTTACATTCGAAATATGCTTTGCCCGAAAAATATATACTGGCAGTAGGTACAATTGAGCATCGTAAAAATCAGTTGTCATTGCTGAAAGCACTCCATTCCGAAAAAATTAACATGCCGGTTGTTTTTGTTGGAAAACCAACTTTGTATGCCACCGAACTATTGAAATTTATTTCGGATAATAAAATGGAAGACCAGGTTAAATTTCTGAACGATTTACCGGAAGAAGATTTGGCTGGCCTTTTTCAGTTTGCTCAATTCTCGGTTTACATTTCATTGTTCGAAGGATTTGGCTTGCCGGTAATTGAATCGATGGCCTGCGCTTGTCCGGTAATTACTTCAAATGTTTCGTGCCTTCCCGAAACTGCAGGTGGTGCAGCGGTTTTATGCGATCCGTCAAATATTGAAAATATCGGACAAGCACTGAAAGAATTACTCGACAATGAAGCGCGAAAAAAGGAATTGATTGCGAAAGGAAAAAAGCATGCCCAACAATTTCATCCTGAAAGTTATTCAAAAAAATTGATTTCTTTGTACACCGAAATCATAGCAAAAAATGCACGAGTACCTGAAAAAAGCAGTTGAGGTTCTGAAAAACGGTGGTGTTATTTTGTATCCCACCGATACCATCTGGGGAATTGGCTGCGACGCAACAAATCCGGAAGCTGTGCAGCGGATTTACGAAATCAAAAAACGCAGCGATACCAAAAGCATGCTTGTTCTGATGGAAAATGCATCTTTGCTCGACCGGTATGTGGAGGAAGTTCCGGAAGTTGCCTGGGATTTGATCGAGCTTACCACAACACCTCTCACCATAATTTATCCGAAGGCTAAAAATCTGGCGCCAAATTTAATTGCAGCCGATGGTACCATAGGTATCCGCTTCACTAAAGAAGAATTTACACAACGTCTTTTACAACGGTTCAGGCGGCCTTTGGTTTCCACATCGGCAAATATCAGCGGAGAAAAACCTCCATCCTTTTTCGATGAAATTTCAGAAGAAATAAAAAGTCAGGTGGATTATATCGTGGAATACAGGCAGGATGATGTTACACCTGCAACTCCTTCAAGTATTATAAAGCTGGGGAGCGGCGGACAAATTGAAATCATCAGAAAATAAAACTGCCCCAAATTGAGGCAGTTCATTCTTTCCGAAAATTATTTCTTTTCCTTTAAAAGATCCCTGATTTCTGTAAGCAGAATTTCCTGTTTTGGCGGTGCAGGCGGAGCTACAGGTTTAACTTCTTCTTTCCTTTTCACCCTGTTGTAAGCTTTTACCACCATAAAAATGGCAAATGCGACAATCAGAAAATCAAGAACTGTACTTACGAAAGCGCCATAACGAATAGACACTTCAGCAATCGGGGCTGCAATTATTTTGTCCCCTTCCATAATTGCTTCCCGCGGATACTTTAAGATAACCCTCATGTTGCTGAAATCTCTTTCACCCAAAAGCAAACCAATCGGGGGCATCAAAACATCATTAACAAAAGAGGAGATAATTTTTCCGAAAGCGCCGCCAATAATGACAGCTACTGCCAAATCAAGGACATTGCCCTTCATGGCAAAACTCTTAAATTCCTTTAACATTCCCATGATTCATAAATTAGTTTAGTACAAAATTCCCTCTAAGTTAGTTCTTTAGAAGCAAATGCAAAATAGCTAAAACAAAAAAGCCACTGCAAAATGCAATGGCTTCCTTAAATGTTGTTATTTGTTACATCTTTCTGACCTTACCTGAACCGGCAACTGATGAATCGATTTGTGGATTCCCCCTGTATAAGACATCGCCGGAACCTGCAACCCGAACATTTAAAGTCCCGTTTGAATTCACCGTGCAGTCACCCGATCCCGAAATTTTAACCGTTACATCTTTTGCCTGAAAACCCTCGGCTTTTACATCGCCTGAGCCAGAAATTGAAATTGAAAAATCATCAGCATTACCACCGCTGTTTATAACAATATCTCCTGAGCCAGAAACAGCTGCTTTAACATGCTCAGCAACCAATTCCTCCAGATTTATATCTCCGCTCCCACTCACTGCCAGATCCATTGAACGGGCTTTTATTTCATCTTCGGCAATAATATCACCCGATCCGGAAACTGATAGTTCGTTAATTTCAGGTACGGTAATATAAATTTCAATTTTCCCGGGATTAAATGAATTCCAGAAATAATTTTCCTTGTCGAAACGAATAATAAGTTTTCCGTTCCTGACTTCTGTAACAATTTCTTTTAAATCGGAAGTTTTGGCTACTATTTCAACACTTTGCTTATCGCCCTGTTCAAGAAATAATTTTCCCGGCACTCTCAGCGAAATTTCAGTAAAGGATGAAACATTCCGGGTTTCATCTTCTGCAAATACTCTGTTTACAAACAGAATCCCACAAACCATCAGCGAAACGAATAAAATCTTTGCCTTCATAACCTGCTATTTTATTTAATTATTAACTTTCAACACTTTGTATTGACGTGCAAATAATCAGAAAGTTGCACCTTTTTGAAAAATAGTTGTTTTGGAATCACCTTGTATTTGCCTGTTCAATTACAGAGAATGTTTAATATCAATAGGAATCCGCGAAATACAAATACATCTGTTGGGGAATTCAATAAGGACATATTCAAAATAATCCTTCCGGTAAATCTAAAAGGAGAATTTTCTGTTTTTCGTCAACCGAAACCAGAAAATCTTCATTAAATGGAACTAAAATATCATCACCCTTGTATTTTACAATCATAACAATATTTCCTGAATAATCTTCGACAGCAGTAATTGTTCCGATTTCACCTGCTTTTGTATCTTTTAACAGAAAGTTTAAAAAAGGAGATACAGTTTCTTCAGGTTCATCAATTATTTCGGACTGAAAAAGATACACTTCCATTCCAACCAGCCGCCGGGCGTAAGTTTCGCTTTCCACTCCATCGAATTTAACAAGAGCAGCGTTTCCCGATTTAAACCGTAATCCGTTTTCAGAAATAAAAAATGGTACAAGCAAACCATCAATTTCAATAAAAAACCGGTTCGCATCTTCAACCGAAAACTCAAACCGGGGTTCAAATTCAAGCACCATTTCACCATATACGCCGTGAGTTTTTCTGAAAAAACCAATTTTTTGGCATTCTGCTTTTGGAATTGTTTCCATGTCTGTAAAGATAGTTAATTTGCACCTGAGCATTCACAAAAAAAACCATCCTCTGAAAGAAGATGGTTTTTCATGTTACTTTAGCTTTTTTAATTAAGATTCAGCGCCTTCATTTTTAGAAGATTCTTCTTCTTTTTCTTCAGCTTTTCCCTCAACATTCTCTTCAGCTGCAGCTTCTGATTCAGGTGCTTCTTCAGCAGTTTCTGTCTCCGTTGCTTCTTCAGCAGTTTCTTCCGCAGGTTGATTTACTTCCGCAGCTAATTCAGCATTTTTAGCCGCAATAGCAGCAGCCTTTTCTGCATTAACTTTTGCTTCTGCTTCCATCTGTTTTCTTGCTTCAGAATCGGCTTCTCCGGCTAATTTTTCAATTTTGCCCTGGATTTTTTCCTCTTTTTCGGTCATCCACTGTTCCAGCCTCTTTTCAGCTTCTGCTTCATCGAAAGCTCCTTTTTTTACTCCACCCATCAGGTGTTTTTTGTAGAGTACACCTTTGTAAGACAAAATTGCCTTCACGGTGTCGGTAGGTTGTGCGCCATTTGTAAGCCAGTTGTAAGCTTTGTCAAAATCGAGATCTATTGTAGCAGGATTTGTGTTCGGATTATACGTGCCAATCCTTTCAATGTACCTGCCATCTCGTGGCGCCCTGCTATCTGCTACCACAATGTGGTAGAAAGCATAACGTTTGCGGCCATGCCGCGCTAATCTCATTTTTACTGGCATAATTCTATTTTATTTTTTAAAAAATGAGCCGCAAAGATAGTATAAAAATCTGTTTAAGAAATGGATGAATTGTTTTTTTAGGGAATTCTTCCTAATATAAAACATCATTTATTGTCTGGTGAAAGGGTATAGGTATAATTGTAATAATTAACTAATTTATTGGTATGTTCTGTCAGGAATTGACCAACTTTGTAATGCGCGGCAGTATTCCAATGCCCTTTTTTATTTGTGATCTCCCAAAAAACAGGATCATCTCCATTCTCTTTCATTGAATTCAAAATCAGGCTTAAATCCCAAACTTGAAAATTATTATTTTTACATAAGTCAATAAATGTTGAAGGAAGTTCCTGCATATCCCTGTTAATAAAAACGACATTTTGAGGGTTTAGAGTTTTAATAATATTTTCAGTAATAGGATTTAATTTATTATGAACATTAACATCATCCACATAATCCTCATCCGTTGGATTAAACCGAAAATAAAATTTCTCGAACAAGATGGCATAAATTGATGTATTCTTCATTTTTTTTCGACAATTATTTGTCATATTCAGAATACAAGAATGCTGAAGAAAAGGTTTCATAATTTTATATAATCTCAAAATCGAAGATTCAAAATCGAAAGAAATGCTTAAACTATCATTCTGTATACAGGTCTGGGAACTAATGGGTCAGAATGTACCGGAACCAAATCCTTTGAAGATATCATATAAAAAATATAATCCGGATTAAAATTCTCTGCAAAAACTTTATGATAAGCATACATATCTGCAATATCAAATCCACTTCTTCCAAAGTTTAAAAATTCATATTTCCTGTTAAGTATATTATTATTCAATAAATTTTCAGCAACAACACCAAAATAATTTCTTTCAAAAATTTGTAAAGATTCAGTGTAGGAATCCCCTAACAGTACAACACGAACAGTATTTGTATCTTTTTCCGGTGAACGTGGTGTTCCAATATATCTGTATTCATTAAATTTCCCCATTCCAAACCCCTCATTGAAATACAGATAGTTTAGATTTTTTCTGTATCCACGCCCAATGTCATCATAAAATTCAGTAGAAGATACACTCCCGATATTAGAAATTTTAATAAATGCCTCGTTTATCAAAAAAAAACATAATGTTGTGATAAAGAATAAACTGATTTGTTTTACCATCTTAAAATATTTTAAAATTGAAAATAAATAAAAGGTAATGGATCTGCCTGAAACATATATATAAGAGTTACCACAAACATTGTGAATAAAATTCCAACCTTTACTCCGGCACCTTGAATGTCTAATATATAAGTATGTTTACCAGTAGTATATTCAAAAACATCAAAAATGACAGTAACAATAGCATAAGCCAAAGTTATTGTAATAAAACGATGAGCAAATTCACTTGATTCCCAATGAATAATCTTACTCAAAAATAATTTTGTAGATGACCATGATGTTGAGCGAAAAAATAACCATGTTAATAATACCAGTACATAGGTTATAAAAACCTTAAATAAATCACTTGGATTTAATTGCAAATTATTGCCGCCGTTGATTTTCTTATTGCCCAGAAATAGTTTATGAACTGAAAGATATATACCATGCAATCCACCCCATATAACGAAATTCCAGCTTGCTCCATGCCATAAACCACCAAGCAACATCGTAATCATTAGATTTATATAGGTTCGCACTTTTCCTTTTCTATTTCCTCCTAATGAAATGTACAAATAATCTTTTAACCAGGAAGATAATGAAATATGCCACCTCCTCCAGAATTCAGTTATATTTCTGGATAGATATGGTTGCTCAAAATTTTTCATTAATTCAACACCAAGTAATTTTGCTGTTCCTCTTGCGATATTGGTGTAACCGGAAAAATCAGCATAGATTTGAATGGAAAATAAAATTAATGCACAAATCAATTCAACAGCTTTGTACTGTCCAATATTGCCAAATACATGATCTACAAATTTACCTGCAGTATCGCCAATCATAACTTTACGAAACAAGCCTATGATTATAAGCACTATCCCTTGCTTTATCTGCAGTTTATTCGGATTCAACCTTCTGCTTAATTGTGGAAGCAGAGATTGGGCCTTTCAAAAGGATCTGAAACCAATTGAGGAAAAAATGAAACAAATAAAGCAAATTCAATAAAATTATTTGTTGGCTTTAACTTTCCGCGATATATATCTATTGAGTATGATAAAGTTTGAAAAGTATAAAATGAAATTCCAACAGGTAGTAAAATATTTAAATGTAAATAATCCATATTTATATGAAAATAATTACTCATTGTTTGGAAGGAGTCAACAAAAAAGTTGAAGTATTTAAAAAAACTTAGTATACCTAAATTGGAAGCAACGCTAATAATAAGATAAAATTTTCTGTTATTTTTTTGCGAGCTATTGTATATCGCCTTTCCAACAAAATAATCTATAATTGTAGATATTGCCAATAACGAACAAAAACGCCAATCCCAATATCCGTAAAATATGTAACTTACAATTACTAAGAATAAATTTTTACCGTTTTTGCTGTTAATTTTATAAAATACAGGCAGAACAATTCCTAAAAAAATAAAAAACACAAAAGAATTAAATAGCATAAAAGTAAGTTTAGTTATTAACAACCTTATGCATTAAGGCTAAAGTTAGTTCAACATCTTAAAAAATTGTTTTTCTAAACAATTTTACTAAATTAAATGATATTCTGCAGTTTCAACAGACATGAATTCAATAAAAAATAGAAAATTTACTTTTGGAATTGGAAAAATTATCATGTAATTCTTAATAAAATAAAATGGAATTACCATACAATTGCGATAACCATTATTATCAAATACACTACTTGTACAGAACTTTTTTACCATTACAAATTGTTGCCTCTAAAAATGAAAAGCAAACCGGGTAAAATCGAAAACAGCAAAAATGATTAGCAAAGCAATCAGTACAAAGAATTAAAGGTTTGTAATTTATTGGATAATTTTGAAATTATTATGCAATGTCGTTTAGTTAGTAAAAATAGCTAAAAGGCTTGATTTTATTGATATTTTGGTAAAAATTGTTCTTTGAAATGTTTGTGATTTACGAACTGTTAGTTATCTTGCTAAGGTATATAGGGGGTAACCCAAGTATTAACCAAAGAGCGGATTATCGTGAAAATTTATCTAAAGACATAGCTTATGAAATTGAAAAAGAAGAGTTTAGGGGCCGTTCAAAAGACGGCCGAAAAGAGGTATTTTCACGAGATAGAAAACTGACACTCAAAAATTTAATAATACTGATCATCATCTTTAAGAGTTCCATACAGAGAGAACTTGACCGTTTCTTCAAGTCAGTTTCCAACAGCGACTTTAATATCCGGGAAGTAACTAAAGGTGCCTTTACCCAGGCAAGGGCCAAGTTGAACCCGTGGGCATTTGAGCGGTTGAATCAAGTGGCTGTCAAAAGTTTTTATAATCAGGCAGAATATTACGTTTGGTATGGGATGCGCACACTTGCCGTAGATGGAACAAGATTGGTTTTACCTAACCATCCGAGCGTTATAGAAGAATTTGGACAACACCATTTTGGACCAAATGCAGACAGTCCGCGTTCATTGGCACTTGGATCAATGCTCTATGATGTATTAAATCAAATAACGATTGACAGCAAGCTTGCACCATATACTTCCAGCGAAAGAGATTTGCTGATGGAACATTTGGATAGTGTAGAAGCAGGGAATCTGTTACTGCTCGATAGGGGTTATCCTTGTTTTTGGTTGTTATTTTTATTAAAGGCTAAAGGCATAGAATTTTGTGTACGTTTAAAAGAAGATTGGTGGCTTAAGGTTAAAAATTTTACAGAAAGCCAGGAGAAGGAACGCATAGTAACCTTTACCTTACCAAAAAAGGATCACAATAAACTGGCGGCTTTTCCGCACATGCTTGATACTGTCATTACCTGCAGGTTGATAAAGGTAGAACTTCCTAATGGGGATAAAGAAATATTATGCACTTCATTAATTGATAAAAAGTATGAGTATAAAGAATTTGAACAATTATACCATTACCGGTGGAATGAGGAAGAAGCATATAAGCTGCTGAAAAGCAGAGTTGAAATTGAAAATTTCTCTGGAAAAACAGCTAAAGCAGTAAAGCAGGATTTTCATGCAAAAGTATTTTTAATGACACTATGTGCAGCTTATGCCCATCCGATAGAAGAAAAAGTTACAGAAGAATACAAAGCAGATTTACAGCGTAAACACGGACAGAAAATCAATCGGACAAATGCCATATCAATGACCCAGGATATAATGATTGGGATGATAATAAAAAAGCAGTTTGTTTTAGCACTGGAGGCATTTGATAAGATAGTTGAAAAAACAAGAGAAGTAATAAGGCCGGGAAGAAATTTTTCTCGAAAGAAAACACCAAAGAGGCCTTACCATATGAATTACAAACGACTATAGATAGCTCTTAACTAAATGACATTGAATTATTATGTGTTAGTTGTCTTTGATTTGTTCCATCAGCGTCCATAATCCATAATGTTCCTTTTGTCGCATCTATGTGTTTATAAATCTAAGTACACAATTTTATTATATGGTGACCATGAAAAATTAGTAATCCATGTAGCTGAAAGTTGTTTAAAATTTGTTTCATCAGCATCAATAGTATATAAGAACAAACCTCCCTCAGATTTGCATTCAGAAATAAAAGCAATTTTATTTCCATCTGGTGACTTCATTAATGAATTATTATAATGAGGCAAATTTATTGTAGTTAACAAAATTCTAGTTTTTAATGAACAACTATAGATCCATATAGAATCTCCAATGTCATCATCAGTTTGATCAAGAAAGTTTGTCAAAAAAATCAATGAATCACCATTTTGATGCCAACTAGGAAAATTTCCATAAGTTGCAATAAGTTTTTCCCTAGTTTTTCTGTGCCTGTATTAAGATTCATGATCCAGATACCACAAATTTTTATATCACTACATATCCATTATGAATAGGCTATATGTTTACCATCAGGGCTCCAAACGGGTAAAGAATTATTTCTGTCAAATATTAACTGCTTATTATTTGTGGTATAAATTACTTCCATCAAAAGGCATTTTTAAAAATTTGTCCTCCCTGTGAAAATGCAATCCAATTGCCACTGGGGCTCCCGGAAGGTGTTCCCAATGTGTAGAGTAATACCCGCCGTTGATTTGTCCCATCAGAATTTATCAACCAAAAGCCGGCAGAATCGGTTTCGTAAATATAAGTTGCCATACTAGGATTATCATATTTGTAATTATAATGGATTTCTTTAATCAGTATATGGTTAAAACCTATTATTTCACCTGAAGGGTGACACACTTGATCATTATAGGGTGATGTAGGTTCATTGCTAAAACCTGGTTTTGGTTCTTCCTCTTTATCACAGGAAATCAAGAAGCTGAGAAATTAATATTCTAAAAACAAGGAAAAGGCAACCCCTGAGTTTTATGTTTTAAAACAGGAGTAAAATTTTAATAATGTTACTGGTTGGTCAATGGCGTTTACGGAAAAAGCTTTACATCTCAGCATACGGTAATTCGCTGATCCCAATAAAAGTCTGAAAATCTTTTTTAAAAATGAAAAGCAAACCGGGTAAAAACCAAAACGGCAAAAATGATTAACAAAGCAATCAGCACAAAGAAATAATCGTTTTTGATACTTTTGGATAACAACATCAGTACAGGAATTAATATCCCGAAAAATAAGGCGTCTCTGATTCCGGCAGTGGTTAATTCAAATGAACGGGTTTTTATCCATTCGAATATAACGGGAATAAAATAGGCGAGAAGCACAGAAAAAATGATAAGTTCAATCCACTTTACCAATTTATTGGTTTTCATCTTTATTGATAAAATTAGGTTTATAGTTTCGCAAATATAAAAAACAAACGGGAACTGCCTTAATCAAAAATTCGACTTCGAAATAAAAAACGCACAGTAGTGCGTCTCTACTATAACCGCGACTGTAAACTGATCACTTCTTCCAACAGACGCACAGCAGTGCGTATCTACTGCATACTGCGACTGTAAACTGAACTCTTCCTATTTCACCCGCCCGGGATTTTTCTTCACAAAATCTCCCCAGCCTTTATATTCTTTCGATTTTTGGGGCCTATCCATTTGTATGAAATGACAAATGGCAACTGCAACAGCATCCGAAACATCGAGTTGTTCGGGCAATTCATCCAAATGATACACCTTTTGCAAAAAATAAGCCACCTGTTCTTTCGACGCACGGCCCATTCCGGTAATCGACTGCTTCACCAAAAGCGGGGCATATTCAAAAATCGGAATATTATTAACCAATGCAGCAGCCATAATTACGCCTTGTCCGCGCCCAAGTTTTAGCATCGCCTGAATGTCTTTCCCGTAAAACGGTGCTTCAATCGCCATTACGTCGGGCCGGAGTTTTTCAATAATTTTCAAGGCTTCCTGGTGCAAAACTTTCAGGCGGTCGTAATGTGACGATCCTTTCCGGGGCACAATTTTTCCCTTATCGAGGATGACAGGTTTTTTGTTGCGAATTTCCACCAATCCGTAACCGGTAACAGTAGTTCCTGGATCAATTCCAAGTATTTTCAGTGTTTCCATTTAGATTAAGGTCTTCCTTTTTTCGAATTGCTGAACCAATATACCTGCAACAATAAATATAAGGCCGATAAAAGTAGTGATGAAAATAGTTTCTTTCAGTACAAAATGAATAAAAATGAGAGAAATAAACGGTGAAAGAAAAACCACATTCCCGATTTTTGCATTGTTGGTGCTGAGTGTCATCGCCTTTAACCAAAAAACATAGGTTATTCCGGCTTCGAAAATACCTACATAAATGGCGGCATAAAATCCTGTTCCGGTATCAATCCTGAAAGTGGAAAAAAGCGCAACTGTGACGGCAAGAAAAATAAAACCGAAAAGAAAATTCATAAACAGTTTTACGATTTCATCCCGTTTGTCGCGCACATTCAAAATCCAATACAACGACCAGATAACTGAACTTACCAGCGCCAGAAGCATACCTGGCATACTTGTGTTTTGGTATCCATGGAGACTTCCCTGTGATGAAATGAGGGCCACTCCTGCAAAACTTATAAAAAGCGCCACAAGGCTCAACCATCCGATTTTTTGATGGAGCAGCGGCACCGAAAGCAAGGCAAGTGCAATTGGCCAAACCATGTTTAACGGCTGTGCCAGTTGTGCAGGTAAAAGTGAATACGCTTTAAACAATACCAAATAATAAACAAATGGATTTAAAGCGCCTACAAATGCAGAACTGAAAATTTGTGCCGCTGACTGTTGTGCCAGTAACTTTAATTTACCCTGAAATACTAAAAACAGAAAAAGAATAAATATGCTAACTGCCGAAGCATAAAAAATAAGCTGAATAAAATCCAGTTCGCGGAGGGCTAATTTAAAAGCTGTTGCCACGGTTGACCAGAAAACAACGGCCAGTCCGGCAAAAAATAAAGCCCTTTTATTTGAATTCATCCGGTCCGGTTTCCTGAAAAAGTTGTTCTTCTGAATTTGGTTGTTCTGTTTCGGCATCAGGAAAAGCCTGCCTTAGCTCACGGTATTTTTCTCTCGATTCTTCAATAAAAACACTTCCCGGAAAAGCAGTCAGCATCTCTTTATAATAGTTTTTAGCCTTCTCTTTATCGTTTAGATGATAATTGTACAATTCGGCGAGTGCAAACTGGGCATCGTCACCAAGCAGATCGTACGTAAAATCGCTTTTTATTAGTTCCAGGTATTCGGCGGCTTTTTCATAATTCCCGCGGTTGGTTGCAATTTTCGATTTCCTGAAAAGAATATCGTCCACCAGCGAATGGTACGGATAAATCTCCTGTATTGAATCAAGGGTTGCTAACGCCAGCGAATCTTTGTTCCTGAAAAAAAGTAAATCGGCACGCGAAAACATTTGAAGCGGTACAGCAGTAGTATCGAGATTGATATTGTTGCTAATCAGCATGGAAAGTTCCATAGCATCGTTGGCAGTTAATTTTGAAGTACTCGCTTTAAGTACATCCAATTGTGCTTTTGCCCAGCTGAAATTACCAAGATAATAACCAAGTCTGGCTTTTTTAAGTTTCACCTCATCGCCCAGAGAATTTTCTTTATTGGCTTCTATCACCTGTGAATATAATAAAGTTGCTTCCCATGGGTCATTAGTATAAACATAGACATCGGCCAATTCAGTTTTTAACATCCCGGTTTGTTCGTTCTGTAATTTTGGAATAGCCAGGCCTTTTTCCAAAATCGCTATTGCTTTTTCAGGCTGATTCAGATAAAAAGCTTGCAGATGGGCAAATTCCTGTATTAATCGTAGCGTTGCCGGTGAGAATCCAAGAAATTCCAATCCTTTTTCAAACTGTGAAATCAAAGTATTTTCATCTGTTTCAACTTTGTTTTCAGTAACAAATTCCATGTACGAGGCGTGAATATTCTGTGCATAAGCCGCCATAAAAAACGGATTGTTTTCACCTTTCCCTAATAAATATTCGTATGCTTTTTGCGCTTCACTGTACATTCTGTTGTTCAAAGCCATTTGTGCAAGCTGAAAGATTTGGGCGTCTTCTTCCCCGGTTCTTCTATCGAGTGCAACTGATTGCCGCAGTGCTCCCGAAAATTTCTTTTCCTGTAAAAAGAACCAGATTAAAAGCCGGTTATAACCAGTAATGTTTGGTTCAGCCTGTATCCTTCTTAATACCTGTTCCCGAAAACGGTCGCGCAGTTCATCGTCTACATCCAGGCTCATTGCAGAAGCAAGGCTGCTCTCAACCCTTGGTAACTGTTTTTCATCCTGGCGAATTAAATTCAGGTACTCTTCCATCATCTGATCGTAATTACGCAGGTATAAACTCACCCGGGCAAGTTCAAAATTAAACTGTTCCTGCGGAATTACTTCACGACCCTGCAAATACGTTTTCTCTGCCCATTCATACTCCCTCCACTGTAAAAAATTATTGGCAGCAATTAAATAGCTTCCTTTGTTGGCCGGGATGTTTTCCAGCGCTTCCCTGTACTTTTCCTGTGCCTCATCGGCTTTATCCTGTACTTTTAAAACATATCCCCAATGAATGAGAAGTTCGGGATTGGGCGTACGTTGCTGATTTATTTCATTCTGAATCTGATTTATTGCTTCATTGTATTGCTTCAACTCAAGCAAACTTGTTACATATAAGCGGAAATAATAGCTGTTTCTTGAAATATTATATACATCAAGCAAAAGCGGGGCTGCTTTTTCAAAATCCTTTGCATTATAATAAGCAAGTGCCAGTTGTGCGTTGGTTTGAATTTCAGCCTGCTTGTTCTGTGCATATAATACATTCAAACTAAAAAATAATACTATTGTTATTAATATGAATTTCATTGTAACATTTAAAGTTGGTACAAAAATAACACTGAAAACCAAAGAACAGTTCTTTAAAGAACTTTTAACATTCTGCTTTTATTACAAAAATAAACGCATTGCGACTTTAATCAATAAAAGTTACTTTTGCACAAACTATCAGAATATGGCGCACGAGTTGAAAGAAAGGCAGCGGTTGCCGAAGTGGATGAAGATGAAAATGCCAAAAGGCGAAAGCTATTCAATGGTTAAAAATCTGGTAAACCAACATGGATTACACACAATTTGTACAAGTGGAAATTGCCCCAATATTGGAGAATGCTGGAGCCGCGGTACGGCAACATTTATGATTTTAGGCGATATTTGTACGCGGCGCTGTAAATTTTGTGCAGTAAAAAGTGGCCGGCCACTGGCTCCCGATTTAAAAGAACCGGAGAAGCTGGCTGAATCTGTACGGATTATGAACGTGAAACATTGTGTGATAACCTCAGTGGACAGAGATGATTTGGAGGATCAGGGAGCTGAAATCTGGGCACGCACAATTACCGAAGTAAAACGAGTAAACCCGGAAACTAAAATAGAAGTATTAATTCCTGATTTCCGGGGAAAAGAAGAACTCATTCAGCAGGTAATTGATGCAGGACCGGATGTAGTTTCACACAACCTTGAAACTGTGGAACGGCTGACACCATTTGTTCGGTTTGCATCGAAATACCGGCGCAGCCTGGAGGTTGTAAAATATGTTGCTGAACACTATAAAGTTGCAAAATCAGGAATTATGCTGGGGCTGGGTGAAACACGTGAAGAAGTAGTACAAACAATGGACGATTTGCTGGAAGCCGGCTGCAAAGTGATGACCATTGGCCAGTATCTGGCGCCAACAAAAAAACATATGCCGGTTCTTGAATACATTACGCCGGAACAGTTTTACGAATACGGTAAAATCGGCCGCGAAAAAGGTTTTAAATTTGTGGAAAGTTCGCCGCTGGTGAGAAGTTCGTACAGGGCAGAAGAGCATGTGAATGCCTGAAGAAAGTTTAAGGTTTAAAGTTGTTACTGAATTTAATTAATTTTGACTATAATGGGAGCAGTTGTAATAAAAATTGGCAATAAAAATAATCGTTTGATATCGAAACTTGTGAAGGAGTTGGGGGGTGAAGTTGTAGCTATTAATGATGAACAATACGAAGATTTAGTTTTGGGCAAATTAATAGATGCTGAAAAAACCGGAAAAAATGTTAGTCGGGAAACAATAATGAATAAACTCAGAAATGAAGGTTGAGTTTGACAAATCATTTCTCAAAAGTCTGGCGAAAATTAATGATTCCAGAGCTCTTAAAAATGTTGAGAAAATCATTATTGAATGTGAAAATTCTACAAAAATATCGGATATTTCCAACATCAAAAAATTAACTGGTTTCTCAAACTATTACAGAATAAAATCAGGTAATTACTGAATTGGTTGTGAACTCACCAGCAAATCGAATATCAGATTTATTATCATGTTGCATAGGAAAGATATCTATAAAAAATTTCCTAAAAAATAATGGCAGAATTTAATTACATCGATTTAGGTTTAAAGGATTACAAGGAATGCTGGGATTACCAGGAAAAGCTTCTTACTGAAGTTGTGGAAGAAAAGCGTTCTGAAAAAAAACCTGCTGTAAAAAACTTTTTTTTACTGGTGGAGCATCCGCATGTTTACACGCTGGGCAAAAGCGGCGACGAAAAAAACCTGCTGGCGAATGCCGGTTTTCTGAAGAAAATTGAAGCCACTTACTATAAAATCAATCGTGGCGGTGATATTACCTACCACGGACCAGGGCAAATTGTAGGTTATCCAATTATCGATTTGGAATATTATAAAATTGGGGTGCGCGAATACATTGAAAAAATGGAAGATGCCATTATTGCTACGATTGCGGAATATGGATTGCAAGGCAGCCGGAAAGAAGGCGCCACAGGTGTTTGGCTCGATGCCGGACATAAAGTCCGCGCCCGTAAAATCTGCGCCATTGGAGTAAGGGTTAGCCGCTATGTTACCATGCACGGTTTCGCCCTGAATGTAAATACCGACATGCGCTATTTTAATTATATTAATCCATGTGGGTTTTCAACCTACGGTGTTACTTCCATTCAGCAGGAACTGGAAAAGGAAATTTCAATGGATGAAGTAAAAGTTATATTGAAAGAGAAATTCAACCAGCTATTTTAAGAGTCGGTTATTACAAATTTTTCACAATCTTTCTGATTTCCTCCAAATCCACATTTTTATTTTCAGGATATTTAAAATCCATCAAATACCAATTTTCGGTGAACGAAATGTTTTTACCCGGATCAATCCATTCCCACGGACCAATCGGTTCTATTTCGCAAATTCCTTCACGATTGTACCATAATGAAACAGTAGCACCAGTCATTTCGCCATAAATTTTATTTGGATTCACTTCAAACTTCTTGACAAAAAGCTGGTTGTCCGGAGTAATATAGGCTAACCAACCTTCAGAGCCATCGGTTATAAATTTTGCATTTTGCGGTGGCCCGGTAATTTCGAGAATACTGTTACGCACCCGCTCGTTTTCTCCTCCGGCAGGAGAATAATCAAGTTTATTGTTTCCTGTGTAAACCATGTATCCTTTGGGAAACCTGCTATTTGGATTTAATGGTGCAAGACAAATTCCGTTTTTTTCGCCAAACGTCCGGCTCCAGTGGCAATAACGTTGCAATGAATCGCTGACATTGATGATTGTTTGCGTGAATACAAGGTGAGATGAAACTTCATCCAGTTTAAATTCCCGAACCAGTTGTACACCGGCCTGTTCTGCAACCTGGCTTTTAATTTTAATGTAATCCGGCCTTTTTTCCTCCAGCTTCCAATTTTCCAACCATGTTTCCGGATGTGGCGGTGCAAGTTGTTCCGGACCAAAATCACAGCGGCCACCATCGGGATCTGAATTATTATCTTCTTCGGGGCGCACAAAAATTACGTTGTTTCCATTTTTCGAATATTCCATCACCCTTCCCCCCACTTTCAAATCAACTGCTAATTTCACATCTTTGCTTGTAATTTCAATGTAATTGTGGTTTTGTGCAGTTGTTACAAAAACAACTGAGATAAACGTTATCAGAAATACAAATTTTTTCCTTTTCATTGACTTCATTTAATGAGGATTCGACGATAATTTCCTATAATTAGTGACGATCATCAAATTCTTTTATTTTCTGAATGACTGCAGGTTCTGCCTGATCATACATATCACGGATAAATGGATCGTTAAATGGCATGGTTCGTTCTTCGAAGAGCATTTCGCCTACGCGGTCGAAGAGTCGTTCTTTTGCTGCCTGAATGTCTTTCCCATAAATGTGATATGAATCTGCCTGCCAGTTCAGCCGGCCCAATTTCACTGTTTTACCGGTTTTTGCGGTTACCCCCGCAGCAATTACTTCCTTGTTGAATTGAATAAACCCGAACATGTTCATAAAGCTGGCTCCCCAGGCGTCGTTACTTCGAAAACGGATGTTGCAGTTCAGCCAGTAAATTCCTTCTTCATCTTCCAAAATACGGTACCAAAGCGATTGCAAACATGGGGGATCATAACAGGAATTATCAAGATTTGGCATCCAGGTAATCATTTGTGCCTGACGAGTAAAGGGCTGAGACGATAGTTTGCCGATTACACTTTCAATCTGATCCACCTTAAATGGTCCTGAATCTGCAGATGTTCCGTCAACAAGTTCTTTCCAAATGCCATAGTTTTTAAGCCGGCCATGATAAGTATATTCCCAGCGGGTGTCATTTTCGTCATTGATATTTTTCACCCAATGATCTTTAAATCCCTTCAATTCAAGAACATATTCTCTTAAATCTTCAATTCCACCCGGAAAAGCCATGTGAATCATCGGATCAGTTTCCGGTTCCAGAACAGTCATATTCATGGTACAGTCGATGCTAAGCGGGTCGCCTGGTTTATCATACTGGGTTTTAAAGCGGGTGCCCTTTTCATATAAAGCAATTAAAGCAGTTTCATATGTTTTGGCAAGCGAATTTCCGGAAACAGTAAGTACAGGAATATTCTCCATGGATTTTTTATTTTTGTTGGGCATAAATATAAAAAATGAATTTATTCGATTTAAAAAACTGCGTATTTATTTTATTAACAAATAATTAGATTTTGCCCGCATTGCTAAGAAAGTTAATAATTACCTGTAAAATTGTTTTTCAAATAAAAATAACTTAATTTAAAAGAGCTGAAAATCTTACTAACAACAACATGAAATACTTTATTCGCAACTGCTTTAAATTCGCGTTATCTTTTTTTATTTTAACTTATTCTGCTGTTCTTCTTATTAAATATACTGGTTTTTACAAACAATACTTAATAGGCAACGGCATCTACAGGTGTATCGATAAAAGCAACCAAAAACATAATTTTAACAAACTGATTTTAGGAGACAGTGTTGGAGATCAGTTATTTCCTGCCGATTCTTCTTTTAGATCATTCAATTCTGTTGCATGCAACAAAGCCATAGGAATAGTTGGACATTATATTCTACTGCACAATTATTTAAAAGCGGGGAATTCTATTGATTCTGTTTTCCTTGTATATAATCCCGAAAGTTTTATAAATAATTTAGATGAAGTTTATACTTTTCACTATTTTTTAAAACCTTTTTACACGCGGGAAAACAAACCTCTGTTTTCTGAAAATGTTAATGTTCAAATTCAAAAAATTCCTTTTTATCATTTGAGTAGGAATCCCTATGTTTTAACATCTAACTGGTCGCCTGATTTTGAATTAGAAGATCAGAAAAATTATACCTTTCTTTCTCCTATTTCAAAAGAATATCTATTCAAAATGAAAAAATTAAGTGAACAGTATAATTTCAAATTTATATTAATACCTGCTCCGGTAAGCGATCAAAAATATGATGATATTCAGAAAATTGACAAAACAGAAATTGCAGAAACAAACCTTGAAAGAGAATTTGAGTATTATTTTAATAAGCTCATTTTCTTAAATGATTCAAATTTTTTACCCGATGGAATTCATCTGAAAAATCCTAAGAAATTCATAGACCACTATTACGAAATATTGTAGTCAGTATTTAAAAACAAACCCCGGAAAATTTGTGAAATTAATTCTCCGGGGCTTATTTTTTAAAATAATAAAATTTTATAAGCTATTTACAGCATTTAAATCTTCAAAAGCTTTTTGTAAACGCGCAATCATTGATTCTTCAGCTTTCCGAATCCAAACACGTGGATCATAGAACTTTTTATTTGGTTTGTCTTCACCTTCCGGATTACCAATTTGTCCCTGTAAATAATCGTGGTTGGCAGCTTCAAACTCTTTAATACCTTCCCAATATGCCCATTGAGTATCGGTATCAATATTCATTTTAATTACACCATAACCAATGGCTTCCTTAATTTCAGCTTCCGACGAACCTGAGCCACCATGAAAAACAAAATTAACCGGTTGGTTATTATCAAGATTCAGTTTTTCTTTAATATATTCCTGCGAATTTTTAAGAATCACTGGCATCAATTTTACATTTCCGGGCTTATATACTCCATGAACATTACCAAAAGATGCAGCAATAGTAAAATTGGGGCTGATTTTGCTTAATTCTTCATAAGCATAACAAACTTCTTCGGGCTGAGTATATAATTTTGAACTATCAACACTTGAATTATCCACGCCGTCTTCTTCGCCACCTGTTATTCCCAATTCAATTTCGAGGGTCATTCCCATTTTGCTCATTCTTCCCAGATAATTCTTACAAATTTCAATATTCTCTTCCAGTGGTTCTTCTGAAAGATCCAGCATGTGAGAACTAAATAGCGGTTTTCCGGTTTCGGCAAAGTATTTTTCGCTTTCGTCAAGTAATCCATCAATCCAGGGTAATAATTTTTTTGCGGAATGGTCTGTGTGTAAAATTACCCTAACTCCATAAGCTTCAGCCAGAGTGTGTATATGTTTTGCCCCTGCAACTGCACCAAGAATGGCAGCCTTTTGGCCTTCCAGTTTCAAGCCTTTGCCCGCATTAAAAATAGCCCCTCCATTCGAGAACTGAATCATAATTGGAGCATGTGCCACTTTTGCAGCTTCCATTGCCGCATTCACTGATGAAGACCCCACCACATTTACAGCAGGAATTGCAAATTTATTTTCTTTTGCTACTTTAAAAATGAACTGCAAATCGGAACCGGTAACCACACCTGGTTTAACAACTTCTGATATTTTTCCCATAATTTTTATTTTAAATCTGTCTTTTTTATCTGTTCATTCAAAATTACTATTTCAACATTGCGACCACAAAAATACACAATGATTGAGGTTTAATTTCTTCATAATTTAATATTTACTTGAATGTTATAATAGCAAAGAAAAGAAAACTTAATAATTTACTGGTTTAATTTTCTTGAGCAAAATTTTATTCTTTATTCGAAATTTAGAAAATTAAGCACCTTATAAAAAAGATAAGTTCATTTTTGGCAAATTTCGATCAAGGGAATGCTCTTTTTTTAAAAATTAAATTTCTAAATAAAACATAAACAAACAATTAAAAATGTTTTGCGCAAATGACCATAATCAAATAAAACTTATGTTTACATAAAGAATCAACTTAAAAGATAATATTCTAAATTTTACTGAATTATACTTAGAATTTTCTACTAAAAATGCTGTGTAATCTAAAAGGTATTTATGAATATTATTCATTTGGAAATTTAAATGATAACATATTCAAATTTTGTTAGTTATATTACAACAACTTTTCCATAAATTTGTTAGTAGAGTTAAGAACACCGAGAATGTTTTAATAAATTACAACAAAAAATGCCTGACAAAACTGCGTCAAATAATTCGATTAAATCGTTTAAAATAAAAGAATTAATTTCCCCAAAATTCTGTTCAATTTTAGTAATATTAATTCTGATCGTTTCATCACAGATATATGCAAATGTTTACTATGTTAGTGCTGACGGGAATGACAGGAATCCAGGTACTTCAGCAACTACTGCCTGGCAAAGCCTTGCAAAAGTAAACCGGACAATCTTTCACCCGGGAGATATTATTTTATTTCGCCGGGGCGATTCATTTCATGGAAGTTTAAAAGTAAATTATTCAGGGACAGCAAATTCTCCAATTGTTTATGGTGCTTATGGAACTGGCTCCAATCCGGTGATAAGTGGTTTTACTCATGTTACAAACTGGCAATTACATAATAATCATATTTACCGGGCATACTTATATTCAGGCAAAGAATTAAATATGGTAACTGTAAATGGAAAAAATACTCCGGTTGGCCGTTATCCGAACAGGGGCTATTTAACTATTAATTCTTTCAAAAATGATGCAGATTGGATTATCAGCGATCAGCTAACCGGTGGACTTAACTGGAAAGGAGCTGAAATTGTTATCAGAAAAAATCGGTGGACGCTAACACGGGAGCCAATTATTAGTCATATCGACAATAAAGTAAGTTATAAAAATACATCAGGAAAAAATATCATTTCAAATGAATTCGGATTTTTCATTCAAAATGATTTAAAAACGCTGGATCAACCGGGGGAGTGGTTTTATGACGGAACATATTTTTATATGTATTATAACTCATTACCTACCGATACTTTGGTAAAAGCAAGTATTGTAGATACGTTAGTTGCAATTAACGACCAAAAATACATTTAACCTTTAACGAATTGACTTTTACAGGAGCCAATTGTGATGCTTTTAACAGTTCACGATTCAAATAACCTAAACATTCAAAATTGTAATATTTTATTTAGCGGAAACAATGCGATATCGGCTGAAGGTGGTTCCCATCTAAAAATAGAAAATTGCCATATTCAATATTCCTCTAATCACGCCATATATTCATGGGTCGAAAATACAGACAATCATATCGAACAAAATAAAATATACGGGCTAGTGCCTGGTGCTGTCCATTGGAGCTATGGGATGACAGCAATTTCTTCCAATGGAGATAATACCTTCATTGAATATAACAGGATTGAAAATACCGGATATAACGGAATTCATTTACGAGGCGGCAATACAACCATCAAAAATAATTTTATTAACAACTTCTGCATGGTTGACCGATGATGGTGGCGGAATATACACTTCTTCAACAAGATATCCAAACCGGGTAATTACCGGAAACATTATCATAAATGGAATAAGCGCTCCGGAAGGAACAAACAGAACATATTGCATGGCAGACGGAATTTATCTTGATGAACCGGTTTCTGATGTTCTTACCGTTGGAAATACAATTGCTTACTGCTCTGCAGGAATTAAGATGCACAGAGCTTTTAATAATAAAATTGAAAAAAATACTGTTTACGGAAATGAGAAACAATTACTTTTCCTGAATCTGAAAGGTGAGGAAGCCCTTTCAGGAAATGTAATTGATAATAATATATTTGTGCCTGCCAATAACAGCCAGCTGGCAATTTATTTTTCATCAGTTATAAACGATATTAATTTTGGTACTTCTTCAGGTAATCATTTTACTGTCTACAAAGAAACTGATAAAAATTTCTTCATAAATTATCCAGGATACTCAAATATCTATCTGACTTTCCAGGAATGGCAGAAAAATACTGGCAAAGATTTGAATTCCAAATTATCACCGGCTCCGGAAGATCCGAATGCAGTAATATTTGAATATAATGCTGAAAGAACGCCAAGATCAGTCCCTCTCAGGTACCCTATGGTGGATGCAGTTGGGGAAAAATATAAAAAAACAATTGTGATTCAACCTTATACTTCAGTAATATTATTTCCTGACACTGACACTACAGACAATCAGGAATCCGCAATTGAAATTGAAGAAGATATTTCAATTTGCAAGGGAGAAAAATACAGCGGCTGGAGTGAACCTGGAATATATAACAGAACGTTAAAAACAAGAACAGGACAGGATAGTATTGTAACTACTAACCTGTGGATAAAAGATACAATTTTGGTAACAGAAAATATTACAATTATGAAGGGTGAAAATTATTTGGACTGGACTGAACCCGGTCAATATGAACGAATTTTCACTTCTTCAACAGGATGCGACAGCACCATTATAACCAATCTTACAGTTAAAAATCCACAAACAGTAAAAGTTGAAGAATATGTTTCCATTTGTCAGGGTCAGGAATATTCTGGTTGGGATACAACCGGAGTTTATAAACGAACATTTTCAACTGTATCAGGCGGTGATAGCATTGTTACTACCAAACTGGAAGTAAATCCAATATTTAGAATTACTGAAGATGTTAATGTTCCACCGGATAGCAGTTACAATGGATGGACAACGCCCGGAGAATATACACGAATTTTAACTTCAGTAACAGGTTGTGACAGTATTGTAACTACTTATCTTTTTTTTTCTCCTTATTATACCTCTGAAGAAATAAGCATTTGCGAAGGGAATTCTTATGAAGGATGGACCGAAACAGGAGAATATAAAAGAAATTTTAAAACCAAATCTGGTAAAGACAGTATTGTAACAACATATCTCTGGGTAAATCCGGCATATACTTTAATTGAAGACACTATAATTTTAGAGGACGAAAATTATTTTGGATGGAATGAGAGCGGCCAGTACCAGCGCATATTAACTTCATCATCAGGTTGTGATAGTATTGTGGTGGTTAATTTAACGGTGGAAACCATTCCTGAGAAAATTCCGAATGAGCCACTTAAAGATCCCGATAATCCATATTTTAAATGGTCAGCATCTGAAAAATACCAACGTGAGTACAATCCGGTAATTTCATATGATTTTAAAATGTATCCTAATCCGGCAAGTACTGTTGTCAACATCGACTATACCTATAAACCTTATCTCAAAACAGATATTGAATTAATAAATGACCAGGGTAAAACTTTAATAAAACAACCTGTAAAATCAGCATTAAATAAAATATATATATTCCAGTTTCCCTCGGGAAAGTATTATGTGCGATCTTTAAATATCCATAATGAAACAGTAAAAAAATTGATAATTGAATAATTCAGTTCCTTCATTAAATTTCCATCTGCTACATAAATACTGATCATTTATCATAAGCAAAATCTTCAAAGTAATTCTCTAATCAAATCAACATTATTCGACACTACTGTTAATCATAATCAAAAAAATTTAAACTTTTCTCCATCACTTCCAAACTACGACATTAAACATAAAAAAAATAAAGAAGTAGGATAATTGGAAAAGTTATACTTAATCATCTTCTATATTTTAACCATAATTTCCTGAAAACGTAGCAGATCAGTACAATTACTGAAAACGTAATCAGCACTTTACCTATACAGAATCAGCAATCAATCTTGAGCTAAAAATAAGCGTTGGCTTAAATTTGCCCTCAGATAGAATTAATGTCGGACGTAAATCATTAAAACCATGTTTATTATTTTAGTGAAGAAGTGGAACGCTTTTTTAAAAAGCGGTTATGGGTTAGAAGTATATAATAAATTAGTATCAACAAATCAGAATTTCAAATTCTTGCTTTTTTTCCTTTTTGTTTTTGTTGCATTTGCTGGTAGTGCAACAAATTATTACGTTAGTGCCAGCGGAAATGATTCCAATAATGGTACAAGTGAAAATTCGGCGTGGAAGTCCATTGCAAAAGTAAACAGTGTATCATTTAAACCAGGTGATCGAATTTTATTTCATTGTGGTGAAACATTTACCGGAACAGTAAATGTCAACAATTCAGGAACTTCAGGTTCTCCGATTGTTTATGGCGCATATGGAACTGGTGCAAAACCTGTAATAAACGGAGCTGAGGTTATTTCCGGTTGGACTCAACATTCCGGAAATATTTACAAAGCAAAAATATCATCAGATATCACTCAGATTTTTGTGGATGGAGAAAGAGTAAAACCTGCACGATATCCAAATTCAGGATATTTTCTTGTAAGTAATGTGGGAAGAAGCACAAAACTTACTTCATCAAGTTTAAGCTCTTCCATTAATTATACCGGAGCGAAATGGATGGGCAGAACCAATGAATGGTATAGTCCGCTATGATGGATGTGGTAAGTTCCAGTTCTCAAACTCTGACTTTAAGCGCTTCACCAAGTGGTTCATTAGGTGTAAATGAAGGTTTTGTTCTAATGAATAAACTGGAATTTTTAGATGTTGCAGGAGAATGGTACTATGACTTTTCGAGCAACACAGTATATTTATGGACTCCAAAAAGTGATAATCCTTCCAATCATAAAATTACAGGATCAGTTTATGAAACAGGAATTGCAATTAACAATTCGGACTACATCACTATTGAAAACCTTAAAATCTCAAATTTTCAGTCAAAAGGAATTGGTTATACATCGAGTGACAATTATGTTGTTAACGGCAATGAGATTATTAATTGCGAGGAATTTGCCATACATAATGCCGGAGGTAGTTCACGTGCTACAGTCACCAATAATATTATTGATGGTATAAATGGAATTGGAATTTTTATTTGGGGAGGTGGTACAAAAATTTCCGATAATGTTATTTCCAATATTGGACTATTTGATGAACTTGGGTTGAAAGGTACTTCTACGGCAAATGGTGGATCAGGAATGGAAGTTTCAGGAACAAATAATACTATTGAATACAACAAAGTAATCAATACAAACTATAACGGAATCTTCTTCCGTTATGATCCGGTTGTTCAATATAATTTTGTTCAAAATGCCTGTTTGGTAAAAGACGATGGCGGTGGTATTTATACAGGAGGTAAATATTCCGGATCAATTGTAAGATATAATATTGTGAATGGAGTTTCGGGAAACTGGACTGCAACCGGTTATGCATATGCACGTTCGTTTGGTGAAGGGATTTATATTGACGAACCACAGGAATCGGTTAAAGTTTATGGAAATACAGTAATAAGTTGTGGTGATGCTGGTATTTATTTGCATGACAATTCAAATGTGAAGGTTTATGACAATGTAGTATTTGGCGGCCAGATATGCAATTCATGCAAATGCTGATCATGGAACAGGGAATTCTGTTCATAATAATATCTTTTATATGTTTGACACTGATGACACATGAACCAAACCAATTGTTTGTCAAAAGGAATAGTTCCAATTCTTCTTTTAACAGCAACATGTACATTAACCATTATAACAGTGCAAAAGTTTTCAGGAATGTTCGAGCAGCTACTACAATTTCAATGAGTGGAAAAGCTCTACCGGACAAGATTCAAAATCAACGTGCGACTTTTCTGCACTTGCATCTGGAGAAACTGAAAAAATATTTTATAACGATACAAAACAAACAAAAACCATCAATCTCGGAACCTCCAATTACCGCGATATTCATGGAACTAATGTCTCAGGAAGTATTACGCTTGAACCTTTTACTTCAAGAATCCTTATTAAAACAGATTCAAAAGGCTCAGATGTTAATCAAAGTCCTGTAGTTTACGATCAGAATTTTACTATTCAGGATGCAAAAAAAGTGAATGATATTATTGGGCAGGTAATTGCCAATGATCCTGATGCTGGTCAAACTCTAAAATATTCAATTGCCCAGGGCAACAGCGCAGATTTATTTGCAATTAATACTTCCAATGGAGAAATTTATGCAAAAACTGACATACAGGCAAATGCTGACCAAACAATAAATTTAGTTGTGGAAGTTACCGATAATGCAAGTTCACCTTTATCGTCAACTGCCAATATTACCATTACAATTAAGGCCGTTATTATTGCACCAACGGTTGATATAACAGCACCAACGGTAACTTCCTTTTCAATTCCTTCATCATCCTCAACTTTAATTGTTCCCATTTCAGAATTACTTTGCACGGATAATATAGGAGTGGTTGGTTGTTTAGTTACGGAAACAAATTCGGTTCCTCAGATAAATGACAACGGTTGGTTATCTGACGCACCAACAAGTTATGTTTTCTCAGAAGTTGGCTCCAAAACCTTATATGCCTGGTCTAAAGATGCAGCTGGAAATGTTTCAAAACCAGCAACTGCAACGGTTATAATTAAATTACCCGATTTGTCACCTACCTATTCAGAATACTTATTCGAAGAAAATTCAGGAACATCCGTTATTGATTCAAAGGGTGGTGTTGATGGAATTATTTCAAATGAAGGTTTGAGATCAGATGGAATTATTGGAAAAGGTATCGCTTTTAATGGTTCAGGCTACATTGATGCAGGAAGCAGTTTCAGTGATAACGTACAAAACGAAGTTACAATGAGTGCATGGGTGAAACCATCCGCACTTGCAGGTAATTACCAGGGCATTATTATGCATGGCGGACCCAATGAAGATTCTTTTGCAATGTACCTGAAACCAGATACTAAAAGAGTTGCATTTAAAACAACCGGCACAACTTCATCATGGATTTATGTTGATAATGTGAATGTAATATGGGACGGAAACTGGCACCACCTTGCAGTTACATACAATGGAGCTGAAAAAATAATCTATCTTGATAATGAAGTAATTTATAAAATTGCAGCAACGGGTTCAATCGAATCCGGACAGGGTTATAAATTAATGATAGGCGCAGGACGAGATGTTACTCCTTCCCTCTTTTTTGAAGGATCAATGGACGAAGTAAGAGTTTACAATTATGCTTTAACAAGTACTGAAATCAGTCAATTATTTAACCGGGTTGTTTCTAACAATCAACCGGTGACCACTACTGAAGACATAACTATTTGTGAAGGCGGTACATATAAAACCTGGACTGTTGCAGGACAGTACGAACGAGTACTGAAAGCAGCTTCCGGAGTTGATAGTATAGTCACTACTAATCTTTATGTGAATCCTGTTTATAATACAACTGAAGATGTCACAATTTCGGAAGGTGAAAACTATTTAGGATGGACAACTACAGGACAATACGAACAAACTTTAACAACATCAGAAGGTTGCGACAGTATTATCATTACCAATCTTACTGTTAATGCATCACAAGTAATTAACAAAACTGAAAATGTTGAAATTTGTGAAGGTGAAAATTATCTTGGTTGGACTGAAACAGGACAATATACAAGAACTGCTGATTCAGCACCAGGAACCACAACAATTATTACTACAAACCTGGTGGTAAATCCGATACAAAATATTTCTGAAAATGTTGTTATTTCTAGTGGCGAAAACTATGAGGGATGGACATCATCAGGACAATATCAAAGAATTCTTTCATCTGTTTCCGGTTGCGATAGTATTGTAACTACTTATTTAACTGTTGTCAATCAACAAGATGCCAATGCATACGCAATTACAGAACAGATTTCAATATGCGAAGGTGAAGATTATTTGGGATGGAATACTGCAGGTATTTATCAGCGAAAAATTGCCGGTGAAACAAGTATTAATGCCAACGCAGGAATTATTCAAAATACTTCATTCGACACAGATATGAATGGATGGCATACATGGACTGCAGCAGGTTATACAGTAAATGCAGTACGCGATATAAATGTATATCAATCAGCACCGGCAGCATTACGTATAAATTGTGTTTCGAATGGTGCTGAACCAAGCTCAATTCAATGGTTTGCAAATAATTTAAATATTGAATCTGGAAAAACATACGAATTGTCATTCTATGCAAAAGCAACAGTTGCCTTTTCTCCTGATCGAATTAAAATCATTAAACAAGTGTCCCCATATACCAGCTATGGTGATTTCATAACTCCTCTTCCTTCCTTCTCAACCAGCTGGAAACAATACAAATTGTATTTTTCATCAACAGGAACAGCCACTGATGCTTCATTAAGGTTCTTTCTGGGAACCAAATTCCCTGAAGGTAGCTCATTGTTTATTGATGATATCCGAATAATTGAAAAAGATCTTGTAAATGAGGTTATTGTTCCTGATACTATTGTTACAACGTATCTTACTGTTAATCCGGTAGCAAATGTTTCTGAAAACATTACAATTGCCGATGGTGGAAATTACGAAGGCTGGTCTGAAAGCGGACAGTATGAAAGAACTTTATCAGCATCAACTGGTTGCGACAGTATTATAACCACAAATCTAACAGTTCTGAAAAATGTTTCAACAACAGAAAATGTTACCATATGTGAAGGTGAAGATTATATGGGGTGGATTGAAAGTGGCCAGTATCAGCGTGTACTGAAAACTTCAGAAGGAGCTGACAGTACAGTGATTACCAATTTGTGGGTTAACCCGGTAAAAAGCTCAGTTGAAAATGTTACTATTAATGAGGGAGAAAATTATAATGGTTGGACTACTTCAGGTAATTATCAGCTTGTATTAACTACTTCTGAAGGCTGCGATAGTATTATTAATACAAAACTTACTGTTGTTGCCTCTGAAACATCAGCAAGTGAAGAATATATCACAATCTGCGAAGGTGAGGAATACATGGGATGGAAAACTTCTGGAGTATACCAAAGAACAATTTCTGCTGATCAGAATAATTCATCACTAAATGAAAATCTAATTGTTAACGGAAATTTCGACGGTGGTTTTAAAAACTGGGATATCTGGAATGCACAGGGATATCAGGTAAAAAATGTAATCGACAGGAAAGATTATTATTCTTCTCCCTCTTCACTTCGATTAGATTGTACTTCAAACGGAGATGTACCTTATTATCTGCAGTTAATCTCGGACAACTTTGCACTGGAAGCAGGAAAAGAATATCAATTCTCTTTCTATGCCAAAGCAACAACCGAATTTGCAATTGGAAATTTAATCATACTCCAAAGTGCATATCCATTTGCTGAATACGGAACATTCTCTGATACAAATCCTACAGTTTCAACTCAATGGAGTAAAGTAAATGTTAAATTCACAGCAACCAATACTGCTGCCGATGCATCGCTCCGTATTTACCTGGGCAATAGTCTTCCAGCAGGAGAATCATTGTTTATTGATGATATATCTCTTGTACAATCTTCGGCAAATCAAAATCAGTCTGATGAAATTATTACAACATATCTGACTGTAAATCCGGTTACTTACACCAGCGAAGATATTTTTATTACAGAAGGCGAAAGCTACGAAGGTTATACAGTTTCAGGTCAGTATGAGCGGACTTTAACAACAGTTAGCGGTTGTGACAGTATTGTAACCACTTATTTGAATGTTGAACCGGCTCCGGTAGTTGATGAAGTAATAAATCCGATCATTGGCAAACGAAAAAATTCACTGACTACAGATGTTGAAATAAGAGAGATTAAAAAATCGAATGATTTCAACCTGTATCCCAACCCTGCCGTTTCATATATAAACGTTGACTTTTTATATATGCCTGAAGTTGAAACGCGAATTGAAATTATTGACATTAACGGAAAAACAGTATATCATCAAACCATTGAATCGGTAACAACCAGGATCGATGTTAATGCTTTACCAACCGGAATGTACTATATCAATTCTGTAAATTCACAACAACGTATGGTAAAAAAATTGATTATACAAAAATGATAAGATTTTGAATAAAAAAGAGGCTGTCTCATTCTGAGATAGCCTCTTTTTTTTGTCAATTCCTATACGCAGAAACCTCACACCTGATTATATTTTTTCTCAACTTAAACCACAGGTGATCATTTAGCCCTGATCGTTCTTCTGCATTACACTAAATCATATCCTCCACCATAATATTTTTTCAAGATACAAAGAGTATAAGTCTGTCAAAATACGAATGCCTCTACTTCTGAATATCTGCAAAATTGCAGGGGCTGCCTTTCTAAATAAAGACAGCCCCTTCTTTTTAATTTACACGTTGTAAAATTATAATTAGGAAGACGACATAATTTAACTCTTTAGCCTGGGAACACTAAGTAAGTTTTTCTTTTGAATCTGATCTTTCAAAAAACTCAGCGATGTAAGCCGAAAATTTACCTGCTTTAATTTTTCAGAAGCTGAATCGCTTTGGAAATAGGAAATATAACAATGTACAATCCTGATGACCGGTAATTTTTGTTTCATTGTATTAAATTAATCACTGTTAAAATTATTGACGCTTATAATTTTATGATTTAAACTGAAACATCATAAATATTAATTCTACATAAACTGTGTTTTTTCTTTTACTCCACTATTTACACTAAATGGATTTTGAGATTTACCCTCAGTAATCATTTTGTATATTTTTTCCCATTCAGGGATTCCTAAAATGTTTCTGTCATCGATGTACAAATCGGCATAAATTTTTCTGCTGTAAGTATTATCATACTCTTCTCCTTCAAAATTGTTATTTACAGCATCGAATTTTAAGCCCCTTTTTCGACAAAATTCTACAGCTTGTTCAAGTTCTTTTCCATGCCGGTATGACCAAAGTATTAATTTATGGCCTTTATCCCGAAACAATTGTAATGTTTTAATAGCATAAGGAATTTCCTTTCCAATTGCAGGGTACTTATGCTTTACAATTGTTCCGTCAAAATCTACAGCAATTATCATAGTTGTTAATTTTTAAATTGTCTGTCATTAAATAATTATGCAATGCTCATTTTATTTTTATATTCTCCATATCCTTTTTTCCAGTATTTATTCCCATAACCGTATCCGCGATCAGGCGCTTCGTTAATACAAATTGCCGCTCTTTTAATTTTATTAAATTCAACCATCTTGTTGATTTGCTTTATTTGTTCTTTATGACTATGGTTAATACGAAGAATAAAAAGGCTTACATCAGAAAACCTGCTGGTAAGTATTGCATCAGGCACCAGCAAAAGTGGTGCATTATCAATAATAATATAATCGAACATTTTCCGTGCTCTTTCTACAAGAAATTCAAACTTCGGATTGTCAATTAAATCGGATGGATTTTGCGGAACTGGTCCTGCCTGCAAAAAATGTAAATTGGGAATAAAAGTCGGAGAAATAATTTCTTCAATGCTCTTTTCACCCTTGAGATAATTACTCAAACCAAAACTTTCTTTAATATCCAGGTATTTATGCAAAGTTGGCTTATGTAAGTCAGCCCCTATGAGTAACACTTTTGTGTTCGTTTTCGTAAGAATAGCAGAAAAATTTGATGAAATAAAAGATTTTCCTTCTCCCGGAATCAAAGAATTGATAGATACAACCTTTGAACCCGGTTGCTCCAAAATAGCATTCAAATTAGATTTTATCCCCCTAAATGATTCAGCAATGCCCGATCGTGGATGATGGATAGTGGGTAATAATGTTTTATACTTGTGTTGAACTACTCCTTCCAATACCGGAATTTTACTCACCCGTTCTATTTCTTCCCTCGATTCGATTTTAGTATTGAAGAACCCAATAATTGTAATAAAAATAAAAGGAATAACCAAACCGCCAGCCACTCCGGCACCAACTTTTTTAACCATACTTGGCCCGGTCTGAGAGGCTGACTCTGCCAATGCCGCATCAATTACCTGAACCTGAGGTGCTATGGAAGCTTTTGAAATTGAAGCTTCTGCCTTTTTCTGCTGCAGGTAGGTATATAATTCATTATTTAAATCGAAATCCCGCTGAATGCTTACAAGTTGTTGTTCAGTTGCCGGGAGTTTTCTTAAACGTGCCTGAATAGTATTGTACCGTTGATTCAGACTTTGAAGTTTCGTTTCTGTTGTTTTTAATTGATTCTTTAATGTTTCTTCCAGTCCATCCCTTGTAATCTTAATTTCTCTTTCCAAAGTAATCACTTTAGGATTATCTTCTTTTGCACTGTACGATAAAACTTCCCGTCTCCGGTAAAGATCTGTTAAATTTTTAAGTAAAGCGTTTAAGTTTGGATCCGAAATACCAATTACGGAAGGATTCATCATCTCTTCAATCTTCTGCGAATCATCGAGATAACTTTGTAAATCTTTATAATATTTTACCTGCATTTGTGTCAGATACTGGTCATTTTCTATTTCTTCCAGCTTTTGATAAACCATCTGTGCTTCACTTCCAAGGTTCATTACCTTGTTGTCCTGTCGATAATCACTTACATTTTGCTCGGCTGTCGCCAGGGATGATTTTATCCTTTCAAGCTGCGACTCAATGAATTTCATAGATTTCTCTGAACTCTGTGTTTCATTTTCAATTCCAAACTGAATAAACACATCATTTAGTTCATTAATAAAATCAGCATCTTTTTTAGGGTTCTCACCTTCTATTGTAATTGAAATTAAATCAGAGTTTATATCTTCCAGCTGAATTTGAGTCCTTCTAAGGTACTGACTGGTTAAAGAATGAAGATCATTAAAATTCAGGTAATAGATTTCTCCAACTTCTCCATTTCCTTTATTGAGGATAAAATTAAAATACTCATTTGTAAAGGGTTCACCGAACATGGCAGTTGTTTCAATATTAAATGTTTGATTTGTCCCGTTTTGGTTGGTTGCACCTTCAGCTTTAACTGAATATGATTTGTCATTCAGTGGTACAATTTCAATCATTACATTTTTTGCATTTAACGACGCCGGAGGAATGGTTAATTCAAATGGTTCATTCTTGTATAATTCTTTATTGTACAATATCTCTTTTTTATACCACGAGGTATTCCAGTCCAAATTTTTGAGGGCCCTGCTGTATAAAGTATATGACTGAAGGATACCTATCTGGTTTTCAATGTTGATATTCTGATTCATGGGCATTGAATTCTTTTCAAAAGCAGAATTAACAACTCTTTCTTTGTTTTTAATTAAAATCCTGCTTTTGACCTGATATGTATTTGGCGAATTTTTGTACATGAAATACCCTAATCCACCGCCAATAATACAGAAAACAACAAACCATGGCCATTTCTTCAAATACCTGAGGAATACATTTTTAGATTCCTTCTTCTCATGAGAATCTATTAAACTGATTATTTCTTCTATCTTTTCCATTTTCTTTCTTTTTCAAAAATTGTTTACAATTACTGAAGTTGCCACCAGCAGTGTTGAAACAGTGGATAATATCAGTGAATATATAGTGCTGTTTTCGCGTGTCCGTTTGTATTGATTCGGACGAATATACACAATATCATTGGGTTGTAAATAAAACACTTCCGACATGTAAACACTTTTATCTGTAAAGTCTAGATTATACGTTTCTGTTTCAGTTTCGTTATGTCTGATAACCAAAACATTCTTTATATCAGCAAAATCTGTTATTCCGTTTGCCATACTTATTGCATCAATAATATTTAAAGTCCCTTCATAATTGTAATACAATCCCGGAGACTTTACTTCGCCGGTTACATTCACTTTGAAATTAAGCACCTTAACTTTAATATTTGGTTCCTTAAGTGTTACTTCAGCTTTGCTCCTTACTCTTTCCTGGGCATCTATAAGATTTAAACCTGCAACTTCAATATTCCCTAAAATAGGAACATTAATTGTACCTTTTGCACTAACCATATAACCATTAATATACTGGCTGGCCCTGTCTCCAAACATTTGCTGAGTTCCTGTACCAACTCCACCTCCCCCAATACTTGGATTATAAAGTTGGTTAAGTTCCGGGTCGAGCGTTAAAATACTCAGGTATAAATTATCAAAAGGTTTAATAATATATTCCGGTGCCTTTTCCGGTAAATTACCCAGGCTTTGATTATTTTTCAAATCCTGAAACATTACCAAATCTCTGGAACTTCTACACGAAATTAAAAAAACAAAAACTACTGCTAAATAAACAATGTACGATTTTTTCATACTATTAAGGTTACTTTTAACAGCGTGTTTGTCTTCCATCTGATTTTTTGCTTTATTAATTTTCAATAAAATGTAAAAAATCATACAGTTTCATTAACACGCTATTTCTTTATTTGTTGACTTTGGTTTATGAAAATGCTTTTATTGACCGTCGCCGGTAAATATGACTTTAAAGGTTTTTAGTATTATAATAAAATCAAGCTTAAGTGACCAGTTATCAATATATTCCATATCCATTTCCATCCATCTGTCGAATGGAATATTATTACGCCCGGATACCTGCCAAATGCATGTAATTCCGGGATTAATACTTAATCTTCTGTTTAGGCTGCGTTTGTATTGTTTAACTTCTGAAGGAACGGGTGGACGCGGTCCAACAATCGACATATCGCCCAATAACACGTTAATAAACTGGGGCAGTTCGTCCAGTGAAGTTTTACGTAAAAATCTTCCTACCCGTGTAATACGTGGATCATTTTTGATTTTAAATACCGGACCATCCTGTTCGTTCAAATTCATTAATTGTTCCTTCATCTCGTCAGCATTTACAACCATTGTCCTGAATTTAAGACAATTGAAAAGTCTTCCATGCCGGCCAACCCGAACCTGCTTAAACAAAATTGGACCACCATCATCGAGTTTGATTAAAATAGCGATCAAAATCATAAAGGGTGAAATTGCAGTCAGGATAAATATGGTAAGGAAAAAGTCAAGTGTTCCTTTAATTTTCAGGGCGAAATAATTTTCAGGAGTATTTCTGAACGAAAGAAAAAACTGACGATTCAGGAAAGACAGCTTTGGCCTCAATCCACTGAAACTTAATACTTTATTGTGGATATGGAAAATTACTCCGACTTCCCTGCACTCTGTAATGTATCGGTTAAGCGCCTGGGTATTAAAATCGTGTTTGCAGTAAAACACCTCATCAATAATAGTTTCATCTATAATTTTTGTAAAATCCTCATCTTCAGAATAGATTAAAAACCTGTCTTTAAATTCCTCTTTTACTTCTTCGGAATTGGAAATAATTCCCCAGATTTTATAACCCCAGTCATTCATGTCATTAATCTGATGAATAAAAGATATGGATGATTCATCGGCTATTAATAATATCATCCTTGTATTGTAACCTTTTCTGCGAAAATGTTTTAACACCATCCTGCTGGTTAATTTCTGCACAGTTAGTACCACATAAACAACCACGGCAAAAGTTAATATCATATCCATTGTAATGGATTGATAATCCAACAAATTGATTAGAATAATTAAAATAAAGGTACCGGCTGCATTTACAAGGGCATACTTTTTAATGATGTGCCTGTAACGTTGTATTCTGGCCATTTCACCCAAATCAAATGATTCGAGCAAACCAAACCATAGCGGAATAATAATTATTGCAAGTATCAGGTGTTCTTTATTTTCAGTTAAATAGGAGTGGGTTAATATACCTGAAGCCCACAAAACTCCGTAAAAACAAATCAGGGTCCAAACCACCTGAAATGTTACACTTATTCTTTCCAATGCGGGTTCACGTTCTTTTATCATGACAAAAATTTTTATAAAAAAATGTATCTCGTGGGATAATCATAAATTTATTTGAAAACTCAATCCTTCACCTTGAATAAAATCAATCCTCTAATGAATTTCAAAATATTTCTAGAAGTATAACAAATTAAAAAGGCAAATTGCTCAGTTTAATTTGAGAATTTAGGTATGTTATTTAATATTACCGGTAAATGATTTATTACAGACTATCCAATTTACATAGGTAACTTGTTGTTAGCTGTTTTACTTTTTAGATGTCAGTTTAACACTATCGGTTTTTTGCTTCCTGGCAAATGTATTCTTTCATTTATTACAAAACGAATAAAAATAATATTCCCTAATATGTATCGTCGCCACAACCGGCGTGGTTCGCATAATAGTCTATAAAACCATTCAAGTCCAATATTAATCATCCAGCGGGGCGCCCGTTTTACAGTTCCTGCATAAAAATCGAAAACTGCACCAATACTGCAGATATGTCCCGCATTCAGCTTTTCGAGGTGTTCAAATGCCCATTTTTCCTGCTTGGGTGCAGTCATTCCAATAAACAAAACTTCAGGTTGAAATTCATTCACAACTGCAAGCATTTTTTGATTGTCGTCCTTCGAAAAATTCTTAACGTAGGGTGGAGAATAACCTGAAACTTTAACATTTGGAAATTCTTTCCTTGCCCGTGATGTAATTAACTTCAACGTGTCTTCACTGCTTCCCAGAAAAAAACATTTTCCTCCTGTCTGATTCAATTTTTTCATTTCGTAGAAAAACAAATCGGCGCCGGCAATTTTTCTTAAATGGTTATTGTTAAGCAATCGCCTCGCAAAAACTATACTTATTCCATCGGGCAATAAAACATCTGACGAGATTAATGTTTTTGCATAAAACTTATCCTTTTGTGCTATATTATAACAATGTGCATTAATTGTGTTAATCAGCAATTTACCTTCCGGAAGCCTGCTTAAATCATCATTAAATAATTGTATTTCTGAAAGTTTTAAATTCATATTAAAAATCATTATTTGAAGGATACTTAATAGAATACACAACCTGTTTGCATCCTGTCAATTCTGAATTTCCTTATTTAAATATTTTTCCTCATCTGTTTCAACATTTTGTCTAAATCTTACATCATTCATTTTGTGCAACGCATTTAGAGTCTGCTCAATAATTGCTATAAAACTTTTACGGTAAACTGATAATTCATAGTTGGATAAAAACCGCTGCCGGGCTTTTCTTCCCATCTTAGTCCGCAACTCTATATTCTGAAGTTCAACAACATAATCAGCTATTTCTTCAGGCGAGTTTGACAGAAAACCTGTTTTTTGGTGATGAATTATACCTGGTATTGAACCTGTTTTACTCGCAACAACAGGAATTCCATATTCCATGGCTTCAATTACTACCCGGCCAAATGCTTCATTTTTGGAAGGGAAAATTAAAACATCAGAATTTGAAAGCAACTCATGCTTTTGATTATCGTTAACGTATCCTGTAAATTTAGTTTTCTCTCCAATTGAATAATCATCCACGATTTGATAAAACTCATCTTTTTCCAAATCTGAAGGCCAGCTTCCTGCAAAATTCAGGACAAAATCAACTTTGCGTTCATGCAAAATTTTGGCTGCTTCCAAAACATCGGGCCAACCTTTCGATTTCATCATATTCGAAAGGAAAACCAGCCGGATTTTAGAATGCCCACTTCTACTCTTTTCTATTTCTTCAAAATCAGTATCACTAAGTTTTTTTTCAATTGCATTGGGAAGTGTGAAAATTTTATCTTTCTGAAAATACGGCTGAACTTCAACCTCCAGTTCTTTTCCCAAAACAACCACCCTTGAATTTCTAAAAGCAACTTTGAAAAAAAAATTCTTGAACCTGTTATTTTTATCTTCCTCAGTAATTTGAGTGCGAAGATGAAAGATGATGTTGTTTTTTAAAACTTTCAGTATGACAGAAAACAAAAAATCGCGAATAAGAGCAAATCCTGAAGTTGCCGGCATAAAATAAACAAGATCAGGTTTAAACTTTAACGAAACAGAAATAACCTGACCGGCAGTTTTAAAAAAGCCGGTAACCTTATTCCATGAAAAATTTCCAACATCATTAAACTCCCTTGAATAATTTATTTTAACAGAACTAACTTCGAATTTATCGCTTTCCTCCAGTATCTTAAGGCACATTTGGCTCGAAATTGCACTCCCATAAAACGGCGGAGGCAAAGGCGACAAAAACATTATTTTATCGTTCTTCATTGACTCAGAGGTTTCCAGTGCATTTCAATGTCTGCTTTTAAAGTTGACAGGGAATAACTTTTTGATAATTCTACAGAATATTCTTTTCCCGAAGGTAAATCTAATGCTTCTTCCATTTTTTGTGCAAACAATTTCGAATCGCGCTTGTCAACAATAAATCCATTTTTTCCTGGTAGAATCATATCTTTAGTACCACTGATATTTGTTGAAACGATTTTTTTACCGCAGGCAAGCGCTTCAACCATTGCCACAGACCAACCTTCCATATGTGAACCAACAAGCACCAAATCACAGGCATTGTAAAAATTTGCTACGCTTTTTTGATCAGTAAAACCTGTAATGACAACATTATCTGACAACTTAAACGATGAGATTAATTTTTCAATATGAGCCCTTTCTTCTCCATCACCAACAAAATAAAGCATTGAATTCGGATATTTACGAATGAATTCCTTGAATGACTTAACAATAAAGTCACATCCTTTTTGTTTTGAAAGCCGCCCCACCTGAATGAAAATATACTTGCTTTTTTTCAGTCCCAGCATTTGCATTGAACTTTCCTTGCCATTCGGATAGAAAACTGAATCATCGAATCTTGTGGGTAACTTATTTATATTTTCTTCTTTAAGTTTATTGCCACTGCGTTCTATCATCTTTCTTATATCATTTTCATCGGCAGCTGCAAAAATTGAATTATAATCTTTTAGCCGCTTAAACATTGTTCTTTCATAGGTTCGTGCAATTAACTTTGCAAACCAGTAACGTGCCTTTTTTAAAGGGTTTGTAACTCCATGAAAAATATAGGCTTTATTTTTTATGGGCCAGTTTTTTATGGCCAGGAGAAAATGAGAATTTTGAACAAATGCATTATTTACATTCAGACTTAAAATCTCATTTTTGTATTTCCGAAGCTGATAATAACTGGTTAAACGGGTTGGCAACAAAGGTTTTATTTCATTTTTATCAACTTTCATTATTGAAAAAAACAGATATGTTGTGCCATCAAATTCCTTATAAATCCAGCGGCCAACCGGAGTATCGTCAGTTGAAATTCCAACAAGAGCCATCCGGTTTCCAAAGGCTCTCAACATTTGTCGGGTAAAAGAAGTAATTCCCCCTTTTGGAAAATCCACACAATTATCTCCGGTAAAATATATAAAATCAATATTTTTAATGTCCATTTAATATCTTTTGATTCAATGTTTTTTATTGAAACAAGAAAAGAGGTGATTAGTTTTTAATCAGAACCTGTTCGTACATACTAAAAACAGTATCCATCGAAAATCTTTTTGATGATTCAACCACTTCCTTATAATTGAATTGAATTTCGTTGTTAGCCAGTTGAAGTAAAGCTTTTGCAAATGCATCAACATTGAGATGCGGCACTAGAATACCGTTGACATTTTCTATAATGATATCTTCAGGTCCACTCGGACAATTAAAAGAAATAACCGGGGTACCTGCCGTAATTGATTCAAGCAAAACATTTGGAAAACCTTCAAAATGCGAAGTTAATACTGTAGCTTTAGCCTGCAAAAAATATGGAATTGTGTTTTCCTGAAAACCCTCGAATACTACTGAGTCTGTTAATCCGAATTCTTTAACGAGGTTACTGATTTTTCCTTTTTCAATGCCATCACCAACAATTGTAAGACGAATGGATGAATTCTGATTGTGCGCAATCTTAAACGCTTTAACAAGGTTTTCCAATCCTTTTTGTGGACTTAATCTACCCACAAATAAGAATTCATTGTTCCTTGATTTAATTTCATGAATTTTAGTACCGTTCAGATAAATACTTTTTGCAGGATTAGGAATCGTTATCAGTTTATCCTGTTCAAACCTGAAAAATTTTACCAAATCATCATGCATACCTTTTGATTGAGCAATAATACGGTTTGACATTGGCAAAACCTGCTTTATAACCCGCCGAGCAAAAAATCTTTCCCATAAACCTGAAGGATAATTAAAGGCTTGTGAAAGTGTATTAATGCTTCGGACAATAACTTTGGTCTTCAAAAAAAGTAACCTTTTTATTGCAAGTACAAGAACTGCCAATTCAATATGAAAAATCAGGATTTGCTTTGGTTTACGCTGGACCAGTAGCTTTAACAATGGGAAAAAACCAGTTCTCACATGTTTTTTATTCATCTTAAAAACAGTGATATTTTCGTTCAACTGTTTCGAAAGTATAGTTTCTTTTGAATTAACAATCCACAATTCTGTTTCGTAGTTTCTCTTTGCAAATTCATTGCACAACGTCAGGCAAACCTTTTCTGCACCACCAGGATACAGACTAAAAACAAGCATTGTTATTTTTTCAGATGAATCGAAAGGCATATAAAAATTGCTATTTGTTTAATGTGAACGGGATAACTTTTGTCGTTTCAGTTTCACCCGGATTGGCATCTCTGTTTTTTAACATGTTGTAAATCACATGCTTCTTTATAGTTTCCCTTTTAAGAAAATTTGAAATATACAAAAGCCAGAAGCACATTAACAAACCTGTAAAAATAATATCATAACTGATTGATATGAAAAGAAAAAGCATGACAGGAAAAATTGTACCCCGTACTTTGTACAAAGTCATGATTTGTCGTGATGAAATCCACAAACTCATCAGAAAAAATATAGTTCCGACTATTCCATATTGGCCCAAAACTTTACCAATTCCTGAAGCTGTTGAAATTTGCGCACCCAGTTTATTTGTCCATCTGGCTTCCTGATGTCCCCCATAACCAATTACCGGATTATTTAAAAAATCAACAAAATCAATTTCCAGCGATTGAAAACGCTGTGGAGCATAAGATGTTTTATATTTTGCCGAATTATAAATCATTTGCTCCGTACTTAATTTATTTTTATCTGATGATTTAGAAATTTTTTCAGCCATAAACGGCAGCGAAAAAATAGAAACTCCGGCAATTATAATTAGTGGAACCAGCCAAATGATTTTAACCAATTCCTGGTTGTACATATAAAACAACACCAATAATATAAAAATAGAATATCCCGTTGTAGAAAATGTTGTTGCAAGAGCCGGAATAAAAACCCAAATATGTTTGTTTCCCTTCAGTTTAAAATTGTTACGAATAAGATTAACAAATATTGCAATGTTTATATACGATGAAAATGCACCAGGTTCCCAGGCATAACCGGCATTTCGATAAACATTTAAACCCCCAAAATGCATAATGGAAGTTGGAGCAACTACAAAATTATTTACAGTATAAACAATCGTATTAAAATCAATGATTCCTGCCTCATCTCCTTGTGTTGAAAATTCAAAATTTCGAAGAAATTCAATAAATATACCTGGAATTGCATTTTGTAGCACCCAAAAAACCAAAGCGATTATACATAAGTAGAAAAGTATTTCCTCGTAAAACTTGAAAAACCTGTATCTTAATCCGGAAATTACAATGTATGCAATCACCATTTTAATCAGATTAATTCCGTAAAATCTTGGATGTAATTCATGAAATTTAACTGTGGTTGCCGCAAACCATAATGTATATCCTAAAATTAACAACCAGAATTTATGATTAAAATTAACGTTTTTTAGAAATGCAATGAAGATTACTCCTGCAATTGGTAGCAGTAATCCAAATATATTGTTCCAACCATCGATCGCCCGAACAAATTCACTTGTTCTTGCTGCATAAATAATCAGAATAAAAACTATTGCATACTCATAAACATATGTGCTTTTATCTTCTTTTAGTATTTGATTTCCCTGCATTATTATTCCTTTTCGAAAAACTGAAGAAGCTTTTTTCCATAGGCTTTATAATTAAATACACGCATTCCTGTTTCATAACCATTTTTTCCTATTTGTTTTGCTTCAACAGGATTTGTAATTACATAGTTCATTAATTCAGTAAATTCTTCTGTTGCATACTTATCTGCAAGTAATGCATTTTGTTTATGGTTGAAATACTTTTCAACATCACCAACCTTTACTGTGATTAAAGGATTACCACTGGCAGTATATTCACCAATTTTGTGAGGGAATCGCGCAATATCCTGTATTGTATCACGCAACGGAATGAGTAGCGCACTTGCATGAATATATTTTTCGACTAATAAATTGTAATCCAAATATCCAAATGTAAAAATCTGTCTCTTTTTCGGTGAGGCTTCTATTCGCTTTTTAAGTTTATTTTCCTTCTCCAGGTTACCAAAACTTACAAGGTGTAAATTATATTCTGAATTATCCACACCTTCAAAGGCAGTTATAATAAAATCAATAATTTCGAAATAAACAATTGAACCACAATACATGAAATACCTCTCGTCGCTTGTACCCGTGACTTTCCTGATGTTATCAAAATAATCGAAGTCAACCATTGAAGGAATGACAAGAAATGGTAAATCCGGATTTTGTTTGTGAATATTACCGGCAAGATAACTTGTGATCGGGAAAACGCCATCCAATATTTTCCAGGCAAATTTCTTAAATAAAAAAAGATTGATTCGATTATACAAATTACTTTTATCGAGAGTAGCCGATTCATCTTCATGATGCGGATAATACAGCTTAAAATTCAATACCTTTGAAAGTATCCTGTAATATAATAATGGAATAAACATTCCGGACTGAACACTAACAATAGCAACATCACACCTGTTGTTCACGAGATAACCAATTTCACCAATTCTTCCTTTTAAATTTACCCATCTTCGCTGAAGAAATCTTTCAGGTCTGGATGTTATTCCGCAGGTATAAATGTAATTTGTTCCTTCGAAATTGCCGCTGCAGGGTATATCGCCCTTTTTAAAATATCCCCATGAATGTCCTATAAAAACAACCTCTGCTTTATTTTTCGTTAATGATTTTCCTATAAGTTTTAATTTCTCTATTCTGGCAGATCCAAACGGAAACCCGTTAACACCAAGAATAAACACTTTTTTGGTTTTAATCATTTTTACCTCTTGATGAAAAATTCTTTACAGTTTTCTTAATCACATTGATACTGGTTTTTAGTTCCCCCACTTTCATAATCCATAGCGTAAGCATATACACTGCCATACCAACCGATGCACTACTTAATAAATAAATAAGTTTGCTTGAAACATACAATGAAAGTGGAATACTTGAAATTAACATTAAAACTGCGGCTACAAAAAACGGTAAAATATTTTTTAACTGATAGAGTATTGTTGTACTGATAACCTTTTTTAAATAAATGCTGCCAACAAGATAAGTCAAAATAGTAGCAACCATATGACCATAAATCATTGCCGTGATTCCATGTTTATAAGTAAGTAATATTGAAATTGCAATAAGAAGTTTATCAATTATCTGAATATGCAGGTAATAATCGCTTCGACCTTTAATAGTGATTATCTGATTATTTATAGTATAAACCACATATATCCAGGAATATAAGCTCATGATTTGCAGATATGGAACAACTGGTAACCACTTATCTCCGAGCACAATATCAATTAGTGGCCTGCAGGTTATGAATATACCTACCATTAAAGGAAGTGCAATTGCTGCAAGTAAACGCAGAGCTTGCGTATAACCTCTTATAATTTTTGGATCATCATCCTGTATTGTTGAAAATACCGGATAAGTTACTTTTTGAACAACAACTGCTATAGTATTTACAGGCATATCCTTGAATTGCGTTGCCCGTGTAAAATAACCCAAACGTTCAGGTTGAAACAACCGGCCGATAACCAAATAGTAAATATTCTGAAATACTGCCTGAACGAGACCCGCTACCAAAATTTTAGAACCATATGAAAATAAACCTTTTAAAGAAACAAAACTGAATTTAGGTAAAGGTCTCCAGGAACTGATCTTCCAATATAAAACACTGTTAAAAAAACCTCTTAAAACTGTGTTCGCCACAAGTGCCCAAACACCAAACCCATTAAAGGCCATTATTATACTTATAACTCCTGCAAGAAATACACTGATGATTCCGATGACAGACGGTGCTTTAAATTCAAGTTTCTTTTCCAAATGTACACTTTGGATCAGCCCGAATGCATTAACAATAAAAACCAGGCAAATAACCTTGACTAAAGGAATTAACTTTGGTTCATGAAAAAATTTCGCAATTAATGGTGTTGCTGCATAAATTACAAGATAAATAAAGATACTTGAAAGTATATTGAAATAAAAGACCGTAGAAAAATCAATTTCATCTGCATCCTTTTTTTGAATTAATGCCTGTCCGAATCCACTGTTGGTAAGTGCCTGACCTATAACAATAAAAATAGTAATCATTCCTACCAGACCAAAATCGGCAGGCGTAAGCAATCTTGTTAATATAATTCCGACAACAAACTGCCCCCCTAATTTTCCAACATTATCAATGAAAGACCACTTAAATCCACTAATTGTTTTATTTCTGAGATTATCATTACGTTTATTTGATCCTTCTTTCAAATTGGTCATGTATTGTAAGGTTACTTAAATAATAAAATCAATAATCCGGCCATTTAAATCTCCTGAAAAATTAGGCTTTAAATTTACTCAATTCCTCCACCTGTAAATTATTATTGGGGCAAAAAATTGAAAATTAAGGAAATCTAAACGCAGATCATTCTTTTATTTAAGTTAATCCCTTAAATTTTTCTCTATTATTAACGTTTGCCATATTTGTTTTGTCTTTTTCATTTATACTAAAAGAAAGAACTCGTTTTATCTGTATCATTCGAATTTGTAATGGATGAACTCTTGTTTAAACCCTCTTTCTTCTTATTAATTTTTCTATCAGCCATATTTTTCTGCACTTTCACCTTATCGAAACAATATTCTGTAAATAATTTAGCTCCGTTTTTGTTAAGATGAGTCCAGTCAACAAATAATGAATCCGACCACGTGGTATCTACTGTATTAATGAACGTGCAATTACCATCTCTTAAAATATGCTGAATTCTTTCTATATGTGAATATATCAACTTTTTCTCCTTTTCATTAAGATTTGAATAATAACCTTCTCTAAAAGGACTTTGAAAGAAGTAAAGTTTTATATTGTTGTTCTCACAATAGGTGGAAATACTATCCAGATATTGATATTGAAGCGGATCGAAATTTGCATCTACAATTGAATCTCCCATCCAACGCTCCTGGTTAATATTGAAATCTTCTGCGCCATAATTCATTCCTCCGTATTTGTCGTAATTCAAATATTCATAATCATGGACATTATTTCGTACTTCACTTGCATATTTAATGTTTTGAAAATAGTATTCCATATTAAACGTCTTCAGATAATAATTTAAATTACTGAAAGGGGATTCTAGATATCCCTTTACAAGCTCATATCTGATAGTTTTGCTTACTCTTTGAAAATCGCTGATATTTGCAGCAACCAGTAATACATTTGGATGATATATTTCATTTAATACCTTTAGAAGCCTGTAATTATCTTTCATATTCAAACCCCACGACGACGCATTTATAAAACTTTTGGTTCCCAATTGTCTTGCAATTGTTTCGGAATGTAAATTATTAAGGCTCATAGAGGAACCAATAGCAAGCGCATCCAGTTTTTTTGTTTTGCTGTTTTTCATAAACAACATCTTTTCGTTAAACGAATAGCTGTTTGAAAGATTGGGTGCAGGATTATCGACGGCTGGATAATTGTATATTATCCAGGCAGCGAATATTCCAATAAAAGTTAAACCAAAAAAGGCAAAAAATAATATTGTCTTTTTTATAAACTGAATCATACAAAAACAATTTTAAAACTGAAAGTAGATAAATTGCTGTTCCTTACCACCGAACCAGAAAATAGCAATAATAAGCGCATAATACATTGCATAACGAACCGGGCGTTTCCAATTTACTCCTAATTTTTCAATTGCATATTGATTTTCTCTTCCCAGCCACTCCACAAGTAAAAACATCATGATAAGAACAATTACCAATGCTGAACGGGATGCACCGTAAAAAGAAGGAACTGTAAATAATGATGTTGAAAAAATTCCCGATATATAACTTAAAGCATGACCTAAATTTTCGGCCCTGAAAAATATCCAGGCAAAAACTGTCAATGCAAAAGTTACTGCAATCTGCAAAATTTCTTTACCCTTTGGCAGAAGTTTGCCTTTTGCAACTATTTCGAGATGATTACGGTTGTTTTTAGTTAAAAGAAGTGGTAAAAAATAAATCGCATTTAAAGCACCCCAGATTATAAAAGTCCAGTTTGCTCCATGCCAAAAACCACTAACCACAAAAATAATGAACGTATTTCTTACTTTCATCCAGGTTCCGCCCCGGCTACCGCCTAATGGTATATAAACATAATCTCTGAACCAGGTAGAAAGGGAAATATGCCAGCGCCTCCAGAATTCAGCAATATCTCTCGAAAAATAGGGAAATGCAAAGTTTCTCATTAAATCGAAACCAAATAATCTTGCCGTACCTATCGCAATATCTGAATACCCTGAAAAATCACCATAAATCTGGAATGTAAAAAAGAGTGCACCCAATACCAAAGTACTTCCTGAATAATCAGCAGAATTATTAAAAATCAGATTCGCATATTCTGCACAACTATCGGCGATAACAACCTTTTTAAACAACCCCCACAATATCTGCCGCATTCCATCAACAGCTTTCAAATAGTCAAATGTTCTTCTCCTGTAAAATTGCGGCAGCAAATTTGTTGCCCTTTCAATTGGTCCGGCTACAAGCTGCGGAAAAAAACTTACAAATGCTGCGAAAGCCACAAAATCATTTGTTGGTTCAAGTTTTCGTTTATAGACGTCTATTGAATAGCTTAAAGTTTGAAAAGTATAGAAGCTGATTCCTACCGGTAAAATAATATTAAGCGTATTAAAACCCATTACGACCTGAAGACCGGGAATAACATCATACAACGAATCCAGAAAGAAATTGTAATATTTAAAAACCCCCAGAAAACCAAGATTAACGAGAATACTGGTCCAAAGCAATAGTTTTCTTTTTACTTCATTTTCCTGTTTCTTAAGTGCGAGTCCTACTGAAAAATCAACAAGGGTACTGAAAATAATGAGGGATAAAAACCGCCAGTCCCACCAACCATAAAATACGTAGCTTGCAATTACAACAAGCAGGTTTTGCAGTTTCAGATTTTTATGAATAACAAACCAATAGAGTAAAAAAACTACCGGCAGGAAAATTGCAAAATCTATTGAATTAAATAACATACCTAAAGTTTGGGTTCTTTTTACTTTTCTTTAACCAATAAATGAGCTGTTTGTTTGATAAATTTCCCTTCTGCCCGATTGGGCAGAAGAGAAATACCAGTAATTTTTATTATTGCCAAATGAATTATTTTATAATATTTATTTTAAAGTTTTCCTTTGACGATCCGTTGTCCACCCGAATGATATACAATCCCTCATTATATTCTTGTGTATCGAACCGGAAACTTACCGGAACGTCCTTTTGCACATTCTGATGGTACAGTACATCGCTTTTCTGTCCTAAAAAGTTAATAAGTTCAACCGAAGCTGTTCCTTCCTGAACCGGTACAAATGAAACCGTTGCATATTCCCTGACCGGGTTTGGATAAACTTCAAAATCCTGTACGCTAATAATTTCAGCAGATTTTTCTTCTACTACTACTTCTTCTTCTTCATCGCCACAATGTCCTGGTCCAATTAATCCTTCATTATAGTCTCCAAGGATTCCTCCAAGATATGTGAACATTTCGGTTATTTCTTTTCCATTCTTGCCTTTCATCGCTGCAATTTGTTCCGGGGTGTATGTTTCCAGCAAAGTTGTTGCATGTTCAAATTCAGTATCAACAGCTCCGCCATTTGCACCTGCCAGCATGTTTAATTCTGCCGCAATATACTGATGGGCAAGTATATAATATTTATTTCCCTGAACCGGTGTATTTAAAACATCAAGATAGGTTTGGCCTGAAAGGAAAAATGTTGCATCCGGTCCGCCAACCATGTCCCAGGTGGCATCTGTTTTCTTTGCAGGTCCGTATGATGAATGCGTTTTCCAGTATCCCTGAGTAAGGGTACATCCCTGCACCAATTCATGAACATTTAACAATACCATACCTACAAAGAACGAGTCTCCATTAACATCATCCACTCCTAATACCGGTGAATATATTTCAACCATTACCTTGGTTACATCTCCTGGCACATTGGCCAAATTAAGGGTTTCCAAACGCAAATTATCACCAACTCCATTCAAAAGAATTAAATCTGAAGTTTCTTCAGTACCGCTGATAAGTGTAACGTGTGCATACCTTTCCGCCAGCGATTCATTATCACTAAATGGCATTACTACTTCAATATCCCTTGGATTGGCAGAAAACGGAAGGTCAAATTCATATACAACCGGATCTCCCGAACCATTATGGAATATGAATGCATGATCTTCATCGGTCATACTGTACATGTCTATATTTCCATCGGTCCTGTACACATAGGCATAATAGCTGAGGATTGCATTTCCCTGACCGTTTTTATCAAGTGTAATACCTGCAGCATCCACAGTATTAAATGTTGCTGTATAGTATCCAAAATAAAAATTAAATCCCTGAGTGTGTGGGCCGTAATTCAATTCAACAGGCATAAAAACTGCAGATTCTGTTTCATCAAAGTCCGAAAATTCCACATTAACCGGTGGATTATCAACCGGAGGAAATTCAGTTCGGGTATCGAAAAAAGCCATAGCTTCTACTACCACATGATCAATGGTAGAAAGATCATTAAAACTAAGTGTTACAAAATCATCGTTCAAAACACCCTGCCCGGTAATTTCAACCACCTGTGCATTTGAATAAGTTAAGATTGTAACCGCAGTTACAATTAGAAGTAAAAATTTTTTCATCTGTTTTAATTTTGAGTTTACAGAAAAGTTTAAAAAAAACAAGTATACTGCTGCTAATAAACAGCAGCTTTTAAGACACAGCAGAAACTTCTGCCTTTTGCACTTTTTTGTGATTCTCAGCCAAACTGTATTTTTTTAGCTGGCTAACCACATCTTTCGAGAAAAGTTTGTAATTGTATTTTTTCTCACACAGGTAGCGTCCGCGTTCTCCCATTTCCCTGGCTTCATCCTGATTATTAACCAAATGGCTAACAGCCTGCTTCCAGCCTTCCACATCATTATAATCTACATAAAATCCTATCTTTTCTTTTTCAAGATGAAAGGGGTAAGATGGGTTGATTGTTGAAATAATAGGTTTTGCCATTGCAAGCGCTTCCATGATAACAGTTATGCCTACCGGCCATTTTCGCCCGATATTTAACAGCGGAATTGCAACTGCAAGAGCATTATAATACTCCTTACGTAAAATACCAACGGAATGCAATCCTGGTGTTACCGAACTGTCAACAGTGATGTTCGGTGGGAGATTGTCATCGTTAAACTCACCTCTTTTTGTAGTAATTTTCAATTTGAAATCAATCTCTTTAAACGCGTTGGCCAACGTTCCGTAATCTCTTCCTGTTCCACCTGTAGAAAAAATAAAATCATGTGTTGGCGGTTCAGTTTGCCGTTCGGTATATGATTTAAAAAAATCCAAATCGGGACCCCAGTGATCTGTATAATTGCGGGTTTTACCCAAAGAACCATACTCCTGGCTCTGGTGGTAAATTGTTTCGTTAAAAAAGAGGATTTCATCAATCCCGTTTTTATAAACTAACCACTGCAGTTTTTGCCTTAATTTTTTTAAGGGCTGTTTTTTAAACGGAACATGTGAATCGAGTGCGAGGCCAAAAATTGGCTTCTTGTATAGACCCATGATTTTCAATACGGCAAGGAAGAATACATCATCAATGAATGGAGCATAAATTACATCATAATCCTTCGATTGTTTTAACAAATTAATTTGCTGTTGCAGGTTGAATATCTGCAACTTATTTCCAATTTTACTCCACCTGCTGTTTCTGTCGTATTCAATGCAATCTACTGTTATGCCACTTTCCTTTATTTTATCATAACACCATACATGGTGAAGCGGATATTCTCCCCCGTTTTTGACGAAGTCCATAATCTCATCAAGAGAGTAAAAACGAATAATTTCAGCTATTTGAGTCATAAAAAAAATTTAATAGTTTACGTTGTATCACAGGCTAATTAATTCTGGACGTAAATCCATATCCGAAAGGGTTTTGCCTATTTCTTTTTCATAAACACCATTCATTATAATAACAACATCAGGTTTGTACTCTTTAAGGAATTCAGGGGTTTTGTATTGTATTCCTATCCCTGGAATAAAATTACCCTGCATGTGCGGATTGATATCAACAACATGTTCAATTACACCCAATTCGTTAAAATGGGTTAAAAAACCAACCGATTTTGAACCGCCTCCCCAAACAACAACTTTTTTATTTTCATCTTTCATCTTTAAGAGTTTTGTCCTCCAATTGTTCAATTCATCGTTAACTTTTACAACAAATTCATCAACCAGTTTTTTTAATTCCTCTACAGATTCTTCAGCAGGATGAGCAATTTCAGGGACATCTTCTGCCGGTTTTGCTTCCAAAAACAGATACTGATCATCGTATTCAAGATAATTATCCAATACTTCAAAGCGGTTTAACCTGAAAAGGCGTGCAAGCGAACCCGGGCTGAAATACGAACAATGTTCGTAGAAAATATCCCAGAAAGCCTGTATCTTAAGAATCCTGACAATACTCGGAACTTCAATTAGAACAATCACATCAGGATTATTTTTTATGGCTTTCCTGATTGTTTTAACAAAATTGTAAGTATCATGTATGTGCTCCATAGTGTGCCGGCAAACAATAACATCTGCAGGTAAATCGCCATGTTTTTCCGAATAAAACTCCCTGATAAACCGGAGATTTTTATTCTCTTCCAACCTGCCGGGGACATAAGCCGGATCAATACCAATACCTTTATTATTTCCAAGTTCGCAGATTATTTTAAGAAAATCACCTTTCCCACACCCGATTTCAATGACATTCTTATTTTTTATGTCGTATTTTTCAATAAACCGGTTGGTGACTTCAGTGATAAACGATAACCATGTGGCAGAAAATCCCTGTTGATCTTCATAACCTTTTGTATACATATCGACAGTGGTATCGAAAGTACTGTTGAATATGAAACCACAGTTATGACAAAAAGCGAGTGTTAATTCCTTCTTGGGAATCGCAATTGCATCTTCATATGTTTTTATTGTTACAATGCTTTGAACAGGAGCATTTTTTAAAAGAAAGAAATTTTCAGTATTTGTGCTTTGACAATTTAAACATCTCATATATTAACAGTTAAATAAATTTGGCAGAATTGAATGTGTTTTTTTGATAACATCAAACCGGTTAACATTACCGGCTTTTTAAAAGTCATGAATTTATAAAATTACTTTCCGGGCATAAAAAGCCTCGGCAAAAACAGTGGCAGCTTCAACTCCCCGAAGCCTTGGCAAAGCACGGAATGTTTCATCGCTAAACCAATGTTTAGAGCGTTGTGATGCAAACGATTCAAGCAGAATTTCACTTTTTCTGGCAACATGTTGTTCATCAAGTGAAACATAAAAATTCGGGATTCCCAGATCACCATCATACTTTGGAATTTCGTATTCAAGGATCAAATGATTTCTCCAAGTATTCCAGGTCAGTTCATTAATTAACCGGTGATCCTGATGACGATCATCACGATAGTGTGTAAGAATCAAATCAGGAGCAGTTTGTGCTTTTAAATCTTCAAAATATTCTTTAATCTCGCGCGCATGAAAGGGAAGAAAACCATCTCGCCAGGAATGGACATTAATTTTTTTATCCGCTACATTGGTCAGAAATTTCTCAGCACTTAAAACTGCTTCTTCTTTCCGGATGTCATTCGATGAAAAAACCTCCCAAACAATCCGGCTGATTTTATATTCCTCAATGATCTTCAGCAAAGTGCCCCCGGCACCAATCTCCACATCATCACAATGTGCTCCCAAACAAAGAATATCCAGCGCTTTGTCTTTCGGTAAATTAAATGACAACATAATTGCTGAATATTTTGGTCAGCTTTGTTCTTTTTTGTTGTTGCAATTCCATGTTACTCCATACTTCCCATGGCGGATTTCCCTGGGCATAAATATCATCAAGTGTTTTTTTGTCTTTGAATGTGTCCATGCTTGTCCAAAAACCCTTGTGATGCCATGAAGTCAGTTTCTTCTTTTCAATAAGCCTGTTAAACGGCTGGTCTACAAGTTCGTCACCATATTCCATATAATCAAATATTTCCTTGCGTAAAATAAAATATCCTGTATTAATATAAAGCCCTGAGGCCCCGATATGACTCATTTTTTGAACCATCCCATTTTCTTTCCGTTGAACCACATGAAAACTTTGATTCGGCTGGCTCACCATAAAGGCTGCCGTTTTATCCTTGTCCTTCTCAAACCAGTCAATCATGTCGGGCAGGTGCAAATCAGTAAGGCCATCACTGTAATTCGCAAGAAACATTTCTTCATCCTTCAGATATTCCCGGACTTTCATCAACCGCATTCCAATGTTTGAATTCATTCCGGTATCTACAAAAGTGATGGTCCAATCCTCTATGTCAGAATTTACAAGTTCGATATCCTTTCCTCCCTTCGTATAAATGAAATTGTTCGAAAGGGTTTCATCGTAATTAATGAAATAATTTTTAATTACATCAGCTTTATATCCAAGGCATAAAATAAAATCCTTATGCCCGTAACTTGCATAATATTTCATGATATTCCAAAGGATAGGGCGGTAACCAACCTGAACCATTGGCTTTGGAATCTGATCAGAATAATCTCTTAACCGGATTCCCTGTCCGCCACAAAATAATACAACTTTCATTATGATTGATTTTAGTTAGTGAGAATAATTCATAAGTGTTAATTGGCAATCCCGGGATTTTAACAATCAACAGAAGAATATTCATTTTATATAATTTTATTTTATTGCTTCTTCCAAAACCGGTTTCTTCATCTCCTTTTTAGTTTGCCAGCTCCACAAAAGGTTTTCATCCAAATGACCGCTTTTTCTTAATCCGGCAAGTATTTTCAACCTCATAAATTTTGAATCCCTGAAGTTAGGATCAGTCATTTGCATTGCTGATATAGATTCATATAATTCTCTGATAGTGGCATGCAAATCGTGTTTAGGCTGATGATTTGGCGCCAATTTTTTGTATAAATCAAAATTTACCCTGTAGGAGCGTTTATCCGGCGGCGCATCAGTTTTAACCGTCACTTTGCATCCCGGAACAATTGCCCCCACTGCTTCTGCCAGTTCTTTTACCTGATAATTCCACGAACTTGTACCGGTATTAATAATTAGAAATTCACCTCCATTGGAAGCTTTTCTTTGTATACCCCATTCAAATGCAAGTGCCATATCCAGTGTATTAATCAGTGGCCGCCATGGAGTACCGTCGCTCAAAATATTAATTTCCTTTGAAATTATTGCTCCGGCTACAAAATCATTCAATACAAGATCCAGGCGGAGCCGGTCGCTCATTCCGCAAGCTGTTGCAAAACGAAGACAGGTAACTGTAAAATCTTTCGAAGCCAGTGGCTCAAGTTCTTTCTCCGCCTCAACTTTTGACCGTGCATATGCAGTAAGTGGGTTTAAAGTGTCGGTTTCAGTTTTTGCATAATCATCAGCAGCACCATAAATACTGCAACTCGAAGCATATACAAAATTTTTGACTCCTGCAGCGCGTGCCATTTTTGCAATATGCACTGCCGAGCGATAATTAACATCCATGGTTACTTCTTCATACTGAGCACCCATCGGATCATTTGAAATTGCAGCTAAATAGGCGATTGCATCTACTCCTTCCAAAACTTCAGAAGGAAACTGACGGACATCACCGATAATCTGTTTGTTTAACTTTACTTCTGGTAAAAAATCAGTATTTGTAAGGTGATTTGCAAAATAACCGATATCGAATCCAATTATTTCTGAATCGGGATATGTTTCCCGCAACTGACTTACTGTTCCAGGGCCTACGTACCCCATGTTTCCGATGACTAAAATTTTCATTGTATTTTATTTTGGGTTATAAGCAATAGTGCTTGTAAAAATGTTTTTCGCAAGAATCTTTAAAAAGTTATCGTTTCCCGATTTATCAAGGAAGCAAGGAAACATCGAAATCCGGATGAATCTTGTCTTTTTCCGACACAACAGTAACAGGTACCGGCCACTGTATGTTTAATTTTTCGTCGTTGTATCTAAGTCCTGCTTCCGCTCCCGGAGTATAAAACTGAGTTACAAGATAAGTTACCTCCGAATTATCTGTAAGAGTAACAAATCCATGAGCAAATTTTTCAGGCACATAAATCATTTTATAATTATCTTCAGTTAATTCCATTCCAATCCATTGCAAAAAAGTTGGAGAATCTTTCCTCAAATCAACAATAACATCATAAACAGCTCCTTTTGTGCAGCGTAAAAATTTTGTTTCTTCATAGGGATGTTTCTGATAATGCATTCCACGCATGGTACCTTTGTATTTACTTAAAGAGGTATTTGCCTGCACCACATTTCCGTTTAAACCATGTTCTTCCATTTCACGTTTACACCACGAACGGCCAAAAAAACCACGCTCGTCGCTCAGCTGTTTAATTTCAACGATATAAGCTCCTTTTAATTTGGTTTCAGTAAAAATCATTTATCTGTTCTGTTTATTTATTATTATTTCCTCCTGAACTGTATCGGTTTGGTTTTATACAGCCATCGATTTTATTTTGCGTCCGTTTTTGAATTGGCCAGGAAGTTCATTCCCTGCAAGTTTATGAATGACCTTCGCTGCGATAGAATCACCAATAGCAAGCGACGCGGTTGCTGCCGGGGAAGGTGCGTTTAAAACGTTGAATGTGAATTTGTCTTCAACAATTAAAAAATCGTCGATTAAACCGCCGTTTCTATCACAGGCTTGTGCACGAACTCCTGCCCCGCCGGCTTTAATATCATCGTATTGAACTTCAGGAACCAGGCGTTGCAAAGCTTTAACCAGTGCAGCTTTATTATAGGAACGATAATATTCGCCAAGCCCCATTTTCCAGTACTGTCGCATTACTTTTCTAAATCCCGGCCAGGCAAGTGAACCCCAAAAATCACCTCCGTTAAATGATGTTTTATTATAACCTTCACGCTTAAATGCCCAAACTGCATTTGGCCCGGCTTCAATTCCGCCATGAATCATACGGGTAAAATGTACCCCTAAAAATGGAAAATTAGAATCGGGTACCGGATAAATCAGGTTCTTAACCAGATGTTTCTTTTCATCAGTTAATTCATGATATTCTCCCCGAAACGGGATAATCCTTACATTCAGTTTCGATTGGGTTAACTGTGCAATTTTATCGCTGTATAAACCCGCAGTATTTACAAGAATTTTAGATGTAAAATGCCCCTGACGTGTTTCAACTTCTACTTTATCCTTTCCAATTACAATGTTGTTTACTTTGGCATTCAAATGAATTTCACCACCATACCGTTTAAAAACTTCGGCATACTTTTGACTTACCTCTTTATAATCGATGATACCGGTGTATGGAACATGAATTGCCTGAAGACCTGTGGCATGCGGCTCATATTCTTTTATTTGTTCGCCCGGTATTTTTTTCATTTTAACCAGCCCGTTCTGAATTCCGCGTTCCCACAGATTTTCAAGTCGCGGTAATTCATCCTTGCCCGTAGCAACAATAAGTTTTCCGCACAATTCATACTTAATGTTTTCCCTATCACAGAATTCTGTTAATTGCTGATATCCGTTTCTGCAGTTTAATGCTTTCAAACTTCCCGGCTTGTAGTAAACACCGGCATGTATAACTCCACTGTTATTGCCGGTTTGATGTCTGGCAATATCATTTTCCTTTTCAAGAACGGCAACTTTTAAATCCGGGGCTTTTTCTTTAAGTTTCAAAGCAGTGGCAAGTCCTACTATTCCACCACCAATTATTGTAATATCGTACATATTTTGTGTTGAATGATTTTTTTAAATGAAAGAATAAAGATTCCTGGAGCAGGTGTTGATTGATGATTCGGAAAATTTTAATACGTGTGCGGAAAAATTGCTTTAAACGACTTTCAATTTTTCTTTTGAACTTTTATACTGAAAACTTTTATCCCACACCATCCATGGTGCATTGCGGTTTTCAATTAACTTTTCAAGGTCTCTTTTATCTTTTAAAGTATCCATTGCCTGCCAGAAATCATAATGCTTGTAAGTTACAAGTTCTTTGTTTCTAGCCAGACTTTCAAGCGGTTCCCTTTCAAATATTGTTGAATCATCTTCGATATAATTCAAAACTTCAGGTTCACAAACAAAGTAACCGGCATTGATCCATTGTTCTTTTCCGGTTATTTTCTCCTGAAACTGAATAACTTCATCATTGTTGTTCAAAACCAGTGAACCCCATCTTCCTTTTGGCTGAACAGAAGTCATTGTAATCAGTTTGCCACAGGTTTTATGGTATTCCAGCAGATTGTTAATATTTACATTTGAAACTCCGTCACCATAAGTCAGCATAAAAGTTTCGTTGTTTATATACTTTTGAACCCTTTTTATACGGCCTCCGGTCATCGTGTTCAAACCTGTATCAATAAGAGTCACTTTCCAGGGTTCCGAGCTGTTGTTTAACACTTCAGTCTGGTTTTCCTGAATGTTTATGGTTACATCGGAATTGTGAAGAAAATAGTGTGCAAAAAATTCTTTTATCACATATCCTTTATAGCCAAGCAGAATAATAAATTCATTATAACCATAGTAAGAATATGTCTTCATAATGTGCCAGATTATTGGCTTTTCGCCAATTTCAACCATTGGTTTTGGTTTTATTTCTGTCTCTTCGGATAAACGGGAACCGAAACCTCCCGCAAGAATAAGTACTTTCATAATAATAATTTTAAGGGTTAATAATGTGCCTGTTCATCATTCAATATTATAGTTTTTAAAATTCTATGAAACAGAGTTATTTTAATTTGTGATTTTAGAATTTCTTTCTTTTTTATTGAGTAGTGAAAATGAGTGCCGGTTCAATTCTAATTGTACTGAACCTGTTTCTGTTTAATTGCTTTTTTAAGAATGCCGGTGTGCAGGAACTTAACTTCGTCTTTTGAAATGTTTGCATGTATGCAGCATCCCATTGATTCAATTCTTATTAACATCCGGTATTGCCCGCAAATTTGTACAACTTCGCCCTGAACACCTTTTAAAGGTCCCGATAAAACCTCAGCCTGAAGTCCCTTTTCTATGATTTCGCGGGTGAGTATAACTTCCTTTTCTTCCTGTTTTACAAATTTCCTTACATTTTCGATTTGAACTTCAGGAATTGGCTGAGCTTTTCCGCTAAAACTTACATAACTGAAAACTCCTTGAATTGCAAGAACATCAAAAAATTCAATGTTACTTACTTTAACAAAAACATAACTTCGAAATAGTGGCTCTTCAATCCATTTTTTGCGATCGCTCCACTGCCGTAAAGATTTTATTAAAGGTAAATAACATTCAATATTCTGTTCTTCAAGATTTTTTAGAATTTTTTTCTCCCCATTTACCTTGGTATACACTGCATACCATTCATATGTTGGTTTCTTCAAAATCATTATCAGTTATTTTTTTTAGTTATCATCCTCCTCCAAAACAAATAATTAAGAAAATCAATCCTTATTCTTAAGCTGAGCTTTGAGCCTCATATTTTCCAGGCTTAAATCAGCAAACATACGTTTAAGACGTTCATTGTCCTCCTTTAGTTCATTCATTTCTGAAAGATCTTTTGACGAACTGCTCCCGTATTTGGCCTTCCAGTTGTAAAAGGTGGCCTGACTAATGCCATATTCTTCAATTATCTGATGCACGGGCACACCATCTTCATATTTCTGAAGAACTTTTTGAATTTCCGGCTCTTTAAATCTACTTCTTACCATCTTAAAATTTTTTAAATAAAACGTTTCATTAATATAAAAAAGAAATCTCCGGAGTTGAATCCGGTATATAGAATCGCACCATTATTTTGTACTTAAGAGCTTATACTTATTTTGCAGGGAAAGCAATGTATTGAATGAGAATTTAACTGATCCGCCTGTTTTAGTTCAAAATTGATTTTATATAGAATTTTACAAGAATTTTATAGTTTCTTACACTTCATCCGCTAATTTCACTCTTCAATTTACTTCCTGCATTAAATTCTGTTTCCTTTGTCCCAATTGTTTTTTTCTACTGTACTTTTTGCCGATTAAACAGAGGTATCCCTACTGTCACCCACATTTTTGTAACATATTCCTAAAATTTATCTCCGATTTCATTATCTTCTCCTAAAACTTGTAAAAAGTTACGAATTTAATCGTTACTGTTATAACATTCGCATCATGTTTTTGTTTGTAAAATTCTAAGAACGAAACCATATTTTACAATAGAATACTTTTTTGTCCTTTTCAAGTTTCTATCTATCAGCAGATTAAAAAAAAGCACTTAATTATAAACAGATGTAAATTTTATTTCAATAAAAAAACCGATTTTTCCAAAATGGGACAAGCTCTCTATGATCGGGAGCTAACCTTTCTTGAAACTTTGATCCTTTGGACTATAACAATTTGATATTCAACAGCATTAAGTACTATTTATTTAATTCATACATCTGCCTGGCCGGCCAGGCAAAGGGTCCGTTTCTTCACAAAAACTCCCTTAGAACATGCAGAAAACCTCTTCATTCATGCGGATATTGAAAGGCAAACAGTTTATCAAATCAAAAGATGATTAAAACCCGGTGATAAGTCAAACCGGGATAAATGTAATGCACCCACCTTAGCCATAGCAACGCTTCAACTATCGATTTTTGGATTTTTTTGTATTTCCCTTGTATCTGTTTTAGTCCTCTGGCAATGCAGTGAATAGTGTGGTGTTTCTAATACCTGATGTTACTGTTTCCATAATAATTTAACCGGCCTCATTTTTGGGTTTTAACAATACCGGCAAATCCATATTCAGCGCACCATGTTTAATCATGAAGGGGAATATATTTCCAGTTTTGTGTTTCCTTCAATTTCAAAATGCACTCTAAAACAAGATATTGAAAATTTCCGTGATAACCTGATTCATCTTCCGGTTGGGGATGGTAATTTAAGGTCTGTCTGATTATTTCCTCTGTTTTTCAACCCTGTCAACGCTATATTAAACATGGATTATTTTCGTATCAAATTCGTACTAAATTCGCACTAAATTCGCGATATCGCGAATTTAGTGCGAATTTAGTACGAGTATAGTACGAATTTAATATAGAGCAGAATTACTCCGATTACCTCCCGCATTAGTGGTTTATTTTTATTATTTGGGATTAAAAACTTCAAATTCAGGCATCGGATTTCAAGTAATGCTCGTTGGTCACCGGAACCGTTGATAAGCCTGCACCTGTAAACAAGAATGACACCCGCCAGGCGGCAGATGCCATTCAACTAAAAAACCAAAAACTAACTTTGTAACCTTTAATTTATTTTCAACTTGTCACAGCGTAAAATAAAAGTTAAAACCCAAATTTAATAATTTTGTTTTAAATCCATTCTTCACTTAACACTTCTCCCCTGATGCTTAATACAACTTCTTTTACCGGTACTTTCCGCAAAGCCATTTGTACGGCCATCTGAACCATTTGTGATAAGCCGCCGCAACATGGAACTTCCATAATAACAGTTGTAATCGTATTTACACCGGCTTCATCAATTAAGCGTGTAAGTTTTTGGATGTATATCTCTTTCCCCTGATCCAATTTTGGACAGGCAATGACCATTTTACGTCCCCGTATAAAATCGTTGTGAAAATTTCCATATGAAAATCCGGCACAATCGGCAGCCACCAATAAATCGGCTCCGGCAAAATAAGAAGCCGCCGGGTTTATCAAATGCAACTGTACCGGCCATTGCGTAAGTGCCGAAGGCGCCTGTTCAACAGGTGGCGCTATTTTAAGTGAGGAAGCATCAAATGCTACCGAAGCAGAACCAGGACATCCACAGGCCGAACCATTTGCAGACGGTTTTTCCTGCTGACCGTGCAATAAATCATGAACCTCTTTAATAGCAAACGGCATTAAACTATGATTCGCCTTTATATAGGAAAGGGCTTCATTTAGATACGCAGTTTCTCCATGGTCCTGCAAATGTTTAAGATGTGCAAACACTGTGGCTTTTCCGCTTTTTATCATTTGCGAAATTACAACTTCTTCATCATATTCATCTGCATCCCGCTCTTCAATAGTTATGGCGTCCTGCGGACAATGTCCCAAACAGGCGCCCAACCCATCACACATTAATTCACTGATTAACCGTGCTTTCCCATCAATAATCTGCAATGCACCTTCGTGGCAGTTCGGTACACATTGGCCACATCCGTCGCAGAGCTCTTCATCTATTTTTACTATTTCACGTAACATCGTTTTTAAATTTTATAAAACAAATTTAGCAGATGTACGTTAGGCAGGTTGTATCAATTATTACAAAACTGCAAAAATGCTAAACATTAAAAGTATATCCAGGTGCCCGGTTTTCCAGGGAATTCCGGAAAATGAAATCCAGTCTCTCCTTCAGAGAATTCATTTTCAGTTTAAGAATTTCTCAAAAGACGAAGTTTTGGTTGTTGCAGGCGATCCGGTTGTTAATTTATACATTATTATTTCGGGAAGTGTGAAAGGAGAAATGATAGATTATTCCGGGAAAACGGTGAAGATAGAAGATATTGAAGCACCTAAACCATTGGCTTCAGCATTTTTGTTTGGGAAAGAAAATAAGTACCCGGTTACAGTCACCGCAAACAACACTGTTGAAATTCTCTCCATTCCTGTTTCTGAATTCCTTAAATTACTTCAGTATAGTCCGCAAATACTAAAAAATTATCTCAACAGCATTTCCACCCGAACTCAGTTTTTATCGAACAAACTGAACTTTTTAAGTTTTAAAACCATAAAAGAAAAAATGGCTCATTTGCTCCTTCAAAAAGCTGGTGACAAATTTCATTCGGTTGAATTCAAAGAAACACAGCAGCAACTTGCCGATTTATTTGCCGTCACACGGCCGGCACTTGCCCGGGTTTTAAGCGAAATGCAAAAAGAGGGAATAATCCGGATTGAAAGAAAAACAATAACATTGCTCGACAGGAAAAAGTTAAATGAATTACTTCAGTATGCATAAAAAAAACCAACTTATTAATTATCCGCTTTTTAATCAATTTGATAATCTGCTGGTTTTTACAACCACCAAAAGTACAATTTCATCTTCAAGTCCCCGATTTACCGGCAATTCAGGTGAAACAGCAAATCATAACCGGACACTGCTGGCAAATATACTGAATTTAAAACCGGACCAACTTGTATTTCCCCGGCAGGAACATACAGGAAACATTGTTACAGTTTTAGAAATTCCTGAAAAGGAAATAAAAAATACTGATGCTTTAATTACTGATCAGCATGGAATTTGCCTGTGTATTCAAACTGCGGATTGCGTTCCTGTGTTGCTTTTCGACCCGGTAAAAAAAGTTATTGGTGCGGTGCATGCCGGCTGGCGTGGAACTGTTAAACAAATTACTGAAAACGCAATCCTTAAAATAGTTTCAACATACAACAGCCTGCCTGAAAACATGATGGCTGTGATTGGCCCATCCATTGGTCCTGAAATTTATGAAGTTGGCGAAGAAGTAGTGACAGCAGTTCATAATAGTATTCCGAACGCTGCAGAAACACTTCACACAAATTCTTCAGGTAAAACTAATTTCAATCTGTGGGAGGCTAACCGTCAGCTGTTGCTAAAATCCGGTGTGCGCCCCGAAAATATTGAAGTATTGGGTGAATGTTCATTTTTGTTAAAGCACAAATATTTTTCAGCAAGAAGGGAAGGATTGAAAACCGGAAGGATGGTTACCGGGATCATGCTGATGTGACTTTGAAATTCCAATTTTAAAAATCCTTAAAATATAAATCAGTCCTTTAAGATTAGTTCAAAACAATTATCTTCGCAACTATTAAATTTTCAGGCAAATTTGAATAGCAAAGAAAAGAGTATCAAATGAAAAAATACAACCTGTTTAATAATGTCTTTGGTTGGCTGAGTTTTGTAATTGCTGCCATTGTATATTTAATTTCCATTGAACCCACAGTTAGCTTTTGGGACTGTGGCGAGTTTATAACCACTTCATTTAAATTTGAAGTTGGACATCCTCCGGGAGCTCCGTTTTTTATGCTTATTGGCCGGTTTTTCACTTTATTTGGAGGTGGTGCTCAGGATGCAGCAAAAATGATCAATTCGCTTTCGGCGATAGCAAGTGGATTAACGATTATGTTTTTATACTGGACCATATCGCATCTTGCAAGAAAGCTTATTGATATAAAAAATGAGGTAACCACCGGACAAACAGTTGCAATTATTGCCAGTTCTTTTGTAGGTGCAATGGCTTATACTTTTTCCGACACATTCTGGTTTTCGGCAGTGGAAGGTGAGGTGTATGCAACTTCCTCCTTAATGACAGCAGTTGTTTTCTGGGCCATTCTGAAGTGGGAAAATGTAGCCGATAAGCCACATGCCAACCGCTGGTTAATTTTTATCGCGTATATTATTGGCTTGTCAGTTGGAGTGCATTTGCTAAACCTTCTGGCTATTCCGGCTATAACATTTGTGTATTATTTCAGGAAATATAAGGTAACACGAAATGGAATTATTGCGGCACTTGTGGTTTCAGTGGTGCTTCTGGCAATTCTTATGTATGGAATTATTCCGGGAGTTGTAACAGTTGCTTCCTGGTTCGAATTGCTTTTTGTAAATACATTTGGATTACCGTATGATTCGGGTGTTCTTTTTTATGTTTTCCTGTTAATTGCTGCAGTTGTTTTTGGGCTATACTATACCATGAAAAAGAACATGGTGCTGTGGAATACGATAATTGCAGGTGTTGCAGTGATTTTAATTGGTTATTCATCTTTCGCTTTAATAATTATCCGGTCGTCAGCAAATCCTCCAATGGATCAAAACAGCCCAAACAATGTGTTCGGACTTTTAAGTTACCTTAACCGGGAACAATATGGCGATCGCCCGTTGTTTTACGGCCAGTATTACAATACACCGTTAAATCCTGACGACAGATACACCGAAGGAAATCCTGTTTACACACAGATTGATGGAAAGTATGTGATTACAGATCGTAAAGTTGTACCAAATTACGACGATAAATTCGAGGCATTTTTCCCAAGGATGTGGAGTACAATGGACCCTTCTCATGCAGATGATTACCAGCAGTGGGGAGAAATTTCGGGACATAAAATGCAATTCCGGAACGAAAGAGGAGAAATGGAAACCATAGTTAAGCCCACTTTTGTAGAAAATATGAGGTTCTTTTTCCGGTACCAGGTAGGCTATATGTACTTCAGATATTTTATGTGGAATTTTGCAGGGCGACAAAATGATATTCAAGGCCATGGCGGAATCCTTAACGGCAACTGGCTGAGTGGAATTAAGTTTATCGACGAATGGCGTCTGGGAAATCAGGACAACCTGCCACAACGATATGCAAATAATAAAGCCCGCAACACCTATTATTTTTTACCCCTTATTTTGGGATTGCTTGGTATCTTTTTTCAATACAACAAAGGGAAAAAAGGCAAAGAAAGTCTTTGGGTAGTATTTTTAATGTTTTTCATGACCGGACTTGCCATTGTAATTTATCTGAATCAATATCCTCACCAGCCACGTGAGAGGGATTATGCCTATGCAGGTTCATTTTATGCCTTTGCAATATGGATAGGACTCGGAGTGTTGGCCATATCAGAAGCATTGAAAAAATATTTACCCGAAACTGTTGCTGCCGGAATTACAGGCGCTGTTACTTTAATTCTGGTCCCTGGAATTATGGGAGCACAAAACTGGGATGATCACGATCGTTCGGGCCGTTACACCGCACGTGATTTGGGTGCAAATTATTTAAAAACACTTGCTCCTGACGGAATAATATTTACAAACGGTGATAACGACACTTTCCCGCTCTGGTACAATCAGGAAGTGGAAGGAGTCAGAACCGACACGCGGGTTTGTAACCTCAGTTACCTTCAAACCGATTGGTATATTAATCAGATGAAACGCAAAGCTTATGAATCTGAACCGTTACCATTTTCATTGTCGCAGGAAAAATATCGTCAGGGAACCCGTGACATTATTTACCTGCTTGATAATCCACGAATCAGCAGGGAAACAGTAGGATTAAAAGAAGCAATTGATTTTATTAAGGATGAGAATCCTGCAACAAAACTTCAGCAGGCTGATAATGCATCCTATATTCCAAAGAAAGTTTTAAGCTACAAAGTAGACAAGGAAGCAGTTATCAGAAATAAAGTTGTACGTCCTGAAGATTATGATAAAATTGTTGATACAATTACAATCGATCTCAGCAATAAAAATTACCTTCCAAAAGATGAAATGATGATTTTGGACCTTATTGCCACCAACAACTGGGAACGTCCGATTTACTGGGCAATTACTGTTGGTAATGCAAAATACATGAATCTTGAAGATTACTTTCAGGTTGAAGGTTTTGCCTATCGTTTTGTACCGTTAAAATCGGAGCCTGCCGCCGATCGTCTTTCCTTCGGAACCGTGGCTACAGATATCATGTACGATAACCTGATGAATAAATTCAAGTATGGTAACATGAACGATCCGGATGTTTATATTGATGAAAACAATATGCGGATGATGACGAATATCCGGAACAGTTTCAACAGGCTTGCAGCAGCGCTTATCGAAGAAGGTAAAAAAGATTCTGCCGTGGCTGTTATCGACAGGTCATTTGAGTTGGTACCCAATGAAATTGTTCAGTATGAATATTTTGGGCTCGAACTTGTTGATAGTTATTACAAAGCTGGTGCAAATGAAAAAGGAAAAGCAGCCGTTGAAGAAGCCTTCAATGTTTTCGATAATGACCTTGGATATTTCTTCTCGCTGAACCCGAAATTTTTGAATGAACAAAGTGTGAATGAAGAAATTCAGCGTACGCTTTTCTATTTGCAGAAAATTGAAAGAATGGCTCGTACAAATGGCGATACAGAATTATCCACCAAAATTGGTGAAGCTGTTCAGTCACGTTTGGAAAGATACAATACACTTTAAAACTATAAATAGTCATTGAAATGAATATTTTGGTCATTGGTTCCGGAGGAAGGGAACACGCGCTTGGTTGGAAAATTAAGCAGAGCAAAAGAGTTAAACAATTGTTTTTTGCACCCGGAAATGCAGGAACTCTCCAACTTGGAACAAACCTGAATATCAACACCAGCGACTTTCAGCAGGTAAAAAAGGCTGTTACGGGCAATAAAATAGATATGGTACTTGTTGGCCCTGAAATCCCTCTGGTAGAAGGAATTCATGATTTTTTTGCAGCCGATGACGAATTAAAAACAGTGAAAATTGTTGGCCCGAAAAAGGCGGGTGCCATGCTTGAAGGGAGTAAAGATTTTGCCAAAGAATTCATGTTCCGCCATAACATTCCAACAGCCAGATTCTTTACTGTTACTCAAAAAAATCTTGACGAAGGAATTCAGTATTTAAAAACGATGGATTCTCCTTACGTTTTAAAAGCCGACGGACTTGCTGCAGGAAAAGGGGTTTTAATTATCGGCGACAGAAATGAGGCTGAACTCGAACTGAAACAAATGCTCGGCGGAAAGTTTGGAACTGCCGGAAATAAAGTAGTAATAGAGGAATTTCTAAGTGGTGTTGAACTTTCGGTTTTTGTAATTACTGATGGGAAAAGCTACAAAATACTTCCTGAAGCAAAAGACTACAAACGCATTGGCGAAGGTGACACTGGCTTAAATACAGGTGGAATGGGTGCAATTACTCCTGTTCCTTTTGCCGGAACTGAATTCATGCAAAAAGTAGAAACCCGGATTATCAAACCGACAATTTCAGGGCTTCAACTCGAAAAGATAGAATACAACGGCTTTATCTTTTTTGGATTAATTAATGTGAAAGGAAATCCGTATGTAATAGAGTATAATGTAAGAATGGGCGATCCGGAAACAGAAGCTGTTGTTTTACGTTTAAAATCGGATATTGTGGATTTACTGGAAGGAGCTGCAAACGGCAACCTGCAGGAAAAAACAATTGAACTTGATTCACGTACTGCAGTTACAGTCATGCTGGTTTCGGGCGGTTATCCCGGAAACTATGATAAAGGGAAAAAAATAACAGGCCTTGAAAATGTATCCGGCAGCATCGTTTTTCATGCAGGAACCAAAACTGCTGAAAACGAAATACTGACTAATGGAGGAAGAGTTATTTCGGTGAGTTCATATGGAGAAAACAGGAAAGCAGCTTTGGCAGTTTCCTATAAAAATGCCGAATTGATTCAATTCGAGAAAAAATACTACCGAAAAGATTTAGGTTTCGACCTTTAAAATGATACTACGTACTTTAAAATCAAACCGTTCGGTCAACTACTTTTTGTTTCCCCTGCTTGGGTTGCTTTTTTGGTTGAAGAGCCTTCTGAAACCCCAAATTTATCCTTTCTTTTCCGGAGAAACAGAGGCTCCACTTTATGTTCCAATAAATAACCTTGTAAATCATTCAGCGTTTTTACAGAGTGTTCTGGCTCTTTTCATGTTGATTTTACTTGCTTTTATGGTGCAACAGGTGAATAACCGGTATGATTTTATTCGGACACGAACAATTCTTCCTGCACCCCTTTTTGTAATAATAATCAGTGGGTTTGCAGATATGCACACAATTCACCCGGTATATTTTGCTGCAGTATTTGTGTTGATGGCAATCTACCGTTTGTTCATGGCTTTCGACATTAATAAACCCTATTCCATTGCATTCGATACCGGATTTATTCTTGGAATTGGCACCCTGTTTTATTTTAATCTTTTTGCATTACTGCCTGCATTTCTCATCGGAATCGGAATTCTTGCACGCGATTACCGCTGGCGCGAATTTGTGATACTGTTTATTGGTTTCCTGCTGCCATTAATATTTGCACTGGGTTTTGCTTTTTACAACGAACAGTTACTTGAACTGCTTAAAACCATTGAGCTCAATTTCACTACACAAAACACTTATTTTAAAATAAATATTCCTTTACAAATTTTACTGGGATACCTGGTTTTACTTACATTGGCCGGAAGCCTTAAAATAATTCAGCAATACGATTCGAAGAAGGTAAGCACACGTAAATTTTTCACGATATTTTTTCTCATTTTTCTTTTTTCACTTGCCGGATTTGTACTTATTCCGGCAATATCGCAGGAAATGGTTGTTCTTTCAGCTATTCCTCTCACATTTTTGATTTCCAATTTTTTTGTTTTTTTAAAAAGCAGGTTTTGGGGCGAGTTGATTTTTTCGGTGCTGCTTTGCATCGTAATTATCATTCAAATTTTTGCATGAAATCTAGTATAGCGCAATAAAAAAATAAGTTGGAATCCATTTGTTAAACAAATCAGCGCTGAAAGTGTAATTAAATAAAAAATTATGGCACTCATTCTCAATATCGAAACATCAACTGAAGTTTGTTCTGTTGCCCTTGCAAAAGATGGTAAACTGCTTTTTGAAAAAGAAAGCCGCGAAGGTCTAAATCATTCAGAATACCTGACTGTTTTTATTGATGAACTTTTTCGGGAAAACAAAATTGAAATAGATACGATTGATGCAGTTGCCGTAAGTAAAGGTCCGGGGTCATATACAGGTCTTCGAATCGGTGTTTCAGTAGCTAAGGGTTTGTGTTATTCACTGGATAAATCATTAATTTCAGTAGGAACACTGGATGCATTGGGGAAATTTACAGCACAAAATTTAACCCGGTATTTCGAAACGAATGAAAAAGTACTGCTTTGCCCGATGATCGATGCACGCCGGATGGAAGTTTATACAGCACTCTATGATTCAACGGGAAATATTATTGAACCTGTTTCAGCTAAAATAATTGATGAAGAATCTTTTTCACGATGGCTTTCAGAATATAAAATTCTTTTTTACGGAAACGGAGCAGAAAAATGTAAAATGCAACTTCAGTCTCCCAATGCGGTATTCAGCGGTCCCAAAAAAGCTTCGGCACGGTTTATGCTTAATTTGGCAGAAAGCAGTTACAACAATAATGAATTTGAAAACGTTGCCTATTTCGAACCTTTTTATCTGAAGGATTTTATTGCAACAATTCCAAAAAACAAAATCATTTAAATGAAGAAAACAATTATATTACTATTGGTATTCATAAACTTTGCCCGGATTGCTGCAGCTAAGAAGGAAGTTATTTCATTCGATCTGAAATTTGGTTTTATAAAGGGAGGAGAGGCAAAATTCATAATTTCAGATACCACCTTCAACAACCTGCAAGCCATTCAGTACCATCTGGTGGGACGAACCACCGGCTTAACCGACAAGTTATTTGGCGTAAACGATGTGTATCAAACAATTGTTGATGCCGATACCCGGTTACCACTGAAATCCATCCGGAATATTAAAGAACAGAAATACAGGTGGTACAATGAAACACTTTATTATCATGATATTGATTCTATTTACAGTCAAAAGTCGGGTTGGCGGAGTGTGCCTCACAATCTTGTGGATATCGTTTCTGTGTTTTTCTATTTCATTAACAACCATTTAATGGCGGATATTGAAACGGGTGAAAAAGTTACACTTCCAACTTTTCATGCAGATAAAATTTCGGATGTAACAGTAAGATATCTTGGTGACCGGAGGATTGAAACCGATCTGGGAACCATCGAGTGCCATGTTTTGGCGCCGGCTGTTGATAAAGGAAAATTGTTGAATCGTTCAGATGGTCTTCAGTTTTTTATTTCGAAGAAAACAAAACTTCCGGTTCTTCTCGAGTTTGATATGAGAGTTGGCGCTCTGCGGGCTGTTCTGAAAAGCTACACAATCGACGGAGTAGAACAAGTGGCGCAGTAACATTCGAAAATTTTCTGTAAATACGAATTGAATAGGTTGATTTTTAACTGATTTGTTTATTTTTGCAGCGTTTCAAAAAAATTAATCAAATAAAATGGCAACAACAGCAGATTTCAGAAACGGATTATGTATAGAATTTAAAGGAGATATATACACAATAGTTCAGTTCCAGCATGTTAAACCCGGTAAAGGGCCGGCTTTTGTGCGAACCAAATTAAAAAATCTGAAAACAGGAAAAGTAGTGGATAACACCTTTTCGTCGGGTGTAAAAGTTGACACTGTCCGTGTGGAAAGAAGGCAGTATCAGTACCTTTACAAAGATGAAATGGGCTTTAATTTTATGCATGTTGAGACTTTCGAGCAGGTTTCAATTCCTGAAGTTATGGTTGAAAACGCTGATTTAATGAAAGAAGGTCAGGTAGTTGAAATTAATTACCAGGCTGAAACCGAAGCACCATTAACGGTTGAATTACCTCCATTTGTTGAATTGGAAATCACCTTCACCATTGAAGGGGAAAAAGGAAATACAGCGAGTTCTACAGCCTTAAAACCTGCAACACTTGAAACCGGCGCAGAAATTATGGTTCCGATGTTTATTGGCCAGGGTGAAGTGATAAAAGTGGATACGCGTGACAGATCATACAGTGAAAGGGTAAAATAATTACAAAATTGGTTTTGATTTTAATCCGGTTTGTAAGTTCATACCGGATTTTTTTGTGCAGATTTTTCTTCCTTCCGTGAGTAAATATCAATAGCCACAATCATTGCAGTAAAGCCCCAGAAAGGAACTGATAATTTATCTGTATCCAGAAAGTTATTCAGAAAACCATGGATGTAGTAGGTGATTAATCCTGCCAAAGCCGCCAGCAGCAGAGATTTAAGTCTCGGGTCGTTCAAACGGGTATATGTATGAACCGCAGTATAAATTACGGTTATAATAATCAGAAGGAAAGTAAGAAGTCCCAGTACCCCGGATTCGGCAAGCGGTCCCAGATATTCGCTGTGTGCGTTTCCTCCGTCAGCAGCATTTGTGCTTATAATAGTACGATCTTTATTTAACTGGTAGGGAGCGTATCGAAACATGTAGGTTCCTGGCCCGTAACCAAAAAAAGGTTTGTCCTTAAACATCCGGATAGCACTGCTCCACCGGTTTATACGTTCAAGATTTGACGCATCAGAAGAAATATTCGACATGGAAGAGATATGTTCGGTCAGGTTTGCCGATGATTCCTTATTGTTGTTTTCCAGCGACATCAGAATCTGACTTTGAAAAACAATAACCAAAATTAAAACAGACATTCCTGTAATAAATATGGGCCGGAACTTTATCTTAAGTTTAATGACTGCAAGTACTGCCAATGCAATTATCATGCTCAGCCAGGCTGCCCTGCTGTACGATAAGACAAAACCAATGAGTAAAACAATAAAAACAGGGAACGCCGCAAGTTTTATTTTGTGACTTAAGAAATTGTTGAACGAAAACAAAGCAGCAAACGGCAGATAAATAGCCAGTGCAGCACCATATGAAGTATGATCGTTGTAAAAAGGATTTACCACAAAATGTGCAGCCTGCTTGTTCCACAATCCATATCCGATGTGACGGAAAGTTGCATAAAAGATAATACCGACAAAAGGAATCAGATACAACCAAACATATTTTTCAATATTTTTTCCTTCCTTAAAAAGCTTTGCTGTTAACAAATACAATCCCGCCACAAACCAAATTCGGGACAACAGAAATTTAACAGATACAACGGGCATTGTACTGGTTAAGCAGGTCAGAAATATCCAAATCAGGTTAATATAAATTGCAAGGGAAACGGGATGTGAAAGTATATCACGATCAAAACCTCTTTCGGCAATAACTTTTAAAAGAAACAAGATTAATAAACCAAACAACAATGGTTCGGTAGGAAGGAACATGTTAAAACTGAGACCCGGTACCAATTCACTCAGCGGCAGCGATAAGGGTGCAAAAAAAACAATAAAGTAAATGATTTTGTCGAAGGAAAAAATGGCAAGTAAAATTATGGTAAGCAAAAACGGAAGAGAATTTACTATAAGTGAATCTTTTTTTACAACAAAAAAGAGATTCAATAAAATAAAGCTTATCGAAATAAAATAGAACAGCGCTATTTTTATGGTATTGCTTCGAACCAATTTTAGCTAATTTTTCCTGTAATCGAGAACTAAAAATACAAGCAGTGCCAGAAATACAGCAGATACGGTTGAAAAAGCAACGATTAACCACCGCACCGGATACGATTTTTTATCGGCAGGCTGCGGATATTCCACCACATGTGCATAAGTAATATCTTTTTCGTATTCGTTCAGGTAAATTTCATAAAGAGTAGACAATGAATCGATTGAACTAATTAAATAACGCAATTGTGATTGCAACCATATCGCATCGGTTCCTTTTTCAGAAAGATTGTTATACAAATCCTTAATTTTTTGAGCATCGCTTGTAGAGCCTCTTCCGGCAGCCAGTGCATTCATGTAACCCCGCGTAACTTCGGGAACCTGCGCGTTAAAATCGAGAATGCCGTATTCTTTTCGCATGTTGTTGAGATCAACTTTTAATGAATCGAATTCCTGGTTTTTTTTGTTCAGTACCTTCCGGGTAAGTTCCACCATTTCATAATCTTTGGCACGATGCATTTCTCTTACCTTGCTGTTATAAAAATGAATAATTGAATCGCACATGTTGCTGGCCCTCTGCGGGTTGCGGTCAAGCACCTTTATTTCAACGGTTTCATATTCGGTTTTGCTTGTATTTACATTGCTGTTGTAAATATCGAACATGTACGTCAGGTAATAAGGGTCATCTTTTTTGATTTTGTATTCTTCATCCAAATCAAAAGCTTCAAACATTTTTAACTTGATGTCGTTTGAATTGATTATTTCCAACATTTGTTCAGATTCTGATTCCTCGCTAAGAACGCCAAGATTTGTTGGATAAATACGAGCAGTAGACTTATATTTTGGTGTTATAAATGCCGGGCCAGAAAAAACAGCGGATAAAACAATTGCAACAACTCCAATTGCAATAAAATGAAATTTGCGTTTCCAAATCAGATTCAGGATTCGCTGATTATCAAAAAAATTATTCACTTCTGTAGATTTACGTTATGTTTTCTAATTATTAGCATTCTTTTGAACGAAAATGAACCGGTTTTAGTATTCCTGCAAACGGTTTTAAACATTAAGATCCGGCGATAATAAGGAAATAATTTTTCTTTCCTTTTTGTGCAAGAATATATTTTTCAGCAATCAGAAAACTGCTGTCAATATTCAATTCCGAATCGGTTACTTTTTCTTTGTTTATGCTCAGCCCGTTGCCCTGGATAGTCCTTCGCAATTCACCTTTCGAGGGGAAGATTGTTGTTTTTTCTGTCAATAAATCAATTACATTAATACCTTGTTCAACTTCACTCCGCAGAACTACAAATTGCGGAACTCCTTCGAAAACCGACAGAAATGTACTTTCCTTCAACTTCCGGAGCTGTCCTGCAGTAGCATTTCCAAAAAGTATTTGGGAAGCTTCAACTGCCATTTCATACTCTTCGGCAGAATGTACCATCGTTGTTACTTCTTCTGCCAGTCTTTTCTGAAGTGAACGGAGATGTGGCGCCTGCTTATGTTCTTCAATCAACGCCTCGATTTCTTCTCTTGACAGTAGCGTGAAGACCTTGATGTACTTTTCCGCGTCTTCATCGGATGTATTGAGCCAGAACTGATAAAACTGGTAAGGAGTTGTACGTTCAGGATCAAGCCATACATTTCCGTGTTCGGTTTTTCCAAATTTTCCTCCATCAGCTTTGGTAATCAGCGGAATAGTAAGTGCAAAAGCTTCGCCACCTGATTTTCGGCGAATAAGTTCTGTTCCGGTGGTAATATTTCCCCACTGATCTGAACCTCCCATCTGAAGTTTACAGTTGAGATTGTTGTACAGCCATAAAAAATCATAACCCTGAACCAGCTGATATGTAAATTCAGTAAATGACATTCCTGATTTTGATTCGGCACCAAGTCTTTTTTTGACTGAATCCTTTGACATCATATAATTTACGGTAATGTGTTTTCCAACATCGCGGATGAATTCAAGAAAAGTGTAATCTTTCATCCAATCGTAATTGTTCACCATTAAAGCAGTATTCCTGGCATCCGAATCGAAATCAAGAAATTTTGATAATTGGTTTTTAATACCATTGAGGTTTTTATCAAGTATTTCTTCATTGAGCAGATTTCTTTCCTGCGATTTACCCGATGGATCGCCAATCATCCCGGTGGCGCCACCAACGAGTGCTACCGGTTTATGACCTGCCATCTGAAAACGTTTCAACAGCATAATTTGAGCAAAACTTCCAACGTGCAGCGAGTCGGCTGTAGGGTCGAATCCAATATACGCAACCGTCATTTCCTTTGCCAGTTGCTCTTCAGTTCCCGGCATCATATCGTGCATCATACCCCGCCATTTCAGGTCTTCAACAAAATTCATTAAAAAGTAAATTTTACAAATTTGGGCAAAGATATAAAATGTGATCTGTTATCCGGTTTCTTTCAAAATAAAATCGAATGGATAGTAATTATCCATGGCAACAAATTAGACGGATAATCTGTTTTTTTAATTTTTAATTTTTAGTGGAATTTAGAACTTTAGCGGTTTTGCAATTATAACCCGATGCCCGGCAAAAAATTCCTTCGTTAAATATCCCGGACGAAATATCAGGTTGATAAAAGTTTTCCGTAACCGGGTATCAAAGGCAAAAATATTTCCCAAAAAGTCATAAAACACAATGGAAAAAGGTTGATTGACTTCTTTTTAAGACTGCCCGCATTCACGACAGTAGTGACCACTAAAAACGGTTCCACAGTTTTTACAGACTTCATTTTCAACCGGTGAATGTTCAGGAGACAACTTCTTTTTAAGGTTATGTAACCTTTTCGAAATCTTCATTGTCAGGATTGTTATTATCATCCCAAAAATCGATAAACGGAAAAACAGATGGGGCAAAATTCCGGATGGGAGCATATAATCGTGATTCCTCTTTTGCTTCCCTGGAAATTATTTCAACATCTTCATCAATTTTGTCAAAAACAACAAGTATGATACTCAAGATCAAAGCTGCACGCAAAATCCCAAAGGCCATTCCTGCAAGTTTATTTATAAAACCCAGCATCACAGTTTCCACCAGCTTATTCACCACACTGCCAACAATATGCACCAAAATAACAATAACAACAAAGGTTAAAACGAAAGATATGATATGTAGATATTTTGTAGTGATATTGAAATTCTCGACAAGAAATTCAGAAGTAATGTCTGAAAACTCAATGGCTCCCCAAATTCCCAAAACCAAGGCTGCCAGCGAAGCAAGTTCAACAATCAATCCTTTCCGAAATCCATTGAATGCTGCAAGTACCAGAAGTAGCGCCAGAATAATATCGATATAATTCATGAACAAAAAAGTAGGTTGTGTTACATAACGTAAAAGTAGAAATTATTTTTATCAACTAAAGCAAATAAATTATTCCTAACTTTGGAAACAAAATTGATTCTGACTAATGCCACTATTAAATTCTGTTATTAACTGGATAAATTTTAAACGAATTTACCAGATTCAGCTATATCGCGAACATCCGTTTGAGACTCAGAATGAGGTATTTTTTGATTTGATAAACCATGCCAAATCAACCAAATGGGGAAAAGAATACGATTATAAAAAGTTGGAATCGGTTGAAGATTACCAAAAATCGGTGCCTTTGCAAACTTACGATGAAATCCGACCTTTTGTTGAACGTTTACGTGAAGGTGAAAAGGATGTGTTGTGGCCGGGAGAAGTCAGGTGGTTTGCCAAATCCTCGGGAACCACCAGCGATAAAAGTAAGTTTATTCCAGTAACAAAGGAAGCACTTGAGGATTGTCACCTGCGGGGTCCAAAGGATGTTTTCGCATTGTACATTAAAAATTTTCCGGAGACAAAAGTTCTGAAAGGAAAAACACTGACCCTGGGCGGAAGTCATCGCGTAAATAATTTTTCGAATAACTCTTATTACGGCGATTTATCAGCAATTCTTATTGAAAATGTTCCATTCTGGACAGATTTTATTCGTATCCCCCCACCGGAAATAGCCTTGCTGGAAGAGTTCGAAGAAAAAATGGAGAAAATAATTGAAAATTCTCTCGACGAAAATGTAACATCCCTGGCCGGTGTTCCTTCCTGGAATCTGGTATTACTGAAAAAGATTCTTGAAAAAACCAACAAAAGCAACATCCTTGAAATCTGGCCTAATCTTGAGGTTTTTGTACATGGCGGAGTAAATTTTGAGCCTTACAGGGAACAATACAAAAAAATAATACCTTCGGAACAGATGCATTATATGGAAACATACAATGCTTCAGAAGGTTTTTTTGGTATCCAGGACAACCCGAGCCGGGATGATATGCTTTTAATGCTGGATTACGGAATTTTTTACGAATTCATTCCTATGAGCGATTACGGAAAAGAAAATCCGAGAGTTTTCACTCTTGAACAGGTGGAACTTGATGAAAATTATGCACTTGTAATCTCAACCAATGCAGGTTTATGGCGATACATCATTGGCGATACAGTAAAAATAACATGTAAATTTCCTTTTAAAATAAAAATAACCGGACGCACAAAACATTTTATAAATGCATTTGGTGAGGAAGTAATTATAGATAATGCAGAAAATGCACTTAAAGTTGCCTGTAGCCAAACTTCGGCAAATATTGAAGAGTATACTGCCGGTCCGGTTTTTATGGGCGATAATCAAAAAGGTGCGCATCAGTGGATTATTGAATTCGAAAAGGAACCCGAAGATGTGGACCACTTTATAACCGCACTTGACAATGCATTGAAAACTTTGAATTCAGACTACGAAGCCAAACGCCATAAAAACCTAACACTCGAAAGGCCTCATCTGATAGTTGCACCAAAAGGAACATTTTACAACTGGATGAAGAACAGAGGTAAAATTGGTGGACAAAATAAAATCCCACGCCTGTCGAACGACAGAAAATACCTTGATGAACTTCTTGAAATGCTTAAAAAAAATAATTAATTAATTTCGTCAGATTTACAAAACATCGAATTATGCATATTGCTGTAGCAGGAAATATTGGCGCCGGAAAGACAACATTAAGCGAGTTACTGGCTAAACATTACAAATGGAACCCACATTACGAAGATGTGGATGAGAATCCGTATCTTAATGATTTTTACAATGATATGCAGCGCTGGTCTTTCAACCTGCAGATATATTTTTTAAACTCAAGGTTCAAACAGATTATCGATATCCGAAAATCAGGAAAAACTATTATCCAGGACCGCACCATTTATGAGGATGCTGAAATTTTTGCACCCAACCTGCACAGTATGGGTTTAATGAGTACACGTGATTTCAAAAATTACAAGACTCTTTTTGATTTGATGGTAAGTTTAATCCAGCCACCAGACTTGCTTATTTATTTGCGTGCTTCAATTCCTACTTTGGTCAACCAGATTCAAAAACGGGGCCGTGAGTATGAAAATTCCATTCGCCTTGATTATTTGAAACAGTTAAACGAGCGTTACGAGAAATGGATAAGCAGTTATAAAATGGGTAAACTTCTCATTATAAATGTAGATAATCACGATTTTACACAGAATCCGGAGGACCTGAGTTTAATTATTGATAAAATAGATGCACAAATCTACGGCCTGTTTTAGTCTCTCATTAGTTCTATTTCAGCCAGAATTCCGGCCCAGCTTTCTTCCGGCAATTTTGCACCCATCACTTCCACTACTTTCCCGGAAATAAGTGCGGCAATTTTACCGCTTTTTGAAAGGCTGTATCCTTTTGTGAGGCCGTAAAGAAAACCGGCAGCATAATTATCACCCGCTCCGGTAGTATCAATTGCATTTGCTTTTATTGAACCGATTTTAATCTTTTCATCCCCTTTTTTAATGAATGAACCTTCTTTGCCGACTTTGACAACTACCAGTTCACACAACCGTGAAATTTCTTCAAGAGCTTTTTCCGGATCTTTACCGGTAAATGCCTGCGCCTCCTCTTCGTTGGCAAATACGATATCCACTTTTTCAGCAATCAGTTTTTTAAGAAATACAAGATTTGCTTCCACCACATTAAAACTGGAAAGATCAATGGCGATTTTCAATCCCTCCTTACATGCCTTATCAATGGCAGTATCGATTAAAACATGATCCTGAACAAGATATCCTTCGATATACAAATAAGAATACTGACGAAAGATCTCACTCTGCAGCTCATCCGTTCTTAAATCAGCTGCTGCTCCAAGATAAGTTGCCATTGTCCGTTCCGAATCAGAACTAACAAGGCTCATAACCCTTCCTGTATCCTTTTCGCTAAAAAACAAATGTGTTCCAATTTTTTTTCCTTCAAATTCTTTTTTGAAAACATGTCCCAGTTCATCATTACCTATTTTTCCAAGATAGCCGCATTTTGCTCCCAAATTTGCCAGCGCATGCATAGTATTGGCAGCTGATCCGCCGGTTGTGACTTCGCGTTTATTTAATATTGTCGCCTCATAAATGATTTTGGAAAGATTATCATCCACCAGGGTCATACTTCCGCGAGGCAGGCCAAATTCAGCCAATACAGCATCATTTTCCAACACATTTATAACATCAACAAGCGCATTTCCGATGCCCAAAACAGCAGGTACATTTTTAAAATTATTCATTTTGTTTGTTTTCCAGAATTTTTGCAAAAATATTTTTTCTTTTCGGAAAAGCTATTATTTTTGCAACGCTTTAAGAAAAAGCAAACAGCTTTTTAAAGTTGAAATATTTTCCCTAGTAGCTCAGTTGGTTAGAGCGGCGGACTGTTAATCCGTAGGTCGTAGGTTCAAGTCCTACCTGGGGAGCCATATTGACAATTAAAATTTACAAAAATGCTTGAAATCAATGAATTTCAGGCATTTTTTGTTTTAACCCTACCCTGAAATTTACGGTATTTCCCAATATTAAGGTGCACAATTCGGGACCATTTTTTAAAATTTCAAAATTAATCTCACCAGACGTTCGTAAACACTTACTATTTGCACTTTATTGCATCATTTTGCACTTCGTTTACCATCTAAATTAGTGGTAATTTTATTAATTTAATTATAAATTAAAATGCTATGAAATTTGATTTAATGTTTTGTTTGTTTTGAGAAAAGAGTAAAATGATAAAAAGGCGGTCTGCTCCTATTTATTTGAGGATTACAGTGAATGGTGAACGTTCTGAATTATCTGTGAACAGAAAAATTGCCCCCAAGAAGTGGGATGCCAGACTACAAAGAGCTGTTGGACGCTCTGAATCGGCAAGAGCCTTGAATGATTACCTGGATAGTGTGGAAGTGCAGGTTAAAAAGAACTTTAACGAATTGCTCGACAAACAGATGGATATTTCCGCTTCGATCCTCCGCGACATGCAAACCGGAAAGTTTGTTAAAGACCATACTCTAATATCTGTTTTCGAGGCCAATAACATCCTGGTGAAGCAGGAAGAAGGAAGTAAATATTCCCGCAGCACAATCGACCAGTATACGACAACCTTGAACCGGCTGAAAGCTTTCCTGAAAAAGGAGTATAACTGCAATGATATGCTCCTGACAAAGTTAGAGTTAACGTTCATCAGAAGGTTCGAAATCTTCTTAAAAACGGAGTATAAAATTCATCACAACACGATTATGAAGCATCTGAAGCAGGTAAAGAAAGTTATTCACTTTGCCATGGAAATGGGGTATTTAGATCGTGATCCATTTTTAAGTCATAAAACTGCTTATAAAAATGTTACAAGGGAATTTATTACAGCGGATGAACTGAACAGGATTGAAACGCATACATTTCGCATCAAGCGCCTGGAGCATGTTCGGGATGTTTTTCTTTTTGTTTGCTATACTGGCCTTGCTTATTCTGACTTGAAAACCATTACCAGAAATAACCTTTCGAGAGGAATTGACGGGAAAACATGGATTGTTTATGAACGAAACAAAACAGGGATTCAGGCCAGAATTCCACTGCTGCCAATGGCCCAGGCACTCATTGATAAATATGAAGATGATCCGGAATGTAACGCTGAGAATAAAATCCTGCCGGTGAAAAGCAATCAGAAATTGAATTCTTATCTGGCTGAAATTGCTGAATTGTGCGAAATCAATAAGAAAATAACGATGCATATAGGACGACATACTTTTGCTACCACCGTTACATTAACAAATGGTGTCCCGATTGAATCTGTCTCCAAAATGCTCGGTCATACATCATTGAAAACAACACAAATCTACAGCAAGGTTATTGATACCAAGATTTCGAAGGAAATGGACGAGCTTTCCCGAGTTCTGGAAAACAACAAGAAACCGGATACAAAAAAGAAGAACGAGGGCGGTAAGAAGATTGCCATGTAACTTGTCGTTATGGTATGAACTGGTATTGGAATCTACACATAAATATCTATAGGGTACGCTGCAAATTTAACCGCTGCTCTATAGTATTTATGTTGCCTGTTTTGCGCTACTTAACAATTATTTTATTAATCCGGACCAAATTTGTTAATGTTAATCAATTTTATTAAATTAGATTATAGTCAACTGATATTTGGCAATTTAGATAACCTTAATAATAAAAATTAATTTCAATGAACGGACAAAAGGAAAGAATTAACTGGCTCAGAAGCAAGGACGTGAGGGAAATGTTGGGAGTTTCGGACAGTACCTTACAAACAATGCGGATTAAAGGTACTATCCCGGCATACAAACTTGGACCAACCTGGTTTTACAGAGAGGATGAAATTCTTGAAACTTTAATGGCAAACAAAGTACATTGTTAGGAGGGGCGGATATGAACAATGCAGATTTAAGTACACGCGTTGATGAACTCTCCGATCAAATTACCCGGATGAAGACAGAAATCGATCGGTTGAAATCTCTGACAACAGAGGATGACCTTTGGGATAACAGCGATATAATGCGCAACTGGAAAATTTCCCAAAGAACACTTGCCACCTGGAGGGCTGATGGATTAATTGACTATGTACAGATGGGTGGTAAAATCTGGTACACAAAAGAAAATCGGAATGCTTTTTTATTAACGAACACAGTAAAAGCAAAGTCTGTTGAACAGACGGTATGTTGTCAATTAATTTGAGCCGGAAATTCGTAGAATTTACAGGGGTTTGGTTTTTTTAAAACCAGGCCCTTTTTTGTTTCTGACTGGAATGTATTACCAAGCTGATACAATATCAATTTGCAACTTATAATACCATTTGTTATAAATGACCATTTGCAGCATATACAATTTCTTGTTATATAACCTGTTTTGTTATATTTTCATAAACTGCTGATAATGTGTCGTATATGTTTTCGGTATTATACAAAAAGAAGGTTTTTCTAATTCACGGCAGAATGACTGGAATAAAAGTGAATTCATTGTCTAAAAAGAATCAGGAAATATGGTGTTCCTCGTCAATCGTCGGCAAAATACCCGCCAAGCATTTGAACGTGTTTTACGAGTGTTCATTTTAAAGGTGTAAAACACATTCAAATCCCTTCGGGTGCCTCCGGCAGCTTGTCATGTCTTTTGCGGCTCCTCAATCCTCGTCACGGCAGCTTTCTCTGTATTTTAAGCACTTCCAGTCGTTCCTTTGTGGAAGAGCTTAAAATCCAACCGCTGCCCGTGTTTGGCTCGCCTGCGGGTCGCTTCGGGCTTCAACCGGAATTGTTTAATTGCCTCCGGCAGGTAGGCGGTTTCGTGTGTTCCGTTGCACTTCACACATGTGCTGCAAGCCGATTTCGTTCCTCAATCTCCCTCTTGCACCACCCTCGCTCCACTCGCAGACGGCTCGCAAGCTTGAACCCGGACCGCAATCCATTCCGCAAAGCTCCATTCATTGCACTCAGTGTTCAGCCGTTTAAGAGGATCCTTAAGGCGAATGAGAAATATTTAGCTTTCCTCTGTACAACAAAAATATATTATCCTTGAAGCGAGATAAGAATATCTTTCGCTCCTTCATAAGTCTTTACATCTACTTTTTGTGACGAGATTATAATTTCAAGAGCCTCTTTTTCCATGCCTTCTCTAAAGATTTTACGACTTTTTGTAACACGGGTATTACATGCCGTTTTCTCATACCCTTCATTACGATGAAGCAAATACACCAATTCCTGATTTGAATATGCCGGATTCTTGAACTCATTAAAATATTTTACAAAGCAGGATTTCCCTACTGAATTTAATGTTCTTTTCAGCTGTTCTTGGTCCATTGTTTATTATTTACTAATCGTTAATACAATTCCTAAAATACTCAAAATTAGGGTTATAATTATTCCACCTATTCCTAATACCATCCCTACCCGATAAGCACTCCTATATGCAAAATCCGGATGTTTCCAATTATATCCGAACCAACTTTCCCACCAGTTTATTTCATTAAATTCAATATTTACCTTTTCATTAGGTAATACTTTTAATTCATTCCTTGTGCCGAAATCCATGAATACACCATCTTTAATTGGGGGTAATTCATCATTACCCAGAACCATTCTATATGTAGACCCTTTGCCAGGTACACTAACCTTATAAACTTTTTCATTTACTAATTCCGGTCCACGTAGCTTCTTATTGATTCGAATCCATCCTTTACGAATATCAGATTGCTGAGCTTCCTTTATGATTACATCTTTTATTACCACCATCTTAATTCATCACCTTTAATTTGACGATAGTCTATTCCTGCTTGTGCAAAATGCTTCGTTGCACAATCAATTTTGCGTTTTTCATTAGGAAATTGCAGTAGATTCGGATTCACATTTCCTTTGGTTTCACGAACCAGCTCCAATGTAAGTTTCTGGTTATCATCCCACCGAATAATTCCCCAGTCTGGGTTATAATTACCGATGATTGAAGGAACTGATATTTTAAACTGATTCGGGAACTTGAAATAGCAAACAATTTTATCGTCTTCATTAAGTTTGTGCTTAACGAATTTTTCTTCAATTTCAGAATCAATTTGAACCTGGTCATATAAAGACCATGATATACCCTCTACGAGCTCCTTTTGAGGAAACTTTCTCTCTTCCGGGAATATTGTCTCCGCAGGATAATCCATTAATTCACCTGTTAGCTTATATTCAACTCTGGCGGCTATATGGTCTGCAAGTGTACCTTTGATTATTTCAATGAATCTGGCGGTGAAGCCTTCAGGATTTTTAAATACTTTTTCTTTTATAACAGGTGTTAATCCTTTGAAAATCTCCAATACTGTCTTTTTAGTAAGTGAGGTTGCCTGCACAGTGCGTTCGATGAAATTAAATACCGGATAATTTGTTTGGGCTTCCTGTCGTGATTGCGGATCACACTTTTGCCCTTTTTCACTTGAAAAAGTTACAGATTCATGCAAACGTAAGATACCCTTATCTGCAAAAGTAATTTCTGAAAATTCGCCATCATCTTTTATATCCACTATCTTATAACCTTTCAATCGTTCATCTTTAGCCATCTTTGCGAGATCACTTCCTTTAATGAATTTTCGCTTGAAAACATCTTCGTTTCCATTACTATCCGACCTGATTATTTCGAGCGTTGCCTGTTCTCCCTGAACTTCTTTGAGAGTGAGTTTGAATGTTGTCATTACAAACCTGCCTTTCACCACCACGATATTTGGCTCCGGGAATTTGGAATTGTTGAGTCGTTCGATGCAATGCTGAATTAGTTCATCTTCATCGATGTTGATGGTATATTCCGTTTCTCTGCAAAGCTTTTCCCAGAAGTTTGTAAAATCTTTACTTGCAAAAATCTTGTTGTTACGCTTGGCCCAGGCTTTTGAAGCATTGGAAGGAGCAGGTGGAGCAGCATCTCCGCTTTCCTGGTAGTTGCTTTGCAATTGTTCACAATACGATTCATAACTTTCATTCGCAACTACGGTCAGGATGTTTACCCCCTCATCTGTGACACGCTTCCCGTCCTGGTTCACAGCCAAACGCAATCCCCGACCAATTTCCTGGCGTTTTTTGTTGTCGCTGACTGTTGTGTTGAGTGTGCAAATTTGAAATACATTCGGATTGTCCCATCCTTCTTTTAAGGCAGAATGGGCAAAAATGAAGCTCACCTTCTCATCGAAACCCAGTAACTTTTCCTTGTTTTTCATGATAAGGTTATAGGCTTCTTTCTCCAGTTCCTTTTCAACTTTGGTTTTATTTTCAACCTTCGTATCTACAAATTCAACCGGTTTTCCTTTCGTTTTTTTCTTCGCAAAATAACCTTCACGCACTTCTTCGGCCAGCCAGCCTGCATAAAATGGATACTGCGTTTTAATCCGGTTAAATGCTTCATCAAAAAGTTTTTTGATGATTCCATCGCTTTCCACATAATTTGCAACCCGGTCGATAAAGAATAATGAAAGCACTTTCACGCCTTTTTCGATAAGCTGTTTTTGCTTCCTCATGTGTGCTTTGATGGTTTCCTCAATCTGTATCCGGAAAATTTCTTCTTTGGAGAGGGTAACATCACCACCTTCTGCCACATCGTATTCTTCCCCGTTGGTAAAAATCACCACACCGTTTCCACGGTCGATGACATCAATTACCAGCCCTTTATAGTTCGGATTGTTGGTTTTGTGATATAAGTCGTCGCCTCGTCTCAATTTGACTGTTTCCGGCACAGCTTCACCTTTTTTAATGACGTTCAGATGCGCTTCCACCGCCAATCCATACGCTGCTTTTTCTTCCTGGACAAAGTTGAGTGAGAGTTGCGAATCGTTCATGTTCTGCGATTCGGTAACACCCATTACTTCAATTTTCTTAACGAGGTTTTGCTTAAATGCATCAACAGGTGTGAGGTTGTAATACCGGTTCATCAGTTCCCGGTTTTCCTCGGCAGTTTTCGCCCGCTCGGTGGGAGTAGCTGAAAATTTCAATGCAAAAAGGGGGTGCAATGTTCGCAGTGCCTGTTTTGAAGTTGCACTGGTATAATTTTGCGATTCATCGAGGATAAGAATCGGACGAGTTTCCTGAATGTATTGATAAGGCAACTTTTCTCCCTGGAGCTTTTCCGTGGGTTTGTAAATGACGTTGGTTGCCTTGTTAAATGAATCGATCGTCATCACCATTACTTCAACTGCAGAAGAATTGGCGAAGCCACGCAGCTTACTGATTTGTTGCCCGGAATATTGAGTGAGGTGAATGGTTTCGTTGTTATAGAGTGTTGCAAAATGGTCTTTGGTGATTTTGAAGGTTTTCACAACACCTTCATAAATTGCCACACTCGGAACGATGATGATGTATTTCCCCCAACCGTAATTCTTTCTGAATTCGTGAATGGTACGCAGGTAAACATACGTTTTCCCTGTGCCGGTTTCCATCTCGCAAGTATAATACGGATAACGCCAGGAATCGATGCCGGTGGTTTCAAATCCATCGTCGAAATTGAGGTAGAGGTCTTCAACGAGGTTGTTTTCTTTCTGAACTTCCAGGAAGTTATCGTACAACCATTCTTCATCGAGCATTTTATAGCGGTCCATGTTGGGGATGGTATCGTCGCCAAGTTGAAAAGGAGTATTGCGGCGGGTAAATCCTTTGAACAGCTTTATCGCGCTATCAATGGCTCGTACCTGATGTTCCTGGTCGCTCTCAAAATGTATTTTAAGCTTGCTCATTTTTTGTTTTTCCTTTGATTAACTTTAGATCATCCGGCGAGATAAATTCATTTCCATTTAGCCCTTGAATGTTCCACAGTCCACTTTCTGAAATTCTTTTGTCAGGATGATATCTTCCAAGCCAATCTGATGAAATATATTGGCTACCCGATTGATTGAGAGTTGCAATTAGCTTTGATTCCAATTTCATCCTGGTTTCCTTTTCCGGAAGGTTGGGAATGATGCAAATAGAGAAGTTGGTCAGGTAACGTGATACTTTTTGCTCAATTGCTTCTTCTTTCCGTTGGTCTATCATCTGTTCCCCTGAACTGCCCTTTTTTACTTGCTTATTGTTAAAGCTCCAAACTCTCAGATACGGATCATTCTCTTTATTCAAATAACACCTACCGATATGTTTCCTCACAATGCTGCTCCTGTGCTTTTCAAAAAAGTGGTCATTGAGACGCTTGAAGAAACGGTTGGTCCCAGGATGAGAACCCACGCGCACGATCCGGTCCATCGCTTTATACTTTTCTCCATCCTCTAGTAGTAAATAAATACCATTACTGACATTGCTGAGCAGATGTAGTTGCGAAAATGTATATCGTTTTAATCCATTGAAATGGGTATGCAGTTCTTCATACATTGTTAGATGGTTTTAATCAGTCCTTTATCGCTCAACCGCAGTTTGTTTACGTTGCTGATGGCACTATCGAGACAAATAAAAGTTGTTTTGCTGTTTAATTCCAGTTCTTCAATCAGGTTTTCCTCAATTTTCTCATCCATACATATCAGCAGTTCTTGATTCAGCTCATCGGTTTTTATACGATAGATTTCATTTTTACCATAGGCTGTTTTCTCAATCGTACTATCGAGTGGAAAACCCTCTAACAGCATTATTTCCGTGAGTAATTTGTGTTTATTCCAATCATCTCGCAATGGATTTTGGTTAAATAAATCGAGAGTTTTTTCTAATTCGATGATATTCCCTCCCCGATGATCTTGCCATTTTTTGTAGTTCGATTTATTTAACTTCAAAACTTTAAAACTTCCTTTTATTAAATCCTTTTTAATAGTTTTTCGGAGCCGATGCTTAGAGATTTCTGCAATGTTAAGTTTAAGTTTATTCTCAACACAAAACTTATATGCAATTTGCTGTTCTTTGTTGTCATTGGTAATTGGCTCGGGCAATTGAACTAATATAAATCTGTTTTTCCATTTCCATTTATTATTGAGTTTAAATATAGCATGACCTGTTGACCCCGAACCTGCAAAAAAGTCTAACACAATATTTTCATTTCCACATTGTTCATTCAAAATTGGACTTAACAAATATTCTAATAATCCCACTGGTTTAGTAAAATCGAACGGACTCACCCCAAGTAAAGATTCCATCTCAGAAGAGGAGTTTTTGTAAGAAAAATCTTTTATAACAGTTTTTGGATGAATTGTTCCTTTCTCTTTTTCGTACTGCAAATAGCCGTTTGATTTAAAAAAAAACCGAGTAATCTTCTGTCCTTTTTGGTCTACAACATCATCACCACTGAGCCATGATTTAATTAAATCAGCCATTGCCCAAGCAGCTTTTATCTTGACGGGGTTTTTTAATTTGCCATCTTTTGCAGTTAACTCGCCCTCGCTTATTTCAATTGGTTCTTTGTCTCCAAATTTTTCCGGGAAAATTTTATCGTTTGATTCAAAATCAATGCCAGCGGGGAAAGAAATTTCTGATATAGGATTTTTAGCGCTTGGTTTTTTTGTGGTTCTGTCGGATATTAATTCATCACCCACAAATTTAAAGTATTTAAGAGTGTCTTTGTTTTTAGCATAACTTAAAACATACTCATGTTCGTTTGTGTAATATGACGCTGATGTTCGTCCATTTCTCCATACTAATTGCGATATGAAATTTTCTTCTCCAAAAATCTCATTACAGATATTTTTAAGGTTATTAACTTCATTATCACCAATGCTTATTAAGATTATACCGTCGTCTTTTAATAGATTTCTTGCAAGCCGCATACGCGGATACATCATACTGAGCCATTTTGAATGGAACGACCATCGGACCGTTTATTGGTGGTGAGTGATTTCCCTTCTTCATCAACTTGCCCGGTTCGCCTCAGATATTCCTGCAAAGGTTCGGTAAAATCATCATCGTAAACAAAATCGTTCCCGGTGTTATAAGGCGGGTCGATGTAGATCATCTTTACCTTGTTTGCATAGCTTTTTTGCAGTATTTTAAGCACTTCAAGGTTCTCACCTTCAATGAAAATGTTTTTCGAATCATTCAGCCCATCGTTGTCGGGAGTGCCGTCTGCTTTCAGCCCTTCTCCGTACACCGGTTCCAATGTTCCTTCAGGAGGCAGGGCCGCAATTTTCCGTGCATCCTTTTTCCCCGGCCAGAATAAACCAAAATGTTCGAGTTCGTCGTCACCATCATCCTGTACCCAGTCGCCCAGGTTTTGCCGCAAGATTTCGAAGTTGATTTTACCATCTTCAAAACATTCGGGAGCAAGTTGCTTCAACTGCTTAATCTTTTCTTCTTCGAAATGGTATTGCGGTCTTAGTCGTTCGTGTGCCATTATCTAATTTATTTTGTTTTCCTTTAAGTAAAAATATTCGTTTTTACCTTCACTATTTGCCTGAAAACTATCCACTTTTATGAATTTTCCAAAATTTTCATTCGGCATTTTCCATCTATCCAAAGCAAATTTTATTAAATCATTCTCTCGTTGATCTATTAAACTCAAAGCAATATCGTAATAAAAATATTTGGTTCTACGCTTTCTAAATGATTCTGCTACCTCAACAGCTTTTTTGTAATACCCTCTTAAATGGTCCACGTGACACATTGAAATTGAGGAATTTTTAATGAGGTAATCAACTTTATTCCCTATTTCATTATTTGAAAGCTGAATATTACTTGTCATTCCTAACAACACGAAATTTCCAAGTCTTCTTTTTTCTCTTATATCACGAGGAAATTCTTCCGGCCTGTTCTCTCTTGCCCAAATATGTTCTTTTGAGAGGTAATCATTTGCCAATTCACTTTGTACTTCTGATCTTGTTTTTAGTATTTTCTCAATAGGCCAGCTTTCCCTCCTATTGCGATTTAGATATTCTTCATAAGAAGCCATAAAGAATCGCAGTCCGTTCCAATCGTAATAATCGATTGCCTCATCTCTGTCAACAGTCAATGATTGAACAAATACTTTCTCGGGGCAAACGGATTCAATGAAATCTTCAAGATTCATTTCCACCCATGTAAAAATATCCCCGTGGATTTCTCTGCCTTTCCATGTGCGATGTATTTCTTGAAAATTGGCTGAGTTCCACGATGGCTTCCAATATAGATTAAAGGCCCATTCAAATAAATCACCTTGTCTTGAATCAGCTCGTGCAATTCTTGTATTTGGTAAAACATAGGTGCGGAAATTCACTATTTCGAGTATTTTCAACAGGCGTGCAACTTTGTCCGGTGCTCCTTGAGCTCTTGGTGTCTCTTCCAGATATGACATGATTGAGAGATAAAGCGGCAGGATAGATGCATTGACCGGATGACATCTTAGGCGTTTTAATACAAGGTCGATTTCATCTCTATTATCGCCCTTATAAATGTTCCTAAATTCACCACTCATTTTAAAATACATAAAATGTTTGGCTGCTTGCTCTATGAAGTCAATAAAACTACTGATTTCTTCAATATTCCGATCAACATTATTGCTATCATCCGGCTTATATCGTTTTTTCAATTCTCCATAAACATTCCAGCTTTTACTTTTATTCGTCGAGAAATAGACGATATAACAATTACGCAGGAAATTATTTTCATCACTATTACTGGTTACATTTGCTTTACTTAAATGTTCGAGTATTTTTCCCCATGTATCATTTATTTGGCCTCTTAAGGAGTTTCTTGATTTGATGGTGGAATAGTATATAAAGTAGTTTTTGATTTTTTCCAGTTCAGATAAACCTTTTCCTCGGTTGTTGATTACTTCGAACATAATGCCAATTTCATCCGTATTTTTAGGCGAAAAGCATATAAATCCAAGTTTATTGACCACCGATTGATACACTTTTTCTGTCTGATCAGAATGAGCATCGAACCATTCTGTAAAATATTTCTTTGCGGCTTTCAGATTCCTTTCTGATTTTATATTACAATCTGAATTTTTATCATTAAGTATCGCTGTTCTAAAAAATCTCTTTGTATCCTCATTTGTTTCAAGAACATAAATTCCATCCTCCCGTTCAATAAACTGTTCTTTTATAGATGCGTATTTCTCCGGATTAGTATCGTATATCGCTTTTAAAAGTATTATGAGTGTTGTGATTCGTTGTTGTCCATCTACAATGTCTTTTCTTTCAGTACCATTGTGGGTGTAAACCAACGTCCCGGTGTAATGCATGTGGTCTTTATCAGCAATATGAAGAATATCCTTTAACAGATCTTCCAACTGTTTTTCTTCCCAGGAATAGCCGCGCTGGTAATCCGGGATTTTAAATAGGTTATTTTTAACAATAGCTGTAATCGGCATCAGTTGAGAGACTACTCTCTCATCAATTTCCGTTTTGAAGGTTGTAAATACTTCTTCCATTGTGTTATTTTGAATATTGGTTTATTGATTAATATTATCAGGATTCTTATTTTGCAAATTGGCGTTGGCCCATTCTTCTTTGTCAGTATCGGAGCCGAAATCATCGAAATATCTGCGGAAATTTCCTCGTTCTCCCTTTCCTTTCCCCACAGCATATTCCCGGTACGACGAACATGAAAAACGTGCATCGCAGTTGCGGCAGACACGTGTACCGAAAAGGGCATTGGTGCCCTCCATTTTATCTCTAAGTTTTTCAACCGGTGCAGGCTTGAATTTCTTTTCTTCAATGCAATCTACTGTTTTTGCAAAATCTTCAATTACTTCCTCAATCTTTTCCTGGTCGAATTCCAATTCGATCAACGGTTCCCATTTCGAAAGTTCGTATTGAATACGGAATTGGTCATTCACCAGATGTGCCTGTTTGAGACCTTCCGGATATGATGTAGAAATAATGGCTGTTTTATCGAGTTGTTGTCCCCGCAATTCCTGCCAAATATGGGCATACACATTCAATTGTCGTTCAAACAAATCTTTGTTTGCAATAATATATTCAGTATCATGGGTTTTAATATCGTACATCCAGGTTTCATTATCATCGCGTACGATATCAACTATTCCTTCAATGGTAAAACTTCTGCCTTTTTGAGTTTTTTGATTAGGGAGGGTAAGCTTGACTTCCGTATCTGTTACACGAGTTGCCACTTCTTTAAGCTTTGTAAAGTAGTAAAGAACCTGGGTAAGCGCCAAATGCTTTACATCTTCTGTTACTGCATGTCCACCTTCAAGTCGCATGAACTCGTAATTCTCCTCGAAATAGTCCCGTATTTTTTCAATTATCTCATGGTCTTTCATGATTTCACCTCCTTCTTTTTTCTTTCTGCAATCAGTAAATGGTGCAAATCTTCAATCGTCTGATGCACGAGACTCCCGAAAAACATGGTTTGCGAACGCGACGGAACGAAACCATATTTCCGGAAAATCATGTATTTTCGAGGGCATTGCTGGTAACTGAGATAATCTCCGGTATATGAATAGCTTTTTCCCAGTTCTTCTTCTTTAAGCGTTATTTCCGGTATCTCATCCCAGTTTAAACTGTTCAAATTTGGATATTCATTCGCTTCAAACATATCCTTAAAAGACTGATGTTTATGCTGTCTACTCCACTGTGGAAGTAGTGTCATTATTTGTGCCCGAGAGAGTGCAACATAGAACATCCGCATATTGTCAAAATGCGAAATCAAATCCAGTGGCTCCCCTTCTTTTTGAAGTAGCTCACGTGTGATGATTTCAGTTTTCGGCGCTTCACGATCCCTTTTGTTCAGATTGCCCATGATTACATAGGGGAATTCCAAACCTTTCGACTGATGAACTGTGAGAAACGGAACACGCCCCTTAGGGAATGGGTCATCTGCATCCTCAAATTCGGATTCTCCCAACCGATAGATGGCATACAGGTATGAACCAACGAAGGTATTAACAAAACGATTTTCTTTGAGAAATGATGCCGTTATCATGGGCGTATATTCTTCCATGAAACGTGCAAGATATTGTGTAATGAGTCCTAAATTACAAACTGGTCCTTCATCTGTACCGTCTTCTGCTAATTCATAAAGCTGCTGAAAATACTTGAACCCATTGAGTTGATAGAAGAGGTCCAGTACGCTCCAGTCCACTGATGTAACTCTGTTAATGACATATTTTAATGAAGCCGGTTCTTTGGCTTGCTCTTTCTTCTTGAGCATTTCAATGAAGGCCCTTTTACCCAATATCGCTTTGCATTTTTGCGAAAGACTGGACGCGGAAGAAAGAGGACGAAGCATTTCGAGCTTAAAAGGTTTATCGAGGCCCCATTTATTACGTAATACGACTCGAATGAGTGCATCGTAATCATCGATGATTTTTTCAATTTCATTTTTTCTGTCAACAATGTAATTTTTAAGAAATGTATCTCCTTCGATTAATTCCTTAGCTTTCTCCATTGAACGAAGTTGCCAGTTCCTGAACATCTGTAATCCCTGGCTTGCATTCCCCTGATGGCTTGGTCTGCCTACGATATAAAAGAGTAGTCCAAAGACATGCATGGATTCTTCTACATCGAGAAAGCGACCTGCACGTGGTGCAAAAACAGGGATGCCTATGTCGTTAAATGCATTTTCAAAATCATTCACCGCCGGTGTTTTTTGACCCTGATAGTTCAGAGAAGGGAAAAGCACCGCAACCTGATTGTAGTCTTCGATTTTACCAGTCTGTTTTAAATTGAATACAAACTGAGCCATCTTCTGAAAGACAGTTGCCTTACTTTCTTTCTCTGTTGTAATGATAGCAGGAAAGTCCTCTTTATTGTGGGGTTGAATATTCTTATCGTGAACTCTGTAATAGCCATCGCCTGATTCTTTTCGCCAGTCAGTTGTCTTGATGAACTGTGTATAGAAATCGACTATTTTCTTTTTTGAGCGGTAATTGGTATCGAGGTCAATACGCCTGGGCTTGGTTCCAAGATATTTCTGACAGCGGTTTTCGAACTCCACCAGGTTTTCAACTGTCGCTCCACGGAACCGATAAAGTGCCTGATCATCGTCGCCAACGACACAAATATTTTTACATTTTACTGCAAGTGCAAAATAGATTTGTTCCTGAATAGAATTTGTATCCTGGTATTCATCCACAATGATGTGCCGGAAAGCATCCTGCGACCCATCAAAGCTTTTTATCTTTTGAAATGCCCTTTGCTGCAAGAGCGAAAAATCGACTGTTTCGAGTGCATTTTTTCTGTGGCTGCTTCGATAGAATTCATACATTTTAAGTATTCGTTGCAAGGTTGCTTCATCAGTAGAAATTTCTTCAGTATTAAGGTTTTCCTCAGAAAATCTGTTGAATAAGGCTATGATGTTTTTCACTGCAACATGACGTGAAGCAATTTCTTTATCCATCAAATAGTTGTTGATATCACGCTGCGCCTCTATTTCATCCTGTTCTATATCATCTGATGTTAAATAACCACCTGCTTCAAGGATTTCCCGCCAAAATGTCCTACGATATATTTTGAAATATTGCGCTAACTCGTCGAGGAGTATTGGAGCTTTACTTCGTACCTCTTCCCGAGTAAAACGTCGATCTCTGTCTACTAAAATATCCTGGCAAATGGAATGAACTGTACCGATTGCCATTCCTGATATATCGTAAGGCTTACCGGTTTCATTGGTGACCAATCCAAGTAAACTGCGTAAACCATCTTTAAGCTGCAATGCTGCTTTCTCTGTGAATGTGGCGAGAAAAATATTTATTGGATCTACATTGTGGAATACGATGAGATTTAGTGTTCGCCATAATATAACTCTGGTTTTACCAGAACCTGGACCTGCAGTCAGGAATAGAGGGCCATTGATGTGTCGAATTGCATCTTCTTGTTTTTTGTTTGGTTTGAATCCAACTTTTTCCCATAGAAATTCTAAATTGATGTCCATTTGGCTTTAGTCCATTTAATAAATAGGTCAGATTAAGAGATGACTTCAAATATATTAATTATTGTGCATTATTGTTTTTTATTCGGAATTTTTTGAAATTCATTGAAGATGATTTTATGATATTCATCCTCACTTAAACAGTTGAAATTACTTAATATATTTTCTCTGAGCCACATTCTGTCTCACCTCCTCCATATCTTTGTTTGAAAAAGCAAGGATATGGAAGAGACAAACCTGAAATTCAAACTCCTGGAGAGCATCGGTAATGTTTATGAGCATTCAAAAAAGTGCAAACTTCTACCTGGATTTTTTAATGATACCGATAAGGACCTCGAACTTCTTTCCAACTATTTCAGGGTAACCAAAACGCAGGCATTTTTTGTAGCGGTGGTTATGGCCATGAATTACAAAGGAGAGCCAGTTGATTTCAATATATTGATTGAATATTTCCGCTGCAATCCGATGACAATCCTGAAATACAGTGATGATTTTGATGTGCTGTGTGAAAAGGGAATTTTCAAAAAAGAAAAATCTTTACGCCGGGTGCAACTGGCATTTGTAACCGAACAGTATGCAGTGAATGACTTAGTAAGTGAAGCCGTTCTCCTGAATAAACCAATGCCTGCAATTGAAGAGAAAAAACTGGAAGATGTTATGGAAGTGCTGGGAAAGCTTTTCAACCTGTCGGAGCAAAGAAGCCGGGAACGAATAACAACACGTGAATTGTTTCTTGAAACGAGAATTATTTTTAATTATAATCTTCATTTCCCTTTAATCCAAAAAATAGCTGAGTTTCAATTTCATACGGCAGATAATTACCTCTACTTATATATATTATGGAAAGCTGCTTTAGGCAATGAAAATGTTGATATTGGAGAAGCGACTGAGAATATCTATGACAATCCGGTGAAAAAAGTAAATTACCTACAAAAAATCTTAACGGGTGAAAACGCTTTACTAAAAGCCAATCTGGTTGAGGTCATGGAGGCAAAGTTTTTTAACGATACCGAATTAAAACTCACCGATCAATCTCACCAGCTCCTTACCGACTGTGGAGTGAAAATTACACGTAATCATATTAACCGCAACAATATTATAGAGCCCTTTACTATTTTATCCCGCAAACTCATTTTTAGTTATGAAATGGAAAGCCGTCTGGGTTTAATAAAGAATGTTCTTAACCAGGAATAATCTGGCGATGACTCAGAAACGGCTTTCCTCTAAAAACCTGCCGAAAGGAATAACGGTTTTATTTCATGGTGAACCCGGGAACGGGGAAAACGGAACTGGCTTTTCAGCTTGCAAAAGAAACCAACAGGAAAATATATAAAGTCGATATCAGCCAGTCTAAATCACTATGGTACGGTGAAAGTGAAAAAATTATAAAACGCATATTTACCGATTACAATACTTTATTAAAAGAATGTGAAGACGTTCCTATTTTATTGTTTAATGAAGCTGATGCGATTTTTTCTGCAAGACGGGAGCTACGTGCATCCAGTGTTTCGCAGACTGAAAATGCAGTGCAAAACATCATTTTGGATGAACTGGAAAGATTTGAAGGAATTTTAATGGCAACAACAAATTTAACCGGTAATTTCGATGCTGCCTTTGATAGGCGGTTTCTGTTTAAAGTAAGGTTCGAAAAACCGGATGTAAATTGTAAAGCGAAAATCTGGAAATTCAAGTTTCCGAAACTGGGTTCCGGAGACTGCAACAATCTTGCATCCCGTTTTGATTTTACTGGTGCACAAATCGATAATATTTTACGAAAATGTGAAATGCATGAGATTATTCATGGCAAACCGGTAAATTTACATCGTATTGTAAATTATTGTCAGGAAGAAAATCAATTAACCAAAACAACCAAAATAGGCTTCTCTAAATCCTGAATTTATGGCACAAAAAGAAATGATTTCCCGCTTTAGCTTGATCATTAAGAAGCTACGCAAACAACCGGCTATCTTTTGCAGAAATTGCCGACTATCTGAATTTTGAATCCAATCTTCAGGGATATGATTTCAACATCAGCAAAAGGACATTTGATCGCGATCGCAATGCAATCCGCTCCCTTTTCAATATCGATATAGTTTGGGATAAACACCGAAAAGTGTACTTTCTTGATATGGAAGACCAGCCGGAAGCAAATGAACGTATTCTGGAAGCTTTTGACACCTTCAACGCCTTAAACATTACTGACCGGCTTTCTAATTACATTCATTTTGAAAACCGGAAGTCGATGGGTACCGAAAACCTTTACGGGCTGCTCCACGCTATTAAAAACAGGGTGCTCATTAGTTTTCTGTACCAGAAGTTTTGGGAAAACCAACCGGCTTTGAAATCCGTTGAGCCTTATGCTCTAAAAGAATTCCGAAATCGCTGGTATCTGGTTGGAAAAGATTCAAAAATCAACGAACTCAGGATTTATGCTCTCGACCGATTAACCAATCTGACCATTAAGAATTCGAAGTTTATTTACCCTTCCGATTTCTCGGTGAATACCTACTTTGCAAATTGCTTTGGTATTATTGCCCACGATGGTCAATCTCCGGAAGAAGTGGTTTTGTCCTTTACACCTGATCAAGGAAAGTATATCAAATCACTGCCTTTGCATCACTCACAAGAAATTCTTGTGGACAATGATTCTGAATTTCGTATCAAACTTCACCTGGTTATCACATTTGATTTTGTTATGGAGCTGCTTTCATATGGGCCGGAAGTTAAAGTAATTGAGCCTTTATTTTTAAAAAAGAAAATTAAAAGAAAACTACTGGAATCCCTGAATCAATACTCTTTACTATAATATAATGGCAACTTTAATATTTGAAATTCATGGAGAAATGGAGAAATTAATTTCCTTCTCAATTTATCGAATAACCAGGTAACGGTTTTATATACGTCTGATTATTTCAAATACTATAAAGTTAGACCACGTATTAATCGTTTTAATCTCCACTTTTGAACCATATAAAATGAAAATGTAATAATCATAACGAGCGGAAAAATTACTATAAATAGAAAAAAATTTATTTCATAGTAAGATAGATTTAATAAATTAGCCAAATTGATTATGAAGTCTGTGCAATAAATATATAAAATCAAAAATAATCTAAAGATCATTTCCATGATATTTGATTTTTTTTATTTCCGTTCTGTATTTAAATCCTTTTAATAAAAAAAAAGTTATCAAACCAGGCATTATAACTACGAACAACAGTAAGTTTGCTGAACGGTAATTACCAGTAGCCATTAATAAGTGAATTACTCCGAAATATATTGGTGATGTAACTGTTACAAATTGCTCGGGAGCCTTAACATGATTTTTGATACAATAAAAGGTTTTATTATGGCAAATCCAAGTACATTTTTCAGATGTTTGTATGTCCGAATTAATAGCAGATACACCATTTAGCGAATATGGTTTTTCTAAAGTTAGTTGTCGACAAAATTCATTTACAAACAAAATTATACCAAACGGTAGTAAGATTATAAAACAATTTCTGATAATCCTTTTCATAAATAAAATTAACTTTTAAAATCACTTAAAGAATTTAGATTTACTTTATCTTTAAAACATATAAGCAACTGAAAAGATAAGGTTTTTGTATTTTTGGTTTCTTAGTTTATTGAAATTCTGCAATTCAACTGCATTATTCACAAGCAGGCTTTGTCCTATATTAAACTGCAAATGATCAATACGTAATCCTCCGCCATACTCCAATGATGATTTTAATTTCATTTCATCGGAAAATGAATCCCAAATACCGTCGAAACCAGCTCCTCCAAAGGCAAAAAGATTAAAATACCTTGAGAAATTCAACCTGTATTCCAAATGAATGGGAATATTAATAGCGTGTTGATAAAACTCGTGGAAACCATCATAACTATTTGGAAAGCTTCCATTAAGCCTACCATCAAGATATTGGGAAAAATGCTCATAAAAAATCCCAGTATTCAGTCCAAATCCATATTTAAACAATGGCTCAAATTTTAATCCTGCCCTAATCCCTTTTATTTCTATGGGATAATAGGAGGAAAATACATCATCCCCAATATAAGTTTCATCTTGATCTAAATATTTATTTATACGACCTATTGACAAACCCCAATTATATTTAGTTGTTGGACAATTAAAACAACTATTCTGCTTAGCCGAATTTTGTTTTATTTGATTAGAACTTGATCTCGAATCAGTAGACTGAGAAGAAACAATTCCAACTTGATAAACGTTTACTCGTATTTCTTTATCTCCTGCTGACACTTTGAACCAATCTTTTCTAGGTGGGTTAGCGTTATTGGACTTACAATGAACCGCAATTGTTTCTCCACTTTTATTTACAGTACACCAATCTGGTATTGAAGTGACCTCATATGAATAAACATTTGTTGTAACTGTGATTATTCTTGAACCTCCACCATATTCAAAATTTAATTCCCGTGAAGATACGTTCAAAGTTGTTTCTATACCCTTCTGTGTAACATAAATTGTTACTTCTTTATCGCGCGCAGTTACCTTTAATTCTCCAGTCCGAGATGAAGTACTTGAGTTTGCACTACAACTTAATTCAAAGTGATCAGTACCTTTAGACACGAAACACCACGGTGGAAGTTGAGAAATAGTGTATCCATCAACATTAGTTGTTACAGTAACTGTTTGACTGCCACCACTCGAATTATATGAGATATTTTCTTCCGAAACATTCAAATTAACAACGGGTACTAAAATCTTGTTGCAATCTTCTATTTTACCCTTTGCATATGAATCGTGTGAGTTAATACTCAAAATTGCTTCGTAATTACTTTTGGCTTCGAATATGTTTCTGTTGTTAAATGCCTTATCTGCAACCATTTTGTATATTGCACATTCACCAGCTCTTTTTTGCAGTGTAACAATATCCTGATCATTGGGAGATAGTTCTAAATACTTTTGATAGTTGTCCCGGGCACAATCATAATCGCCTTCTTCATAACAATTATTACCCAATGTTAGATAATCCTGTGGATAAGCAAATAACCCACTGAATGTTAGGAGGAATAGCAATAGATATTTTTTCATGATTAGGTTTTTATAACTGGTTAATTAATTCTGATATATCACTATCAATGTTTGCTTGTTTTAAGGTAATGAGGTTGAAAATGCATCGTCTGAGGTTAGGATATTCTTCTAAATTTACCCCGTATGCAAATAAATATTGATTAATATTGTTCCATATCTCCTTCCATTTTTCAGAAGAAATTACCTCATTCCCCTCTGCAGGTAAGTCATTCAGTTTTTGAATTTCCTGAATTGTTTTCACCAATCCTTCTTTACGAATCTCATATTTGCCAAGAAGATCTACCAGACCAGGAACAGAAGCATACGATGTTTGTATTTTGTTTAAGTTTGCTTTTGCTTGTATTACCTTTTGAGAATCAAATTTTACCTCCAGTAATTGGGCTGCATTTTTATATATCAACAGATCGTTTATCTTTTTGACCGTTTGCACATCGTCAAAATTCAAGTTTTTGAAGAGTTTTTGATCTGATTCAATTGAATAAGTTGAAAGTGAATTAATCAGATTCTCAAATGGTTCTTGATATTTCATTGCTATATCACGCAATACATCTTCTTTCCCTTTGTTCGAGGCATTTCCCTTTTCAATTCCAATTTGATTTCTGTAATCTTCTTCCATTTGCTTTATAGCATTTGTTTTATTAAGCAACGCCATATTAGCGCTATCTAATTCAGCAGAAAGTTTCAAAATAGGAGCAGAAAGAGAATCTCTCAAATTTTTTTCCTGGCGAGCAATGTTGTCTCTCTTTTGCTTTAGCTGCTTTTGAAGATCCTTATTTTCATCTTCCAGTTGTTGCACTTTTGTTTCCAACTTGCTAACCTGTACCGCTCTTTCCTCCAACCTTTTTAAACAGTCGTCCTGTTGTGCAAAAAGTGTTAATGTGAATAATAATAATTGAATAGAAATGAAATGTTTTTTCATTGATTATTTGAATATGACAAGTTTTGAAAGTACTCAATTGCATCCTGTAATTCACGGTTCCATCTATTGTTCAATGATTGAAGGTCATCATAAGCCGATAAACCATATAAGTCATCTGAATTGCTTTGTAAAAACGACATTTCTTCAACTACTGGTTCGTACACCTTATCACGGTAATCAGCAGTCTTTTGAGCCCAATTTTGCCCTGAATAGGTGCCATTTCTGTATGTTCCGGATTTTGCAAATATTTGACTTCTGACAGAGTTAAGATGCTTACTATATGCTCTTGCGGGAGCAGTATTCAAGGCAACATTAAATTTTTTGCAATTGTAAACATATTTATTACCCAAAGCTCTATTTTTTAAATCTTTAACCTGAGCTAACCAATTCTTTGATGTATCAAAGTTAAATGGGCTCGTATCCAAATACGAATTCATATTATCCACAAAATTCTGAACCCGATTATATTGCTGTAAAATCGCCTGAATTTCTTCTAACTTTTCCCTCACTTTACTATTAACATCCAGATAAGGCGACTTTTTTAATTCGTTTGATTCTGTAGCTAAATATCTTCTATCTGAAGAGTCCCATTCATCACTACGAAATACCACAAATGCCTTAACAATAAATCCAGAAACATAAACCGCGTATAAATCACGAGACAAATTATCTTGTTGTTGGTCACTTTCGAATTCTGTCTCTCCGAATTGCTTCCGTTTTCCCCATTCATCAATTCGATATTGTATATTTCGGTATAATTCACCATTAAAGTCACTAGATGTTAGTTTTGAGAGTGAATCTATCTCTTCTCTAATCTTATCGACAAATGGACTACTAATTACAGGAGGTGGTGACTTTTCCCCTGGATTTGCAACTGACTGCCATACAAAATATCCGATTCCTCCTAAAACAATAACTGCTAATAATATTTTGATTATTTTCATTTTTGTGATGCTAACTTTTTAAATGTTCTTTCCTTTTCTGCCATATAACCAGGGAGTTCAGCCCAATATTTTGGTTTATTTGATTCCTTTGATATGCTTAAGTTATTCATTCGATTCAAAAAATCCATAACACTGCTGTTCTTAAGACAAGAATATTTAGTCTGATTTTTAATTTGTTCCAGCATCCATGAATAGGATCTGACCAGGATCACCTGTTAAATCCCACAGTTTCATAACTAATTCAACAGAAGCTTCTATGCTTTGGTCTCGATTTGTTTCTTCCTGAAGAAGTTTCTTATATCCTTGAAGCTGGTTGAAAGTTATATCAGTACTTGTAAGATATTGTTCTACTTCTTCTTGCAATGGAGTTTTTAAGTTAGTTTTTTGTTTTGTGTTTAGCTTATTGTCAGTTTTTTTGTCATCGGGTGATTTTGCTACTGTTGGTTTTTCTTGATTTCTTTTATTGTCATTAATTTTATTCGCTTTTGGGGCTTCAATCTCCTTTATCTGTTGTTTCAGAATATTAGTGATTGAATCCAGGGGCAAAGTATCAAAGTCAACAGAATTAAAATTTTCACTTATACTTATTAAAATAGAATCTTCAGAATTTGCTAATAGATTTGAAAAATCACTATTCAGTCCTTTATATATGTTGTTTTTTAATTTAATAAAATTTCGCTCGTTTATTAAATTACGAATATTAATTGCATTTTCAAGTTCTATACAGTACTGTGATTTAGGTGTATATCTGTCTTTTCCTTTTCTAATTTTGCGCCCTAAAATTTTCTCCATGAAACCTCCACTTTCTTTGGAAGATAATGAACTACTGCAAAATTCATCTTTTAGATGATACAAAGAATCTAAACGAAGGTCAGGTCCCTGAATGTACTGAATTAATATTTCGGGATTTTTTTGAGGTTCTTCTTCCGATACTTTCAATAATCTCAAAAAGAGCAACACAGATAGAAGTAATAACCAAATAATAATCAATGAAACGAAAGGTATTCCAATCCATAATAATATTTTGCGATTTTTTCGGAACCAGGATTCTTTATTGTCATTTGATTGGGACCATGTTTCATCTATTTCTGTATTACCGGAATAAAGAGATCCTTCATTATTAGTAGTAACAGGTTTCTTTTTAAGTTTTATTATGTAAACTTCTTCAATTTCATTTGGACATAATTTAGAATCGAATATTTCATATCCGTGTCTAGTTACTAGAATTCCAAGATTATCAAAAATTTCATCCCCTATAAACTCTATTTCATAATTATCATTCTTGGTACTTTTATTTCCAACCTGAATATTACAACCAAGAATTAGGTCGCCGTTGTCTTCATCATGAATTCGGAATCTAATTTTTTTAAATTCAAGTACAGTTAAAATTATTGGATTACTAACATTCTCCGGAATAAGCTGAGTTGGTTGAATAAGAAAGTCCTCTTTTTTTGCTTCAATAGTCCAACGTTCTTTTAATTCTTCAGCCTTAAATACAATCTTGTTATTTGTTGCTGTCCTAATCTCTTTTGAATAATTGTTTTGAGAGGATATCTTTACAACCTTAACCGGATTTCCTTTTCTGTCTATCGTTTCAAAAATAATATCCTTTTCTACGGGTTTAAGTTCGATTTCCTTTATTAACAAAGACTGAGCAATATCATCCACAACAATATATTCAGGAGCTATTTCAGTCCATCTTCCAGAAGGCACAATAATGGATTGGTAATACTGTTTAGTATACGATATTTCAATTATATCTTTCCTTCTAACCTTATTCTTATTACTTCGTTGATTCCCATTTACCTTAACTACTATTTTAATCCCTCCTTTTGCCATTTCATTGAAAAGCAACTTGTATTTTGGATTGTCCAGATCAATTTTCCCGCTAAGATTGGCTGACGGATTGTGTTTTAAAGCTTTCAGTGGATTTTGTGGCTTGCCATCCAATTCTTTATCAACTAAAAAAATTTGTCTGAATCTGCCTTCAAAATATTCGTCTTGAAATGGTGTTTCAAGATATTTTAGAAGTTCTTCTTCTCCAGAATAATATACATAAGCGGCATCAGCAGAGCTCTCTCTGAATTTTAATGTTTCGTCGGCATCATGATTGATTTTAAGTTTACTTTGATATTCAGATGAAATCAGTGTTACAAAATCCCAGTTCTCAGGTTTATTCCCTAAATTATTCTCAGGAAGATATCTTTTATAATATTCATTTGAGATTTGATCCAACAAAGTTTTTGCATTTGAACCAGTTAACTTTTCATTAGAGGGAAAGTAAACTGAGAATGCTATATTGCCAGTAGCCATACTGCGGATCATATCTCTTACAATAATAAATTTTGTAAATACGTACCCATCAGCAGTAAAAGAAATAGAATAGGCCGATTTTCCGACTGCACTTTCTAAACTCGCAGCAGGACGTGAATCACCTGCAACAGAATTAGGACTTTCAGGAGATGAATATAAAACCTTCCACCCGCCTTTAGTTCCGTGGATAATAATTTTCATGTCTATTATTTATTGAGTACATCTATGATACTTTTCCTGTTTGCGGGTATTCTATCTACTAAAATATCGATTAACTTTTCTGCTGAACTTGTATCAAAATTGCATATGGACTGAAAATATACTTTACCTAGAGAGAAGGGTTCAACAGTCAATTTCCCTGCATTGATACTATGCTGTTTACATCTATTTTTTAATATGTTGACGAATGCAGTAAAGTTGTTTGTTTTTAGATGCTCTTTTGAATATTCAACTCTCTTTTTATATAACTTGTTTTTATCAACATCTTTACAAGGCATTAAATCACTCTTTGTAATAACTAAATAAATGGCATCAGTTGTTTTGCTAAAGATGTCATTGTTCTTGAAGAATGTGGATGCAGCCGCTAAATAATTGCCCTGTGTATATCCATCATGATCTGGTAAGTTTTCTTTTTCATAATCAATAAAAAAGAAATGAATCTTTCTGTTTTTACCATTTAAAAAACGCATTAATGAATTAAAGGTATCTTCATGCTGTTTTGACTGGAGTGGCATACTTGCATTTTTTCGAAAAAAGCATTGGAAAATCTCACCACTAAGTTCTATAAGAGAAACAGATTCTCGGCCTTTCACCATCTTTCCGCAAAACAAATGGTAGATACTGTGTCGATTCAACAGGACTTGGTGGAGGAAGAATTGCTTCATCTGCAAGAAAAATGTTACTCAGACGTGTCATATAATCATAACCTGGTCCTGCTGCAACTTCTAGATATCCTAATCTTTCGGCTGTGCTCAATGTAGCAGCCAGAGCACAGGTTTTACCCGACCCGGGATTCCCCCAGAAATAAACTTCAGTATAACCTTCAGGTATTGAATTTGGCGTATTCCCTAACTCTAGGAAAGGAGGATGAATATTATCCAGTCTGTTAACAACACCAGCAGGAATTCCACACCCGAGTACATCACTTTGAGTAATAGTACCATTCTGCAAGTATCCTTGAACCATCCCTGGTGTGTAAGAGTTCGGGTTTTTAGTGATTTTATCTAAAATAACTTGTTTAATTGATTGCTTTCGCTCCCTTTCTTCATTCAAACGGTCAATCAACCTTCTGGCCTCATCCACATGTAACCCATTTGGAAAATTAGAAATGTATGCTCTCAAATCTATCTCAGTTTCATACTTACAACTTTCCCAAGCATCATTATCTGCTTTTTCAAGTTCAATTATCTTATTTTTTATGATATTGCGTTTTGTGGCATCAAGATTTCCAGTCTTCTTTAAATCATCGAGTGTTACAATTCCTTTCTTTATGTATTCATATAACTGCTCTGCCGACAAATTTTCAACATTAGCTAATAACTGGTCTTTATTCATGTTTTTGGTTTTTATTTTTTATGAGATCTTTATCAAACTATACCTCGTTGTCATCTCTCTTAATCCCGAGTATTCTCTTTATTCCTCCGCCTTTATTTTCTCTTTTTGAGACCATATATGAAATCAACATTGCAATAGAAAGAAGTATCGCTGAAGCATACGATAATGATGTTGGTTCGTCCATGTTTTCAAATCTGTGATTAATTCCATCGAATGTTAACGACTCTATTTGATATGAAGGAGAATCCGGAAAGTCTTGTGCATTTTCACCAGTATCTTTATATTTTGAAAATCCTTTGAGCATTTCAAATGAATCCAGTGTGTTTTTTTCAATCTCATTGACAACTTTTACTACACCAATAGGTTTCCAACCTGTTATGGTTCTTTTTGCTTTGGAAAGCCAAAGAGAATCCGCTTGTTGTATAGCTGAGAAATTGGAAGGGTATAGATTCATCTGCAGAGCGTCTATTCTACTTTTGATTTGAACCTCGTCACTAATACCATCCTTAAATTGATATTTTTCTATGTAAGTTTCTTTAGATATATTTTTACTAAACACAACACTTTGCAGAGTACTCTTATGTGAATTAATCCGTCTATTGGAGTACTTGTGATATTCGGGAAATAAACTTTCTTCTTGTTCAATTTTCTTAGCTATATCTGCCTGTATCTCATCCTTTTGGTTATAAACTGTAAAAAAATGAGAGTAGATTGTAAACGATACAACAGCTACGACAACAAATGCCACTAGAATAATCCACTCAAAAATGAGACTGAGTTTAAATTTTTTTCTTGACCTTTTTAATAATTTGGCGATTAGTGCTAATCCACCAAGCAAAATAGCAATTCCAAAGGCAAAAAGAATGCTTCTAACAACATCACCTAAAGTTAAAAAGTTGAGACTTAGAAAACAGATGAATCCATAACCTAACGCAGCAAGCAAGGTAATGACATCGGCTAATGATAATTTTGTGCTATTCATAATTCAATTCTATTATTATTTCTACTGATCATTATGTTGGGACTTTAAATTTTCCAGCTCATTATTAATCCTTTCCAATTCCTGCTCTAATCTTTCTCGTTCTTGAAGCAGTTTGGTTATTTGAGTATCTTCAGGACTATCCGGATTATTCGGATTTATATTATTATCATCACCGAGCGTGAATGAGCATATATGTATAAAATTATCCTCTTTCCTTATCACCCCAGTGTATTCTTCAGATTTTCCATCGTACTTAACGTTTATAGAATAAGGAGTCTCATTTATGTTTGGCTCATGATTTCTGTAATATTGTAAATAAACATGATAAGTTCCATTAGGCGCAGTTCCATTATTCCAGAATATATTTTCAATTGGATTTTGAGCGTCAGGATATTCGACATTCATGTCTATTTCAAGTTGACCTCCACTTGAAACTCTTTTGTTCTTGAAGAATACGGTCGCTCCCGAGGGGTCGGTGCAATACAAATCCAAATCATTGTAATTATTCCAGCTTAATAGCACCTGTACATCACCAGAAGAAGGTATTGGTACTTCATCACAAATTGATAATTCCCCTGATTTTGCTTTTTCCAAGGCCTTGTCCAGCTGAATCAGTTTGCCTATATTTCCCTGAGTTGGTAAACCTGTTTTTTGAAGAATACAGATAATTTGTTTTGTTGTTATCTTTTCATTCAAGCTTTTCATCAATGCGATACTACCCGAAATAATTGGTGCTGCCATACTTGTTCCATCCATAGATCGATAGTCGTTTTTCCCGATAGAACTGAAAATATCTACTCCAGGAGCTGAGATTGTTGAATATGGACCATAGTTACTAAAATCTGCTTTTCCAAAGTTTGCATTGTTCTTGTCAACTGCAGATACTGTAATAAAAAGTTCTGGACGTTGCAGCGGATCGATTCCAGCAAAAATATTGTTATTGCCTGCAGCCACTACAATAGTTGAATTATGATTAGCTGCAATTCTCATTATTTCACGCCATAGTCTTTCTTCTTCCTTAAAATGGTTCTGAATTATATCTTCCTGATCATTTTTAGAAATCTGATTAAGACCATCAAACTGGCTTCCCAGCGACACATTTATTACGTCTGCCCCCTGGTATAATGAATATAGAATTCCATCTAATACAGAAGTTGTTGTCATTAATCCTTCCGAATTAGCCACCTGAATGGGCATAAACTTACAATTTGGTGCTATGCCACATAAACCTTTCCCATTATCAGCAAGAGCAAGTGCAATACCAGCTACATGTGTCCCGTGATCGACTTGTTGCGGAAATATCTCGTTTGAATGTCTCCAAACATTATAAGGCATTACTATCTTACTTGCTAGTTCAGGATGGCTTAGGTTGAACCCGTTATCAACTATTGCAATTGTCAAATTAGGAGAGCCTCTGGTAATATCCCAGGCTTGAGGAGCGTTTATTGTTCGTAGATACCATGATTTATCACTATCAGAAAATGCCGGATCCTTAGGATTATATGATCCTTCAAAAAGTGACTCATCAAAAACAAACAGATTATATTCAGGTGTAAACTTACCAGGTATTTCCTCTTTCAATTGTTTACGTTCTTCTGTGGGAAATTCAATTTGCATTCGTTTAACAACATCATCGTAATAAACAACTTTGTATTTCTCGTCTGGATATTGTTGTTTAAATGCTTTGGCTAGATCCATTATCGACTTGTCTTCATTCTCCATCAGAATGTTCAGCCGGTTTCCGATGATTGCACGATTGCCTGGTTCACGAATAATTTCAGGGTTATCAATAGGCGGTAAAACACCTTGTTGAGGCGGTAAAACATTTTTGTAACCTGAATCAGGATCATTTGGTGTAGGTATCGGCTTATAAGGATTGCCAGGATCATATATCCCGCCCTGTCCACTTCGCGGATCATCCTTTACCCAAGTTGAATCCCTGCCTCCAATTATCGGGACAACCGATCCACCAGTATGTCTGCAACTTCTAAATAACCATGACAACAATAATAATAAGAGCAAAAGCAGTAATAGCCATAATAACCATTTTAAGCAACCTCGTCCTATTAAAAAGGCCCACATCCTTTTTAACCAGTGCCAAAAGCGCATATACCATGGCAATCTTGGAGGTGGAGGAGGCGGAATAGCTCTTTCTTTGTATTGGGCTGTAAATGCTTTGTCACCTGATACCTTGTAATTGGTTGGATCAACATCCCATCCTGCAAATTCATAACCAGCTTTAGGTTCAACCTGAGGTATTTGATTTTCAGTAATGATTCCCCCACCATGCATGCTAAACTCTGAATTTCCATTTATTGCTCCATTTTCACCGGAAATAAATCTCACATTAAATTTGTTGGTAGTTGGGATAGGATCAACAGGCGGAAGTAAAGGTGGAGAAGTTATGACTTCCGTCTCATCTTTCGTAGCTTTTTTTGCAACAAATATATTTTTTACAGCAACTCCAATTGGTTCTCTTACGTTGTCTCGTAACTGCATTCCCCATATACCAAGAGTTACTTTATCATCGTAACAATAAATGAATCTGTCATCAATGTATTTTGTTGCTTCAGAAAGAAACTCTGCTTCGGTACTTTTATCTGATTGTTCGAGAAATACAATCCTTTCTTTATAATGAGTTATAGTATCGTTTTTTAAGCGTTTATAATTCTCAAGTTCGTCTCCCTGAAGTTCTGTGAACAAACGGGGTGTCTCAATAAATTTCTTACCATACCAGACTATTGAATCACCATCTTTGATAGGTTGAGCTAAAAAATGTCGATAATTTGGTTCTATATATCGATTGATAATAGTACCTTCAGCAGATTCATAACGTTCGAATAAACTTCGTCCACTAATACCTTGAATCGCTTTGAATTTCTTTAAATCACTACTGCAAAGCTCTTGTTTTCCTATCAATTTTAACATCTTTGTTAATATTTGATCGTTTCACATTCACTAATAATAGCTCCTAATCTTTCATTAGCCTGAATGTCATAATTAGGGATATCACAAACGGAAACAAAGCCAATTTTAAGGTTATTATACCAGTCTTGATAGTTAGAATAACTTGGTAGGTTTTTTATTGCTTCCGGATTTTCCTGGACTAAAGTCTGAAGGTTATCAATTGTATAAAATAGATCACCTACTTCTTCTTTGCTTATTTTAAGATTATGATCTTCTTTTTTTATAAAGGTTAAACCTAAATTATTTTTTTCATTTGCTTTTTCTAAATCTTGAAAATCTGAGGCATTAAACAAATCCATACCGACCGTAACGATACATTTATTTAATATTTCAGCACTTATATCAGCTATCATTTCATAAGCGCTTTCAATTTTGTTGAACCTGTCTACATAAGACCTGATTTTTTCTGCAATGATTTTATTAATGCCCAATTTCTTGTATAACTTTTGGAACATATCTAATATATCCTGCAAAGCAGATTCCGTCAGAATTTGTTTTGTTACAGGTTTTTCATTGTGAGTAATATCTTGTAGCCAGAACTCAATTAAAGTGTCTGAAAGTTGTTGAGAATAATTTTTTATTCTATCGTTATTCCCGTAAAATAGTTCCTGCAAATCAATACCTTCTGATTCCAGTTTAGTTAAAAATTGTTGTCTTTGTTCTTCGGTCTTTTTTTCATAATGAATGAACAGCCGTTCAACATTTTGATCAAATAGATCATTGGGGTTTAGTTCAGGGACATTGATACGAATTGTATTGTATTTGCCCATATTTACATCACGACGTTCAATTTCATCTAGTTTCTGTCGAAATAATTTGTAAACAGAACCTTCATCTAACAAAAATTCGTTTATCATGTGTCCGAATAATTTTATGCCATCACCTTTAAATGCCATATCCAGTTTTAGTTGAATATCTCCTGCAATTGATTTTGCTTTTTGCAATTCAGCATCTTTGTCAGCACTGTGATAGTATTTTTGAAGTTCGATCAAAATCAATTGGGCTAATTCATATAAATCAGTCAGAATTTTCTCCTCTCTAGCCAATTTAATATTCGCTGTAGCTATTGAAAGTTTATCAATAATAAGTTTTGTGCCATCTTCATTGATACTTGCTGCCCTATCCCACGATTCAGAAGAATTTGCAAAATGGCGTTGCACAAAAGGGTATTCAATAAAGGATTGACGAAGTTTTGAACGAAACTCAGGATAATTGCCTGGTATAACTTCTTCTAATTCTCGTTTATTCTCATTAAATCCCTTGTATATATTACTTGGCGTTTCCGATTTTTCAAAATCACGCAATAAAAAAATATTTTGAAATTCTTTTTGAGTATCAGTCCACTGTTCAAACCATGAATATGTTCGTGTTTCAAAATATTCTTTTCCCATTGTCGTTGTAAACCGCTGTAACCATCTGTAATCCAGCGAAGACTTATCACGTCCATCTCGCAATGGATCATATTGTAAATTAATATTGAAAAATGTACCAACAACAAACAAAGGTGAAATCTTTGATCTAGCTACAAAATTCCCTCTCTTTTCGGGAGTATCGCCAATTACTTTACTTATCCAATTATTTAATAGTCTAGGCATTATACGTTGTGCTGTTTGTTCATGTTTTGCACAAAACAGCAGTATATTAATTTTTTCATCATCTGAATATTTATTGAAGAGATAAGCAACTTTTCCTCGTAATAATAAATCAGGAATAGTTTTATTTTCAATAGTATCAATTGGCTTCTCCATACGCGATCTAGCTCCCGGAAAATCCAACAAATCTGTATTTTTCAAAAAAGGTTTGGTTGAAATTAAGGTTTCTGATTGGCTGAAGACTAACTCTGCTGTCAATGCACACAAATAACTTTTATCAAACTTAACTTCTTGTTTGTTTGTTTGTAAAAACACAATAGTTTCTTTGGTGTATTCAGGTTCTATTTTGTCTGGTTCTGCATATATTTCTCTCAGACGCTTAACGTCAAGCAAAGTTCCATATGCATATAAGACGGACTTTGTTGGCAAGTATACTTCTTTTGCAAAATTTAATTTCTCAAATTCAAAAATTAACGTATTAAAGAGATTTGTAAAAATTTCATTTTTGTTCCATAACAACGAAAAAATATCTTTCCATTCACTCGGTTGTATTTTTGAAATTAATAAAGAAATTTCATTGAAAAAATTGGAATCAATTACTTTATCTGCCTTTTGAAAATATTTCTCAAAATATTCCTTTAAATCAAGAATATCATCTTCACATAATACCTTTTGCTGCGATTGACGATTCTCTAAATTTATCTTTTAATTGGGTTACTTCAATATTAATTTCTTCAGCAGACAAAAAATGAAAATTTAGAGAAGTCTTGAGATTTATGTCATTATAAAAACTGTCACACAGTACCAGTAAAATATCCGAGGGCGATAACAAAATAGCTTTAATAGGAAATTTCGGATTAATAGGTTTGTAGTTGACAGAAAATCGAGAAACCAAACTTGTAGATTCAGACCCTCCTCCAGGAGGATTAACTTCTTCAATAAAATTATGAAAAACATTATTTTCATCTGTAATCCCAAAAGGTTTTCCTTCTTCTGATAATAAACTACTAATTAAATAAGATTTACCGACTTGGCTTTCTCCATAAATAGCTGCTGCAGGATTACCTTCTAAGGCTAACTTTTTTTTATTCAATCTCCTACGAAAATTAACCATTTGACGATAGGCATTCTTTTGCTTTTCGGCTTCCAAAGAACTCTTTATCCAGCCATTAGACCTTTCGATTAACTCAAGTTGTTTTTTTATTTTAGTTTCCATGGTTGTCTCCTCCTTAGTTCTGAGAATTATTGGTATTCACTGTGAATATGCCCGAGTCCAGCCAAAACTTTTCCTCTTCACTCAAGCTTTGAATTTGTAAATTGAAAAAGTTTTTAGACAAATCAGTACCGTAGTTATCGCTGATTGATTCAACACGTAGCATTTCTTTGTCTTCGAAATAATCTCGTTCAATTATAAATCTAAGCGGCATTTTACTACGAATCTTATTGATTTCATTATCGACCTCCAGCTTAATGGAATTTAAATCAATTTCATCGGCCAATCTTCCTCTTACCCTATCTTCAATTTTATCAAAATTAAAATCAAGTGTGTAAAATGGCCTAGAAGGATAAGATTCTGCTGAAAGTTGTCGAGATCCAATTCTTAATGGCAAAGAGGTTACAAACATGGTTGCCGTATTATTGTCTGGTGATATCAATGGATTGGAAAACTCTAAAGTTTTTTCATTTAATTTACCAAAGTAGTCCGTTGTAGGTACAAGCCTTTCTATAAGTTCTCTCAAATCTAAAGAGAAACCGTCTAATCCTCCATTCGCAGCGGAATTTCCAATCATTGCACCTGTTGTTACAATTGATTTTGGATTAGTAAAAAAACCGTTTCCATCTAAAAATTTATAACGTTTATCTTCAGGATACCATCGCCCAACACGATAATCGTTCATTGTTTTCAAACGATTAGGAGAAATCGCAAAATATTTTATGAACAAATTAGTTAAAGGCTTCAAGGATGTCGGTCGACCAGAAAGCAAAACAATATCGCAACCATAAGTACCAAAGTAAAGTAGAAATTTTGCCAACTAACGCATCAAATGTCTTTTCAACCAATGAGGATACAATTTTCTTCTCGTACTGCCATTGCAGACCATCAAAATCAAAACCAAAATGTTGTCGAAAATGATTTAATACTTCATCAGATGGTATACTGTTGGAAAAAATGTTCGCTGAATGACATTTTTTTACTCTCATGCTTATTTTCTTTTAACAATTCAAGAAAATATGAAACAATCGGCACTGATACTTGTAGATTAAAATCACTTCTCAATTGACGATAACGAAATGACATACCTGTTATCACCTCCAAAAAAGTCATTATTGAGTTCTATAATTTGATTGACTGTTTTCCCAAATGATTTCATTTTTACTTCAATGGGGGAATATTGTCCTTCAATTACAAGTTGATGTATGAGTTCTTTCAACAAGTCATCTCCTGCTTTATTAAAACTTTCCCAAAATAAGGGTACCGGAGTTAAAGTACACTGACCAGCATCATCGTACTTATAAGCAGTAATCATTACATCTGTTGTTCCAGCACCTATATCCACAGAGCCTACTGTTAATGATTTTTTTGAATACTCTTCCAAATCATTTCTCAGTTTTCCATATAGATCAAAATAATCCTTGACGTTTTTTAAATAACGTTTCCCAATTTCTGCATATAGAAATACAAACTGAGCACATGTCGCTTCATCATATATCCATTCAGTTCTTTCTTCTTTTTTGGAAATATTTTTTATAGATGGAATGATCTGGATTTTACTATTCTTTCTATGTTCATCTATTTCTTCATAAAATGTATTTTCAAAAAAACGATTAAGAATAATTGCTGCATCTTCAGCACACTTCCTCAAAGCAATTTGTTCAACTCTTGACATTGCAGGAGGACATGTGATAATTATTCGTCTAATTTCTCGCGGTTTCGTTTCATTTCCCCAATGTTTACGCTGTCCAAAACTATTGATTTGCATTTTGGCTTGAGCTAAAATTTCTATAAATGCAAAAGTCATTAATGCCTTTCTTGAGTAACATGTCAAAATGCTACCATTACCTTCCGGATTCAATGAACCATCAATATTTAATTGTTCTGAGATACCTTTGATGTATATAGGTGTGGTGTATTCTTCTTCAAGCTGCACAAATTCCCATTCCTTAGATTGTGGTTTTGTATCCCACAAGAAGCGTTTTGGACTAGAGAATGTTGCTGGTTTTTTCTGTACCAGTATTCATATTTGTGGCTTTGTGGATTAATTGATTGGCTTCTTTGCCGATTCGTACCATACTTGGATACACAAACTGCCTACTGTTTTCAATTCCAAATTTTCCTCCAAAATCAGCTTCCCTAAATGCCAAGCGCATATCAAAAGAATCGGTATACTTATTTAATTTGCCATTTGACACAGGAAGTGTGAAGTCCTGTAGCTCTAAAGGACTTGTTTTTGTAAAATCACCATCATCAAAGAGCACTGCACATGTCCTTGAATTACCTATATCCACAACAAGATCAACATTACCATAAACTGTATTCTTATTGCTGTAAAGAGTTACCTTCGGGAGTACCTCAAGTTGTTGTATATACTTAAGAATAAAAATATATTGTGCCAAGTAATTAAGTTTTGGCTTATTTACCTTCAGGTCGTTTATATTATTAACATTGTGGAAGAGTTTTAGTATATATTCATCTACCCATTCACAATTAAATGATTTTGAGCAATAATCAACCAATTTGAACTCATCATTGCAAATTGAATAATTAATTGATTTCTCAAATGTGCTTGAAAAAACGGGAGTTTCATTTAAATCTTCGTTTTCAAAATCTTCATTCTCAAAAGTTGTGCGTGTGTCAAATGCCAATAAAAGATTATATGATCGTTGTCTTCCAGTCTTTTCGACAGGTATTAATTTGAAACGACACCAATTTATAGGGCCAAAATCTGATTTATTGTTGTCACTTGTTTTAAAAAAAGGCATTGGCAACCATATATTTTCAAATTTATCCCATTTAATTTTGGTGACTGATTCCTGAAAGCAGCCAGATTCTTCAAGTGTTTCCGTTTCTATGGGTATTTCGCTATAACCTTCCTCATGATAATCTTCCCGAATATTTTCCCATTCATCAGTTACATTACCTTTATTGAGATATCCCAAATCAGATAATTCTCTTTTCCTTACCCAAATGTCTTCAGTACTAAAATTATGGGCAATCTCCAATTTCAATTGTACTTCATCCAAATCGAACCACTCATGAAAGTACATTTTGAAATTGTCGTTCATATTTGCCTGAAAATCAACATTTAAATATTGAATGCCGGTGTTGGATATTAGGTTCATGTTTTAAGATTTTTAATTTCAGTAATAAATTGATACTAACAGTTTATATTACATTAACTTTCTAAACTGATTTTTATTTAATCCTTTGGCCTTAATAAACAAAACTCACAATTTTGAAATTTTTCAGTGAATTATAAATTTAGCCATCTTACATAATTACATCGCAAGAGATTTGATTTTGCTTGTACCGAAAAAAAATAAGATTTCAAGATTATACAATTTGGTTTTTTAAATTAAGTTTGGCTTTTAAAACAACGGATAAATATATTAATTTTTTAAGTTCTTAACTTTTGATTAACTTATTTTTTTAGAAAATTGTGAATTTTAAACAGATAACTTACTTCTTCCTAAAAACTTAAATTCATGTTTTATATAGTTTCAGCGTTTATTTTGATGTTCAACAACAACATTATAAATAATCCTCAATTCTTACCTATTTCATCCGGCGAACAAATTTTTCATCACTATTATATCTTATCGTATAATGAGAATATAGAACAAGCTAATTGGGTTTATTATGAACTGAAACCAGAAATGTTAGATGGAAAATTTAAACGAACCAACAGCTTCAGGCTAGATCAAATGATTTCATCAAAATCAGCAAACACAAATGATTATACTAATACAGGATTTGACAGAGGTCATTTGTGTCCTGCTGCAGATATGAATTTTGATTCAATTGCGATGTATGAAAGTTTTTACATGTCCAATGTTTCACCTCAAGTCCCTGAATTTAATAGAGGAATCTGGAAATCATTGGAAGAACAAGTGAGAAATTGGGTATTAAAAAAAGGAAAAATAATTGTTGTTACTGGCCCAATTATAAAGAATTTCAATCATAAAATTGGTAAAAATGAGGTCGTGGTTCCAAATCAGTTCTTTAAAGTCCTCTATTCTGAAGATTTAAATCAAATAATTGCGTTTGATTTACTTAATTCTCCATCAAATTTATCTTTAGTTGATTTTGCCATAACAGTTGATTCATTAGAGCAAATTACTGGTTTCGATTTTTTTAGTCAACTACCTGATAGTATTGAAAATGAACTTGAAAGTAAAGTAAAATTGGACGGTTGGTTTGAAAGCTCAATAGCACACAATGAGTTTCAATTGAAAAGAAATCAATCAAGTTTGTTTATCATCATTTTTGCATCCAGCGTCTTTTTAGTTGTTGCTGTATATAAATTTGTAAAGAGGTTATAGTAAGTAGACTAGTTGTATTACTTTAATTTTTAATCTTTAAAAAGGAATGGAAAGTTCCGTTGATGTAAATTCATACTGGAAGAAACATACTTAAAATTTTTATCATAAGTAGTTACTTTTCCAGATGAACTCCTGATAATAATATTATTGCCAGTTACACCATTTACTCTTTTTTCTTTACTAACATATTTAGTCATCATGGATAATTAGTATGTTTATCCAGCGGAATTGCACTTGATAGAATCGAACAAACTGGTACCAGCGAGAGGCCTATTTTGTATCCAAAATCAACGATTTAAATTTGCCTTCTTCCCTTTATAATGCAACTTCGCTTTTCGCCATATTCCCGGCTTCGAAAAATGAGTAAAAAAGTCAATTTTTAACACAAAATATGTTAGAATTTCTGGCATTCTATTAATTGACATTGCTCCGTCGATCTTCCTCCAATTGAAATATTCATTACATGTCGAGCCGGAACTTATAATGTAAATTCGCTTTTTGATGAGCCGATTTCATTATTTGAAAATCAGTCGATGCTCGAATCTGAGCATCGCCCCTCATTTCTTTGAATTTAGTTTGCCAAGGTTGCGACTTGTGCATTAAGACAAGTCCCAGTATTTTAGAACGGTTGGATAACTATATCGGGTTTGATCTGCTGTCTCCGTTTTATTTAAACCATTTTTTTTGCATTCCTTAATTACGGCTTTGCGTTTTTCAAAAGCCGTAGATTTTTTTCTCCTGGCATTCCTTTTATCCCGTTGCTCTTTTCGATATTCCTCCAATTCATCATTAAATAGTCTTTTATAAAACCATGCGAAAAGACTAATAATCTTTTCAATATGTTTTGTTGACATATATTGCCCCCTGAAGTCCTTTTTTTTCAGATCGTAAACAACATTGCTCAGATAATCGAAATGTTCACTTACAACTTTTGTATATTCCTTTTGGGCAACTTTCATTTCTAAATATTTATTTCGTATTTCCCGATCAATCTTAACCCATTTTGCAGCTAATCCGAACGTATATGTTGCTGCTCAATAAATTGGCAGTCGTCGAGTTCAGATTTGTGTACTACGGATTTTCGTTTTACAAATGGGGCATATTTATATCTTAGGGCATCATAAAATTGTCGCACATGTTGGTTTGGCTCTGAGCAGCGGCGTATCATAATGACTTGGTCGTGTACGTTTTGTGCCAAAGTTGTAACTGCTTTTTGGGTGTTCATTGTGCGGACAATCTCGCGCCAACCACTGTGAATACCTTTTTTCTTTAATTGGTGCCTCACAGTATTTACCAGCCAGTATGCCAGCAACCCCAGGTGTAGGTGGGCCATCGTACTTTGGTCGTTTTGATGGTAGATGGGACGCAGGTCAAGGTCGGTTTTCAGCACCCTGAAAGTGGCTTCAATCTCCCGGATGGTATTGTAAAATTGCCATACGGTTTGCTCTGAAATGGCATCGATACAAGTGCGGAGAAAGTAAACACCACTTCGGGCATTAATGTCAACACCCTCTTTTACTGCCCATTTTATAGCCGTTACGGTTCTCTTTATTTCCTGTACCGGTTCTGTCCCTTTTCGTTTTCTTTTGGTGCGGACATCTTCTTTTATCTCCGTTTCAATATCAAAATATCGCCCAATGGAGGGATATTTTTGCTTTAGCCGACCGATACGCTGGTGCACTTTATCTTCCTGTTTTACGCCACCTTTCTTTGTCAGGCTGTCGGCTATTTTCTGTAGTTCGGCTTCAAAACGTGAGCGGAACTGCTCGTTCATCGAACGTTCTTTCAACTCTTTAGCGTGGCTTTCTACTTTGAGGTAATAGTCTGTATTACGGCCCGATGTTACATGGCAAAGGTCTATTCTCTGTTTCTTATTGTCGGTAACCGTAACCGTTGTTGTGCCTGCCTTAATATGATAATCCTTCAGACTCGAACGGCTCACACACATATAATTATAGCCCTTTTCCTTTATCATCTTCAAATTGTCATCTGTAGCAATCCCGGCATCAATGACTACAAGCGCTTTGCGGGCTGACACGGAGGTTTTGATTCGCAGTTTGTCAATCATTTCCTCCAAAGTCTTTGAATCGGACATATTCCCTTCCAGAATTGACGAGTATTTGATAAACCCTTCGGGATTGACTACCAGGGCAAGAACAACCAGTTTTGCATCGTTGCGTTTTTCTTTGCTACGCCCGTATTTGGCCAGGTTACTACCCTGTTTGCGGCCTTCGAAGTAGGTGTTGGTGAGGTCGTAAAGCATTATTTTATCCTCTATGTCAAACAGCTCGTTGGTTCGCACCGACAGGTGCTGTTCCAGTGCTTCTTTTTCGGCATAAAGTTTTTTTGAGATGGCATACAGCCGATCTTTGGTCACCCGTTCGATGTCATAACCGGTAACCTCGCACACCGATGAGTTTCCTTTTATCCAGCGTGTAGTTTCGAGTTCCGATGCCGGATAAACTGCCCGGCTGATAATATGGGTCAAGGCCAGTTTTATATCATCGCGGCCCCAGCCCCGGCGTTCTAAAAAAACGGCAATCTGCAACTGTCCGGTTGCCTGGTACGACATCCATTCAGCACCAATCTCCCGAACATCCTTGTTGCGGATACTGTTGATGTCAATGGCCTGTATGTCTTTGCCGTTCCTGATTGCCTTTCTATCATTTTTTTCAACCGGTACATCAATACGTTTTTCGGCAATCATCAGGTTATAAAGCTTATCAACATAATGGATTACCGTTCTATCATCAGTGAATGGCAACTCGAATAATGGGTTGTCGTAATTTTTAACTTTTGAGGTAAGTATTTTCTGGATAAGATTGAGTTGGTCGGTAGTCAATTCGTCCAGATAGCCTGCATTCAAAATAGTGCGGTGGCAAACCCTGTTATCGGAATTGCGGTAACTCTCCACTAAACGGTAGTAACCCGAATAAACCCCTGTGGCAGGATTGGTGCGCATTGATACCTTGAAATACATGGCCGCAATTTAATACGCAATATGCTGAAAACCAACACCCCCTTGTGGACTACAAATGAAATTAAAAAACCACAGGAAATGAATATCAGATAGTTATAAAATGATTGACCAAAAAAAGGCCGCATTTTGCCTAAAAAAACTTCATTTTAGGCTGTTTTTACCCTAATTTTATTGAATTGGCTGCAAGTTGGGTTAAGATCAGTATATTTAATTTCCTTTATACCCTCGTCTTTATTATGGTTCTTTATATAATCTCGCTGGAACAATAAATCATCATATTCCGTTCTAAGTTTTTTAACTTCTTCCGGTGCTTCAGGGCACCGGTTTCCTACTTCTGCAAGTTCCTCAAGAATTTGTTTAAACCAGGGATGGCAGGTGATTATGTAATGTAAAGTGTGATTACACTGTAAATTCTTTATTCTAATTTCGTTTATCGTTCTTAGGTTTATACCCAAAATTTCTAAACTTTCTCGTGAAATATTTGCCTCGGGAGCTGAATGTTTAAACTTGCCAATTTCGATGGATATTACATGGTCATATTTTTTAACTTTCTCTAACTCCCCTGATTTTTGTGCTTGCTCTCGTCGTTGTTTGAGTTTCTGAATTATTTGGACTTCAACTATCTCAGAAGGAGGGGTGAAAAATTCTCTATATTTTTCGGGATCATCCAATGCCAAGTAAAATCCCCGCACTGAACCATGTGTATAATCCGAATATAAACTTTTATACATGGTTCCTTTAGTTAATCGGATGTCAAATTCAACTCCCAATCTCTGTTGAAGATAGTCGTCACTCTTCTTTATAATATTCGATCGTTGTTGTTTCCATTCCTTCAACTTTTTGTTATATTGTTTAACTTGTTCTCTGTGTGACTTCATGTAGTTCTCCTTAACATGCAAAATATTGTCGCGAAACAACAAAAAATGCAATACTATTCCAAAGGTTAAAAAGACAAAATATGGAAAACAGTGAAAATTTATAACGCAATCGATTATAAAAAAATATGAATTCAAATTGTAGATTATAAGTAAGAAATATATAGTATAAAACGAAATCAAGTTTTTTAACATTTTTTTCATCTGCTTTTAGTTACTTGTTCATGTTAATTGAGGATTGAAATGTTTGCCAGTAGTGAAAGATAATTGATGATTTGAACAATTGAATCTCTTGTATATCTGATTTTCGATACAATCGTTGCTTCCGGAGTTAAAGCGGAGAAACCTTTGATGCTGATTTCATCGATACGTTGATTACACCATACATTGAATTTTGGATTTAACCACCGGCAAATTCAAGTGCGAGGTTTCTTTGGAACCATGTTCCTTGAGGTTTACCTTTACCCTTAATTACCTTACTAAAGATGATTCGTAAGCATCGGGAATTCCCGAAACATCTTTTTCTTCAAAGTAGTGATTTCATTGCAAATGTGTTTTTTCAATTATTCACAAAACTGGTACCGAAAAAGTTTTTAATGGTCACTTCAAAAAAAGTTAGATACTTTTTCACGATATAAAAAATGGCAAGAGTTAACCTTACATCAAATTCTTTCAAGAAGAAGTTTTACCGAACCTGCCGATGATGATATGAATGAAGTATTGCGTAGATAGAATCAGGGAGATACATTTTAACCTTGTACAAACTGATTCATTCATTCGCCAAGTGCCAAATTTAATTGTTTCAGCTACTTTTATTACCTGGACGAAGAAAGACCTTGTTCTGTAATTGAGGCCCTTAAAATGAAGATATTTGGACAATAGAATATAATGAGTTTTGTTATATCAAGTCACTAGTGTTCAATTAATTTTTTAAACAATTAATACTTAAAAGCAAATTCAAGTTGAACGACATCATCATATACATCTTCAATAGTTTCGGAGGACAAAAAAAGATCTTTAATGTTTGTTTTGTCTGTCAGCACTCTACTTACAACACGAAGCACGTTGAAAGTCGATCGCTCAACTGGCAATCATGTTCAACAATAGCCACCAGGCAGTAGGTAATAACCGCAACATAAATTTGTATTTTCACAGCATTCTCAGTATTACCCCAAAAAGTCGATCCGAAGATGCTGCTTTATCCACCTGAAAAAGAGTTCCACCTGCCATCGCTGTTTGTACAGCATAGCGATGTCTTTCGCCTTAATGTTGATGTTGTTTGTAAGGAATATGAAGGTTCTTTTAAGATCGGGAGCATAGTACACTATTCTGCGCAGTTCAGCGGGATACTTTTTTCTTCGTCCGATAGCCCACAAGTGCAAATTCAAGTGCAAGGCTTCTCTGGAACCAAGTTCCAAGTTCATACCTTTGGTTTTTAGGTTTTATAACTAACTGAGAATCTTCCATTACGCTTATCGGCGTAATGCCCTTCTCTTCATGTAACGCGTTTTAACGGTAAAACTCCAAGTAAACGTATTCCTGGTAAAATTATGCATTCGTTTACCAGGAAAAGGTTCCATCATTTTAGTAGCATTCATAAAAACCTCACCGTTCTCATCGATACGAAAAGGAATCTCATTCCCTTCGTAGTTATTTTGGTGATGATTTCATCGATACGTTGGTTACACCATACACTGAATTTCGGATTTAACCAACGTGCAAATTCAAGTGCGAGGTTTCTCTGGAACCAAGATCCCTTCGCTCTAATCCTCCTCGTTTTACGTTACAACAAGCTGAGAGTCAGCCGAGACGCTTATCGGCGTCACGCCTAATTCTTCGTGCAAAGCGTTGATAAATTCAAGAGTAGCTTTATTCCGTGTAAAATTGTGCATCCTTTTTCCAGGGAAAGGTTCCATCATTGTTGGTGGCATTCATGAAAACTTCTCCGTTCTCATCGATACGAAAAGGAATCTCATTCCCTTCGTAGTTATTTTGGTGATGATTTCATCGATACGTTGGTTACACCATACACTGAATTTCGGATTTAACCAACTGTGCAAAATGTCAAGTGCGAGGTTTCTCTGGAACCAAGTCCCTTGTATCTACATCCTCCTTGTTTAATGGTCTACAATCAAGCTGAAGAGTCAGCCGTTGACGCTTATTGGCGTAACGCCTAATTCTAGAATCGTGTAATGCGTTGTATAAATTCTAAGTGTAGCTTTATTCCTTGTAAAAAGTTGCTGCATCCTTTTTCCAGGTGAAAGGTTCCATCATTATTGGTGGCATTCATGAAAACTTCTCCGTTCTCATCGATACGAAAAGGAATCTCATTCCCTTCGTAGTTATTTTGGTGATGATTTCATCGATTCGTTGGTTACACCAAACATTGAATTTCGGATTTAACCACCGGGCGAATTCAAGTGCGAGGTTTCTTTGGAACCATGTGCCAGAATCATTCCCTCCTTTTTTGATACTAACTAATTCAGAATCAACCAAAGCGCTTATAGGCGTTTTGGAATTTGCCTCATGTAAAGCATTGACGAACTCTATAGTTGTCTTGTTTCTAGTAAAATTATGCATCCTTTTTTCTGGAAAAGGTTCCATCATTTTAGTTGCATTCATAAAAACTTCTCCGTTCTCATCGATACGAAAAGGAATCTTTTTTTCGTAGTTAAAATTGATTACTTCATTCATTGTTTTAAATTTGATTTTAAACCTAAATTTTTAAGTGTTTCCTGTATAATACCAGGGACAGCATTCGGGCCACCAGCATTCTTCATTTGCCGGTTGCTGGTTTTGATAAACCCCATAGCATGCGTTGTTTGAAGATGATCTATCATAAAGGTAC